>JAWKIE010000001.1:0-13958 GCA_041394485.1 Microthrixaceae bacterium
AAGACAACCGTCGATCCGTTCGACCAGTTCGAACCTTACGTCCGTCAGCGGTTCAGCGATGACCCGCATGTGTGGGCGACCGTGCTGTTCGTCGAAGTCAAGGGTCTGGGGTTCGAACGGTCCTACCCGACGTTCACCCGAGCGATACGGGCCCGCGACCTACGCCCGCATTGCGAGGCGTGCGCCTCGGTCAAAGGCCGCGCACATGTCGATATTGACCATCCGCCGGGTGAGGAGATCCAGTGGGACTGGCTCGAGTTGGGCGACACCCCGTGGGGCACCAAGCTCTACGTCCTCGTCGGCGCCTTGTCTCATTCGGGGAAGTTCCGGGCCTGGTGCTCCGACTCTGACGATCAGGCCCATCTGATCGTCGGGATCCACGAGATCCTGAGCCGCCTGGGTGGCACCCCGAAACGGTGGCGTGTCGACCGGATGGCCACGGTGATCGTCCCCGGCTCGGCCCGGGTCCAACGATCGTTCGTCCCCGTCGCGAAGCACTACGGCGCCGGTGTTGACCCGTGCCCACCACGACATGGGAACCGCAAAGGCGTCGTTGAGGCAACGATCAAGTTCATCACCCAACGCTGGTGGCGGACCGCCCGCATCGATTCGCTGGAGGCCGCCCAGGTGTCCCTCGATGACTTCGCTGTGAACGTTGGAGACACCCGGAAACGGCACGGCACCACCAGCACTGTCGCCGAGCTCGCCGCCACCGAACAGCTGGCTGGTTTGCCACCGGTCGGCTTTCCGGCCGAGGTGAGCGTGTCCCGCAAAGTCGCCGACAACGCACTGGTGTCGGTGTGGGGCAACCACTACTCGACCCCACCGGGCCTTGTCGGCTCAGAAGTTGAGGTTCGGTGGCGTTTCGGATCGGACAGCCTCGACATCGTGTCCCCAGCAGGCGGCCTGGTCGTGTCGCATCGGGTCGCACCACGGGGCGCACACCGCACCGTCCGCCTCCCCGAGCACACCGCAGCACTGGAGAAAGTCGTGTTGGGGGCGTTCAACAGCGACCGGCCCTGCCCAACGAAACCGAACCGTCCACCCTCTGACGCCGCCCTGGCGATCGCAGCAGAGATCGTCGGCGACCAGGCAGCGGCCAGCCCGGTGATCGACCTCGCCGTCTATCAGCGGGTCATCGAGGGCGGGGAGGCCGGCTGATGCGATTCGACCTCACCGGCACCCCCATGGTCACGATCCCCACCGACGACATCGAAGACATCCGTCTCCTCAACCGGGTGATCATCGACTGGCTCCACCAAGCCAACCCCGAAGTCTGGGCCGACTTCACCCTGTTCGCCGGTGAGGAGCCCGACCGATTCCTCGACACCCTCGGACACGCAATCGCCCGACTCAACTACTGGGAGAACAACCAATGACCACCACCAGCCCCTACCAACAACTCAGATCCCACCTCGCCTACCTCAACCTGGCAGCGACCGCGGAGGCGCTCCCCGCAGCGCTCGACCACGCCACCAAAACCGGTCAGTCCCACACCGAGTTCCTCGAAGAACTCCTCGGGACCGAAGTTCAAGCGACCGAGGAACGACGCCTCAAAGGCAGGATGCGGTTCGCGAACTTTCCGGCCCCATGGCGCATCGAAGACTTCGACTTCACCGCACAACCCTCCATCGACGAGGCACTCATCCGGGACCTCGCCACCTGCCGCTACACCGAAGACGCCACCAACATCATGTTGATCGGACCGCCCGGCGTCGGGAAAACCCACCTCGCTATCGGGCTCGGCCACAAAGCCGCCGAAGCCGGTTACCGCACCTACTACACCACCGCAGCCGACCTCGCCGCCCGCTGCCGCAAAGCAGCCATCGAAGGCCGCTGGGCCAACACCATGCGCTTCTTCAAAGGACCCACCGTCCTCATCATCGACGAACTCGGCTACCTCCCCATGCCAGCCGAAGACGCCAACGCCCTCTTCCAAGTCATCTCCCAGCGATACCTCAATGGCTCCATCATCCTCACCACCAACCGAGGCGTCACCGACTGGGGCCACATCTTCGCCGACACCACCATCGCAGCAGCCCTCCTCGACCGGCTACTCCACCGCTGCGTCCCCATCACCATCAACGGCGACAGCTACCGGCTCCGCACCCACAAAGCCCGCACCCAAACCCTCACCAAACAACCACCCGACTAGCCTTCACCCACCCGCCAGGGTGAGGAAAACCGGCGAGCAACACTGGGGAATTTCAGTGAGCGGGAGCAGAGTCGTTCAACAGCCGACTACGCGACGAACTCCTCAACGCCTGGCAATTCGACTCGCTCCTCGAAGCCCAGGTCACCGGGGCCAGGAAGTCGAGTGGTTGCTGTCTCCCCGACCTGGAGATTCTGCGCTCCCCTGATATGTGCGGATCTCGTTCGACGGACGGCGTCGCGGTGCCGGCGATGCGCTGCTTGGGCGTGTGTCGGCGTGAACATTGGAAGCGGACGTCACAGTGCGCTCCAACGGGTCGACGATGCGATCGTTGTCTCCGAAGCCCTGAGCGGCCGACGAGTCGTTGGATTGTCGTGCGAGTACCCGTGCGTGCGCTGAGGCCAGGTGGGCAGCCCCACCAATCATAACATCAACCCGGATCATGCCTTCGCCTGCGGAGTGGGAGCAGGACGCCGGCGACCTTGGACTCGGCGACGAACTCCTCAGGTGCAGCGCCGAGCCATCCGGTGAGGGGGTGGACTCCGTCAGCTTCTGCGTCAGCTGCGGTTGCGAACCGGCGGATCGTCGTGCCGCGACTCCAACTTCCTGCGAGATCCTCGACCACGTAAGGCCACGTTCGGTTCAGGCCTCGTCGGTTCGCTCCCAGAGTTGTTGCAAGTCGAACTGTCGGATTCGAACCCACGAGTCGGAGCGTAGATGCGCTGCAGTGTCAGGCGAACAGAGCGGTGATCCTGCGCCGCTCCAGCTGGGCCAAATCGCGAAGATCCTCGCCCACTTCGCTGGGGTGCGTTCCATTCCTCATCGATCGCAGTTGTTGAAGCGCCTCGATCGAGGAGGTGCTTGACCATTGCCGGCTTGCCGAACTGGATGGCGAAGTGAAGCGCCGTGATGCCTCGATACGGCGCCGCGTCGATCGGCACCCCGCAGGCCAGCAGATAGTCGACCACCGCGACTCGGTCATTCGCCGCCGCGAACGTCAGTGCTTCGCCGAGGATCTGCGAGGGGGCGTCGGTCGGCGCGGGTGCTTCGGGTCGACCGACGTGTGCCCAGATCGGCCGGTACTCCCCGACGGGCTTGAGGAGTGTCCCGTCATCGGATACCCCATTCGGTGACGAGATCGAGTTGTCCGATTGCAGCCGCGAGCCACAGGGCCGGACGGTGGAGGCCATGTTCGACGAGAATGTCGGCGGCCGCCGTTGATCCATGCATTGCCGCCGACTCAAGCGAAGTGATCGGCGAGACGCTGCTCTCGAACGATGTTGGATCGGCACCGGCGTCGAGCAACTGCGTGCAGAGTTCGGCGAGGTTCAACATCCGGCAGTCCGAGCGCCCGTCAGTGACGCTCCGGAGTCGATGAGGATGCGGTACCACTCTCGTTCAATGCCGTGTGGGGGTTGGGTCGCCCATTCAGGCAGCGTGTGCCGTTCCAAGCAGCGTCGACCAAGCCGGGATCGGCTCCGAGCGAGGACCGGAGTCCTTCGGCATCGTTGAACAACAGCCATGGAGGGCAGGCTGGATGCGCTCGTCAGACACGGTCGACATGTGATGAATACCATGTCACTCCACGCTGAACGACCCGAGCAGTTCGCCGGTCGGTTTCGTCACGAGCAGCGACGACACGCCTGCGCAGCGTCATCCTGTTGCGGACCTTCGGCGTCTTCGTCTGGGCGGATCGTTGTCGTTCCGACGCTCATGATGTCGCCCACGACCGAGTCGGAGCGCAGCGCGTTGCGGAGCCGTTCGGAGCGAACGGTGCCGGCGACCGTCCAATTCGCTGACCACGACGACATGATCCCGCTGGTTGAGGCCTTCGGCGCGTCTGCGACGGTTGCGTCGGGGTGAACGGTCGCCGTGGTTGAGTCGACGTGATCGATGACTCGATCAATCGGTTGTGTGCGTGTGGTGGGGCGGCCGGATGCCAGCCAGTAGGCCTTGCCGTGGACGAAGTCAGAGACAGTGGTGAAACCGAATCGTTCGAGCTGGCACGCTCGGTGCTCATGTCTCAAAGTGAGTCCCAGCGGTAGACGACGACCGGCTTCGCCCGGTCGAGGTTGCGACCGACTCCAGGTGAGTTTCTTGAGAGGACGTTGATCGCTCCCGGCAGGTGCTCTTCGTTGTACTCGCCCTCGGGCAGTACCTCGATCAGCACAGCACCGTCGGCCACTAGTTGGTCGAGCGCGTCGAGGTCGATGTCATTCGACATGGCTGGATGACCTCTCTGACCGTCGAGCGTCTATCGATGAGGACAGTTGCGACGGGCGGAGTGCGGTGGCGGATGCGGACCCGAGCGCCACCAGCACAACGGCAGCGCCGATCACGAGAACCATCAGCTTCAAGTCGAAGCGGCCACCGCTATCGCGCACACCAGGCAGAGTGCAGTGCAGGCCCGCAGCACAGCCCCACCGCAACTGCTGCTGCGCCAGTGTCGGTATCCCGGGTGGAAACGATCAGCCACCGAAGATCACCTCCCGGAGCTGCGCCAGCGTTGGCGACCAGCCGGGACCATCGGGCGTTTGGTACATCCGACATGACAGTCCAACCAGGGCATCGGCATCGGCATCGGCGAACGGATCGACACCGTTGACGATGACGCTCGGCGAACCACGGAAGCGTGTTTGCTCCGCGTCCTCGACGGTTTCGACAAGGCGGCGTTCGGCGACCATCTCGGGATGTTCGGCAGCGAGCGTACGGAGATGTTGGTCGGTCTCGAGCCAGTTCGGGCATTCATCGAAGTAGAGCAGGGTCACTTTCACGACTCCACCGTAAACCTTGCACCACGCTGCAAGGTCAAGAGCTATCGTACGAAACATGAAGATCGGCGAACTGGCCACGGCGTGCTTGACCTTCCGGCTGGGCCATCGGTTCCTCACAGCAGGTTGCTGCCGGAGCCGAAACGTCTGCCGAACGTTATCGAAGCTACGACGACGTAATCGTCGAGCGGATCGCGTTCATCCGACGATCACAAGCGGCTGGCCTGACCCTCGCCGAGATCGGCGGCGTGCTCAACGTCCGCGCCGAGGGCAACGCGCCATGTAGCCACGTCTCCGAACTCCTCACCACCAAGCTCGGCAAGATCCAAGACCGCATCGACGAACTCACCGCACTCAAGGTGGAGCTCTCAGCACTCGTCGAGCGAAGCAAGCAACTCGACCCCGCCGACTGCACCGCCAGTCAGATCTGCCACATCCTGCGCGACGATTGACGCCACGTCCGTCCCCGCCAAGCCTCCGGGACCAATGCTTAACGTTCCGCGCTGCCGGATCTGCGTGGGATCGATTCGTGAGGATTCGGCCGTGTACCTCATGTCCGCTCGCCGGGATCGCGGCTGGGTGGTGTCTCCGTCCGACGACCAAGCACGGTCGAGCTCAGTCGCTGCCGCTCTAGATTGGTCGTGTGGGCCTGCGCGATCGGACCGAGGCGGATGTCGAATGGGTCGTCCTGAACCGCGTTCTCTCTCGGGGATTGGTCACAGCCCATGTAGGCGGCATCCGTCGACCGCATCGGCGCGGAGTCCGTTCTCCGACGCTCTCTCGTCGCTCGAGTCTCAACTGACAAGGGCAGGGCCGCGTTGCACTCGGCATGTTGTGGCAGCTCACTCAACAGCTCATTCTGTTGATCGCGTAGTCATGCGGTCCCGCCAGAAGGCGAGGAGGCGGCGCAGCGGCGTGCGAGCTGCGTGTTCCGCCTCCAGCCCAGCCCTCAACCCAGTTGGCGCCTCTCGCTGCGCACCGATGTCATCGAGCCTACGCCGGGTGTGCTGCCCGAGCTGCTGGCATCGATCGGGGAGGTGGGGGAGCACCACGCCATCCGATCGTTGATCAACCGCAGGCGGGCGGCCTACGTGGCCGGGATTGTGACCGTCACCGTCGCCGGGGTCGCCGGAGGGGTCGTGATCGCAACGCGATCACGACGATCGAGGACCGACCTCGCCACGTCCTGACCCGGTCGAACCTTCGGATCCCGCCGCCGGTGCGGAGCGGGTAACCATTCAGCTTCCGGTGCGGCGGCTGAGCCGGTAGGCTGTCCGTTCCACAGCACTCTCGGGTGTTGCGAAGGGCAGTAGCTCAATTGGCAGAGCACCGGTCTCCAAAACCGAAGGTTGAGAGTTCAAATCTCTCCTGCCCTGCAAGCCAAGTCCCCTACGGGGGACTGGGATGTAGGCGAATTGGTGAGTGTTGGTTTTCGCCCCTGAATTGCATTTGATGGCAATTTTGAGGGGTTTTTCCATGGGCAAGGAATCTGATGGATGTCCGATTCCCGCTAGTGCTCGTGCCTCTGCGCGATCTGGACAACCGGCGCGGACCACTCCCGCCCGCTGGCGTGCCCTACTGAAGTGTGTAGTAGCTCACGAACGCCAGGTTCCTTGAGGGACGGAGGTAGTCCAGGCGAATGTCTCGGTGTGATGGGTGATGGTGGACCGTGGGTCCGTTAGGCACCAACTGTCGGGACCCGTCCTGAAGCCGTGTGACTATCAGTCGGGAGCACGGCCTACCCACGAGCGTTCATCACGAAGTCTGCATTGCTCTGTTGATGGACCCACAAGGCGATGAACAAGACACCGAGTACGATCCATGCTGCCGTGGGGAGGCGAACAGTCAGGTTGAGCCAGCGCTTGGTGGTGAACCCGATCGCCGCCCGGGCAATGCCAAGTGCACCGAAGGTGATCACGGCGAGGCTGGCGGGGTTGTAGCGCCAGGCCAGCGATGCGTCGCCTCTGACGAAAGCGGTTGATCCGCGCGTCAGACCACAAGTTGGCGTCACGAGTCCGATCCCGTGAGTTGGCATCGGCAGGTCGAAGGGCATCCCCCCGACCGCCGCCAGGACGGCTGCGATAGTCAGACCCGCGAGCGAGAGGCGGGTGATCCAAGGGTTGGCATCGGTCGTGCCGAGGCTGGCTCGAATGATGGTGAGGTGCGCCAAGCATTGAGGCTTGGATCCACGGACCGATGTGGAACTCACGGCGACCGCGGAGCGACAGGGATCGACGTAGTCCGCCCCTGACGGACGTTCCGGTCGCGGGTGTTTCGGGGGTGGTGGTGCAGCGCTGACAGGATGCACGCGGGGGCTAGGACGACGATGCTCCGATCAGGAATGCGGTGATGATCCCGACGACCAGGAGCAAGGCCGACTCCATGGCCACGATGGACCTGAAGCGGGCGATGAGTCCCTCGTCCCCCGGTCGGGCGGTCATTTCGGGAACGAGGAAACGGTGGTTGTACGCACCCGCCGAGATAGCGGCAGCGGCGACCACCACCTTGGCGACCAGCAGCCGTCCCCAAGGCGTGGACCACAACTCAGATACGGAATCGAGGATGATGACGGCCATGATCACCCCGGCAATGGTGACCGCGGCCAGCGCGACCGCTGCGACGACCGAGAACCGGATGGCGAGCTCTTCGGTTCTCAGGTCTCGATCGTCCTGGTAGCGATTCCAACTCACGACGATCAGCATCACGAGCCCCCCGGCCCAGACCGCCCCGGCGGCCACGTGGACGATATCGAGCAGCCCGGTGAGCAGCCGGAAACCCTCGGTCACGGTGTGGCCTGCAAAGACGTGAGCCAACAGAACGAGCGCCACGCCGGTCAGCGCCACACTCGATCCTGGGATTGGTTGCCATACGCGGTCGCTCGAAGCCGCTACTGGAGCTGAATGTGCCTCGGGTGGTGCGCCCTGGTTGGTTCCGGCGGACACCAGCTGTCGTTGGGGGTTGGCGACTGCGGCTGAATCCTTCTCGGCGCCCCGCACCGGGGTTGTGATCATGCGGGTTCCGATGAGCAGGGCTCCGCCGCCTGCGATCCTGAGGAGGGCGGCGATTCCGAAGGAGCTTGTCAGCGCTGCGCCGAGACTGGAACCGGTCAGCGTGTCGCCCCACACGCCTGTTGCCTCGAGGTTGGCTTGGGCTGCGATCTCAATGACCGCCCCCACCAGAATGGCAATGCCACCCCGACGGACCCAGCTCAACACGAGTGCAATGTCGGTCCGTTCTCCCCGAAGGACCCATGCGGCGAAGGCCATCGCGCCCAGCCCGATGAGTACGCCGAGCACGCCGACTATCCGGCCGAGGTCGGCCAGCCGTTGAGCCGCTGTGGTGGATCGACCGTCTGACTCGAGGAAGTCCTCCAACTGAGCGGACTGCGCCACCTCGTCCTCGTTGGTCGCCGGTGCGGGTGGTTCGGCGGTTCCTTCTGCCGGGGTCGCTGTTGTTTCTGGTACCGGTTCGCTCGTCGGGGTCTCGGGCTCCAACCCCGGAGCGCTGAACGCGAAACTGCCATCGATCGGGTGGGCATCGGGCGCTTTGACGCTCCACTTGACCCCGACATCTCCGCCGCTCAACGGAGGTTCGAACTGCAACTTCCATACTGCCCCGTCGGCTTCGCTCGCCGATGCGGAGGGTGTACGGATGTCGCCGGACCCGTCCAACACCTGGAAGCCACCTCCGGCGGGTTCAGCGGGACCGGAGAACGTGATGGTGACCTCCCCGACGGGTTCGTCCACCGACGCGCCGTTGGCCGGGTTGGACGACTCAAACCCGGTGTGTGCACCAACCGGTGCTGCGAAGAGCAGGGCCCACCCAAGCAGGAGGCCGAGAATGGCTGCTGTCCATCGACGTGATTTCATACGCGTCCTTGGGGGTTGTCCAGTCGTAGACGTTGACACGATCCCGGCGTTCGATCGGTCGCGGCCGGATCAGTCCCGAAAGCCACGCCGCTCCTGCTGGTCTCTGACGTAGGCAATGACCTCGTCGACCTGCTCGGCCGTGAGCCCCTCGACGGGCGGCATGTCGCCGAAGTTCCAGTGGTGCTGTGGTGCACCGTTGGCGATCGCCGATCGGAAGGCGTCGTCTCCGTGATGCCCGGGTTCATACACCACCTCGAGGTGCGATGGGCCCTTATCGGTGCCCTCCATATCGAGACCGTGGCACGCTGCGCAGGAGTTTGCGTAGACCACTTCACCGGACTTCGCGGCGGCGGATGACGGTTTGGCGACCGGCTCGCCGTCCGACCCGCATGAACCCAGCGCAATGAGAGCTGCAACGAACGGTACGCCTAGGAGCGTGGCGCTCAACCACTTTGGCAATCCTCGCCTCGAGCACGGCGATGACCTAGCAGAGCGACCGTTCCCTCGGGTCACAGGCATGGACGAGTCCTTGATGATGTTGGTGACCGTGCCGGAGCGGGGTCGTGCTGATAACTCATCGTTACTACAATATGTCGTAACGTGCGCCTGTGTGGATCATGATCGAGCATTTTTTGCGCTGCCGCTTCCACATCCTGCGATGACACGGTTGGGGTGGCAGCTCGAAGCGGCGCGGTAGGGCCATGAATCGAAGCGCAGTGGTCGCCTTGATGTCCCTGGGGCCGTTGTGGTGGATCTTGCGGCATCGCCGCTCCGATGTTGTGCGACGGTGGAGGGCGCCTCATCCGGGCGGCCGCTCTGTCGACGGCCTGTACTTCCGAACCGCTGGAGACGGCGACACCGTGTTCGTGCTGTTGCACGGGCTCGTTGCCACTGGCGATGTCTTTGGGGCCGAGTTCGACACGCTGGCCAACGAGGGCAAACTCGTTGTTCCCGATCTTCTCGGGTTCGGGCGCTCGCTCGACGAAACGCGAAGTACCTTCGGTGCGGAGCAACACCTCGACGCACTCGATCGCCTCATGGACGAGTTGGGAGTTGGCAGCCGACCGATCGTTGTGGGTGCGCACTCGATGGGGTCAGCGCTGGCGGTTCGTTGGGCCGAACGGCGCGGCATCCAGATCCGTCGCGTCGTGGGCTGGGGTGCGCCGGTATACCGGAATGCTGCACAGGTCGAAGAGGAGGTTGCGTCCATGGGGACGATGGCACGGCTTCTCGCCGGCAATACCCGTGCAGCAGAATTGGCATGCAAACTGAATTGCCGTCACCGAAAGCCGGCCGGATGGTTGGCTGCGTTGGCCGCTCCTGAGATTCCGGTTCAGATTGCTCGGGCTGCCTCCCTCCACACGTGGCCGGCGTACCGAGATGCGATGTCCGATGTTGTGGGAGGAACCGACTGGGCGCACGTGACCCGGCGAGTGTTCGCCAACGGCACGACGATCGAGCTGACCTGGGGTGATGGCGACGCCATAGGCGATCGAGGTTTCGCCGGAACGTTGCCCGGTGTTCGCGTCACAGTCGTGCCGGGATCGGGTCATCACCTACCCATGGCCCATCCCGGCCGCTGCCTGGAGCAGTTGCGAACTGTGCCCTGACCGAGCTCCTGAGGCCGACCTCACGCGAGGTTGCGCCCAGGCGATGCGGTTCCGTCACATGTCCATTGTGCCGTCGGGTCTCGTGTGGGAGTGCATGAACAACCGTTCGCCGGCGACGATCACGACAATGCCGACGCCGGCGACGATGATGCCGAGGGTGTCGGTGGATGCCTTGACCCAAACGAACGCGCTCAACAGCACCACGTCGAGTCCGATTGCGGCGATCACGATCGCACGGTTGAAATCAACCTTCTCTCGGAGTCGACGGAGGAGACCCCAGTGGATGGCGATGTCCATCAGCAGGTAGTAGATGGCTCCCAAGGCTGCGATGCGGCGAAGGTCGAGCACGGCAGCGAGCGCCATGGCGAGAACGACGGTGTACACGGTGGTGTGGGCGCGAACCGATCCTGGCATCCCGAAGTGACTGTGAGGCACCTGAGTCATACGGGTCAGCATCGCAAGCATCCGTGACGCTGCGAACACGCTGGCCATGACCCCCGAGGCGGTCGCCACCACGGCAAGGGCCGACGTGAACCAGACGCCTGCCTGGCCGAACGCCGGACGAGCAGCTTCAGCCAGCGAGAAGTCCTCGGCCTTGAGAATCTCCGACACGGTGAGATTCCCGGCGACGGCCGCGGCAATGGCGAGGTAGACGATGGCGCAGATCGCCAGGGCGATCACGATTGCTCTTCCCGTATTCCGGTGAGGGTCCTTGATCTCACCCCCGCTGTTGGTGATCGTCGTAAACCCCTTATAGGACAGGATGGCCAACGCGACCGCTGCGAGGAATCCTTCGATGGAGGGATCGACCTGGGCGGTTGAACCGTTCGTGAAGTTCGCGGCCTCGGCAAACCAGAGTCCTGCAATGGCGAAGGCGCCCAACCCGACGATTTTGATCGCCGCCATGGCACGCTGGGTGCTCTGCATGGCGGCGTTGCCCGCGATGTTGACGGCGAACGCCACCGCAAGGAGGCCCACGGCGAGCGTGGGCACCCAAAACCCGGCTGGTTCGAGATCGACGATCTGCAGCACGTAGGTGCCGAAGGTTCGGGCAACCAGACTCTCGTTGATCACCATCGATACATACATGAAGATCGCGAACACACCGGTCGTTGTGCCCGGTCCGTACTGCTCGTGCAGGAACATGGCAATCCCGCCCGACGACGGGTAAGCGTTTGACAGCTTCACGTAGGTGTAGGCGCTTGCGGCGGCGACCATGGCGGCGGCGAGAAACGCCAGCGGGAACAGGTCGCCCGTCAGTTGCGCTGTTTGGCCGGTGATGGCGAAGATCCCGGCGCCGATCATCACTCCGGTGCCCAATGCGACGGCGCCTGACAGCGTTAGCGACCCGGGAACGTCATCGGGGCCCTGGCGGTCGCTGTTGCCTTCACCCTGATCGGTCATTGTTCCTCGCAAGTGGAGATGGTTGAGCGGAGGTGGTTGAGCGGAGGTGCGGGGTCACGAGCGACGGTCGCCGCTTGCAGGTTCAGCGGTAGCCCGTTCGCCGGTCGAACATCCCGAGGAACCAGCCCGAGGCGCCGGCGACAGCGATACCGAGCAGCAGATACACCTCCGTGTGGCCGTAGGGCAACAGTCTCAGGTCGTCGCCGAGCCGCATGGCGTCGTTAAGCGTCACGATGACTATGCCAAGTCCGACACCGAGCCACCCGGCGACGCGATGCCAACTTGGACGAATCACAACGCCAGGCCTGTTCGCCGAAAGGCGGGCGAGCGCTTCAAGGTCCGGTCCGGGGTAACCGGAGGCGGTCGATGGCTCTGGTTGGTACTTGAAGTTCGTGTCGTCGTTCTCTTTGGGGTCGGGCACTGGATACTCCTGTGAGTCGGTCCCACTGTCGGACCATGTCGTGGTAGTTCTCGGGTCGACCACCTTGGCGGAGGTGCCATCGGGTCGTTTGGCGTTCGCGGTTGCCGACGCGTGGAGACGCTACGACGAAGTGTAGTAGCTTCGGTGGGTGTCTGACCTGTCGGATGAGCCTTCAGCCTCGTGCCATGCCCGGTCGCCGTTTCGGCGATGGTTCACACCGATACTCGTGATCGCACTGACCGTGGCGGTCGGGTTCGCAGCACTCCGTAGACCCTCGAACGTGAACTTCGAGGCTTCTGGGCCACCGGTCTCGTTACCCACTCAAGGCCGGCTCCTCGCGGTCAATGAGGAGGAGTTCGAGGGGATGCTGGTCGGGCAACTTGGCAGACCTGTGATCGTGAACGTCTGGGCCTCCTGGTGCGCGCCCTGTCGCACCGAGATGCCCCTGCTCCAACGGGCGGCCGAGACCTACGCCGATCGGGTGGTCATCCTCGGTGTGGCGTCCAACGACTCACCGGAGGCCGCGCAAGAGTTTCTCGACGACTTCGGGTTGACCTACCCAAACGTCTTCGACGTCTCCAGCGAAATCCGCACCGAACTCGCTGTCACCGCGTATCCGACCACCTACGTGTTTGGAGCGGACGGCCGCCTCCAGGTCACCATCGCCGGTGGCATCTCGGAACAACGCCTAGCCGCCGTGATCGAAAATGCCCTGAGGTGATCGACTACGGCCTCCTCATGAGCGTCATCGTGGCTTGGGCCGCATCGTCACTCGCCATTCGAATGCACCAGCCCGACACCTACGACTCGCCCGTGAGTGTGTCCGACGTCCTGTTGATCCCTGGGTTCGCCGGATTGGTGGTCGGGCGCGTGAGCACGCTGGCGCTCGATGATCCACGCGCTATCGGGAGCATCTCGGACTTGATCGTCATCCGCAGCGGAGTGGAGTTCTGGCCGGCCGTCGCCGCTGCAGCGCTGATGGTTGCCTGGTCCGCTCGCCGCACCGATGTGCATCCAGTTGCCCGCGTGAGTGCCCTGGCACCAGTCGCCATGGTGGCCTACGGCGCCTATGAGGCGGCCTGCCTCTTTCGCGATGGTTGCTACGGACCGCCGACTCCCATGGTGCTGACACCCGAAGGGCTCTCCACCCCCATGCTGCCCGTTGGCATCCTCGTGGGAGCGTCAGCGATCGGAGCGGCCGTGTTGGTGCGTCGGCTGGACGAACGTGGATGGCCATCGGGAGCGGTCGTGTCGGCTGCGGTGGCTTCCATCGGCCTCATCTCGAGCATCGGGTCGGTATGGCTCCCGAAGGTGGGAGGCGGACTGTCCCGTCAACATCGAACATCGATCGTGATCACCCTGCTCGCTGGCCTGACCACGGGAGCTCTGCTCATGCTCGATGCTCGCAGCACGACGGAGCGGGCAACTCCATGAGTGGCTCCATCCTGATCCTCGCTCTTACCGCCGGCATGGTTGGTGCGATCAACCCCTGTGGGTTCTCGCTGCTGCCGGCCTATGTCGGATCGTTCGTGGCAGGCGACGATGTGGACAGCCCGATCGAGCGCCGTTTGCTCCGGGCTGTCTGGTCGGCGCTTTCGGTGACGATCGGGTTCGTGTTGGTGTTCGTTGTGCTGGGTGTCCTTCTAAGTTCGCTGGCGGACCAGATCCGCGGGCAACTGCCCTGGGTCACGATGGTGATCGGGGGTGTCCTGGTATTGGCAGGAGTGGCGG
>JAWKIE010000002.1:0-11943 GCA_041394485.1 Microthrixaceae bacterium
GGCCCGAGCGTTCGAAATGTCCAGAAGTGTTGTGCCGGGGCAGACCCGACCGGTTCGAGGTCGGCGACCTTGGTGTCAGGGTGGAGCACCACTCGACGTGACTCGGGTATCCCCTGATCGCCAGCCACCTCCCACCAGTTCCCCGACATGCGGGAGCTCCCCGGTTGACGAAAAGGCTCGTCGCCCTCCGCCGCTCTGAGCCGGCCATCACGATATGCGCGGTGGCCATCAACTCGGCCGGGCGAACCTGACACGGACCTAGCCACCAGACTCGAAGTGCTCGACCAACGCCTTGCCCAGGTCGCTGTTCACCCCATCGGCGAGCACGCCCGCTGGCCCAACTCCACCCTCGAACCGTGATGGTGACCCCTCGGGCGTGGGCGACGTCGGATGCAGCGGTGCGAAAGTACACCTGGCCGTCGCCGCTTGGCCGTCGGCCGTGATTGCTTGGGGAGCCGTCACGTGAGTGGCTGGAACGCTGTCGGCTCGTCTCGGAGCCGGCTGGGGCGGGCCAGCCAGGTCAGCCAGGCCGCCAATGCAAAGAAGAGGGCGGCGACGATCGGCAGCATCCACCGTAGGATCGGCCAGGACTGACCGTCCGAGACCTTCGCGGTATCCACCACCTCTCGCCGTTCCCCATCGGAGTTCACGCCCACGGCACGGACATCCTCCTCGCCATCACCGGCCCATTCCGGGACGTCGACGTCGCCGGAGACCTGCCCGCGCCCATCGCTCTGCAGCTCCCCCACCTTGACGGCTGGCTCGCCCACCAGCACCTCCACGGTGCTCTCAGCGGCGAAGCCGTCGGCCTCGACCTTGAGCGGGTTCGTTGCCGGGAGGGTTGACCCGGAGCCACTGCCCACATCCACGGTCTGGCGTTCTGCCTGCTTGACCGGTCCCAGGTCCGGGGCATCCGCAAGTAGCGCTCGCGTCATCTCCGTGCCGAAGCCTTCCTGGGCGACAACTGCCACCCCGCCGTCGGCCGAGTCGACGGACACCAGTGCTCGGCGTTCGCAGGCCGTTCGGCCGGGGCCCACAGACCCATCGTCGCCGGTCCGACCGGCGAGAGCCCCCTCGGAAGCCTGCACGAACCGGACCGGCAATCCGGCGCTGGCCGCCCTCCGGACAAGCTCCGCCAGGGTGTCGTTGAGCCGTTCGGTGCGTGCGTTGAACACATCCAGGGAATCCGAACCTCCCTCAGTGCACGCGTCGCGAGAGCGGCCCGTCTGGGGAAACAGCCTGGGGTAGGCCATCACAAGCAGCGGAACGCCGGACGAGCCAGTTGCGGCATCGATGGATGCGAGGGTGGCCATTCCGGATCGCTGCAGACCAAGCAGCCGCGCCTCAAAATCGAGCGGGTCATCGCACGTCCCTCCACCGTCGCACTTCGCGGGCGGGGGATCGCAGTTCCCCGCCACACAGCGCCTCAGCAGCTCCGGCATGCCAACGTCCGCCGATCCGAAGTTCATGAGCACGGCACCTACCGCACCTTGGTCGTGGCGACGCTGGAGTTCGCGAGCCTGACTCTCGGGGCCGGACGCGATCTGCGCCGTTGCTGCGCCACGGCAGCTCAGGTTGACGCGCTCGCCGAAGACGGAATCGGACCCGAGGGCGCCAACCACCTCTTCATCCGCGTCACAACCGCCGCTCGCCGTGGCACCGACCAGTCCGCCATCACCCACTATGGCCACCCTCGAGGCATCGGCCAGGATTGGCGCGGACTCGGCGCCAAGACCCGAGCCGGGGACGACCACTGGCGTCTCGGCGGATGCCTCGACAGGTTCAACCGCATCGGCGGTCGCCGCCGCCGTCCATTGGGCGGTGAATGCCTCGGCCGCCGCAGCAGGGTCGACCTCCCACGAGGCCGTTCGACGCTCGCCGGCCCGGATGTTGCCAATAAGCTGACCTGCATCTGGGATATCCATGCCTGGGCCGCCCTCTGACCTGAGCGCCAGGCTGACTCCCTTGGCATCGCGTCCGCCAACGTTGTTCACCACCGCGCTGACCTCGACCGGCTCGGCAGGCACCCCCGAAGCGTCCAGCTGGATCTCGTCAGGCACGTCGAGAGCCACCGTCAGACGCGGTTCGGTCAACGCATTGAGTTCCTCCGCCAGGGCCGCACCATCCTCCACGGTCTTGTAGCTGCCCTTGGTCGCCTGGGAAATGCACTCCAATTCTTGTTGGCCCTCCGAGGAGATCTGGAATCCGACGGTGTTGACCGTCAGCTCCACGCCGGATGCCGCAACATCTCGTGCCACGTCACAGGCAACCCCGCCTTCTCCACCGCAGTTCGCTTCACCGTCGGACACGAGAATGAGCGTGCGAAAGCCCGAATCGGGGAGGTCGTCGAGGCCCGCCTGAAGCGCGATGTGAGTTGGGGTGTTCCCGTCTGGTTCCAACTGCGCGACCGTCGAGTTGATTGCACTCCGGTCCACTCTCTGCGGCGGAATCAAGAGCGTTCCCGACCCACAATCTGAATCCTCCGGGTACGAACGAAGTCCGACCCGCGCGTTGTTGGGGACCTCTCGCAGGTAGTCCGCCACGGCTTCCCTCGCCCCCTCGATTCGAAGCTTGCCTTCGTTGTCGGACTCTGACATCGAACTCGATGTGTCGAGCACGATGATCGAGGTCAGGGCGTCGCCTCCAGCCTCCGACCCCTCACCGGGGTCGACCCCACCTCCCCCGCTTCCGGTACTCCCACCCGAGGTCGGCGTTCCGATTGCGTCACAGTCCACCGACCCTGGCGCAAATGCCGGGTAGAACGTCAAGGAGCACGAATAGATCGGATACTTCTTGAGCGGTGACTCCCACTCCTTTTCGAAGAAGCTCAGGATCTCAACTTCGGCCTGGGCACCGACCCCAAGGTTGAGCGCCAGAGAAGCATCGATGCCCGGGCCGGCCTCGGAAGCACTGTCGAGTGCAACAGCGTTGAACGTGCCAGTGATGTCGGTACTCATCAGCACCCCGACGCCCAGGGTGCCATAGGCCTCCAGCCCGGGTTCCAGCTTCACCCCGATTGAGGCGGACCCGGCAATGCCCAACGCATACTCGGGGAAGAACTTCGCCTCGTGGATTGGGTCGATGGTGGCACGCGAGCGCGTGACTGACGCCGTCGCACCCAGTTCGAAGCCCGTGGAAGCCGCCAGGACGCTCTTGGGCACCAGCTGAGCGTTGGCAAAGGCTTCCGCCTCCAGCGAACCGTTGATGACCACCGGGATGGGCCCAATAGCGAAGGAGACCGGTGGCATGTCGACTTCGAATAGATTGGCCTCCTTTTCAAACCTCCGCGCCTCGGCCGCCAGAAGTTGGGCGAGCGCCGATTTGTCGGGCTTGGATGGATCGGTCGGGCCATCGCCTCCCAACTCGGCGACCAACGTGCCATTGGCACTCACCGTGATGTCCAAATGATCAAGCCCCGTCGGCACCTCAAAGAACCAGACCTTCCGGTATCTCAGTTCCAGGTCAAGCTCGGCGGAAACGCCAGCGGCGACCCCGAAGCGAACCACCAAACCCTTCGCAAGGTTCAGCTTCTGCGGGGCCTTCAGGCCCTTCAGCTTTCCTGCAGCGGCCTGCTTAGAACTCTCCCGCAGCGCCTTGATCCCGCCTTCCGGTTTCGTACCCTTGGGAACGCCGACAGCCGCATCGAAGGATTGACTCACCGAACCCGGCAGTCGCACGGACTGCCCGGCACCACCCTTTGAATCCTCGATCTTCGCCTGAAAGATCACCTCGTCGAGGCGAGCCTGACTGGTCATCACCGTCACGTCGCCGGAGGCCGACCCTTCGGTTTCGACCCTCCGAAGCAGACCGGCAGGCGCTGCATCGGCAACATCCGAGACGAGGTATACCCCTTCGCGAACCTGGCCACGCTTCACACCCGCAAGGGCGACCTCGCCCGTCTTGGCGTCGTAGCTCTTCAGCGTTGGTGCCCCCTTGCTGCCGAGTACGACTGCCTCTTGAGAGGTGACCACCTCCTCGGGGCCAGGAAAGACGAAGTCGAGTGACATCTGCGACCGGCTGAGGCGCCCGTTGCCTCCCACCGCTGTGACATCGAATTCGTAGGTGCCGGTAGCAGGCGCTGCGGTGTTCACCCACCACACGGCGGGATCGACCGAACGATCGATGAGCGCATCGGCTTCCTGACCCTGGATCTCGACAATCACACGTGCCACGTCCTGGTCGACCGTGCCACCCAGCCGGGCCATTCCCACAGATGCCAGGTCGACGGTATCTCCGTTTCCTGAGACCTCCAGGGCATAACCGTCGGGCACGTCTCCCGTCGAGATCGTCGGCGCACGATCGAAGGATCTGATCACCAGCGGTGTCACTCCCGCCGCAACGAGCAACACTGCGGCGAGCATCACCAGGGCCCGGGTAGCGCTCGCGATGCGCGGCCGAGGAGCCCCCTCGGCGTTGTCACCCGAGGGTTCTTCTTCGGGCAACTGCGGTGGAAGGTCGCTCAACTCAATCGCCAGTCAGTTGCTCGGCGACATCAGGAGACGTCAGCACTTCGGCATCGATGAGCCCGACGGTGACACCATCGGATGATGAGGCCGAGTCGCCCGACACCGGAGAAACCGTGATGGTCAGCCGTTGGGCGCCGTCGACCCTGCCCGAGATGGGCACCGACGCCCCGACGCCAACCGTCTGATTCGCAATCTCTCCGCCTTCGGTCTTGACCACAACGCGAGCTTGCTCACCGATCTGCGAGTCACTTGCCACCTGAAGAGTGGCACGGAACTCGCCGGCCTGAGCCGCCAACACGTACTCGGAGGTTTCCGGCTCGTCGCCCGGGTAAACCGTGCACACTAATGTGGCCTCGACGTCGACGGAGTTGACCGACAACGAGCCGCTGCCGCAGCCATACCCAGAATCGGTCGTGTCCAGCTCAGCAAGCGACACCGGAACGCCATCTTCCGAGATGGTCAGCGTCGCCGTCTCGGTGAGGTCCGCGTTGGCAGCAGGCTCTTGGCCCAATACCACCCCGGCCGCCGTGCCCGCCCGGAACTCGCGAGCAATCTCAGCGGTGACGCCCAACGCTTCCAACGCCTCGACGGCTGGGTCTTCCTCTGTGCCAACCAGATTGGGGGTTTGCGCCTTTTTGGAGATCGCCAGCTCGACCATCTCTGGATCATCGGTCCCTGGCGCCGGTGTCTGCTCCACCACCTCCTTCGCGGGCGGTGCCCACGGCACCTCCTTGAGGGTCACCTTGTCGGGATCCATGCCCGCCTCAACCAAGATCGCCAATGCCTCGTCTCTCGACGAGCCGCGAACATCGGGCAGATCTACAACATCGCTTTGCGGGGCCACGCTGGTTCGCGGGCTGGCAGCAGCAGGGCTTGGATCGTCGGCCACTTCCGCTGCAAGCGCAACCGCCGATGGGTCCTTGGCCAGCGAAGTCTTCAGCGACCAACCGAACAGGCCGGCCATCGCCGCGACCAGCAACAAGGCGCCGACGAACCTCGCCCCGATCATCATCTGCTGGCCAAGAGATTGGCCGGCTCCATCTTCGGAGCCAGCCAACGGTGGCTCCGAACCGTCCCAACCGGGCGATCCACCCAGCGGCACGCCTTCTGCGGCGAGCGGAGTCAGGGTGGGCGCTTGTTGAACCGGCCCTACGTTCGGCGGAGCTTGCGATTCGCCACCGTGAGTCAGGTCGGGATCAGGCACCCCTAGGGCGGTATCCGTCTCATCGCCGTCCCACCACCCATCACCGGGTTTCGAGAGATCGGCGTCGGGCACTTCGCCGGCGCCACCATCCGCTTGGTCCCCAGGCGACCACCATCCACCCTCACCCATGTGCGGCATCCACCTGGACAGGCGCCACGGGTTGCCGGCCACCTTCTGGACCATCGGCAAACTGGGCATGCGCGTACACGGCCGTGATCTCTCGCACGTGGAGCCAGAAGGTGCCGAGGCCCAGCGTCAATACCAAGAGGAGCAGGTGTCGCAGAATGACCTTGAGCGCGAACCCGTACCTCATGGTGTAGGTCAACTGGCGGTCTCCGATGGAGAGGTGGTTGATAATGAACCGGTTGATTAGAAGCCAATTCCCTGCCCATCCGAAAATCGGCACGAACAACAGGAGGAACGCCGGCACGGCAACTGCCACATACTCCCACGCCGTAGCCTGAAAGCGCAGTGGGCCAGGGGGCGCGGAAACCGCCAGTTTGGGCTCGACATCTGCCGGGGTGGCGATCACCTCGGGCAGCGCCGTTGGAGGTTGGGGTGCCGACGGTTGGGCGACCCTGGGTTCGGAAGGAAACTGTTCCAAGCTTTCCGGAGGGAGTGGCGCCGGGGCTTGCGAAGCGGTGGCCGGCGACGGGTTTGCGGGCGGCACTTGGAGCGTCGCCTGCGCGTCGGGAACGACTGTCCCCGCTCCCGGGTCGAGGGGCGATTGCACAGCCGCAGGAGGCCCATGGCCTATTGACACTGGCTGGCCGAACCGAGCGATCGGCACCTGGCCGTCTGAACGGGGGGGATCAGCTGGAGAAGGGCCGCTGGGGCGGGAAGCAGGCGGCCGAGACACCTGAGGAACAGGCGCAGCGGGGGGCCGAGGTGGCGTAGTGGCCTCAACCTCCTGAGGGGGCACCGGTGGTATTGGAGCCTTCACAGGATCTGGGGGTCTCGCACCCGCTGGAGGGGGGCCCTGAAGGCGCGTGGGGGACGGGCGCTGAGTGGGATTGGGCGCCGATGCTGGCGGTGGGGCAGTTGGCGAAGTTGGCGAAGGAGCCGCGGGTGCCGTGGAGCCCGCTTGAGGCGGCTCCTCCACCTCGTCGGCGCCAGCCTTCTCAAGGGGCTCGGGGGAAACCTCCCCGTCGGTCATCCACGCTGGACGTGGTGCGTCACCTTCTCCTTGTGCATCGTGATACCAGGCCACGTCACCATCCAGCTTTGCTACTCGTTTTGGATTCGTCTAGCTGAGGACTCCGCCATTCATGGCTAGGACAGCGAACAATCCTCATCGGCTTCGTACAGCTCGGACTGCAGGTCGGCTATCGGCTCCCCTTCATTCGCGTCGAGGGAGGTGCTGTCACTCCCCAGCTCGTCGATATCGTCCAGGACCCGGTCTTCATCCGCGGGATCCAGTTGATCGAGATCCTCCATGAGCGAGTCGAGGTCATCGCGTCCGTCCTCGATGTACTTCTCCAGCTCTTCGAAAACCTCCTCACCATCGGAACCCCGAACCCGATGCGACCCGTTGAAGCTCTCGAGGCGATCCAATGACTCCCTGCCAATATCGGCCAACTCCCGGTACACACCGATGAGTTCCTCGGCCTCGCGTTCGTTGGAGACATCTCTGTCAACGACACGATCCTCCCACTCTTTGGAATCAGTGACGTCGTTGAATTTGTCGTTGAGTGGGGTCATGACCTCGTCGCACATCTTCTCCGCGTAATCGCGCATGCGCAGCTCTTCGGTGCGATTGGACAGCAAGAGGAACAACCCGCCGGCGACAGTTACCATGGCCATCAGGGCACCAACGCCGGCAATTGCCACCAGCTTGGTCCGATCGAGTCCTGAACCTTGGCTGGTGGGCAGATCGCCAGCTCCACCGCCAAGTGGCAACGGACCTCCGGGCCCGCTCGGCGGTGGCACTTGACCTGCCGCAGGCCCTTGTCCCGCAAAGCCTGGAGGCTGACCAGGGGGCTGCACGTGCTGGGCACTCGGCGGGAATGGCGCTGGGGAAGGCCCCTGCGGGTTTGAACCGGCGCCAGGGGGGTTCTGCTGCCCTGAGTCCCCGTCGTCGTACCAAGGCATGTTTCACTCCAAGGGATCAATCGTTCCACAAAGTCTCTGGCGTTGCCGCGCGGATTCCGGCGCTGCCGCGCGGCATTCACCGTAGCGGGCACCACCGCGCCGTTCCATTTGAGCGACCCACTGGCTGAGCACGGACTTCCCGGGGTGAACGGCGATCTGAGAGGATGAACGATGTGTCATCATCGAATCGGCCCTCGAAGTGGCTGACGACGGCTCCGCTGATCGTTCTTCTCTTTGGATGCGGCAACACCAAATTGCCTTCAGACGAGGGTCTTTCACCCTCAAACCCGGGAAGGACCACTTCGGCGGGGCCGACACGGTCCCGGCCGAGCCCCCCGTCGGCCACACAAGCAGGGCCCGAGGAATCGTCGCCGAGCAGCGTTCCGGAAACGGGGCCAGTTTCCTCTGCCTCAAGCGACCGGGCGCCTGGTGAACCCAGTTCTGATCGTAGCTCGGTTCCGCTCGACGCGTTCGAGGGCGCTGGCATGTGGGTGGACGTCTATGAGTGGTCACCCAGTTCAACTGGCGGATCTCCCAAGGTGACACCGGACCAGGTTGCTGAACTGGCCGGTGCCGGGATGTCCACCCTCTACATCCAGAGCGCACGAACGAGCCGATCGGACAGTGTCTCGGACCCTGCGCGGTTCGCCGAGTTCGTCGAGGCCGCCCATGCCCACGGGATGAAGGTGGTTGCCTGGTACCTCCCAACACACGAGGACCCAGCGAAGGACCTGCGCCGGGTTCTGGCACCACTTGACTATGGGGTTGACGGCATCGGCATTGACCTGGAAAGCAAGGACCTGCCCGACATCCAGTTGCGCAATGAGCGGGCGGTCGAGTTGGTGCGCAATGCCGCAGACCTGGCTGGCGATATCCCCGTCGGCGCAGTGGTATTCGCTCCGCAGGCGCTCGATCGCTACGAGCCCGAAACCTGGCCCTACTTCCCCTGGGCCGAGGTTGCGGACGCGGCCGACCTCATGGTGCCCATGGCCTACTGGACCATCTATGCCGAGGAATTCCCCGCCTCGGTCGACCCGGTCGCCTACACCGAAGAGACCCTCCGGCTGCTTCGCGAACGAGTCGGAGCCACCGAGCCGATCCACTCCGCCGGCGGCCTCCTTCAGAACAGCAGCGGCGGGGACGTCGCGGCTGCAGCAACCACCGCACGCGCGACCGGTGCGATCGGCGTCTCGATGTACTCCTGGTCCGGCGTCAAGCCGGGCCAGCTCGAATCCATGGGAGGGAGTTGACCATGACCACCCAGGAACCACCTCACGGGGCGGGCGCCTCCGACACTCCGACCTTCGGGGGCTCGGTTCCGCCCCCGTGGGCCGCCGGTGGAACGGCGTCACCTCAGGGTTCGGGGAAAAAGCGAAGCGTTCGCTGGGCGGTGGTCCTCATTTCGTTGAGCCTCGTCATGTCGGTCTTGGGCGGAACCCTGATCGTCATCTTGCTGGGGCGAGGCTCCAACGAGGTCGTCGCAGCGCCCGACCAAACCGAAGCACCACCCGAGAGGGCATCGGCAACCTCCTCCCCCCAGGTGACGCTGGCGGACCGTAGCTCGGCCCCAACCACGTCCGCCGGCGGCCAAGCACCCACTCCGAGGGCCCAAGGGTCGACAGCGCCTTCGAGCAACTCGGGTGGCGGGACCGCGACCGGCTCGCCATCGTCAGGCGCTCAGACGCTCGGTCCGGTGAGTTTCGATGTCCCCAGCGGTTTCAACCCTTCGGTCGTCGCCGAGCCACAGCCGCACGGCGCACTGCGATCGGAGTTCGTAGGCCCCGGCGCCCAGAAGATCATCCTTGAGGTCAACGTGGGCAAGCCCAGCGATCCGTTGGCGTCAGCGCGTGAACTCGCGGTCAACTTTCGTGACCAGGGTCGTCTGATCACCGAGCCCTACGATGCCGAGGTCGTTGGCACGCCCACTGCGGTGCTGGCAATCCGAGGATCTGAGGACGACTACCGCTCGGATCACTTCCTGATCCACGATGGGAACGGCATGGCCGTGATGGGCGTTGACCCGTCGTCATTCGATGCGGCCGATGAGCTGGCCCGGCGCGTGATCCCCACGGTCACCGCCTGAAGCCCGGCGGCCGCAAGCCCCTACGATGTTCAGACACCCAGACCGGAGCAGAGCATGAACGACAAACGAAATGGCGGTTTCACTTTGCGTGGTAGCGGCCGAGCTCCCGAGGGTGAGGCTTCGCCATCCCCTTGGGCACCCCAGGAACCGCTGACCAGCGACTCGCCAACGATGACAGCGAGGAACGCGCACGACGCTTCCCCGCTGTTGTCGACAGAGCTCACCCCCACGACGGCCAGTAAACGCTCGTCAGGAAGCCCGGATGGCCCCCAAGAGCCGGCGACTTGGTGGGTTCGAGTCCAAGCGCAGTTCATCGACTACGCCGTGGCCGTTGTCCTGTTCTTCGGCTTGGCGTTCCTGGCAGGGATGGCAGTGGCGTACGCCACCGGCGCAGATGAGCCCTTCTGGATTGCACTCGTTGGGGGCGCTCTTTCGGCAGTTCTCGGCACGATTGTCTATCAGCTCGTCGGTGACGCCTCCGGCTCCGGGCAAACGGTGGGTCGTCGCGCCATGGGTATTCGGGCGGTCAAGGCAGGAACCGCCCAGCCGCTCGGATTCGGGAGGGCGCTGGGTCGAAACCTGGCCCGGCCGATTTCTGGCATCCCGTTGGATCTCGGGTATCTAGCCCCGCTCTGGGACAGGCGCAGACGCACCTTCCATGACACCCTCGCGGGTACCGAGGTGGTTCATGGCACAAAGGGGCCCGTAGCGACGGCGATCACCAGCGCCATCGCCGTAGCGCTGCTGGCAGGTGGGCTCGTTGGTCTTCTCTGGGATCCGCCGCTTTGGGACGCCGAAACGGTGGAGGCCTCGGACCCCGCGATCGATCAGCTCGACGCGTCATGCGTGACCTCACTTCCCTCCGACGTCAATGATGTCGCCTGGGGCGACCTGGTCAGGGTGCAGGTCGAAGTTGATATCCCCAGTTGTTGGCCTGAAGGGGAGACATTGCCCGCCGGAGCCACCTGGAACATCCGAGCCGGATCCGGCGAGCCGCCTCATTGCTCCGGCACATTCAACTTCGACACGCCGCCGAAGCCGGGAACCACCCATCGTCTGCTGCTGAAGTTCAGCGACTGCGAGCTGACGCCCGGGGAGGAGGTGACGGTTGAAACCGACTCGAACGCCGTTGCGCTCGAGTCAAGCACCGCTGTCGTCCGCCTCGACGACGAAAACCCACCGCCTACGACGACCGCACCAGCTTCATCCACTCCCCAGCCGGCATCTCCCGCTCAGGATCACAGCCTGACCGAGGTTCGAACCGGGGAACACGGAACCTACAGCCGTCTAGTGTTCGAATTTGGCTCAGGAAGCACTCCGGATGCGAACGTGAGCATCAGCGGTACCGAAATGACCGTCTCGTTGAGTGGGTCGATCGGCGGACCAATGGCCCAGAACATCCAGGACACCAACCGGCTGGGCGTCCCTCAGGCTACGGAGGGTGGATCGAAGTGGCTGGTGTCGGTACCCACCGGGGCCACGTCCGAGGACTCGTGGCTCACTGGTCCAAACCGGCTAGTCGTGGACGTGTCTGGCCCGACGTTCGGGGCCGCGCCGACGCCAACTCCCAGCCCCGCGACCGCGCCGTCGTATTCGATTGCAGAGATCCGCACTGGCGACAACGGCAGCCGCAACCGCGTAGTGTTCGAATTCGCCAGTAGCGTTCCGCCTCATAGGATCAACGGTCGGGCCGACGGAACCTACGTGGAATTCGATGTGTCGGGCGTCATCTCCGGGCCTGCGAGCACCGACATGAAATCGTCGGTCATCACCGACGTGCGGAGATACTCCTCCGATACCAACACCTGGGTCATTTCTGGATCGAGCAATGGCATCACCACCAACGTCGAGGAACTCGATGGTCCCCCGCGACTCGTGATCGACTTCTAGCCCAGCGACCGACTCAGATTCGGGCGAGGGTTGAGGTGACCTCGCCCTCTTCGTAGTCCCATGACAACGAATCGCTCCCGACCAGCACCATGACCATGGTGCCCGTCGGTCGGCATCGTCCGGCGGTGATCTCTTCGCGCATCACGAGGGTGTCTCCCGAGAGGCGCTCGTAGGAGACCAGCCCAGTGCAGTTCAGCTCGGGATACGCA
>JAWKIE010000003.1:0-269350 GCA_041394485.1 Microthrixaceae bacterium
TGGTGAGCATGGTGCGGGTCAGCCCGGACGCGCAGCGTCGGCGAGGCGTGCGGTGAGTGCCTGCCCAGGACTTAGCGAAGCGGTCCGGGGTAGGTGCTCGACGCTCGGCTCGCCGACCGCGTGCAACCAAAAAGGTTCAGACCAGTTCGATGATCGCCATCGGGGCGTTGTCCCCGTTGCGGCGGTCGCTCAGCTTGAGGATGCGGGTATACCCTCCGGGCCGATCCGCATAGCGCGGCCCGACGTCCTCGATGAGCTTGTCGGCGATCTCGGTGTCGTTGAGAAACGCCAGGATCTGGCGGTGGTTGTGCAACCCGCCCTTGGCCGCCTTGGTGATGACCTTCTCGGCCACCGGGCGCAGGGCCTTGGCCTTGGCCTCGGTGGTGACGATGCGCTCGGCGGCCACCAGCGAGGCGACCAGGTTGGCCATCATCAGCCGCTGATGCTTGGCCGATCCGCCAAGCCGCTTGCCCTTGGTTGGTGTGCCGTTCATCCGAGCTCCCGTGAGTTGAGGGACAGCCCACGCTCGTCGAGCTTGACGAGAACCTCGTCGAGCGACTTCTGTCCGAAGTTGGTGATCGCCAGCAGGTCGTCGGGGGTCTTCGAGAGCAGCTCGCCGACCGTGTTGACCTGGGCCCGCTTGAGGCAGTTGCGGGGACGCTCGGAGAGCTCGAGGTCCTCGATGGGCAGCTCGAGGTCGGGCGAGAGCCCGGCCACCGGGGCGAGGTCGCCCAGTTCGAGGCCCTCGGGCTCGTCGGTGAGCTCGGCGACGAGCTGCACCAGGCCGGTCAGCGTGGCGCCGGCGGACGCCACGGCGTCCCGGGGGGCCAGCGAGCCGTCGGTTTCGACGTCGAGCACGAGGCGGTCGTAGTTGGTGGACTGCTCCACGCGGGTGGGCTCCACGACGAAGGACACCCGGCGCACCGGCGAGTAGATCGCGTCGATCGGAATGGCGCCGATGGTGGTGTTGCCCTTGGTCGAGTCGGCGGGCGAGTAGCCGCGGCCGCGCTCGATGGTGAGCTCCATGGCCAGATGGCCCTCCTCGTTGACCGTGGCGAGCACCAGATCACCGTTGAGGATCTTCACCTCGTCGGTGGTGCGGATGTCGCCGGCGGTCACCGTGGTGGGACCGGCGACGTCCAGGCGAAGCACGACGGGGGCGTCGGACTCGGAGGAGACGACGACGTCCTTGAGGTTCAAGATGATGTCGGTGACGTCCTCGGCGACGCCGCGGATGGTGTCGAACTCGTGCAGGGCGTCATCGAAGCGAACCGAGGTGACCGCGGCGCCGGGGATCGACGACAGCAGCGTGCGGCGCAGCGAGTTGCCCAACGTGTGCCCGAAACCGGGCTCGAGCGGGCCGATGGCGAATTGTTGACGGGTGCCTTCGCCCTCGTCGAGGGCTTCGACCGTGGGTCGTTGGATCACGAGCATGGTGGTCGCACCTTCCTAGGGGGGATCGTGGAGAGACTTCGTTGTCGGGACGCCGATGGAGTGCACGCCCGGAGGCTGCGGCCCGGTCGGCCTTACTTGGAGTAGAGCTCGACGATGAGCTGTTCGCGCACCGGCACGTCGATCTGTTCGCGCACCGGCAGTTCGCGCACCGTGATGGAGTTGTTCGAGTCGCCACGTTCCAGCCATGCGGGCGGGGTGCGGTCGAGGGTGTCCTTGTTCCAGGTGATCGTGATCATCTCACGGCTCTTCTCCCGGAGGCTGACCACGTCGCCCTTGCGGAGGCGGTAGCTGGGGGTGTGAACCCGCTTGCCGTTGACCTCGAAGTGGCCGTGGCTGACCAGCTGACGGGCCTGCGGACGGGTCGCCGCCAGACCGGCGCGGTACACGACGTTGTCGACGCGCAGCTCGCAGTACGCCAGCAGGTTCTCACCGGTGACGCCCGGGCGGCGCGAGGCCTCCTCGTAGAGCTTGCGGAACTGCTTCTCGGTCAGGCCGTAGGTGAAGCGGGCCTTCTGCTTCTCCTGCATCTGCACGAGGTATTCCGACACGTTGCCGCGACGGCGGGTGCGACCGTGCTGGCCGGGAGGATAGGGGCGCTTCTCCATGGCGAGGTCTTCGCCCTTGGTACCCCAGATGTTGGTTCCGAGACGGCGGGAGACGCGGGCTCGGGGTCCTGTGTAGCGGGACATGTGTGTGTTCCTTCCAGCTACTGACGGCGCCGCTTGGGCGGCTTGCAGCCATTGTGGGGTACGGGGGTGACGTCCTTGATTCCGATGACCTCGATGCCAAGGTTCTGGATCGACCGGATGGCGGTCTCCCGGCCGGAGCCGGGACCCTTCACCATCACGTCCACGCGCCGGACGCCGTGCTCCATGGCCTTGCGGCCCACCTGCTCGGCCGCCATCTGGGCGGCGTACGGGGTGGACTTGCGGGAGCCTTTGAAGCCCACGTTGCCGCCGGAGGCCCAGGCGAGGATGTTGCCCTCCTGGTCGGAGATGGCGATGATCGTGTTGTTGAACGACGACTTGATGTGCACGACGCCGTGCGTGACGTTCTTGCGCTCACGACGGCGGGGTCTACGTCCGCCGGCTTGGGGCTTGGCCATTCGTGATCCTCAGGGTTCGTTCGGGTGAATCGGGTGGGGAGATGGGGGTGTCGGCCGAACCGGGCGGCCAACCGGGGGTCCTACTTGCGGACCTTCTTCTTGCCGGCCACGGTCTTCTTCGGGCCCTTGCGGGTGCGGGCGTTGGTGTGGGTGCGCTGACCCCGCACCGGGAGACCCCGGCGATGGCGCAGGCCCTGGTAGGACCCGATCTCCATCTTGCGCTTGATGTTCTGCTGCACCTCGCGGCGCAGGTCGCCCTCCACCTTGAGGTTGGCCTCGATGTAGGTGCGGAGCTGGCTGACCTCGGCCTCGGTGAGGTCGCGAACCCGCGTGTCCTCGGGAAGTCCGATGTCCTCCAGAATGGCGGACGCCTGGCTGGGCCCGACGCCGTAGATGTAGGTCAGCGAGATCACCAACCGCTTCTCGCGCGGGATGTCCACTCCGGCAATTCGTGCCATGTCTTAGCGCTCCTCGATCATCTTGGTCGCAACCATCGAACGCACCATCAGCCCTGACGCTGCTTGTGACGCGGGTTGTCGCAGATCACGCGAACGGTGCCGCCGCGGCGGATGACCGTGCACTTCTCGCACATGCGCTTCACACTGGTTCGAACTTTCATGATTGCCTCTCGGGCTTCTCGGTGGCGGTGCCGCCGACGATTGCTGGGTGACTACTTGTACCGGTACGTGATGCGACCCCGTGAGAGGTCGTAGGGGGTGAGCTCGACCTGCACCTTGTCGCCGGGCAGGATGCGGATGTAGTGCATCCGCATCTTTCCGGAGATGTGGGCCAGGACCTCGTGTCCGTTTTCCAGCTCGACGCGGAACATCGCGTTGGGAAGCGACTCGTTGACGGTGCCTTCCATGACGATGGCGTCTTCTTTGGACTTCGGCAGGGTAACTCCTCAGTTGCGGACTGACAGGGCCCGGCAGGTGGTGCCGGGGGTGATGGGCGGGGTGCAGCGGCGATGGCGGTGGCCGGCTGCCGGGCGGACGATCGGTGCGGCGAAGGCGAGGTTCACATCACCACCGCTCCCACTGACCGACGACCGGCCAACGGGGCGACTTGAGAGCTTAGCTGTCGGGGAGGGATTGGCAAAACCAGGGCGGATGCTCACGGCTTCGTCCGCCCTTCCACGGCGGCGATGACCCGCTGCAACACCGTCTCGACGTCGCCCACCCCGTCGACGGTCACCAGCTGGTCGGCGCGGGCGTAGCGCTCCAGCAGGGGTTCGGTCTGGCTGGAATACAGCGCGAGCCGATGGCGCACGGCGTCCTCGGTGTCGTCGTCGCGCTGGGTCACCGGGCTGCCGTCGATCTCGCAGATCCCCGACTCGGCTGAGGGGTCGCCCGCCGAATAGATGTGGCCCTCGCCCTCGCAGACCCGGCGGGAACTGATGCGCTCGACCACCACGTCCTCCGGGACGTCGAGGTTGATCGCCACGTCGAGGGGCGGATCGGCGATCTCGTCGAGATCCTCGGCCTGCTGCGGGGTGCGGGGAAATCCGTCGAGCAGCCACCCACCGGCCGCGTCGTCCTCGGCCAGTCGTTCGGCGACGACGCCACGGAGCACGTCGTCGGGCACCAGGTCGCCGCGGTCCATGATCGCCTTGGCGGCCAGGCCCAGCTCGGTGCCCGCCGAGATGGCGGCACGAAAGATGTCCCCGGTGGAGATGTGGGGCACGTTGAAGTGCTCGGCGAGCAGCTTGGACTGCGTGCCCTTGCCGGCGCCCTGGCGACCAAAGATGACGAGGCGCATCAGCGCTTTTCCGGCTTGTCGGAGAGGAAGCCCTCGTAGTTGCGCAACATCAGCTGCCCGTCGATCTGCTTCATCAGCTCGAGCGCCACGCCGACGGCGATCAGCAGCGAGGCGCCACCGATGGAGAAGGCGATCCCCGAGTTGGCACGGCCGACGATCATCACGACGATGATCGTCGGAGCGAGCGCCAGGAACGAGATGAAGAGCGCGCCGGGGAAGGTGATGCGGTTGAGCACCTTGGCCAGGTAGCGCTCGGTCTGGGGTCCGGGCCGGATGCCGGGGATGAACCCGCCCTGCTTGCGCAGGTTGTCGGCCTGTTGCACCGGGTCGAACGCAATCGACGTGTAGAAGTAGCTGAAGGCAAAGATCAGCAGGCCGAAGATCGCCAGGTACACCGGCGACGCGGCCTGCACGAGGTTGTTGTCGATCCAGCGGCGCACCGAGTCGCCCCAGCCGGTCTGCGGCAACACGTTGACCAGCAGCACCGGCATCTGGAGGAACGCCGAGGCGAAGATGATCGGGATGACGCCGGCCTGGTTGACCTGAGCGGGATGTAGGTGCTCTGGCCGCCGTGCCATGCGGCGCCCAACCTGGCGCTTGGCGAACTGCACCGGGATCTTCCGGACGCCGTTCTCGATGTAGATGATGAAGATCAGCAGCAGGATCGCCACGCCGAACACGAGCAACACGGCGAACCAGCCGTTGGAGGCCCGAAGGCTGGCGCCCACCGACGGGAACGCCGAGACGACCGAGCTGAAGATGATCAGCGACATGCCGTTGCCGATACCGCGCTGGGTGATCAGCTCGCCCATCCACATCAGGAGTGCGGTGCCGGCGGTGAAGGTCAACACGATCAGCGACAGCGTGCCCAGGTTGAAGTTGGTCACCAGCGAGATGTTCTCGTTGGTGCTCAGCCCGCCGCCGCCGTTCTGGAACAGATAGACGAAGCCGGTGGACTGCAGCACGGCGATGCCGATGGTGACGTAGCGGGTCCACTGCGTGATCTTGCGCTGCCCGACCGCGCCCTGCTTCTGCCATTCCTCCAGCTTGGGGATGACCACCCCGAGGATCTGGAGGATGATCGACGCCGTGATGTAGGGCATGATGCCCAGGGCGAAGATGGCGAACTGCGTCAGCGCGTTGCCCGAGAACAGCTGCAGGTAGCTGAGCACTCCGCCCTGTTCGGCCTGCGCCTTGATGGCGGCGACGGCCGACTGGTCGATGCCGGGGGCGGGGATGAACGAACCCAGGCGATACAGACCCAAGATGAACAGCGTGAACAGAACCTTGTTCCGCAGCTCGGGGATCTTGAACATGTTGCGCAGGGTGGACACAGAGCGCTCCTGTACCGCTTAGCGGTTGGTGTGGGCGGAGCCGTGGAAGGCCGGGCGCACACTGTGGGGCAGATCCAAACGCTCGACCGTGCCACCGGCCGCGGTGATCGCCGCCTCGGCGGAGGCCGAGAAGGCGTGCGCCTTCACGTTGACCGCACGGGTGATCTCGCCACGACCGAGCACCTTCACCAGCGAGCCCTTGCCGACGAGGCCGACGCCGAGCAGCGTCTCGGGGCTCACGTCGTCCAGGCCGCACTCGGAGATGGTGTCGAGGTTGATCGGCTGGTACTCCACCCGGAACGGGTTGTTGAAGCCACGCAGCTTGGGCAGCCGTTGGAACAGGGGCAGCTGGCCGCCCTCGAAGGCCACCGGGACGGTGTTGCGGGCGCGCTGGCCCTTGGTGCCACGGCCGGCGGTCTTGCCGCCCTTGCCGCCGATGCCTCGGCCGACCCGCTTGGAGCGGCGCTTGGAACCGGGTGCCGGTTCAAGGTCGTGAATCTTCATGAGTCATCCTCTTCCACGTTGATGAGGTGAGGAACCTTGCTGATCTGACCGCGGGCGTCGGGGGTGTCCTCGAGCACATTGGACTTGCCGATGCGCCCGAGCCCGAGGGCCCGCAGGGTTCCCCGCTGCTTGGGCTTGGACCCGATCGCGGATCGCGTCTGGGTCACCTTGAGCTTGGCCATCATCGCACCTCGGTGGGTTCGGGCTGGGGTCCGCGCTCGGACTCCTGCCAGGCACGCCACAACGCCGGCGGCATGAACTCCTCGGGGTCGAGGCCGCGCAGGCGGGCCATCTCGTCGGGGCGGCGGAGGCTGGTCAGCCCGTTCATCGTCGCCCGGGCGACGTTGATGTAGTTGGGCGAACCCAGCGACTTGCACAGCACGTCGCCGATGCCGGCCTCTTCGAGGATGGCGCGGGCTGCGCCACCGGCGATCACACCGGTACCGGGGGCGGCGGGCTTCAACATCACCCGTCCGGCGCCGAGCTCACCGATGATCGGGTGGACGATGGTCGAACCGGCCATCGGCACCTTGATCAGCGTGCGCTTGGCCTCCTCGGTGCCCTTCTGGATCGCCAGGGGCACCTCCTTGGCCTTGCCGTAGCCCAGGCCGACCCGGCCGGCTCCGTCGCCGATCACCACGAGTGCGGTGAAGGAGAAACGACGTCCGCCCTTCACCACCTTGGCGACGCGGTTGATGTTGATCACCCGTTGTTCGCGGAGCGACATGTCGTCGCCACCGCGCGAGTTACCTCGGTTGTTGTTGGGTGCCATCGCTAGAACTCCAGTCCGCCGGCTCGGGCGGCATCGGCCAGGGCGGCCACTCGACCATGAAAGCGGAACCCGCCCCGGTCGAAGACCACCGTGGTCACTCCGGCGGCCTTGGCACGCTCGGCGATTCGCTCGCCGACCGTTGCGGCCGCCTCCTTGTTGGACGTCGCGCCACCCGACAGGTCCGACTCCTGGGTGGAGGCGGCGGCCAGGGTGATCCCGGCGGTGTCGTCGATCACCTGCGCCACGACGTGGCGGTTGGACCGGAACACGGCCAGACGGGGTCGGCTGGCGGTGCCGGAGACCGTCGACCGCACACGGGCGTGGCGGCGGATTCTGGCTCGGCGTTTGGCGTCTGTTTTGTTCGTCATCTCATGCTCCTGGCCCGGCTCACTTGCCGGCCTTACCGGCCTTGCGCTTCACGTGTTCGTCGGCGTACCGCACGCCCTTGCCCTTGTAGGGCTCGGGTGAGCGCAGCGCCCGAATGTTGGCGGCCACCTGGCCGACCAGCTGCTTGTCGATGCCGGTGATCTCGATGTAGGTGTTGCGCGGCAGGGTGAAGGTGATGCCCTCCGGCGCGTCGACGGTGATCGAGTGCGAGTACCCGAGCAGCAGCTCGAGGCCGCTGCCCTTGGCGGTGGCCCGGTAACCGGTGCCGACGATCTCGAGGTCCTTCTGGAACCCCTTCGAGGTGCCGACGACCATGTTGTTCACCAGCGATCGCACCAGCCCGTGCATCGAGCGGCTCTCCCGCTCGTCGTCGGGGCGCTTGACGTCGACCACGCCTTCACCGACGACGACGTCGATCCCGCCGGGGATGTCCTGTTGCAGCTCGCCCTTGGGGCCCTTGACGCTGACGACCCCGTCGGCGACCGACACGGTCACCCCGTCGGGCAGGCTGATCGGCTGTTCTCCGATTCGTGACATAAGTGGCTCCTACCAGACGTTGCAGAGGACTTCGCCGCCGACCCGGCGACGACGCGCCTCTCGGTCGGTGATCAGCCCCTGGCTGGTGGACAGCACCGAAATCCCGAGGCCGCCCAGAACACGGGACACCTCGTTGGACTTGCGGTAGATGCGAAGGCCGGGCTTGGACACCCGCTGCAGGCCGGAGATCACGCGCTGGCGCTCCGGGGAGTACTTCATGGTGATCGTCAGGGTCTCGCCGGGGCCGTTGGGCGCCGGGTTCACCTCGTAGGGGCCGATGTAGCCCTCACGCAGCAGCACCTCGGCGAGGGCCAGCTTCTGCTTGGACGATGGCATGCGCACCTGATCGTGCATCGCGATGTTCGCGTTGCGGATCCGGGTGAGCATGTCGGCGATGGGATCGGTCATTGACATCGTTCAGACTCCTCTCACCAGCTCGCCTTGCGGACCCCGGGGATCTCCCCCGCGTGGGCCAGCTCTCTCAGACAAATACGACACAGTCCAAACTTCCGGTAGACGGCACGTGGGCGGCCGCAGCGCTTGCAGCGGGTGTAGCCACGGACCTTGAACTTCGGCTTGCGGTTGGCCTTCTCGATGAGTGCCTTGGTCGCCATTACTGCTGCCCCTCACGTTTGAACGGGAAGCTGAAGGCGTCGAGTAGGGCCTTGCCTTCAGCGTTGGTACGAGCGGTCGTCACCAGGGTGATGTCCATGCCACGGGTGGCATCGATCTGGTCGTAGTCGATTTCGGGGAAGATCAACTGCTCGGTCACCCCGAAGGTGTAGTTGCCCCGGCCGTCGAAGCTCTTCGGCGACAGGCCACGGAAGTCACGAATGCGGGGGATGGCCAGGTTGACCAGCCGGTCGAAGAACTCCCACATGCGGTCGCCCCGGAGGGTGACCTTGACGCCGACGGCGTTGCCCTCGCGCAGCTTGAAGCCGGCGATCGACTTCTTCGCCTTGGTCACGATGGGCTTCTGCCCGCAGATGATCGTGAGGTCGCCGACCACCTTTTCGATCAGGGCCTTCTGTTCGGTGGCCGCACCGGCGCCGACGTTGACCACGATCTTGGTGAGCTTGGGCACCTCCATGACGTTCTCCAGGCCGAGCTCGGCCTGGATCTGGTCGCGAAGCTCGGCGTTGTACCGGGTCTTCATGCGAGGACCCGGCGTCGAACCGTCGTACCCACCCATGTCGATCAGCGACTCGGTCGCCTCCGACTTGGCCGGGGCCTTTGCCTTGGTATCGGTACTCACAGCTCACCTCCGCTCTTGCGGGAGACTCGGGTCTTGGTGCCGTCGTCGGAGACCTTGTAGCCGACTCGGGTCGGTTGGCCGCCCTCCACCATCGCCACGTTGGAGACGTGGATCGGGCCCTCGGCCTCGCGGATGCCGCCCGGCTGACCGGCCTGACGGGGCTTCTCGTGGTGCTTCTGGACGTTGACGCCCTCCACGAGCAGCTTCTGGGTCTTGGGCATGGCCTTGAGCACCACGCCCTCGGTGCCGCGGTCCTTGCCCCGCAACACGATCACCCGGTCGCCCTCGCGGATCTTCATCTTGGCGGGTGCCTGAACCTTGGGTCGTGACATCACAGCACCTCCGGAGCCAGCGACACGATGCGCATGAACTTGGCGTCACGCAGCTCACGGCCGACCGGACCGAAGATGCGGGTGCCCCGGGGCGCCCGGTCTTCGCGGATCAGCACGGCGGCGTTCTCGTCGAAACGGATGTAGGAGCCGTCGCTGCGACGCTTCTCCTTCTTGGTGCGCACGATCACGCAGCGCACCACCTCGCCCTTCTTGACGGCGGCGCCGGGCAGCGCGTCCTTGACGGTGGCCACGACGATGTCGCCGATCGAGGCGTAGCGGCGGCGTGAGCCACCGAGCACCTTGATCACCAGCACCTCGCGGGCACCGGAGTTGTCGGCCACCCGCATGCGGGTTTCCTGCTGGATCATCGTGCGCGCTCCAGGATCTCCAGGAGACGCCAACGCTTGTTCTTCGACAGCGGGCGGGTCTCGACGACCCGGACCCGGTCGCCGACGTTGAGGGTGTTCTCCTCGTCGTGGACGTAGAGGCGCTTCGTGCGGCGGACGGCCTTGGTGTAGGCCCGGTGGCTCACCTGCTGGGTGAAGCTGACCGCAACGGTCTTGTCCATGGCGTTCGAGGTCACGATGCCTTCGCGCACCTTGCGTGCGGGGCGCTCCGCGCTCTCGCCGACATCGTCGGTGCTGGTCTCGGCGTTGGTGCTGGATTCAGCCATTACGCGCTCTCCCTCTCGGCGGCGGCGATCTCGCGCTCGCGCAACTCGGTCATGATTCGGGCGATCGTGCGCCGCACCTCGCCCAGCCGGGCGGAGTTGTCGAGCTGACCGGTCACCAGTTGGAACCGCAGGTTGAACAGTTCCTCCCGGCGCTCGGAGAGCTGGGTCAGCAACTCGGCGTCGGCGATCTCGCGGATGGGGGTGTCGTTCTTGGCCATCAGATGCCCTCCTCCCGGGTGACGATGCGGGCCTTGATCGGCAGCTTCTGGATCGCACGGTCCAGCGCCCCACGGGCGACGGCCTCGTCCGGGTAGGTGAGCTCGAACATGATGCGGCCCGGCTTGACCGGAGCGACCCAGCGCTCGGGGTTGCCCTTGCCCGAACCCATGCGGGTTTCGGCGGGCTTCTGGGTGATCGGCTTGTCGGGGAAGATCGTGATCCAGACCTTGCCGCCACGCTTGATGTGGCGGGTCATGGCGATACGGGCGGCCTCGATCTGGCGAGCCGAGATCCAGCCCGGCTCGAGCGCCTGGACGCCGTACTGGCCGAAGCTGACGGCGGTGCCGCCCTTGGCGTTGCCCTTCATGCGACCGCGCTGGTGCTTGCGGTGGCGAACCTTGCGTGGCATCAACATGTCGTCACTCCCCCTCGTTCGGTCGGAAGTGCTCGGGACCCTTGGAACGGGACTGAGCCTGGCGCTCGATCTCCTCTTCCTCGGTCAGCAACTTCTCAAACTCGGGATCGGCTTCCTTGAGCAGCGGCGCCGGCTCGGCGGTCTCGTCGGCGACGTCGCCCGCATTGGGCGGGGTCGGACGGGACGACACCACCCGGCTGGTGGCCTCCTGGCCGGTGGACTCGCCCACCGCCATGGCCGCCTCCTTGGAGGCCTTGTCCTCGCCCTGCGCCTTGTAGGGAAGGATGTCGCCCTTGTAGAGCCACACCTTCACGCCCACTCGACCGGTGCTGGTGGCGGCCTCGCGCAGGCCGTAGTCGATGTCGGCCCGCAGCGTGTGCAGCGGCACCCGACCCTCGCGGTACCACTCGGAGCGGCTCATCTCGGCGCCGCCGAGACGTCCACCGCACTGCACCCGGATGCCGAGGGCACCGGCCTTCATGGCGTTCTGCACCGCTCGCTTCATCGCACGGCGGAACGCCATGCGGTTGGCGAGCTGGTCGGCGACTCCCTGGGCGATCAGCGCAGCGTCCAGCTCGGGCTGCTTGATCTCCTGGATGTTCAGCTGCACCTTCGGGTTGTCCGTGATGCGGGCCAGCTCCTGACGGAGCTCGTCGGCCATGGCGCCGCGGCGACCGATGACGATGCCGGGGCGAGCGGTGTGCAGGTCGATGCGCACCCGGTCACGGGTTCGCTCCACCTCGATGCGGCTGATGGCCGCGTTGGCCATGCGCCCCATCAGGTAGCGGCGAATCTCCCAGTCCTCGACCACGTAGTCGACGTACTGCTCACGGTCGGCGTACCACCTGGACTTCCAGTCGGTGGTGACTCCCAGCCGGAAGCCGTACGGGTTGACCTTCTGTCCCATCAGGCGTCGTCCTTGCTGTCGGTGTCGTCGCTGTCGTCAGCAGGTTCGGCGGAATCTGCGGCTGCGTCGTTGGTGTCGTCTGTGTCGTCCGGCGTGTCGGCTGCATCGTCGCTGACCGTCTCGGTGGCGTCGGCGTTGCCCTCGGGGGCGGCCTCGACCACGTCGTCCTCGGCGACCTCGTCGGCGGGATCCTCGGTGGGCTCCTCGGCGCGGCTGGCCGCCACGCGACGGGCACGGGCCGCAGCGGCGTCGGCGGGGGCACCGCCACGCTCGCGACGGTCGCTCAGCTCGTCCTCGGACAGGCGGCCCACGATGATCGTGATGTGGGTCGTGCGCTTGTTGATGCGGGTGGCACGGCCACGGGCTCGGGGCCGGAAGCGCCGCATCGTCGGGCCCTCATCGGCGAAGCACGCCGACACGAAGAGCTCGTCGGCGGGCAGGCCGTCGTTGGCTCCGGCGTTGGCGACCGCGGAGGCCAGCAACTTGGCGATCGGACGGCCGGCGTCGCGCTCGCAGCGGTTCAGCTCGTCCATGGCGTCGGCCACGGGCAGGCCGCGGATCAGGTTGAGCACCTCACGCGCCTTGTAGGCGGAGAAGCGGGCGTGGCGCAGCACCGCACGGGTGCCGGGACGCTCGTTGGTCTTCGTTCCGTTCTGAGCCATGCCTATCGACCGCCTCGAGCGGTGCGCTCCTGGCCGGCGTGGAACTTGAAGGTGCGGGTCGGGGCGAACTCGCCCAGCTTGTGACCCACCATCGACTCGGTGACGTACACCGGGACGTGCTTGCGGCCGTCGTGCACCGCGATCGTGTGACCGACCATGTCGGGGATGATCGTCGAGCGACGCGACCAGGTCTTGATGACCGTCTTCTGGCCCTTCTCGTTGAGCGCATCCACCTTCTTCAGCAGATGGTCGTCGACGAAGGGGCCCTTCTTCAGACTGCGGGGCATATCAGGAGTTCCTCACGTTGCCGAGTGATGGTTGCGTGCTCATCGGCGTGACCCGCGGGTACGACGACGACGCACGATGAGCTTCTGGGACGGCTTGTTCTGGTCCCGGGTGCGGCCCTCGGGCTTGCCCCAGGGGGACACGGGGTGACGACCACCGGAGGTCTTGCCCTCGCCGCCGCCGTGCGGGTGGTCCACCGGGTTCATCGCCACGCCGCGGGTCTGGGGACGCTTGCCCTTCCAACGGCTGCGGCCGGCCTTGCCGATCTTGATCAGCTCGTGCTCGACGTTGCCCACCTGGCCGATGGTGGCCCGGCAGTCGATCGGCACCCGACGCATCTCGGTCGAGGGCAGCCGCAGGGTGGCGTAGTCGCCCTCCTTGGCCACCAGCTGCACCGAGGCACCGGCGGAGCGGGCCATCTTGGCGCCGCCACCCGGCTTCAGCTCGATGTTGTGAATGGTGGTACCGACGGGGATGAACCGCAGCGGCAGTGCATTGCCGGGACGGATCTCCGACCCCTGCCCGGACTGCAGCTCGTCGCCCACCTCGACGCCTCGGGGGGTGATGATGTAGCGCTTCTCGCCGTCGAGGTAGTGCAGCAGTGCGATGCGGCACGACCGGTTGGGGTCGTACTCGATCGTCGCGACCTTGGCGGGAACCCCGTCCTTGGTGCGGCGAAAGTCGATCACGCGGTAGCGCTGCTTGTGCCCGCCGCCACGATGCCGGGCGGTCTTGCGGCCCTTGTTGTTGCGGCCACCGGTCTTGGTCTTCTGGGTGACCAGCGACTTCTCGGGGGTCGACCGAGTGATCTCGGCGAAGTCCGACACCGTCTGGAAACGGCGTGCCGGACTGGTTGGCTTGCGCTTTCTGAGGCCCATGAAACTCCCTCTCAGCGAACTTCGAAGAGTTCGATTTCGTCACCCTCGGCGAGGGTGACCATGGCCCGCTTGGTGCCGGCGCGGGAGCCGTACGTCATGCGACGACGCTGCCGGATGCGCTTGCCGGGCCGGTTCAGTGTGTTGACCTTGACCACCGAGACGTCCCAGATCTCCTCGACCGCCTGGCGGATCTCCACCTTGTTGGCATCGGGGGCCACGATGAAGGTGTAGACACCCTCGTCGATCAGGCCATAGGACTTCTCGGACACGACCGGGCGGATGATGACGTCGCGTGAATCCCTCATGAGTCGGCTCCATCGGTTGCGGCCGCGTCGTTGGCGGGTGCAGCGGCACCGGGGAGGGCGCCCTGCGAGTAGATGACGTAGTCGGACACCAACACGTCGTAGGTGGTGACCTGCCCGGCGCTCACCAGGTGCACGTCGGGAAGGTTGCGGAGGCTGCGACGGACCGTGTCGTCGTCCGGGCCGAGCACGACGAGGACCCTGCCCTCGGCGCCCATGGCCGCCAGCGCCGACTTGGCCGCCTTGGTGCTGGGCGTGTCCAGGCCCCATCCATCGACGACGAGCAGCCGGTTGTCGGCCAGGCGGTCGGACAGCGCCGACGCCAGCGCCAGGCGCTTCATCTTCTTGGGGGTCCGCTGCGCGTAGCTGCGCGGCTTCGGGCCGTGGGCCACGCCGCCGCCACGCCAGTGCGGCGCACGGATCGAGCCCTGGCGGGCGTTGCCGGTGCCCTTCTGGCGCCACGGCTTGCGTCCACCGCCGCGCACCTCGGCGCGGGTCTTGGTGGAGGCGGTGCCCTTGCGGCGTGCGGCCAGCTGAGCGGTCACCACCTGGTGCATCACCGCCACGTTGGGCTCGACGCCGAAGAGGGTGTCGTCCAGCTCGACGGATCCCGACGGGGATCCGGACGGGCCGAGTACGTCAACAGTTGCCATCAGCTCTCACCTCCGCCGACGGCGGCCTTCACCGCGTCGCGAATCACGATGTAGGAACCCTTGGGGCCGGGCACCGAGCCCTTCACCAGCACGATGCCGGCCTCGGGATCGGCCCGGACCACCTCGAGGTTGAGGGTGGTCACCTTGTCGCCGCCCATGCGGCCCGGCATGCGGGTGCCCTTGAACACCCGGCCCGGCGTGGCGCAGGCGCCGACGGCGCCCGGCTTGCGGTGCACCTTGTGGGCGCCGTGGCTGGCGGGCTGCCCGGAGAAGTTGTGGCGCTTCATGGCGCCGGCGAAGCCCTTGCCCTTCGACACTCCGGCGACGTCGACCCGCTCGCCCGCCTCGAAGATGGAGGCGTCGAGGGTCTGCCCCACCTCATAGGAGGAGGAGTCGGAGAGGCGCAGCTCCACCAGGCGGACGCCGGGGTCGACGTTGGCCGCCTCGAAGTGACCGGCCTCGGCCATCGTCAGCTTGCCCGGCGACTTGTTGCCGAAGGTCACCTGAACCGCCTCGTAGCCGTCCCCGCCTTCGGCGGATCGGATGGCGACGATGCGGCACGGGTCGACCTTGACCACGGTGACCGGCTGGATACGGGAGTCGTCGTCCCACACCTGGGTCATGCCGACTTTCTGTCCCACAATTGCTTTGTTGGCCATGACGGCTCGTCCTTGGTCGTAGCTTCCTCCGCCTGCGACGCCTGGGCGCCGGGCGAATCGAGATAACGGGGCTGTAGTTTGTTCGCCCACTCAGGCAAACGCTCCGCTCGGGCGAACCCGGGCGGAGCGGCGACTCGGTTGTGTCTCGTGGTTCCGATCCGGCACCTTGGCGACCTGTTCGGTCGAGGTGTGAGTCCGGCGGCCTGCGAGAGCCTCAGTTGGTGGGACGGGGGTGTCCCACGCACGAAGGGGAAACCTTATCGGTCGTTGCGGGGTGAGACAAACCGAGAGTTCGTGACGGACCGATCCCCTGCCGGTGCCGTCGGTCCCCGGCCGACCCGCTCCTTCCGTGAGGCCAAACGACCCTGGGCCATACGCCGTACGAACAAGCGAATTTGCCCGCCTTCCGACGCTTCAGTCCCCGGCCGGTGGTCCGACCACTCCTGGAGCGGCCACCAACTCGGGACGAGGCCGCTCGACGAGGAAGGCCACGATGACGCAGCACCCACCGGAACCACCCGCAGGCACGCGCCCCTCCCAGCTTCGGGGGCAGCTGATCAACCCATCGAACCTCGGCCGGGCGCTCGGGGGCGTTCCCGACCCCTACGTTCCGGTGCCCGACGACGATGCGGGTCGGGAATCGGCGGACGACGGGCGGCCGGTGGGCCAACCGCTCCAGGGGCCACGGCGCCGCACCGCCCCGATGGTCGCCGGCCTGCTCATCGTGGTGGCCCTCACCGCCGGGGGCGTGGTGCTGGCCACGGGCTCGACCGGCTCGTCCGAGGCCGTCGCCGACGCCTCCTCCGCCCAGCGGCCCGGTGGCGACGCCGCCCCGTTGGAGCTTGCGCCGACGGAGGACGCGGCCACGACGTCAACCTCGACGGCCACGGAGGAATCATCGGACGGGGACGGGGCGGACCCGGTGGCGACCGTCCCCGACGACGGTGACGCACCCGACGCCGATGCCGACGCCGATGCCGATGCCGATGCCGATGCCGAGGTCGATGGGACCGGCGACGAGGCGCCTTCCACCACCGTCGTGCACGAGGCGACCTACCGCGACGGACGGCTGTACCTGTCGGGCCGGCTGCCCACCAAGGCGTCCCGTGACGCGTTCGTCGACAAGGCGGCGGAGGTGATCGGCGAGGACAACGTGATCGACGGTTACGTGATCGATCCCGGTGCCCCCGAGCCGGGCCCCGGACGGGTGCGGGTGGACGAGGACCTGGTGTTTGCCCCCGGGTCGGCCGTGCTCAGTCCCGACTACTCCCAGATCCTCGATCTGGGCATCGCCGTGATGCGGCTCAACCCCGAGGTGCAGATGGTGATCACCGGGCACACCGACGACAACGGCTCGGCGTCGGACAACCAGCGGTTGTCCGAGCAGCGTGCGCAGGCGGTCGTCGACTACCTCACCACCGAGGGCGACCTCAATCCATCGAGGTTCACCGCGACGGGCAAGGGCGAGTCGTCGCCCAGGGTGCCCAACGACACCGAGGCGAACCAGCGCCTCAACCGCCGCATCGAGGTCGACCTGCTCGGCCTGGTCTAGCGGCGGTCAAAACCAGTCCGGCCTGGCGGGGCGGGTTCCATCGGTCGGGACCCGCCCCGCCGGGCCGTACGATGGCCGCCGTGAACGCGACGGCACGCACCCCGAGCACCGAGGCGACACCGCCGGCTCCACCGCCCGGTGGAGCGTGGTGTGGCGTGCCGACCTTGCGGCCAACCGGAGCGACCCCAAGGGGCTGCTGCTGGTGACCTGCTTTCGACTCGCCTCGGCGGCCAGCCGGGTCGCACGCGGCGGCATGGGCGCGCGGCTGTTGATGGCGCCGCCGCTCGTGGCCTATCGGGTGCTCATCGGATGGGTCCTCGGGGTCGAGCTGCCGTCGAGCACGCGGGTGGGCCCAGGCCTTCGCATCCGACACGGCCAGGGCCTGGTGGTGAACCCCGGGACCGAGCTCGGCGAGGGGGTCATGCTGCGCCAGGGGGTCACCATCGGCAACGTGCGACGCAGCAGCGGCCCGTCGGCCTGCCCCAAGGTGGGCGACGGCGTCGAGTTCGGGGCCAACTGTGTCGTCGTCGGAGACATCCACATCGGCGACGGCGCCATGATCGGCGCCGGGTGTGTCGTCACCACCGACGTGCCCGCCGGCGCGCTGGCGCGCCCCGCCCGACCCGACATCGTCGACCGGTCGGGGTCGACCACGGCTCGTTAGCCGATCGGCCCCATCGACAGGCCGTGCACCCGCACCAGGTCGGGTGCGTAGTTCGGCAGGGCGTCGGCCTCCAGCGGGGGGCTGAAGAAGTACCCCTGGACGTAGCGGCCGCCCAGCTCCACCAGCGCACCCAACTGCTCGGCGGTCTCCACCCCCTCCGCAACCACCCGGATCCCCAACCGCTCGGTCATCACCAAGACCGCCTGCACGATGGCGTGGTCGGTCCGGTACTCGTGGATGTCGGAGATGAAGCTTCGGTCCAGCTTGAGGGTGCGGGCCATCGGCAACCGCTTGACGTAGCTCAGCGAGCTCATGCCCGTACCGAAGTCGTCGATCGCGATGCCCAAGCCGATCGCCGCCAGCTCGGAGAGCACGGGAATGCAGCGCTCGAGCTCGTTGACCAGCGAGTCCTCGGTGACCTCCAGGATGAGCTGTCCCGGGTCGATCCCCGATTCGACGACGTGTACGCGCACCCTGGCCACGAAGTCGGGGGTCAGCAGCTGGCGGAGCGACAGGTTGACGGTGACGGTGGGCGCCGCGTCGCCGAGGATGGCGCGCCACGACACCTGCGCCCGGCAGGCCTTGGCCAGCACCATCTCGCCGAGCGGCACGATCAGCCCGGTCGCCTCCGCCACCGGCAGGAACGCCGCCGGGGAAAGCCGTCCGCGCTCCGGGTGGTTCCAGCGCACCAGCGCCTCGACCGCCGCCATCCGACCCTCCACGAGGTCGACGATCGGCTGGTAGACCAACACCAACTCGTCGTTCGCCATCGGGTCCTGGTCGAGCGCCCGCCGAAGCTCCTGTTCGATCACGGCACGCTCGGACACCTCGTTGCGCAGCGACGGCTCGAAGACGACGGTGCCCCCACCCCCGGCGGTTTTGGCCTGCATCATCGCGATGTCGGCGTCGGAGAACGCCGACTCGGCCGACGCCTTGTCCCCGAACGCGACGCCGATGCTCGCCGTGATCGTCACCGACGCGTCGACCAGGACGAACGGCTTGGCCAGCGCACGATGAATCTGCTGGGCCAGGCCGACCGCCTCGTCCGGGTGACCGCATCCGTCGCAGAGCACGAGGAACTCATCGGCGCCGAGGCATCCCACCGTGTCGCCGGGCCGAACCGTGCGAACCAGGCGCCGTCCCAGCGCCCGCAGCAACTCGTCGCCGTAGTCGCGACCCAACGAGTCGTTGGTGGCCTTGAACCGGTCGACGTCGATGAACAGCACCGCCACGGTGCCCGATCCGTCGGGTCGATCGAGGCGGGTGCGGTACTCGTCGACGAGGGTTCGTCGATTGACCACCCCGTCGACCTCACCGGCCGGATGGGTCGCCTTGGGCGAGCCGTCCCGATCGCTCGACGCGTCGATCTCGCCGGGCTCCGGCTCGGCAACCGGTTCCGCCGGCGGCGTCCTGCGGTTGGTGCGAATCAACCAGAGCACCAGCGCCAGGGCCAGCCCCGCCAGCACCAGCTCGCTCGGCCCGGGTCGTCCCTCGGCGATCATTCCCAGCAGCGCGACGGCCAGCACCCCGCCTGCAAGCACCAGCGAGGTGGATCCGGCCGGTCGTGGATCTCTGGGATTGGGCATGCGTGGCTCCCCGGCATCCGATGGCTGTTCATCGCACGCCGACCAGCCTGCCGGGGGCGGTGGCCACTCACAAGGGCACTACGGCCCACCGCCGACGGTTCACCCTGGGCCGTATTGACCAGCCCGGGGTTGGGTCGCCGGAGTTACTGGATCTTGATCTCGATGTCGACGCCCGCCGGAAGGTCCAGCCGCTGCAGCGAATCGACGGTCTTCTGGGTGGGCTCGAGGATGTCGATCAGCCGCTTGTGCACGCGCATCTCGAAGTGCTCGCGGGAGTCCTTGTACTTGTGGGGCGAGCGGATCACGGTGACGCGGTGCTTCTCGGTGGGAAGCGGGATCGGGCCACGGATCGACGCCTGGGTCCTGACGGCGGTCTCGACGATCTTCTTGGCCGACTGGTCGATGACCTCGTGGTCGTAGGCCTTCAGGCGGATACGGATGCGTTGGTTGGCGGCCATGGGGCTCTCCTGTCGGGGGCACCGTCGTTGAACGGTGGCGGGGGATCGTCGAGTGTCAAGGAACGGAGGCCACGCCGGGTGTGCCTCGGGGTCGGCCATCGTAGCGGCTCCGGCGGCGCGTCCACCACTACGGACCGTCCCGGGGGCAAGAGCGCCACCAGGTGTTGGCCGAACGCCGCACGGTTGGATCGCCGGGGCGGGACGCGGTTCGGCCCGGACCTGGGGTCCGGGCCGAACTCGTGCACTGCGGAACGCCCGAAGGCGTCGGGGTGCTACTTGTTGATCTTGGTGACGCGGCCGGCGCCAACCGTACGGCCACCCTCACGAATCGCGAACCGAAGCCCCTCCTCCATCGCGATCGGCGCAATCAACTCCACCGACATCGACGTGTTATCACCAGGCATCACCATCTCCTTATCCGAAGGCAACGTCACCGTCCCCGTCACATCCGTCGTCCGGAAATAAAACTGCGGCGAATACGCCGAGAAAAACGGCTTATGCCGACCACCCTCATCCTTGGTCAACACATACACCTGACCCTCAAAATCGGTATGCGGCGTAATCGACCCCGGCGCAGCCAACACCTGACCCCGCTGCACCTCATCCTTCTCCACACCACGAAGCAACGCACCAATGTTGTCCCCAGCCTGCCCCTCATCAAGCAGCTTCCGGAACATCTCCACACCCGTACACGTCGTCTTCGTCGTCGGCTTCAACCCGACAATCTCAATCGCATCACCCGTATGCACCGCACCCTGCTCGATCTTCCCCGTCACCACCGTGCCACGACCCGTAATCGAGAACACATCCTCGATCGGCATCAAAAACGGGCGATCCAAATCACGCTCAGGCTGCGGAATATAGGCGTCCACCTCATCCATCAACACCATCACCTGATCCTGAGCCGCGCTGTCACCCTCCAACGCCTTCAACGCAGAGACCGGCACCACCGGAATGTCATCACCCGGGAAATCAAACTCCGACAACAACTCCCGAACCTCGAGCTCCACCAGCTCCAACAACTCCTCATCATCGACCATGTCGACCTTGTTCAACGCCACCACAATCGACGGCACCCCCACCTGACGAGCCAACAACACATGCTCACGCGTCTGCGGCATCGGACCATCAGCCGCCGACACCACCAAAATCGCGCCATCCACCTGCGCCGCACCCGTAATCATGTTCTTGATGTAATCCGCGTGACCCGGCATATCCACGTGCGCGTAATGCCGATTCTCGGTCTCATATTCAATATGAGACACATTGATCGTGATCCCCCGCTCACGCTCCTCCGGAGCCTTATCAATGTTGTCGAACTCCGTGAACGAGTTCCCCTCCACCCGATCCGCCAACGTCTTCGAAATCGCCGCCGTCAACGTCGTCTTCCCATGGTCAATATGACCCATCGTCCCCACATTCATATGAGGCTTGTTCCGCTCGAACTTCTCCTTGGCCATGAGTGATGCTCCTTGTCAGATGGGTGAAGGGTTGGTGTGGTTGGTGGTACGGGTGGGCTTGCGGCTCAGCGTCCGGTGACGCGAGCGACGATTTCTTCCTGCACGGCCCGGGGGTGGGCTGATAGCTGCCGAAGTGCATGGTGTAGGTGGCGCGACCCTGGGTCTTCGACCGCAGGTCGGTGGAGTAGCCGAACATCTCCGACAGCGGAACCTCGGCCTCGATCACCTGGTTGGGGCCGCGCTGCTCCATCTTGCCGACCTTGCCGCGGCGGCTGTTGAGGTCGCCGATGACGTCGCCCATGTAGTCGTCGGGGTGACGACCTCGACGTCCATGATCGGCTCGAGCAGCGTGGGCTTGGCCTTGCGGGCCGCCTCCTTGAACGCCATCGTGCCGGCGATCTTGAACGCCATCTCGGAGGAGTCGACGTCGTGGTAGTCGCCGTCGGTCAGCTCCACCTTCACGTCGACGACCGGGAACCCGGCGAGCACACCCGAGGTGAGGCTCTCCTCGACGCCATGGCCCACCGACGGGATGTACTCTGGGAATGCGGCCGCCGGTGATCGTGTCCTCGAACGAGAAGCCGCCACCGGGGCCGGTGGGGATCAGGTTGATCGTGATCTTGGCGTACTGGCCCGAGCCACCGGTCTGCTTCTTGTGCAGGTAGGTGTGCTTGATGACCTCCTGAGTGAAGGTCTCGCGGTAGGCCACCTGCGGCTTGCCCACGGTGGCGTCCACGTTGAACTCACGCAGCATGCGGTCGATGATCACCTCGAGGTGCAACTCGCCCATGCCGGCGATGATCGTCTCGGCGGTCTCCTCGTCGGTGTGGACGACGAAGGTGGGGTCCTCCTCGGCCAGCGCCACCAGCGCCTTGGACATCTTGTCCTGGTCGGCCTTGGTCTTGGGCTCGACGGCCACGTGGATCACCGGGTCGGGGAACTCGAGGACTCGAGCTGGATGAAGGCGGCCGGGTCGCACAGCGAATCGCCGGTGCGGGTGTCCTTCAGGCCGATGGCGGCGACGATGTCGCCCGCCGACCGACTCCTGCTCGATCTGCTCCTTGGCGTGCATCTCGAGCAGTCGGCCCATGCGCTCCTTGTTGCCGGTGCGCGTGTTCATCACCTGGTCGCCCTTGGAGAGCTTGCCCGAGTACACCCGGAAGTAGGTGAGCTTGCCGACGTGGTCGGCGGTCATGATCTTGAAGGCCAGGGCGCTGAAGGGCTCGTCGTCCTTGGGCGCACGGGTGACCGGCTCGCCCTTGCGGTCGACGCCGGAGACCGGCGGCAGGTCGAGCGGGCTCGGCATGTAGAAGCAGACGGCGTCCAGCAGCGGCTGGACGCCCTTGTTCTTGAAGGCGGTGCCGTTGAGCACCGGCACGACGCCGTGGTGCAGCGTGGCGTCGCGGAGGGCGGCCCGAATCTCCTCGGGGCTGAGGTCCTCCTCGTTGATGAACTTCTCCATGACGTTCTCGTCGGTCTCCGAGAGCACGTCGATCAGATCCTGGCGGTACTCGGCGGCCTGCTCGGCGAGGTTGTCGGGGATGTCGGTGACCGTCCAGGACGCCCCCAGCTCCTCGCCGTCCCACACCCAGGCCTGCATCGTCACCAGGTCGACGATGCCGGCGTAGTCGCCCTCGGAACCGATCGGCAGCTGGATGACCGCCACGTTGGCGCCCAGGCGCTCCTTGATCGAGGCCAGCGCGCCGAAGAAGTCGGCGCCGGTGCGGTCCATCTTGTTGATGAAACACATGCGGGGCACGTTGTACTTGTCGGCCTGACGCCAGACGGTCTCGGTCTGCGGTTCGACGCCGGCCACGCCGTCGAACACGGCGACCGCGCCGTCGAGCACGCGCAGGGAGCGCTCGACCTCGACGGTGAAGTCGACGTGTCCCGGCGTGTCGATGATCTGCACCCGGTGGTCGACCTTGTTGACCGTGTCGGTCCAGTGCGCCGTGGTCGCAGCGGAGGTGATCGTGATGCCACGCTCCTGCTCCTGAACCATCCAGTCCATGGTGGCGGCGCCGTCGTGCACCTCACCGATCTTGTAGCTCTTGCCGGTGTAGAAGAGGATCCGCTCGGTCGTGGTCGTCTTGCCCGCATCGATGTGGGCCATGATTCCGATGTTGCGGGTGCGTTCGAGGGGGAGGTTCGACATGTCTGACTCGGTTTCCTGCGTCGACGGGTGGAGTTGGGGAGAGAACGGCCGAGGCTCGGGCATGAGTGCCCGAGCCGACGGTGACGATCTGTTGCAGCGGCCTGGCGCGGCCTACCAGCGGTAGTGGGCGAATGCCTTGTTGGCGTCGGCCATCTTGTGGAGGTCGTCTCGGCGCTTGACCGAGGCACCGATGCCGTTGGAGGCATCGAGCAGCTCGTTCGCCAGCCGATCGGCCATCGAACGCTCACGGCGCTGGCGGGCGTAGCCGACCAGCCAGCGGATGGCCAGGGTGTTGGAACGGCGGGGGCTGACGTCGACGGGCACCTGGTAGGTGGCGCCGCCAACCCGACGGCTGCGCACCTCGAGGGCCGGCTTCACGTTCTCGATCGCCCGCTTCAGCGTGGCGATCGGCTCGGCGCCGGTGCGCTCCTCGATCAGGCTCAGCGCGTCGTACACGACACGCTCGGCCAGGGAGCGCTTGCCCTGGCGGAGCACCTTGTTGACGAACTGCGTGACCAGCAGCGAGTCGTAGACCGGATCGGGGGACAGTTCGCGGCGTGTGGCCGGACCCTTACGAGGCATCTCAGCCCTCCTTCTTGGCGCCGTAGCGGCTGCGGGCCTGGCGACGGTCTCGCACGCCGGCGGTGTCGAGGGTGCCTCGAATGATCTTGTACCGGACGCCGGGAAGGTCTCGCACCCGGCCGCCGCGAACCAGCACGATGCTGTGCTCCTGGAGGTTGTGGCCCTCACCCGGGATGTAGGCGGTGACCTCCATGCCGGACGACAGCCGCACACGAGCCACCTTGCGCAGCGCCGAGTTCGGCTTCTTCGGCGTGACCGTGTACACGCGGGTGCACACGCCACGGCGCTGGGGGGCGCCCTTCAGAGCCGGAGTGGAGTTCTTTTTGCGCTTCGTCGAGCGGCCGTTTCTGACCAGCTGCTGAATGGTGGGCACTGAGGACCTCTTCTAGGTGTTGATGAGCAAGCGGGGATGGGTGTGGGTGGGTCGGGGAGCCGAGCGACGCAGGAGTGCCGCAACAGGCGAACCGTGGGGGAGCGCCGCGGGAACGACCCAAGGCGTGTCTGGGTGCGCGAAACCGTGCGCAGGACAGCTGACAACTGTAGCGAGCGATACGCAGGCGGAGCAAAGCCCCGGGCAAAAAGGCGAGGAGGGGGCCGACCCGCCGGGTCGGTCCCCCTCCTCGAATGCTGCGTAGGTCGCCGGGTTCGGGCGGTGGCTCAGACCAGCGCCGGAGCGGACAGCTTGGACTTCTCGGCGGCCGCCTCGGCCTTCGAGGCGCTCCGCGTGAGGCGCTTGGCGTCGGCGCCCCACGACACGAGCAGGTCGACCATCAGCGAGCGGGTCAGCCCGTCGAGGTCGTCCACCGTGCCCTCGGGCAGGTTGTTGAACAACGAGATCCCGTTGATCGTGGCGGCGAACTTTGCGGCTCGGCGGCCCTTCGTGGACTTGTCGAGCACCCCGGCGGACACCGCCTCGGCGAGCCGGTCCTCGATGATGGTCACCCATTCGTTGGCGGCCTCGAGCACCGTCGCCTGATCCTCGGCCATGATCGAGCGGCCCCCGTCGGTCAGCAGCAGCTGCTGGAGGAAGAAGTCGTCCCGGAGGGCCTTGGGCGCCCGAACGGAAAACTCGACCAGCAGCGTGAGCCCGGCCTCGGCCTTCCCCTTGGCGTCCAGGCGGCCCATGTCGTCCTGCCAGCGCGGCGCCGCCTCCTTGTAGGTGGAGGTCAGCCGGCCGATGGCGAGCACCTGGAGCTCGGCAACCAGGGCGGACTTCGAGGCGAAGTAGGTGTAGGCGGTGCCGACGGCGGCCCCCATCTCGCGGGCCAGGGCCTGCATGGTGAGCGCTTCCAGCCCGCCGTTCAACACGATCCGGATGGCCGTGTCGATGTACTCCTGGCGCTTGCGCACCCGGTTGGCGGCTCGGCCGGTGGTGGGTGCCTCTGTGGCTTGGGTCATGGTTGTCCTCCGTGGACGTTCTGTTGGTGTTGGCTTGTTCGTGCAGGTGACGCGACCCAAATGACCAGAGGTGGCCGTGGTGGATTGCTGCGGACCGTAGGATTCGAAGGACATGAGCCCGCTGTCACGCTTCCGTCACCAAGCGACCACCGGTCAGGCCCGGTGGGCGGTGGCCCTCCGAGGTGTCCGACGCGTGGTCGCCCGGATCGAAGCGCGACGCCAGGCCGGCTCGATCGAGGCCTTTCTGGAGGCAACCGTACGAGAGTGCGTGGGATTTTCCACGTCACCGAACGAGATCTCTCATCTACGTTCGGCACGAATTGCTCCCCAGTCACTCTCGGATCAGGACCAACCCGCCGGCCGATCACCTGCCGATCAGTGTAAGCCTCAGCCCACTCAATTGTCCACCATGTTCAATCAATCCGGCTCAGACGAACGATTCCGTTCATGAACGCCATCGGAGTGGTGGCGCCCAGCCCGGTCCCGTTTCGGGAGGGAGGGGCCGAGCGGCTCTGGAACTCGCTGGTCGTCGAGCTACGAAGTCGGGGCATACCGGTCGACCTGCTCAAGGCGCCGGTTCGGGAACGAACGCTGGCCCAGCTGCTTGCGGGCTACGCCACCTTCGCCGAATGGGACCTGTCGCATTTCGATCAGGTGATCACCGGCAAGTACCCGGCGTGGGCGATCGAGCACCCCAACCACCGCCTGTGGATGCTCCACCCGCTTCGCGGGCTGTACGACCGCTACCCCGGCTCGCTCCCCGCGCAGCTCCCCCGGATGTTGGACGCCGACCTGCACGCTGCGGCCGGACTGCCCGGGCGGCTTACCGAGGGCGCCCCGGCCGCACCGGTGATCTTCGAGATGACCGACCGCATCGAGCGCGCCACCCGGCGCCTGGGCGCCGACCATCCCGACCTGGCCATCCCCTCCCCGCTGGCACGAAGCCTGATCCAGCAGCTCGACCACGGGCTGCTCGCCGCCATGCGCGTCCGCTCGCACGCCGCCATCTCCGGGGAGGTGGCCCGACGGCCCGGATGGTTCCCGCCCGGCGTCGCCCCGCTGGTGGCCCATCCACCGCTCGACTCCGACTGGGCGGCGACGCTCGGCGCGCTGGCCCCGGCCGAGCCGAACCGGGACGGGGTGCTGCGCGTGCTCAGCGTCGGCCGCCTGGAGCAGGCGAAACGCCACGACCTGGCCATCGCCGCGGTGCGCGCGATGTCCACCCCGGCGACCTTGCGCGTGGTCGGCACGGGCCCCGACGCCGACCGGCTGGCCGAGCTGAGCGGTGGCGACGACCGCATCGAGCTGGTGGGCGCCGTCGACGACGACGCCCTCGCCGAGGCCTACGGCCGGGCCGACGTCGTGTGTTTCTGTGCCGACCGGGAGGACTACGGCCTGGTGGTGCTCGAGGCGCTCACCGCCGGCCGCGCGGTGGTCACCACCACCGACGCGGGCGGCGCACTCGAGCTGCTCACCGCCGACGACCCGCCGACGACCGACGGCGGCGACGTCAACGCCATGGTCGTCGCTCCCAAGGCGTCGCGGTTGGCGGCGGCGCTCGACCACGTCAACTCGACCGACGGGGCGATCGAGCGGATGGGGCGATCGGCGCGGGCCGCCTCGCTGCGGGTGTCCTGGGACGACACGATCGACGCGTTGATCGACCCGCCGACCGGCCCGAATCGTCGGGGACGCGACCGTCCGTTCGTCGTGGCGCTCAGCACCTACCCCCTGTGGCGACACCGCCAGGGAGGGGAGCTGCGCGCCTACCACCTGCTCTCCGGCGTGGCCGAGGCGGGTGCCCGGGTGAAGGTCATCTCGCTGACCACCGACCCCGACCTGGCGGGCAACCGACGCCTCGCCCCCAACCTCGACGAGGAGACCGTGCTGATCTCGCCCCGCCAGAGCGCGGCGGAACATCGCATGCGGCTGGTGTCGACCACCCATTCGATCACCGACATCGCGGCCTCGTTGCTCTGGCCCGCCACCCCGGAGCTGTCCGCCGCCATCCGAACCAACCTGGCGGACGCCTCGGTGGCCGTGCTCGTCCAGCCGTACCTGGCCACCGCGCTGACCGCGATGGCCCCCAAGGGCCTGCCGGTCGTCTACGACGCCCACAACCACGAGTCGACGCTGAAGGACTCGCTGCTGGGCGACACGCGCGGCGGGCGCTGGCTGGTCAACGCCGCCACCGAGGCGGAGCGAACCGCCGTCGACCTCGCCGGGGCGATCGTGGTGACCACCCCCGACGATGCAGCGCTGTTTGTGAGCTTCGACGGCGTGGACCCCGCCCGCATGACCGTGATCGAGAACGGCGCCTCGGTGACCGACGCACCCTTCACCGAGGGGCCGGAGCGCCGGGCGACCCGCGACGGGCTCCTCGCCCGGCTGGGGTTGTCCGACCACCGCAGGTTGGCGGTCTTCGTCGGGTCCGGGCATCCCCCAACGTGCACGCCGCCGAACGGATCGTGGAGACCCTGGGCCACCGCGACGATCTGGCGGTGGCGCTGATCGGACGGCACTCCGAGTTGCTCTCCGGACGCCTGCCCGGGAACGTCGCCGCCCTCGGGCGGGTGGAGGACGACGTGCTCGCCGAGTACCTCGCCGGGGCCGACCTGGCGCTCAACCCCATCGACGAGGGGTCGGGCTCCAACCTGAAACTGATCGACTACTTCGCAGCGGGGGTGCCGGTGATCACCACGCCGGTGGGGGCACGCGGCATCGCCGAACCCCGACGGTTCGCTCTGCTCGCCCCGTCCGACGGGCTGGCGGAGGCGGTCGACCGCCTCGAGGTCGACCCCGGCGCCGAGGACCGCGCCCGAGCGGCCCGGGTGTACGCCGAGGAGCATCTCGACTGGCGCCTCCTCGGGGCCAGGATGGCCGAGCTGACGCTGTCCCTGGCCCGGTCGACGACCGACCGCGACCCCGACCGATCCGGCACCACCGGGGCCGGGCGATGAAGCCGGTCGTCTGGGCGGACGTGACCAACACGGTCGCCGGCAGCGGCACCACCGGGGTCCAGCGGGCCGCCAAGAACCTGCTGGCGCCATTGGCGTCGGGGGACGACCGGGTGGACCTCCGCCTCGTCCGCTGGTGCGAGACCTGCGAGGAGTTCATCGCCCTCGACGACTCGGAGACCGAACGCTTCTCGACCGCCGCTCCCCCGCCACCGCGCCGCCTCGACTCGCTGCCGCAACGCCTTCGACCGCTCGCCCGGGCGGTGGCCGACCGCCCGGCGCTTCGGCGGCTCAACCACGCCGTTCGCCACCGCCGAAGCGAGCCCCACCCGGACCAGGATCACGCACGCCGGGCGGTCACGGTCTCCTCCGGCACCTTCCTCGACCTCGACGCGGCCTGGCACAACCCGCTCGACCGGACGACGTTGCTCCCCCGGCTGACCGCGCAAGGCGTCCGCACGGCCACGCTGTTCCACGATCTGTTTCCGATCGACCACCCGGAATGGTCGGACCGGGGCACCCGTGCGTTGTTTCCGCCGTGGGCGGACGCCCATCTCCGCGAGGACCAGCTGATCGTCGGCAACTCCGATTGGACCCTCCAGCGGGCGTTGGAGCGCCGCCGGGGCATGGGCGGGACCGACCCCGCGGTCGCCGGGGTCGTCCATCTCAGCGGCGAGTGGATCGATCGGCGGGCCGAGCCCCGACCGGGCAACGCGACGACCGACCCGGCGGAGCGATCGTCGGCCAGGCACCTGCCGCCCGAGCTCGCCGGCCACGACGTCGACGGCTACGCCATCTGTGTCGCCACGCTCGAACCTCGAAAGAACCACGACGTGCTGCTCGACGCCTTCGATCGCTGGTCGGCCGAGCAGCCTCGCTTCGCCCTGGTGCTCGTCGGGCGCATCGGCTGGAACACCGCCCCGCTCGTCAAACGCATCGAAGGCCACCCGCTGCTGAATCGCAGCCTCTTCTGGTTCGCCCACGCCGACGACCGTTCGATGCGCACCCTGCTGGCGCGGGCCACGGTGGCCGCCATGCCCAGCCATTCCGAGGGGTTCGGGCTTCCGGTGCTGGAGGCCCTCGCCCTCGGCGTGCCCGTGGTGAGCACCGCGGGCGGCGCGTTGGCCGAGGTTGGCGGTGACGCCCCCATTCGCCTGGCCCCCGATGACGCCCGGGCGTGGCACTCGACCCTGCTCCGACACCACACCGACGCCGACTTTCTGGCCCAACGACGACGCGAGGCGGCCCGAGCCGCCGCCACGCTGCCCACCTGGGAACGGGCCCGCGACGAACTCGCCGACCTGCTCAGCCGGTAACATCGGCGCCCGCCTGCCCCGGGCCCGGGGATCGCATCGATCACGCAACGAGGCCACCGTGTCGGCGAACCCGGCGATCAACTCCACGACAAACCCTCCGACACCACGGGACCGCTGACGTGCAGGTGCTCTACCTCTCCAACCGAAGTGACGTGCTGGCGGCCACCGTCGACGCGCTGCGACACGCCGTCGCCGACGACCTCGAGATCCTCGTGATCACCCCGAGGGCCACCGGTATCGACGGGGTGACCGATCTGATCGAGTCCGAGTTGCTCTCCGCCGCCGAGCAGCGAAGCGCAGCGGAGGCCGACCACGGTGGCCGCAACACGATGCTTCGAGACCTGGCGGTGCGCCGGGCACCGATCGCCGAGGAGTTCCTCCTCTCCGACGACGACTACCGCCCGCTCGGCCCGATTGCCGACGACTTCTGGCAACGCTCGGGCAGGCTGCGCAGCTACGTCAGCCACGACCTGGCCCGCTGGCGTCGCCTCGACACCAGCTACGACGGCACCCAGCTGAACACCTGGCTGGCGCTGGCCCAATGGAACTGCCCGCACCTCGGCTACGGAGCCCACCTCCCCCAACTGATGATCCGCGACCACTGGATCGAGGCGTTCGACACCTGGGCGACGCTGTCGCAGTCCTCCGCCGATGCCGGTCATCCGATGGGCTGGCGGGTCGACGAATGGTCGCTGCCGCTCAACTGGGGTCGCGGCCGACACCCGGAGCGGTACCACGAGGCCGAGGCCCACCACACCCTGTGCTGGCCGCAGTTTCCGTGGGAGTGGACGAGCGAGTACCGGGCACCCCGATACGACTTCGAGAACTTCTACCCGCAGCACTACCGGGCGGGTGGTCTGTTCGAGGGCCTGGCGGAGGTCGCCCCGTCCGACCCCGACTCGGCCGCGGCCACCGCCTTTGAGAAGGCGCGTCGCTGGCACCGGCTGGAGCGTTCGATGGTCGACCTGAGCGTTCCCGACGGGCTGATCACCCCGTGGACACGGACCGCCCCGAAGCGGGCCGCCCTGCGGGGCCTGCGCCTGGCGAAACGCGTCCGCGCCTGGAGCAACCTCGACGGTGTCGGCCGCTCCGAAGACCTCGCCGAGGACCTCCGCCATGACTGACGTCGTCCCCCCGACAACCGACGAAACCGGGCCCGACCACCCGACCCCGCACGCACCCGGCCTGGCGGGCCTGCCACGCTGGGAGCTCGCGTTGGCGGGCTCGATGGTGGCGATCGGCCTCCTGGTGCGGCTGTGGCCCAGGGGGCCGCTGTGGTTGGACGAGGCCCTGTCGGTCAACATCGCCCGGGTGCCCTTCGGCGACCTGGGCGCCGCGCTGAAACAGGACGGCCACCCGCCGCTCTACTACGCCCTGTTGCACCTGTGGACCAACCTGGCCGGCACGTCGACGTTTGCCGTGCGTGCCCTGTCGATCGTGCTCTCGCTGAGCGCCATCCCGCTGCTGTGGCTGGTGGCTCGACGTGCCGGGGGGATCCGGGTGGCGCTGTGGTCGGTGGCGGTGTGGGCGGTGCTGCCCTACGGCGTTCGCTACGGCACCGAGACCCGCATGTACGTGCTGGTCATGGTGTTGGTCCTGGCGGGCTGGTGGGTCCTCGATCGGCTGTGGACCGAACCTCGCCCGCTGGACGCCGTCGCTTTTGCCGCGGTTGGTTCGGCGCTGTTGTGGACCCACTACTGGGCGCTCTGGCTCTTGACCGCCGTGGGCCTGGCCACCCTGCTGCGTTGGTGGCTGAACCGCCGCGAGCCGACGGCGATGCGGGAGTTGCTGTTCACCGGCGGGGCGCTCGGTGTGGCCGGGCTGACCTTTCTGCCGTGGGTCCCCACCCTGCTGTTCCAGGCGGAGCGCACCGGCACCCCGTGGGGCGGTGTGGAACGACCGACCACCGCGGTGGTGATCACGATCATCGAGTTTGCGGGGCAGGCGTCGGCCGAGCCGCAGCTGATGACCTACGTGCTGGTGCTGTTGGTGGCGGTCGCCGTCGTCGGTCGCTCCCGCCCCGGCGACCGATGGGGGCTCGTGCTGGCGGCGCCGGTCCGTCGCGGCGCGCTGTGGGCGCTGGGGCTCGCCGCCGCCACCCTGCTGATCGGATCCACGGTGGCGATGCTCGGCGGGGCCACGTTCGTCAGCCGGTACGCCGCGGTGATCTATCCGATCGCCGTCGTGTTGGTCGGCTGGGGGCTCGCCGCGTGTCCCGCCCGGCTTCGGGGTGCGCTGGCGCTCGTCGTGCTCGCAGGGTCGCTCGTCGGCATCGCCCTCGAGATCGCCAAACCCCGAACGATCGCCGGCACCGCCGCCGAGGTGATCGCCGCCGAGGCGCCCGATGCGCTGGTGGTGACGTGTCCCGATCAGCTCTCGGTGTCGCTGCGGCGGGAGCTCGACCCCGACCAGGAGCTGGTCTCGTATCCGGACCTCGACTCGGACCCCAGGTTTATCGACTGGGTGGACTACGAGGCCGGGGTCGATGCCGCCGACCCCGCCGCCGTGGCGGCCCGGGTCTGGCAGGTCGCTGGTGACCGCCCGGTGGTGCTCGGGTCGGCCGACACCTACGAGACACACCGGGTGGCCTGCCCCGCCTTCCTCCGGGCGCTCTCGGACGGCCACGAGACCCGCGACCTGCTCGTCGCCACCGGGGCCGACGCCTTCGAGCACCTGTCGCTGCTGCTCCTCGAGCCGTGAGCAGGCCAGAGCCCGGGTCCGGCAACGACGCCGGTTCCCCGGCGCCGCCGCCGGCATCCGACGCGCCGACGGCCCGCCTCCGCGCCCCGGGGTGGATCATCGAGCGGGACCGCACCTGGTGGCTCACCCTGCTGGGCGCCTGGGCCGCCGGGCGGGTCCTCGTGGCGCTCGGGGTCGGTGTCGCCGCCCGCTTCGCCGATCGGGTCGACTCGGTGCAGCCGGGCGTGCTCGAGCTTCGTTGGTGGGCCTGGGACGCCAGTTGGTACGACCGCATGACCGGGGAGGGCTGGGCCATCCTGGGCCCCGAGAGCTACCGGTTCTTCCCGGGCTACCCGCTGGCCGCCGAGCCCCTCGCGGTGCCGTTCGGTCACCGATTCTCGCTGTTCGCCGTCAGCTGGGCGGCCGCCCTGGTCGGCATCGCCCTCGCCGGCGAGCTCACCCGGCGGGCCACCGGCGACGAACTGCTCGCCCGTCGGGTCATGGTGCTCACCGGCATCTTCCCGGCGGCGCTGTCGCTGGTCATGCCCTACAGCGAACCCCTCGCCCTCGTGCTGATCGGCGGCGCGCTGTTGGCGCTGCTCGACCGCCGGTGGGTGTGGGTGGCGGGGCTGTCCCTGCTCGCCTCGGTGGTCCGACCCACCGGCGTGCTGTTGGCGGCCCCGATCGCCGTCGAGGCGTGGCGGGCCTGGTCCGCTTCGAGCACTCGCGCCCGCGCCGCCATCGTTGCGGCCCTGGCGGCTCCGGCGGTCGGGTTGGCGGCGGTGTTCGCCTGGGTGGGTGTGGCGGCCGACGACTGGGGCCTTCCGCTGTCGGTGCAACGACAGATCCGGGGTGGATTCCTCGATCCGGTCCGCGCCGTCGGGCAGCTGCCCGGCGAGATCGCCGGGGGCAACCTGTCCGACGGCGTCAACCTGGTCTTCGTGCTCCTGCTCGTCGCCGGCGCCGTCGGCATGTGGCGCGTCACGATGCCCGACTCGCTGCGGCTCTTCGGCATCGTCTCGTTGCTGGTGGCGCTGTCGGCCAACAACATCGATTCGCTCGGACGCTACGGCCTGGTGACCACCCCGCTGGTCGTCGGCCTGGTCGCCTGGCTCCCCGGACGCCGCTCGATGGGCGCCGCCATCGTCGTGTCGGCCGTCGGGCTGGTGTTGATGACGGTGACCAGCCAGTGGGGCCTGGTCGTTCCCTGACGTTCAGGCCGGTTCGGCAGTGGCGGGGTCGAGCGGCGCAAGTCCCGATGCGGTGACGTCGAGGGCGGCGACGGCACCGATCACGATCACCGCCGGCGAGGCCACCTCGGTGTCGCCGAGCTCGGCCAGGGTGCAGCGGATCACCCGCTGGTGGCCCGTGGTCGCCGACTCGACCGCCGCAACCGGGGTGTCCACCGCCAGTCCACCCGCCTGAAGCTCGGCGGCGATTTCCCCGCGATGGGCGACGCCCATCAGCACGGCGATCGTGTTGCCCACCCGGGCCAGGGCACGCCAGTTCACCGGGGTCTCGCCGGGGCGACGATGCCCGGTGACCACGGTGTATCCGGCCGACACCCCGCGGTGGGTCACCGGGATTCCGGCGGCGGCCGGCGCCGCCACCGAGGAGGAGATCCCGGGGACGACCTCGACGTCGATGCCCGCGCGTTCGAGCTCGATCGCCTCCTCCCCGCCCCGTCCGAAGACGAACGGGTCGCCGCCCTTCAGCCGGACCACCCGGCGCTCCTGCCGCGCCAGGTGCACCAGCACCGCCGAGATCATCTCCTGGGGCGTCGCCCGGCCGGGGCGCTTGCCGACGTCGATCCGTTCGACGTGATCCGGGATCAGCGCGAGGACGCCCGCACCGACCAACGCGTCGTGCACGACGACGTCGGCCTGCTCCAGCAGCCGCGCGGCGCGGAGCGTCAGCAGGTCGGGGTCGCCCGGCCCCGCCCCCACCAGTGCCACCGGCCAGACCGGTCGAGCATCGGCGGCCGGCGCGCCGGAGCCGGCCCCGGACCGATCACCCGACCCTCGATGCTGCGGGGTCTCGGAGCTCATGAGGCGGCCGCCCGTCGGCGGCTCTTCGACTCCGGCACCCAGGGCTGCATCGCCTCGACGCCCACCTCGGCGGCCCAGTCCCCGAAGGTGACGTCGGGGTCGGCCGTGGCCGAGTAGCGCTCCAGCACCGGACGCAGCACCTCGGCGATGTCGCCGAGCAACACGTCGGCGCGCAGCAGGGACGCCAGCCGGCCGCTGGCCCCTCCCACGTACACTTCGTAGGTTCGTTTGCTCCGTCCGACGACGCCCAGTTCGGCCGAGTAGGGCCGGGCGCAGCCGTTGGGGCATCCGGTCATGTTGAGCCGCAGCGGCAGGCCGGTGTTGCCGGTGTCGGCCAGGAGCTTCTCCAGCGAGTCGACCAGGTCGGGAAGCACCCGCTCGGACTCCCCCAGCGCCTGCCCGCAGGTGGGCAGGGCCGGGCAGGCGATCGCCAGGTTGCGCACCGGAGCCTGATCGTCGGCCAACACCAGCGAGCCCCGGCGCAGCAGCGCCGCCACCCGGGTTCGATCGGTCACGCCGCACAACAACAGGTCCTGGCGCGGGGTCACCCGCAGCTCGCTCACCAGCCCTTCGGCGACGATGGTGTTGATCGCCGTGCGTCGGGCGTCGTCGAGGCGACCCGACGGGATCGGCACGGCCAGCGTTCCTCCGGGTTCGGCGGCGGCGCGGGAGTCGGGACGGCCATGGTCGTCGTGCCAGCCCAGGTGGGCGTGGGTGGTCCACGGCACCAGCTCGGTTGGCGGGGCCAGCTCGAATCCCAACCGCTGCTCCACCTCCGAACGCAGCCACGCGATGCCCTTCGCCTCGAGGAGGTACTTCAGCCGCGCCCGGCTGCGGTCGTCGCGGTTGCCGTGCACCCGTTGGGTGTCGACCACGGCGGCGACAGCGTCCACCACCTGGTCGGGTGTCACCCAGGCCAACGGTTGGCCGACCACGGGGTAGGTGTCGTCGGGTCGGGAGTGGCTCATGCCCATGCCCCCGCCGGCGAGCACGACGAAGCCGGTCAGCTCGCCCGAGGTGCCCTCGGACAGTGTGGGCACCAACCCGACGTCGTGGCTGTGGATGTCGACGCAGTCGTCGCCGGGCCATGCGAGACCGATCTTGAACTTGCGAGGCAGGTAGGCGTCGCCGTAGATCGGCTCGACGACCGGAGCAGACCCTGCGGACTCGGAGGGGGACGGGTCGGAGCCGAGGCCTTCGGGACGGGGTGCGGCCGACGCGGAGGCGGCCCGCTCCCCGTTGACAAAAAGCTCCCAGTAGGCGGCGGTTCGCGGCCGGAACCGGGCGACCAGGGCCGCGACCGTGGGCTCGAGCACCGCCCGGCGGGCCGGGTCCGGTAGGGGGCAGGCCATCACGTTGCGCACCACGTCGCCGCACGCCCCGAGGGTGGTCAGCCCGGCGGCGTTGATCTCGCTGACCAGATCCACCAGGTCGCCCTTGGGGACCAGGTGGTACTGAACGCCCTGGCGCGTGGTCAGCCGCAGCGTGCCGTCGCCCACGTCGGCCAGCGCGTCGAGCGCCGCCCAGCCGTCGCGGCTGATCACCCCGCCCGGCACCGAGGCCCTGACCATGCAGGAGTACTCCAGCGGCTCCTTGGCCAGCTTCCGCTTGCGCCGGACGTCGCGGTCGTCCTGCTGGTAGATGCCATGGAACTTCAGCAGCGTCGGGCTGTCGCCGCCGAAGGCGTCACCGCCCGCGGCCAGGTCGTCGGCCAGGTCGCCCCGCAGATAGTCACTGGCGATCTTGGTGTCCTCGGCGCTCATCGGGCCACCTCGCTTCGTCCGCCGTCGCTTCGCCCGCCGCCCGACGAGGCGACGGTGACGAGGGTGCCGGCGGTTGCGTCGCCGCTCAGATGCAGCCCGCACTCGGTCTTGGCCTCGCCGGCCCATCGCCCGGCCCGTGCGTCCTCGCCCTCCCCGACCGGCGCCGTGCAGGGCCAGCACCCGATCGAGCGGTAGCCCCGGTCGGCCAGGGGATGGGCCGGAAGGTCGTGGGCGGCCACGTAGGCCGCCACGTCGTCGTCGTTCCAGGTGGCCAGCGGGTTGACCTTGATGATGCCGCGGCTCGGGTCCTCGTGCACCACCGGTGTCTGGGCCCGGGCGGCCGAGTCGGATCGTCGCAGCCCGGTGATCCAGGCCGACTTGTTGCGGAGCGCCCGGTTGAGCGGCTCCACCTTTCGAGCGGCACAGCAGGCGTTGGTGTCGCTGCGCCACACGTCCCGCTCGGTGTCGGGCAGGGGATGCACCGTGCGCAGGTTCAGGCCGTAGCGGCGGCGCAGGTCGTCGGCGTACCAGTCGGTCTCGGCGAACAGGTATCCGGTGTCGAGCAGGACGATGTCGACGTCGGGAATCGTGGTTCCCGCCAGGTGCGCCAGCGTGGGATCACCGAAGCTTGCGGTGACCACCAGGCCGTCGCCGAAGCGGGCGTGAGCCCACCGGAGCACCGCCACCGGGTCGTCGTTGGGAGGAGTGTGGGAGGTCATGGAGAGATCAGCCTACGTCAAAGTCGACTAATTAGGTCAACTTTGTCGAGTAGGCTGTCCGGGTGCCCAGGAATGCTGCCTTCGACTATCCCGTCTTCCTCGACCTGACCGGCGTCGACGTCCTGGTGGTCGGCGGCGGCCGCATCGGGCTCCGCAAGGTGCGCGGGCTGGCGCGCGCCGGGGCCAGGGTGTTGCTGGTCGCCCCGGAGGTGTCGGTGCCCTTCGACCGCACGATGGTGGTCGAACACCGTCGGCGGCCCTATCGGAGCAGCGATCTCGACGGAATGCGGTTGGTGGTCACCGCCACCGGCGTTCCCGAGGTGGATGAGGCGGTGAGCACCGACGCAACCGCTGCGGGCAAGTGGGTGAACGCGGCCGATCGGCCAGAGCACTGCTCGTTCATCCTCCCGGCCATCGCCCGGGCTGCGCCGTTAACGGTGGCGGTCAGCAGCAACGGCGCCAGCCCGGCGCTGGCCGGTTGGGTGCGGGACCAGGCGCGTGAGGTGTTGACCGACGAGGTGACCGCGCTGGCGGTCGAGTTGGCCCGGCGACGGGCCGAGATCCACGCCGAGGGGGGTTCCACCGAGGACGTCGACTGGGCGTCGATCATCGACTCGGCGCTGCAACCTCAGCCCGAGGACGCGCCGCAGTGCCGGTCGAGCCCCGAGGCGACGGCCGACGCCAGCCGCTCCTGACCCTCAGCCGCCGGGTGGATTCCGTCGTCCTCGAACCACGAGGCGGCCTCCTCGTCCCGGTTTCGGTTGGCGAGCCGGGCCCATTCGTCGTCGACCTCCACGTTTGGCCGCCCGTCCGCCTCGTCGCGGAGGCGCTCGTTCAGCGTCGGCACGGTCCAACCCGACCCGCCCGGCAACTCGAACACGACGACGCACGGAACGTCCTCGAGCGGATCGAGCACGGGGGCAACATCGACCGTGCTCACCGAGAGGGCCAACACGTCGTTTGTGCCCAACAGCACGGCGACCCGCTTCGGCGGCACCTGTCGTTCCGCCAGCGTTCGGCCCACCGCCGGACCCAGGTCCGCCCAACGGGCGCCGTTGAACGCCACCACCTGCGCATCCGTCGCCTCGACGAGCTCCTCCGAGGACATCACGGCGATCGAGTCGCCCAACACCACCGTCTCCGCCTCCGTCGCCGTCGACCCCGAGGAGGACGTCGTCCGGATGACCGCCCAGGCGACGGCCCCGACGATCAACGCCGCCATCACTACCGCCAGTGCTGCGACCGGCTTCGAGACGCCGCGTCCGGTTGGTCGGGTCGTGACCATGACGCCATCCGATCACACCGACCCACCGCCTGTCCGGTCGAGGCGTTCGGCTCCAGGCGCGCCTTGGGTAGGGTGCCCGGTTCACGCCCCGGGAGGACCACCTTGAAGTTCAGCGCCGCGCTCGCGTTCACCGACCCCGACCAGTACCTGCCGTTGGCGAAGGCCTGCGACGAGGCCGGCATCTGGGCGGTGGCGTGCTCCGACCACGTGGTCCACCCGCGTGAGATCTCCTCGCCGTACCCCTACACCACCGACGGCAGCCCACGATTCCCGCCTCAGACCTCCTTCGTCGACCCGCTGGTGGCCATGTCGGCGATGGGCGCGGTCACGCAGCGGCTGCGGTTCTTCACCAACATCTACGTGCTGCCGCTGCGCCACCCGCTGGGCGTGGCCAAACAGCTGGCGTCGATCACGTCGCTGATCGGCAATCGCGTGGCGCTCGGCATCGGGGTCGGCTGGATGGAGGAGGAGTTCGAGGCGATGGGTGCCGACTTCCGCACCCGCGGCAAGCGCACCGACGAGGCGGTCGCCATCATGCGCGGCGTGTGGGAGCCCGAGCCGGAGTGGTTCTCCTTCGACGGCGATCAGTACCGGTTGCCCGAGCTGGAGATGACGCCGCGCATCACCGAGCCGGTTCCGATCTACGTGGGTGGCATCTCCGAATTCGCCTACAAGCGGGCCGCACGTCTGGGCGACGGCTGGATCTCCGATCTGATGACCACCGCCGAAGTGGGCGCAGCGATCGAGCGCATCGAACACTGGCGTGCGCACTACGGCACCCAGGACCGCCCCTTCGAATACATCGTGTCCTCCTCGGATGCGGTGAACGCCGACGGGTTCGCCCGGCTGGAGGACCTGGGGGTCACGTCGGTGCTGACCATGCCGTGGGTGTACTCCCGGGGCTTCACCGAGGAACTCGACGAGCGGCTGGAGGGCATCGCCGACTTCGCCGAGCAGGTCATCGCCCGGCAGTAGGCGAGCGCGGCAACCGGGGACGGGCTGGGGCCGGCCCGTGCCGGGCCCTACCCTTTTCGTCGTGAGCCCCGCCAACGTCAAGCGCGTGATCGCCCTGTGTATTGGCATCGCCACGATCAGTGCGGGCGGTTTCACCTGGCGGGGCGGCCAGATCGGGTCGACCGCGTCGTTCAACGACCGTCAGTCGGTGAGCGAACAGATCGACCTGGAAAACGCCGCCGTCGACGTGACGATCGAGGCGACCCGTCAGGCCAGGCAGTACGACCGATACCTCGCCGACTACGCGGTGGCCGATCGGCTGGACGCCGACGCCGCCCGGCTTCGGGCGAGCGGTGAGGACACTCGGGCCGACGACGCCGAGCGCCAGGCCGACGAGCGACGACGGGCCGCCACCACCCGCGCCACCGACGCCGGGGTGTTCGGGCCGGCGGTGCTCGGCGAGGCCGAGGCGGTCTCGGAGACCCCGAAGCCCTTCGACCTGTCCGAGCGGCTCACCGAGCTCCAGGTGGCCGAGACCACCCGGCTGGGTTCGACCGGCGACCTGCAACCCCAGAAGTGGGCGAACGAGTCCGATGAGATCCGACGACGCATCCGCAACCTCACCTACTGGGTGGGGCTGTTGCTGGTTGCGGTGGTGCTGTTGACCGCCGCCGAGGTCACGATCAGTCGCCGGTTGCGAAACTCCGGATTGGTGCTCGGGGTCGCCTGCATCGGCGTGGCCTGGGTCGGCGGCCTGACCACCGGGTACTTCGCATGAGCCTCGAACCCGAGACGGCGGCCGCAGAGGCCGCAGCTGCCGAAGCGGACGTGGACGTTGCCGACGAGGGCCCCACCGAAGAGCGCGATCCCTTCAAGCGCCGGGTGGCGGTCGTGCTGGCGGTCCTCGGCGTGCTCGGCGCCTGGATCGGGATCCTTCACCAGGACTCCGCCAACCAGGAGTCGTTCTACGCCCGCCAGACCACCCGCACCGCCGTCGGCTCCATGGCCGCCAACCTCGACCAGGAGACCCTCGCCGGTTTGGCTACCGACCTCGCCGCCGAGTCGGCGGCCCTGGCGGGACTGGCACCGTTCGATTCGAGCGCACCGATCGACTCGGGCGGCGACGAGGCGTCCGAGGACCTCGCCGCGGGCGCGGACACCGAACGCCAGGAGCGGCTGGCCCGCACCTTCACCCGACGCGCCGAGTTTGAAGGCCTGTCGCGCAAGGCCTTGGCCGAGACCCGTGTGGGCTACAACAACCGCACCTCGCAGTTCGAGACGGTGCTGACCACCCTGGCCGTCGCGCTCTTTCTGGTGGGCTTCACCCTGGTGCTCAACCGGCGAACCCGCCCGCCGGTGTTGATCCCGGGGCTGATCCTGGCCGCCTACGTCGCCGGTTGGGCGTTGTGGATCCACGCCAAGGAGATCCCGGCGACGGCCCCGGAGGCCATCGCCGCCGCGGCCGATGGCGGCGAGCATCTCGCCTTCGGCGAGTTCGAGGCGGCGGTCGACGACTACACCCGGGCCATCGAGGTGGACGACGATTTCGTCCCCGCCTACAACGGGCGGGCCCTCGCCTCGTTCCAGGTGTCCAACCCCGACTTCGCCTCCACCCTGGCCATCGTCGATACGACGACTCCCGAGTCGCGGTTGGCCGCGTCCGACGCCGAGACGGCGGTCGCGTTGGGCCAGGATCAGAACTTCAACAGCCTGTTGCTCTCGGGCATCTTCCGGTTCCACGACCAGGACTACGACGGAGCCGAGCGCCGCTTTCGCCAGGCGGTGGAGGTGAACGACCAGGCCCCCGAGGCCTACCTGGCGCTGGCGGTCACCGAGTTGGCTCAGGGCGACCAACCCGGAGCCCTCGACGAGCTGGCCTCCGGCGTCGAGCTGTTGGATCCCGCCGCCGACTCCTCCGAGGCCCGCCAGTTGGCGGCCGACCTGTTCACGCTGCTCGAGCAGGTGGACGCCGCCCAACGCGACGTCTCGGAGGAGGTCGCCGGAATCCGGGAACTCCTCGCCGCTCGGGAGACCGAGCTGGCGCTCGGTGCGGACGGCCGGGACGCCACCGGCGGCACCGTGGCGCTGGACGCCGCGACCTACGCCGACGGCACGCTGTCGTTCGAACTCGCCTACGACGACCTGCCCGACGACGCCCAGGTGGCGATCTTTGTGTTCGAGCGTCCGACCGACGAGGCCCCCTTCGCCCAGCGTGCCGAGCTGGCCAGATTCGAGACGTTGTCCGGCAGCGGCGTGCTCGAGAACACCGCCGGGTTCCGGGCGGCGTGCACCCCGGTGGAGTTTCGCTACGACGTCTACGTGAACGGTACACCGGCGGGGTCCTTTCGATCCGACGGCGGGAAGGCCACGTGCTGAGCCTGGCCGAGGTCCTGGCCGACACCGCCACCAACCCGCCACCGCCGGTGGGTGGTGAACAACTCCGCGACGTCCGCCACCTGCTGGAGGGCGCCGCCCGCGACGCGGTCGCCAACCTCCCGACCGGGGCGCTGCCCCTTCGCGCCCCCAAGTCGGCGGTGGCCGATGCCATCCGCTGCGCCCGGTTCGCCGCAGCGCGCAGGGCGGCCGGGTTCGACACCTCGACCTCGGCGGCGCAGCGGCGGCGACGGCGGGGCGTGGCCGCCGACCTGCTGGTGGCCCACCTCCTGTCGGGTGGGCGGCTCGGTTCGGCCGACGACGGAACCGTCGGCGACGGGCCCGCCTCCGAGCTGGTGGTCGATGCCTGGCGCGCACGCGGCGACCACGACGAGTTGGCCGCGCTCGAGTCCGCCACCGAGGCCGAGCGGTCCGAGTTCCGGGACGACTGCGACGAGCTGGCCGCTGCGTTGGCCGCCGGATGGACCGACGTCGACTTCTCCGGTGAGCACGGCCGATGGTGGCCGCGCACCCAGACCACGGCGGCGATCGCACCGGCGGACGGCGAGGTCGTCGTCACGATGCGGCCCGACGCCGAACTCGGGGGCCCGGCGGCCCGACTCCCCACCGTCCTCATCGAGGTGAAGGCCAACGCCCTCTCACCCGACCACACCTTCGACCTCAACCTCTACGCCCTGGCGATCGCCTGGCGGGACGGCCTGGCGCCGGCGGCGGTCCTGCACTGGAGCCCGAACAACGGGTGGGTGCGGCTTCCCCCGATCACCGCCGACGTGTTGGAGAGCGCGGCCCGTCGGCTGGCCCACGCCCTGGGGGTGCTCGGCGGCCTGGCCCGAGGCGACGAACCGGAGGAGACCCCGGGGGTGCACTGCGGTTGGTGCCCCGATGCCGGCGAGTGCCCCTCGGCGGCGCCCGACCGGCGGACCGCCTCCGGGCCCGAGGCGTGAGCACCACCGCCGGTTCGCCGGACCCGCCCGCCACCGCCCAGGTGGATTGGAGCGTCCGCACCCGGTTGGCCGATGCGCTGTCCCCCATCGCCGCCCGGCTGGGCGACGTCAGTACCGGGCGGGTGGACGTGGACGTGTTCGGGTTGGCCGATCACCGACGGTGCCCCGGATTTCAGTCCGAACCGTTCGCCTGGACCGCCAGGTTTGCGCGGCGGTCGTTGGGCCTCGCCGCCCTGGCGGAACTTCCCTACGTCGAGTACCGGGGCGACCGGGCGCTCGACCGGGCCGAGGCGACCCAACAGGGCCGGAGCCTGGGCGACTGGCTCGACGAGTTGCCGCCGGGTGGGTATCGGGCCGTCCGGGCCGAGGCCGCCACCTGGTTGGCGGCGGCCGTTGGCGCGATTGGTCTCGGCCAGCTCCTCACGCTCACCTGGGAGTCGCCACCCGGGCGCTTCGACTGGAAGGCGCCCGGCACGCCCTTGGTGGTCTCGGCCCGTCTGGAGGGCGCCACCGCCGATCATCGCCGGGCGACCGACCTGGGCCTCATCCGACTCGTCGACGGAGCCTTCGGCGCCGCCGACGAGCGACGTGGGGCGGGATGGCTGGCCGCGCTGCACGCCACCCGCTTCGGCGTGCAACCCACCCGCGTGATCGTGCTCGACCTCCGCCAGGGCCGCCGGCGGACGCACCGGGTGAGCCCGGACCTGCTCGAGGGCGGCATCGAGGCGATCACCTCGGCGGCCGCGGCGGCCGTGGAGCGGGCCCTCAACGAGCCCGCCGAGGGTGCGCTCACCCCGGGACGCCACTGCGCCTACTGTGCCCGCCGCCCGATCTGCCCTCGGGCCCAACCCGAACCGACCGACTGACCGCTCCTCGCCGTGTGCACCGGTGGGGGCTCCGCCCGCGCCGGTCGCCACGGGTGCGCCCACCGGCGACGTTGCCCGCTCAACGGACGTTTCGGCTCCACTTCCTGGCCTCGTCGAGCCGGCGTTGCAGCTGGGCCTCGGTGGCCTCGGAGATCCGGGTGACACCCGACAGGCGGTTGAGCTCACGGTTGACCTGGGCGTGGGTCATGTTGGCCCGGCGTGCCAGGTCGCGAGGCCAGCACCGGCATTGCCGTCGCGCAGCTCGCTGCGACGTTGACGGGCCGTCTTGGTCGGCGCCGCCCCCGCACCCGGCGGGTCGTTCCGGACCCGGCCGTCCGGGGTCGGCGGTGCCACCAGCTCGAGGTCGACCCCGGCGTCGTCGTCACCGTCACCGTCGCCATCGTCCTCGTCGTCGTCGGCAAAGACGCCTTCGGCGGCCTCGGGTTCGTGCTGTGCCACCGCCCCGATCACGGCGAAGAGCGACATCTGGTCGGCCTCGTCGGCACCGTCGGCCGCATCGAAGGAGGGCTCGTCGGCCCGTTCGTCCTCGTCCTCGCCGCGGCGGCGCCTGGCCAGGCTGTGGCGGCGCTGGGTGGCCAGGGAGTCGGCGTGGGAACGCAGCCGAGGATCGTCGGGCAGGAAACACCAGGCGCGCTGGCGGGGCACCCCCCGGGTCCAGCGCACCAGGCGGCCCATCGCCTGACGGAAGAACAACTCGGTCGAGGTGTTGGTGGCGAACACCCCGATGCGCAGCCGCGGAATGTCGACGCCTTCCGACACCATCCGCACGGCCACGATCCACGGCTCGCTGCTCTCGGCGAAGCGGGCGATGCGATCGGACGCACCGGGATCGTCGGACACCGCCACCACCGCCCGGGTTCCCAGCTTGCGAAGCAGCTCGGCGATGCCGGTGGCGTGGGCCTGATCCATGGCGATCACCAGGCCGCCCGCCTCCGGGTGCACCTGCCGCAGCGCCTGGAGGCGTTCGTTGGCCTGTGCCAGCACCGTGGGCATCCACTCGCCCTCCAGCGACAGGGCCGTGCGCAGCCGCTGGTTGGCGTGCTCGCGCGTCAGTTCGTCGTCGAAGGTGGCCGCGACGGTGGCGCCGTCGGGGGCCACCCATTCCATGAACCCGCCGATTCGTGGGAAGAACAGCGGCCGCACCACACCCCGGTCGGCCAGGGCGTCGCCGTAGCCGTACTCGAAGTCGGGCTGGGCCTCGTCCAGGTGATAGGTGACAAACGGAATCGGCGTGACGTCGGAGCGGAACGGCGTGCCCGACAGCGACAGCCGTCGGCCCGCAGCGTCGAATGCGGTGGTGATCGCCGTGCCCCAGGCGCGGTCGTCGCCGGCGTGGTGCACCTCGTCGAAGACGACGAACGCACCCGCGGCCAACCGGGCCAGTTCGGCGGCGCTCGTCGCCACCTGCTGGTAGGTGGTGACGATGCCGTGGACATCGCCCGGCAGCGCCCCCTCCCGGGCCGACCAGGCCGGGTCGAGGTGGAGGCCGAACCGCGCCGCCGCATCCGCCCACTGGGTTTTCAGGTGCTGGGTGGGTGCCACCACCACAAGCCGTTTTCCCGTGGTGGCCGCCAGGTACTGCGTCGCGGCGGTCAGGGCGAACGTGGTCTTGCCCGCGCCCGGGGTAGCCACCGCGAGAAAGTCGCTGCGTTCCGAGGCGTTGAACTTTTCCAGCGCCTGGTGCTGCCAGGGCCGCAGCCGAATACGTGTCGCCATCAATCCTGACCGGGGGAGCTCGAGCGATGGAGGGGGAGAAGGGGGTGAAGGGGAAGGGGGTGAAGGGGACGACGATTCTACGGGCTCGCCAGCGCCGCCTGGGTCATCGACAACTCCAGTCGGCGACGTTTGCGGTTGATCCCGGTGACCTTCACGCGAACCGCCTCGCCGGGAGCCACCAGGTCGGACGGCCGGTACCCCCGCCCCTCGGCCATCTCGGTGAGGTGAACCAGGCCCTCCGCCCCCGAGGGCAGCTCGGCGAACACCCCGTAGTCGACCACCCGGGTCACGGTGGCGTCGCTGATCGTACCGATCTCGACGGCGCCGAGGGGATCCTCGGTCAGTCGTCGCAACGACAGCCCGATCCTCCGCTTCGACCGATTGACCTCGATCACCGCCACCTCGAGGTCCTGGCCCGGTGACGCATAGTCCTCCATGCGGTCGACCCGACCCCACGACATCTCGGTTCGATGCAGCAACCCCCGGGCGCCGGCGAGGTCGATCAATGCGCCGTACTCGACCATCGACACCACCCGCCCGGTGACCGTCGCGCCCACCTCCAGGGCCTGGAAGGCCTTGCGTTCCTCGGCCCGGCGACGCTTGCGAAGCACGTCGCGTCGCGACACGACCACCCGGTCGCGTTCCCGGTCCGCCTCGGTGACCCGCACCTCCACCTCGGTGCCGACCAATTCGGCCAGGTCGCCCTCCCGGTCGGCAAAGGCCTGCGAGGCCGGAAGGAACGCCCGGGGCCCGAGGTCGACCAGCAGCCCACCCTTCACCTGCTTGAGCACCATCACCGACAGCGGTTCGCCCGACTCCCTGGCGGCGTCGATGCGCTCCCACGCCCGCTGCTTGGCCGCCCACCCTCGTGAGGTGGCCATGCGGCCGCGGGGATCGTCGCGCGCCAGCAGCGCCACCTCGATCGACTCGCCCACCTTCGGCACGCGGCCGTCGGCGTCGGTTACGTCCTGGCGCATCACCACACCGGGCCGGCCGTCGACCATCTTGAGGATGATCTCTCGTTCGCCCACCTCGTCGACCGTGGCGGTGACGATACGGCCGACGTGAACGTCCGGGCCGGCGTCGCCCTCGGAGGAGGGCGAGGGTGGTGGTGGCGCAGGCGGCCCCGGCGACGGGCCACCGGGGTTGGGCGACCCCTCACTGGGCGGACGTGGCGGCCGGTGCTGAAACCCGGGGGGTGGCCCGGGGGGCACGGGAGGCGGTTGATCAGGTGATGGGCTGGACACCGAAACCTCTCAGGTGTCGGAAGGTGGGTTCCCAGTCTGCCCGCTGGCGCCCAAAAAGCGCTCACGGGCCACCTCGCCGCCCTGCGGGGCCGTTCCGGTCAGGCGCGTTCCGTCCCGCTCGTAGACCCGGCGGCGGGTGTCGATCCGAGGGGGTGGGCCGACGTCGGCGGGCGAATCCCGGTCGCCACCCGGGTCCACCATGGCCACACGGGCCGCCGCCAGCTTGTCCGGGCTGAGCACCGAGTGGATGCGCCGCACCAGGGGGCCGTCGAATTCAAACACGTTCAACATCACCGGCACGCCGCCCACGGTGACCACCAGGCCGGGCTGCCCGTTAACCTCGGCCAGCTCGATGCCGGCACCCTCCGGGGTTCGATGGGCCAGGTTGTGCATCAGCCGGGCGGTGCGACGGCGACCGGTCACCAGGTGCCGGGCCGCGCGCCGGGTCGGTCCACCGTCGCTGGCCAGCACGACGTCCTCGGCGAGCAGCGTCTCCAGCTCCTCGACGCCGCCGCCCATCACCGCCCCCAGAAACGCATCGAGCAGCTCGCTGCGCCGCCGCTCGTCGACCTCCACCCTGGGCCGTTCGCTGCGGACCCGTTGGCGGGCCCGGCTGGCGATCTGTCGGCAGGCCGCTTCGCTGCGATCGACCATCCGGGCGATCTCGGCGAACGGCGTTGCGAACACCTCGTGCAGCAGAAACACCGCACGTTCGGCGGGGGCCAGGCGTTCGAGCGCGTGCAGAAACGCCATCCGGATCGTGTCGTCGAGCTCCACCTCGTGGGCGGGGTCCCGGTCGGTGAGGATCGGCTCGGGCAACCACGGGCCCACGTAGACCTCGCGTCGGTGCTGCGCGGATCGCAGGCGGTCGATGCACAGGCGGGTGGTCACCGTGGTCAGCCACGCCTCGGGTCGCTCCAAGCCGCCCTCGCTCGCAGCGCCGGCGAATCGCAGCCATACCTCCTGGGTGACGTCGTCGGCCTCGGCCACCGAGCCCAGCATCCGATAGGCGAGGCCGAACAGGCGGCTGCGCTCCGCCAGGAAGCAGGCCAGCGCGTCCTCCCGAACCTCAGCGGCCGGTCGGTTCGTCGCGCTGGTAGCCATCGGCGGAGAGGTCGAAGCAGCGGTTGAATCTGGCACGGCAGTTCTCCCATGCGATCTGGTTGGCCAGCTCGACCTGCTGTTTCCGGCTGAACGAGGCGTTCAACCGATCGCGAAGGTCATCGTCCACCTTGGTGGGGGTCACCGTCAACGCCTCGGCCAACTCGAGCACCAGCTTCTCGGTGGCGTCGAGCGCCGGGGACGCCCGCCAGTCGTTGACGGCGGCGATCTTGTCGTCGTCGAGGCCCAGCTCACGGCCGAGCGCTGTTCCCAAGTCGATTCACCACACACATCCCACCATCGCCCCCGCCCGCATTCCGGCGATGCTCTTGAGGTCGTCGGGCACCGACGAGCCGAGGCCCACCCAGCGCTCCATCGCCAACTTGCCGAAGAACGTGGGCTTGTGCCGCCAGGCGGTCCGGTACGGGGCCGGCACGGCGGGGCCACGCCGAAACACCTTGACGAATGCGGTGAACTGGCTCACGGGGTCCTCCTCAGGGTGACGAGCAACACGACGGTCGACGCCAGCGCCGCACCGAGCAGCGTGGCGTTGTTCAGCGCCGCCTCGGCGCCGGTCAGCGCATGGTGGGGCGCCGGGTTCAACAGATGAAACGCGGCATGGATCGCGGCGTACAGCGCGTAGGCACCCGAGGCGACCAACACGACGTCCCGCCGGGGCCACAGCGCCGCCGTCACCGCCAGCACCCCGGTGAGCAGCAGTCCGTTGCCGGCATCGGTGGCCAGGTGTTCGTTGTAGGGCGGAAACGCCGAGATCAGCCGTGGCGCCCATCCGGGGAAGTTCCGATACCAGTCCAGCGGCGCGATCACCGCCCAGGCGCCGGTGATCACGTTGGGCACACCGATCAGGAGCAGCAAGGCCCGCACCCACCGAGGAGTGACCCCGGTGCCGGCGGAGCGCGTTGCGGGGGCGGGGTCGATGCCGGTGGCGTCCATCACCCATACTGACGAAACCGGCCACCGAAACGTGACAGCCGGCCTCAGCGTGGGTCAGTAGGGGGCGAGTCCCAACATGGCGGCCACGTACGCGGTCACCAGGATCGCTCCGGAGGTTCGCTCGAATCTGGCCCGCGTCACCATGAGCGCCGTGATCGCCGCCACGCTGACCGCCATGACCAGCATGCCCCGGTGCAACACGTCGCTGGTGGGTTCGACACCACGTCCCACCACGCCGACCAGGCCACCCACCAGCAGGCTGTTGAGGATGTTCGACCCAACCAGGTTGCCCACCAGCAGCTCGTCCTCGTGGCGCCGCACCGCCTGGATGGCCGCCGCCAGCTCGGGCAGCGAGGTACCCAGGGCCACCAGCGTGAGCCCGACGAACCCGCCCGACCATCCCAATCGGTCGGCGACGTCGACCGCCCCGACCACCAGCGCCCGCGCCGCCGCCACGGTGCCCACCAGGCCGATGAGGGTGCGGCCGACCTCCATCCACAACGGGTAGCGGTGCTCGGCCCGGGTGTACTCCTCGACGTCGGCGATCAGCCGGTCGTTTCGGCTGCGCCGGGCCATCGTTGCGGTCAGCACCAGGTAACCGACCAGTCCCGCCAGGAGGACCAGGCCTCCGGGGACCGTCAGCCGGGTCCAGGCCAGCCCGGCCACCGCCAGGCAGGCGACCAGCATCAGCGGGGCCTCCCGGCGGACGATGTCGGAGTCCACCCGGACCAGCGAGATCGTGGCGGCGACGCCCAGCACCAGCGTCAGGTTGGCCGTGTTGGATCCGACGATGTTGCCGATGCCCAGGTTGACGTCGCCGTCGACGGCGGCCAGCGTCGAGACGAACACCTCCGGCAGGGACGTGCCCAGCCCGATCACCAGGGTCCCGATCACCACCGGCGGCACCGACAGCCGGTCGGCCAACACCGCGGCACCGTCGACAAACCAATCGCTGCTGTAGGCCAGCGCCGCCACACCGGCGGCGATCAGAACGAGGGACCAGAGCACGGGGTCATCTTGCCACCGACCGGGGCGTTTCCCACCGATGCGCCCGCCCGTCCGCCGGCCCTCGCGCGGTGAACTACGGCTCAGTCGAGGTGCTTGAGCGCCTCCCGCCTGGTCAGGCCCGACAGCTCGCCCTCGTGGAGCGACACGAACTGCCGGACGGCGCCGGGGTCCACCCGCGCATATTGGCGCAGCGACCACCCGATGGCCTTGCGGATGAAGAACTGGGTGTCGGCCGACCGGGCTTCGGCGTAGGCGAACAACCGCCGCACGTCGGTCCGTTCCCGGAAGAAGAGCTGATGGAGGATGGCGGTGCGGGCCAACCAGAGACTGTCGTCGTCGATCCACTCGTCCATCACCTCGACCAGGTGCGGATGGGCGCCCACCATCGGGCCGACGGTGCGGGCCGCCAGGGCGTCGACGGTGTCCCACCACGACCTGGAGGTGATCAGCAGCCGCACGTCGTCGAGGTGGGCGGGCTCGAGCCGTTGGGCCTGGCGGCGGAGGACGTCGCAGGCCACGTAGGCGAACTCCCGCTCGGGTTCGTTCCAGCAGGCTGCGGCGAACGCCATCAGTTCGTCGGGCGTCGCCGCCTTCGCCGCCGCCAACGTCGGTCGGGTCGCCACCTTGCGCTCCTTCGACGTCACGCCGAGGAACGGAAACCGGTCGCGCATGTAAGCAGCCATCGGCCCGGCCCGTTCGACCTCGGCCACCTCTGCCAACCGGCGCCGCAGCGCCGCCATCGTCAGTTCCTCCTCCACGCCCGCCATCGTTCCACGCCCCCCGGGGCGGCGCGTCAGGATGGGGCCATGCGTCGCGTCTCCGTGGTCGGCATCCCGGGGGCGGGAAAGTCGACGCTCACCCGGCGGCTTGCGACCCTGCTCGACGTGCCCTCCATCGAGCTGGACGCGCTGCACTTCCAGCCCAACTGGGTGGTGGTGGCCCCCGAGGAGTTCGTCGAGCGAACCGCCGCGGTCACCAGTGGCGAGGGTTGGGTGGTCGACGGCAACTACTCATCGGTCCAGCCCACCGTGGTGTGGCCGGCGGCGGACACCGTCGTGTGGCTCGATCTCTCGCGCCCGGTGGTGATGACCCGCCTCGTCCGCCGGACACTGGCGAGGCTGATCACCCGTCGGCCGCTGTGGAACGGCAACCGGGAGCGCCTCGCCAACGTGCTGTCGTGGGATCCCGACCGTTCGATCCTGCGCTGGGCCTGGACCCGCTTTCGGCCCTACCGGGACCGCTACGAGGCCGCCTGGGAGGATCCGTCGTGGGCGCACCCTCGCTTGATTCGTCTTCGATCGCCCAGGGAGGTGGCCGCGTTCCTGGATCGGGTCCGCCGGGACCTTGGCACGGCCCCGCTGGACGGCGGCCCACCCGCCACGCCGTAGCCTGACCGGCGTGAATACCGAGACCTCCACCAGGCCAGGGACCGGCGGCGTCACGCTGCACACGATCCGCTGGACGCCCGACACCACGCCCACCGCCGAGATCCTGTTGGTGCACGGCTATGCGGAGCACTCCGGGCGCTACGAACACGTGGCCCAGCGGTTCTGCGACGCCGGTTTCGCCGTCACGTCGGTGGACCACCGCGGCCACGGCCGGTCCACGGGGGTCGAGCGGGGCACGGTCGACTCCTTCCCGGCACTGGTCGACGACCTGGTGGCGATCGTCGACGACATGCCGACCGACCTGCCGTTGTTCGTCTACGGCCACTCGATGGGCGGGCTGGCCACGGTGCGCCTCGCCGAGCGCGACGACTCCCGATTTGCGGGCGTGATCATCACCGGCGCCTCGCTCCAGCCGGCGGCCAGCGTGCCCAAGCCGGTGCTCACCGTCGCCAACCTGCTGGGCCGGGTGGCGCCCAACCTGCCCACCATTCAGCTGGACGGCGATGCCATCTCGCGGGTGCCCGAGGTGCGCTCCGACTACGACGCCGACCCGCTGAACTACCGCGGCAAGGTCACCACCGGCACCGCCCGGGAGCTGGCGGTGGCGATGGACGCCGCCATGGACGAGGCCGGTGCCATCACCGTCCCGGTGCTGATCATGCACGGCAGCGACGACACCCTGGCCGATCCCGCCGGGTCGGTGCGGTTCTCCTCCAGGGTCGGGTCGAGCGACCGCACGGTCAGCATCTGGCCCGGCTGCTACCACGAGCTGCACAACGAACCGGAGGCCGACGAGGTGCTGGACACCGTGATCGGCTGGATCGACGACCACCGCTGACCGGGGTCGCCCACCGGGCTGCGGCCCTACATCTCCAGCTGCGGCTGCTGGGCGCCGCCGTCGACCTCGAGGATCTTGCCGGTGATGTAGCTGCCGGCGGGCGACGCCAGGAACAGCGCCGCCGAGGCGATCTCCTCCGGCTCGCCGATGCGCCCCAGCGGGGTCTTCCGCTCCATGGTGGACCGGAGGCCGTCGTCGTCCATCACGAGGTCCAGGGCGGACGTGGCAATCGAGCCGACGGCGATGGCGTTCACCCGGATGCCGGGCGCCAGGTCGGCGGCGGCCATGCGGGTCCAGTGCGTGAGCGCACCCTTGCCGGTCCCGTACGCGACGAACCCCCGGCCCCCCACCCGGCCGATCAGCGACGAGATATTGACGACCGCACCGGTGCCGCCGTCCTCCGTCATCACCGGCACCGCCGCCCGGGTCAGGGCATGGGCGGTGCCCACGTTCCATTCGAAGGCCCGGGTCAAGGCGTTGGGGGTGGTGTCGAGAAACGCCCGGGGCATCGACCCGCCGACGTTGTTGATCACGATGTCGAGCCGCCCCAGCGCCTCCTTGGCCTCGGCGGCCAAACCCGCGACCGCCTCGAGGTCGCTGAGGTCGGCCGGCACGACGTGCGCCCGTTGCCCGGCGGCCTCGATCCGATCGGCGACGGCCCGCAGCTGCTCCTCGGTGCGGGCGGAGATCACGACGTCGGCGCCGGCCTCGGCCAGCGCCACCGCGGTGGCGGCGCCGATCCCGCGGCCGGCGCCGGTCACCACCGCCACCTGGCCGTCGATGCGAAAACGATCAAGAATCATGGGCTCCCCGTTTCCCTCGGCCTCGGGTGAGGCATCCGGAAACTAGCCGGACGGCACCAATCTCCGGGCGGCGCCGGCGCTATCCAACCGGGTCGGGGTGTTGCTCGGTGGCGTTGGAGAACTCCTGCCAGTCCTCGGAGCGGTTCCCCTCCAGCGGCAGCCCCCCGTTGGCCTTCAGCATCGCCGCCGTGTGCATCAGGTTCCACGACATGAAGGTGGAGTTCTTGTTGGTGAAGTCGTTGTCGTAGCCCGCGGGCACCGAGGTGCCCTCGACCAGGTCGCCGTAGCTGGCCCCGGGGCCGACCTCGCCGATCCATCCACAGTCGGCCTGGGGTGGAATCGTGTAGCCGATGTGCGACATGGCGTAGAGGATCTCCATCGAGCAGGCCTTGACGCCGTCCTCGTTGCCGGTGACGACGCAACCGGCCGTCTTGCCGTAGTAGAGGTACTGGCCCTTGTCGTTGGTCTCCCCGCTGGAGGCGTACATCCGCTCGACCGCCAGGGTGGCCACGCTGGACTTCACGCCCAGCCAGATCGGCGTGCCCATCACGAAGATGTCGGCCGCCATGATCTTGGCCTGGATGCCGGGCCAGTCGTCGCGCGGACGACCGTGCTCGGTCATGTCCGGGTACATGCCGAACGGGATCTCGTGCTCCAGCGCGTGCACGGTCTCCACCGATACGCCCTCGGCGCGCATGATCCCTGCGCACCGCTCCATCAGGCGGGCGGTGTGGGACTCGGCGGGGTCGTACTTCAGCGAGCAGTTGAGAAACAGCGCGCTGAGGTGGGAGAAGTCCGACATGGGTGGCTCCTTGGCATCGGGTTCGTCCACCCTGCCACGACCGCCGCCCCGATCCCGGCCGCCTACGACACCGCCTGGCGGTCCTTGGTGACCTCGTCGAGCACCTCGTAGTCCTCGGAGGTGTCCGCCCAGCTCTCGAACTGGCTCACGCCGAGGGTGTCGAAGCGCTCCCGCAACCAGCCGTCGTTGGCGTCGAGCAGGCCCAGCTTCTTGCAGTTGGGCACGATCTTCGAGAACAGCAGCTGCTGGAACGGGTCCTGGTTCTTCTGCTCGGGGGTCGAGGCGAAGATGCGGGCGGCGTCCTTGACCGGCACCCCCATGCGCTCCCACACCTCCTGGGCCATGAACCGGTCGCGCATACGCACGGCCGCCTCGAAGGCGAACTCCTGGCGTTCGAGCATCTCGGCCTCGGACAACTCCTGGTAGTACTCGGCCAGCGACAGCACCCCGAACGCCACGTGTCGGGCCTCGTCCGACATCACGTAGCGCAACAGCTGCTTGAGCAGCGGGCACGGGGTCAGGGCGTGGGCCATGCCGAAGGAGGCCAGCGCCAGGCCCTCCACCATGATCTGCATGCCGAGGTAGGTCATGTCCCACCGGCTGTCCGCCACGATGTCGTCGAGCAGGTCGCGCAGGTGCGCGTTGATCGGATAGTGACCGGACATCTTCTCGTCGAGGTAGCGGGCGAACACCTCGACGTGTCGTGCCTCGTCCATCACCTGGGTGGACGCGTAGTACTTCGCGTCGATCCACGGCACCGTCTCGACGATCTTGGCCGTGCACACCAGGGCGCCCTGTTCGCCGTGCATGAACTGGCTCAGCGACCAGTTCTGCACCTCGAAGGCCTGCTGCTCCCACTCGGCCTGGGTCCAGCGCTCGAAGACGGTGCCGGTCAGGTCGACGTTGGCGGCCTCACGGGCCTGCGCGTCCATCGCGGCGAGCTGCCGGGCGAACAACTCCTGGTCGACGTCGGTCTCCCACGGCAGGTCGGTGGTGCCGTTCCACTGGGCACCCTTGGCCTTCTCGTACAGCTTGTTCAGCGCCGGGCGCTCGCCCTTGGCGTAGTTCCACGTGAAGATCGCGTCGGCGTGGTCCTCGACCAGGTGCACCAGCTCGGTGGCGTCGGTGTTGGAGTGCCCCATCAGCGACTCCAGGTTGTCGGCGTCGCCATCAAATCGGCCCGCCTCGGCCTCGCCGGCGAACTGGGCAATCGTCACATCGGGGATCGTGTCGGTCACGGGGCCCTCCTTGGAAGTTGAGATACCCACGGTATCTGGTTGGGTGGGTGTCGACAACCCCCTCTTCGCCCGTGTCCTCCCCTTCGCCGCGACCGTAGGTTCGGCCCTACGCTGGGCTGGTGAGTTCGCGTGAGCCTTCAACCACCCCCAGCGGTCAAACGCGGGATGAAACCCAGGCCGCAACCCGCCAGGCCATTCTTCGGTCGGCCGAGGCCCAATTCCTGGCCAAGGGCTATCGGGGCGCCAACCTCGGCGAGATCGCCAAGGACGCCGGCTACTCCAAGGGGGCGATCTACTCCAACTTCACCTCGAAGCACGCCCTGTTCCTCGAGGTCGGTGACGCGCGGGGCGAACGCAAGTCACGACCGCTGCTCGACGCACTGGAGCACAGCGACGACATGACCTCGAAGCTCGGCGCCTTCGCCGACTGGTTGCGGTCGATCTCCACCGCGGACAGCGAGTGGGTGCTGGTCGAAACGGAGTTCACGTTGATCGAGCGGCGCTCGCCCGAGGTGGCCGCAACGCTTCGGGAGCGCTATCGCGACGCGAAAGCGGCCGTGGCCGAGGTGATCTCCGAGCAGCTGTCCGCCCTGAACATCACCCCCCGGGTGGAGGTCTCCATCATCGCCGAAACGCTGATGGCGCTGCAGAGCGGCCTGGCCCTGTCACACGCCGTGGAACCTTCCGTCGGCTCCGAGCAGCTCCTCGAGGTGTTCGGCGCCCTCGTCGGCGACGCAACGCTCGGCGGCTGAGGGCATCCGACCTGCGAGGCCGGTGCTGCGCCCGCGCCGATCGCGTCGTCCGATACGCCGAACCACCGTCGGGTTAGGGCACCCAGGTCAGCTGCACGGCGCCGCCGGGGTCGGTCGCCACGTTGACCAGGTCGAGGTCACGCGGCGTTCCGAGGTGCTCGAACAACCCGACGCCGGGCCCCCGAACCGTGGGCAGCACCGTGGTGGTCAGCTCGTCGAGCAGGCCGGCGTCCAGCGCCGCGCTCACCAGGCGGCCGCCGTCGAGGTAGACGTCCCCGCCGCCCGATCGTTCCCGTGCCGCGTCGATCAGCACCCCGACCGACCCGGCGGCCGCGGTGACGGTCGCCGGCACGTCGGCGGGCAGGGCACGGTTGGTGGCCACCACCACCGGCGTCTCGCCGTAGGGCCAGTGCTGGAAGGCACTCACCACGTCGAACGTGGCGCGTCCCATGAGCAGCACCCCGATGTCGGCCATGAACGCTTCGTAGGTCAGCCACGCTCCGCCGACGTCCGGGACCGGCTCCTCCACCCGGCGGGTCCGGGAGGCGTGAAGCCACTCGAGGTCGTCGTCGGGACCGGCGATGCGCCCGTCCAACGACATCCCGAGGTAGCCACGCACTCGACCGCTCATGTTCGCCCCGTGATCATCGTGCCACCATGCCACAGGGCGAGGGGGTGGCGGGCTGCCCTCATCCGCGTTCGGAACGCTGGCGGAAGAGATCCCGCAGCAGGCAGATCTCAGCTCCGTGATGGATCACCTCACGGTTGATGTGCAGCACGAGCGCGGCCATGGGCAGGGCTGCGTACGGCCCCTCGGCCGCAGGTGGGCGATGCGCCAGGCGATCGTGGTGACCGGCGGCGGGTCGGGCTCCGGAAAGGCGAATTCGGCGACGAGGTCTCCCGCCCCGGCAGGACGCGTGTCAGGACCTCCCGGCGAGTTCCTCGGCGGTGTAGTCGTCGTGAAGACGCCACCACTGATACGGCGGGTCCTGAGGTCGACCGGCGGGGCTGTCCTCCCAGCGCTCCTGGCGGCCCAGCGGTGTCAGGTCGAGCAGCGTCCACACGCTGCCGAGTGGTTCGGTCGCCCGTCCGGCGGTGTCGTAGGTGCGAAACACCCGGTCGCCGTCCCGGACGAACACGCTGAGACCGAACGATCCCTCGATCCCGGCGGCGCGGTGGAAGTCCTCGTCGAGCACGGTGAACCACGGCACCGTCCAGCCCATCCGCTCCTTCAGGGCCGCAATCTCGACCTGAGGCGCCCTCGAAGTGAGCACCAGCGTGGTGTCCCGGGCGTGAAGGTGGGCGCGCTCGGGGAGCTGATCGGTGAACATCGAGCACCCCGCGCACGGGTCGGCGCCCGGATCCAGCATGGCGTGGTAGGCGATGAGTTGTGTCCGCCCCTCGAACAGCTCCAGCAACGTGGTCTCGCCTGCGGCACCCTCGAAGCGGGACGAGGCGTCGAACTCGACCATCGGCAACCGCCGACGACGCGCGGCCAGCCGGTCCCCCGCCCGTGTGTGCAGCTTCTCGTCCACCAGCAACTGGTCGCGTTCGCGCCGCCACTGCTCGGCGGTCACGATGTCGGGAAGTTCCATGGATCGCTCCTTGATCTCGTCTCGTCGGTGGGTTTGCCTGAGAGGACGGTACCCACACCTCGAACTCATCGGTGGTCCCGAATGCGGCTCCGAGGGTCGGGCACCGACGGATGCACCATGATCGGCGCCGATGAGCTCCGGGCGGTCGTAACGTCTCGGTTGATATGACCGGATTCACGAGCAACCTGTCACCACGACTCGACGAGCTGATGGCTCGGCACGTCGCCGGCGACGACGTCGGCGGCGTCGCCTGGATGGCCCTGCGACACGACGAGGTCGTCTGCGGCGCCGCCGGAGTGCTCACCCGGGGCGATCCGGCTCCGGTCGAGCGGGACAGCATCTTCCGCATCGCCTCGATGACCAAACCCGTCACCGCGGTGGCGGCGATGATCCTGCTCGAGGAGTGCCGGCTGCGCCTGGACGACCCGATCGACGACCTGATTCCCGAGCTGGCCGATCGACGGGTGCTCGTCGACCCGCTCGGTCCCATCGACGGCGAGACCGTGCCCGCCGAGCGGCCGATCACCGTGCGCGACGTGCTGACCTTCCAGCTCGGGCTCGGCATGGACTTCACCGCACCGTGGCCACAACCGCTGGTGAGTGCCATGGGCGAACTCGGCCTGGGCGACGGCCCACCGGCACCCGGCGGGCCGCCGCGGCCCGACGAGTGGATCTCCCGGCTGGGCACGCTTCCGCTGATCGATCAGCCCGGCGGGCGGTGGCTCTACAACGTCGGTTCCGACGTGCTCGGGGTGTTGATCGGCCGGGCGACCGGCCATGCGCTGGATCGGTTCCTGGACGAGCGGATCTTCGGTCCGCTCAACATGGCCGACACCGGCTTCTCGACCTCGGCGACCGACCGGCTGGGCACCTGCTATTCGGCAGGAGCCGACGACGGCGAACGCTCGGTGTACGACGCCCCGGACGGGCAGTGGGCGACGCCGCCGGCGTTCCCCTCGGGTGCCGCCGGCCTGGTCTCCACCGTCGACGACTTCGCGGCGTTCGGCTCGATGTTGCTGGCATCCGGGCGCCTGCCGGACGGCTCCCGGCTGATCGGCCGCTCCTCGGTGGAGGCGATGACCACCGACCAGCTCGGGGGCGCAGGCGCACACTCGGGTGTCAGCGCCGACGGATCGATCGGCTGGGGGTTCGGGGTGGGGGTCACCGTGCGTCGCACCGGGCCCGTCCGCACGGTCGGCAGCTACGGCTGGGACGGTGGGCTCGGCACCTCGTGGGCAAACGACCCGACCGAGTCGCTGGTCGGCGTCGTGCTCACCACCGACATGTTCACCGGGCCCGACCCGGCGCCGGCGGTCGTCCGCGACTTCTGGACCACCGTCTACGCCGGCCTCGACCCGTAACCAGCCGATCACCGGCCACCGACCGTGGCGCGGTACCGAACTTCCAGCCCGAGGGCTGATCCGGGTCGAACAGCCGACACGCCGCGTCCGGGCGGCGATGCGTCCGCCGTTGCCCTTCAGCCCGGCAGCATCGGGGGCAGCCCGAACTCGGCGAACAGCTCCGGGTACAGAAAGTTGTGGTGGCCGGTGATCTCACCGTTGACCACCTCGATCACCTGGAGCGCAAACGGCTCCCACCGGCCCGGCCCAAGGGGCCTGTAGCTCCCGAATGCGGCGGTGCCGTTGGCCTCGACGCGGAGCAGCTTCGACCCGGCGCACCCATGGCCGGGTCCGACCATCCAGCCGGTGACCTGGTCGGCGCCCCGAAGCCAGAGATCGTGGGGTGGCATCGTGATGACCGCATCGGCCGCCAACAGCTCGGCGAGCGCACCCATGTCGTAGCGCTGGAAGGCGTCGACGTAGTGGTCGAGCAAGGCCTCGTGCTCGGGCGTCAGCGTGGGGTCCAGCGACTCGAGGTCCCGGTCGGCCAGCGTGGCCCTCGCCCGTTGCAGCGCGCTGTAGACCGAGGCCACGCTGCTGTCGAGCAGTGCCGCCACCTCGGCGGCGCTCCACCTGAGCACCTCGGCGAGGATCAGCACGGCGCGTTGCCTGGGCGGCAGGTGTTGAAGCGCAGCGACGAACGCCAACCGAATCGAGTCACGCCCGATGGCCGCCTCGGCTGGGTCGTCGGCGGTCCCGAGCACCCGGCCGTCGGCGATGGGCTGCACAAACGTCGTCTCGGGCAGCGGCACCAGCTGAGCGGTGGCCACCGTGGACGGACCGCCGAGTTCCATCGGACGGGCGCGGCGCTGCGGAGCACGGCCCATGTCGATGCAGACGTTGGTGGCGATCCGGTACAGCCAGGTGCGCACCGAGGAGCGGCCCTCGAAGCGGTCCGCCGCCTTCCAGGCCCGCACCATCGTCTCCTGGACAGCGTCCTCGGCCTCGGCACCCGAGCCCAGCATCCGGTAGCAGTAGCCGGTGAGCTCGCTACGGCGAAGCTCGAATTCGTTGTCCAGGTTGAGCACCGCCGCCTCCATCCCGTGCAGGTTACGACCGCCGATGTGGCCGGGGCGCGGTTGGGGTGGAGCCCGACCACCGGCCCAACGGCGACGGCGGTCAGTCGCGAAGGGCGGCGATCAGCTCACGCTTGGTCATCCGGGAACAGCCCGTCATGTTCAGCTCCTGGGTTCGGTCGTACAGCTCGGCGCGGGTCCAGTTCTCGTAGCCCCGATCCTGGGAGACGCCGTCCACTCGATCGGCCACGAGGTTGGCGGAGTCGGTGATGATGTCGGCGGCGTCCTCCAGGGCGTCGCCCGCCTTGGAACGCAGCGTCTTGGCGGTTGTCCCGGTCGCCTTGGCCACCCGTCGACTTTGCGCCCGGGCCTGCCCGGTTGCGGTCTTCACGTCCGTCGCCGCCGCTCCGGTGACCCGCTTGGCCTGCGCCCGGGTCTGCTCCGTCACGGTACGGGCACGGTCACCCGCGGTGTCGACGGTGGCGTCCACCGCCTGCTTCAGCTGCCCGGATACGGTCCGAGCGGCGTTCTCCGCCGTTTCGCTGGTGTCCTCCACGGCTCGCAGGGTTTGCCCGGCGACCGTCCCCGCCGCCGCCGACCCGGTGCTGAACAGCGATTTGGCGGCGTCGGCCACCAGCTTCGCTCCCGATGCGGCGGTGCGCCCAGCGGCGCAGGCCACCGATCGCTGCATGGCAAACAGGCTGGCCGGGAGCGCCGGAAGGCGCTCCTCCACGCCGTCGAGACGGCGATCAAGAGTAGTCGTGCGTGCAGAGGATGCATTCATGATGGTGAAGTACCACGGGGTGACCTGAGTACAAACGAAACATGCGTCACTCCGGCTGGTCACACGTGTCTCGCCCGATCGGCCGACGCCCACCCCCGGCACGGTCGCAAGCGGGCGGCTCCCGTAGGGTTCAACATGATGAACCCGCTGATCCATCGACCCGCTCCAGCGGCCGTGAGTGCGGCGGTTGCACTGGTCGCGCTTGGCCTGTCGGGTTGCGCCACCACCGCGGACCCGGCGCCTCAGGCGGAGGCCTTGGCCCAGGCCCTGGAAACCGGGGAGCCGGGCGAGGCCCGGTGGGCCGACGGCGCAACCGTCGACCTCGACGCAGCGCTCGGGGACCTGTCCGAACTGCCCCGAACGGTCGAGGTGACGAGCGTGTCGGAGGTGGCCGAGGACGACGACGGTCGGGAGGTGGCCGACGTTGCGCTCGAGTGGTCCTGGGACCTGGACCGCGACGACACCCCGGACTGGATCTACCCCGTCTCCGCCCGGCTGATCCTCGAAGAGGACGGCACGTGGTCCACCGTCTCCGACCGCTCCGTGGTCGCCGAGGGCCTTCGTCCCGGCGGGTCGCTGGCGGTCAAGCGGACCACCGGAGCACGGGGCGACGTGCTGGGAGGCGGCGGAACCGAGCTGGTCACCGACCGGGCGGTGTTCCGGGTGGGAATCGACAAGACCCTGCTGGAGGACGCCGACGAGGCCGCCCTCCGCTCCAGCGCCGAGGCGGTTGCCACCCTCGCCGGTGACGACGACCCCGCCGCCTTTGCCGACCGGGTGATCGCCGCAGGTCCGAAGGCGTTCGTCGAGGCGATCGTCGTGCGCCAGGGCTCCGACGAGGTGGACGTCGACGCCGTGGGCGGCGTGCCGGGCGGCGTCGCGCTGCCGGACGAGATTCCCCTCGCCCCGACGGCCGACTTCGCCCGGGCCGTGCTCGGCAGCTCCGGGCCGGCGACCAAGGACGTCATCGACGAATCGGAGGGTCGGGTTGCGGCCGGGGACGTCACCGGGCTCTCCGGGTTGCAGCAGACCTACGACGCCGTCCTGGCCGGTGACCCCGGCCTCCAGGTGATCGAGTCGCTCGACTCCGGGGACGAGGTCGTGTTGTATGAACGACCTGCCACGTACGGCCAAGCCTTGGAGCTGTCACTCGAGGTTCCGGTGCAGGAGGCCGCCGAGGCGGCGCTGGTGGACATCCCGGCACCCTCCGGGATGGTGGTGCTGCGCCCCTCCACCGGCGAGGTGCTCGCCGCCGCCAGTGGGCCCGGCAGCGAGGGCCTCAACACCGCGATGCTCGCCTCGGTAGCTCCCGGTTCCACCTATAAGGTGGTCACCGCGCTCGCCCTGCTTCGCTCCGGCGTCGGCCCGGACGACACCGTGTCGTGCACGCCGGAGGCCACCGTCGACGGCTACACGATCAGCAACTACCCCGGCTATCCCGCAGCCTCGCTCGGCGACATCACCCTGACCGAGGCGATCGCCCAGTCGTGCAACACCGCGCTGGTCAACTCGACCGACCGTCTGACGGCCGGCGACATGGCCGAGGCGGCCGAGGCGCTCGGCCTGAACCGGGAGGCCCCCAACGCTGCGGCCGGATTCCTTGGGAGCTACCCGGACGACGCCTCGGGCACCGGGTTTGCTGCGTCGCTGATCGGACAGGGCGAGGTGCTTGCGTCACCGCTGGCCATGGCCACCGTCGCCGCCTCGATTCAGGCCGGTACGACGGTGACCCCGACACTCGTGACCGGACCGGCCGACATCACCGCCGAGTCCGGCCCGGCCGAACCGGCGGTGCCGTTGACCACCGACGAGGCCGAGGTTCTCCAGGGGCTGATGGCCTCGGTGGTCACGGGAGGCACCGCCAACCTGCTGGCCGACGTTCCCGGCGCACCCGTGCACGCCAAAACCGGTTCCGCCGAGGCGGGCGACGGCGACGACGCCCGCGTCGACTCGTGGATGATCGCCGCTCAGGACGACGTGGCGGTCGCCGTGTTCGTGCAGGGCGGCGGTCACGGGGCCGGCGTTGCGGGTGACGCCGTCGAGGAGCTCCTCAGGGCCCTCGCCTGAACGGTCCCGGTCGCAGCACCGGCCGGACTCACACGACGGGGTGGGATCGCCCCAGGATGGCCCCGCGCCGGAACACGGCAACCGGGCCGTCCTCGCTCACGGTGATCACGGTGGCGGCCGGGTCGTCGTAGGAGTACCGCAGGCCCGACGTGTGGCGGGTGCCCCGGAATCCGTCGACCGTGCGGGCCGCCTCGTCGCTCGGCATCAGGTGCACGCCCAGCTGCCGAAGCACGCCGTCGGGACCAAACACGGCCGCCCCGTCGATCTGGGCGAGGGCGTGGCGCAGCGGGGCCAGGTCGGTGGGCCGGTCGATACGAATCGGGGGTGGAACGGGCAGCTTGTGGTCGACGTCGGGACCGCTGGTCTCGGTGTCGCGATAGACGAGCAGTGCGCCGATGCCGTTGGCGCCCAGGTCGTGCACCGCGAAGTCGAGCAGATCGCGCGTGATGGCGATGTCGTGCGGATCCCCGCAGGAGTGGACCACGTCGATCCAACTGTCGATCGGCGATTCGTGGTGCCAGCCGTAGCCGTCCCACCGCAGGACCCCCGTGGCGCCAACCACCCGGACGAGTCCGTCGGGGTGGCGCTGCACGATGGTGGCGCCGGTGGCCCGGGCGATCACGCCGAGGTCGCGTTCGGACCCGGCCGGGCGGTTGAACACCAGCCACTCGATCGGTCCGTCCGGGCTCCGCACGAGCCAGCTGGAGAGCCCGTCGGCGAACCGTCGGGCCGCGTCGATCGGTTGGCCCTCGGCGGACGCCCGCGTGATCACCAGCCCGGTTTCCCGGACCCAGAGCTCGGGCGCGGTCCTCGGGTGCACGATCGAGCCGGAGCTGGGGATCCGGCGTTCGTGCACCGGCGGGCGGAGGGCCCGGTCGACCTCTTCGACGAGGGCGTCCCGTTCGACTCCGCCCAGGTCGACACCCACCTCCTCCAGTTCCTCGGCGAGTCGACGGAGTCGACCGGGGGTCTCAAGCATCGACGTCAGGGTACGTGGGATCGAGGGCCGGAAACCCCGGTCGGCCCGCGTCCGGCATCGCAGCCGGGATTCTCAGTCGATGCTCAGCACCACCTCAGGGCGGCTTCAAGTCCGGGGCGCATGATCGACCGATGGCGACCCACCCTCCCCCAAACCGACTCCCGCAGGTGCTGCTCATCGAGCCCGACCCCGACCTGGCCACCGCATTGACGCTGTTTCTCGAGGCGGGCGGCCATCGCGTCGACCGGGTGGAGTCCACGTCGTCGCACGGCGACCGCCTGAACGCGGTCGGCTACGACGCCGTGGTGCTCGATGCCGACCGCCTGGATCAGCCGACCGCTTCCTTCATTGCCTCCTGTGCGCTGCCCGTCGTGGTCTGCACCCGCTCGACCGAGCCCACGGTGCACGCCGAGTTCCTCTCCTTCGGCGCCAGGACCGTGCTGCTCAAACCGTTCCCGATGGACGAGCTGGGGGCGGCGGTCTTCGTCGCCCTGATGGGGTGAACGCTCCGGCGGGTTACTCCGCAGCGGCCTCGGCCCGCTCCCACATCTGAAGGTAGGCCTCGGCACCCTGGGCCAGGTCGTCCACGATCTCGTCCCCACCCAATGAGCGCATGTCCTCGATCCAATCGGGGAACAGCCCGTAGTGGGCGACGCCGTCGATGTTGACGTCGTAGGTCCGCTCCCCCGACACCTGCTGATTCATCGTGGTTCCCCCGTCGAACGTGGTGTACGGGTACTCCACCGGGTCGTTCTCGTTGTCCTGGCGGGGCCGGGGCTGGTTGCCGATTCCGTTGGTGTCGGTGCCAAACCCGATGCCAAAGAGGAACTCCTCGGGCGCCTCGGCCTTCGCCCGCCTCCAGCTGCCGACGAATCCGGGCAACGTCGACGCGTAGGGCGACACCACGCCGCCGAGTTTGACCAGGCGGGACTGTGCCTCCGGGTCGCCCCATCCGTGGCTCGTGATCAGCCCGGAGTACCCGCGTGCCTCGAGAATCTCCAGCGCCTCGCTGCGGGCGGCGGTGCTCAGGTGGTCGGTCTCCACGATCATGCCGCGGTCGGCCAGCCCCTCGATGGTTCGCCGCCCCAGGGCCGTCAGCCCCCGGGGGTTGCAGTGAGGCCCGGGGGGATAGGTCGGCGGGTTGCTCTGGGTGATGGGGTCGATTCGATCGCCGAACACATCCCGGAGCGGATCGACGAAGGCCGTCAGGGTGCCCTGCGGGCTCATCACCTCGTTGTCGGGAATCGCTCCTGGCTCGCAGGGTTCCGGCGCCCACCATTCCCCGGTGACGTACTGATTGCCGGCGTTGACGATCAGCCCGGAGACACCCGGGTCGTAGGTGGTGCCGCCGAGTGCGTTGTCGAACTTGTGAACGGGAAACACGGACCGGACGCCCAGTTCGTGGAGCTCATCGAGCCCCTCGTCCACCTGTGCAGCGTCACACTGGGGCTCGCCGTCGCTCAGCCCGCAGTCGAGCACCTCCGACACCTCGATGCCCAGCACGACCGCAAGCTTGCCCTCGGCGATGACCTTCCTGGCCTCCTCCGGAGAGGTCACGAGCCGGAAGAAGCCCTTCCCCGGTCCGCCGGACTGGGCGTCGATGTAGTCCTGTAGGTCGGCCATGTCGACCGCCTGCTGCCGGATGCTGGCCATGTCGTTGCATTCGTCCACGTCGACCACCGGGTAGAGCTCACACAGCGCCCGGTTGTCCACCAGATGGTTCACCGACACCCGGAGCCCGCCGCGCCATGCCCGTTCGATCCATCGCCAGTAGGTGCCCTCGTGGGTGAGGGAGTCCGGCCCCGGCCAGCCCCCGAACGTCGGCCAACCGTCCTGTGCGTGGGAGTCGTCGAACGATCCCTTGCTGAACATGCTCTCGGCGATGGCGCCCACCTCGCCGTCGGCGTGGTTCTCGCAGTCCTTCAATGCGACGGTGACCCCGTAGGGGCTCCACGGCCTACCGCAGTGGAACTTGCCGCCGAAGAACCGGAAGGCGCTGTAGTGGGTGTGGGCGTCGAGGAAGCCCCGAACGGGTTCGTCGACGTCGCCGGTGAGCGGCTCGCCCTCGGTGCCGGGATCGATGTCGGGAAAGTCGTCGCAGCCGGACGCCTCGTCGAGTTCCCAACTCCCGGCTTCGTCCTCGGCCTGGACCAGCTCGTCACCTTCCAGGGCAAGCGCCTTGCCGGTCTCGACGTTCGAGAACGACAGCGTCTCGTCATGCGCGGTGACCTCCCAATCGGCGAGCGGCCCCGGTTCATCAGTGGCGGCCACCGCATCGTCGCCGTCCGCGGCGATCATCCGGCCCCCGGGCCCGTACAGCAGATAGCTGCCCAGGGCGGTCGCCTGCATGCGGAAGGGCGTCTCGTCGGAGGCGCCGACCGCCCAGGCGTCGTCGGCGGCCCCGACGCCATTGCCGCTGTCGGCGTCCGCGAGCAAATAGCAGCCGTTCGCGAACGCGTAGATGTCAACGCCCGAGGTCGCCGGCGATTCCGACTCGGTCTCCGCCTCCGACGCATCGGAGCATCCGACGGCCAGCAGGCACACCGCGAGGGCCGACAGCCCGAGCCCCCTCGTTCGACGAGTCCATCCCCATTGCACTGCCACTGGTGCCTCCACGCATCCCGGAGGCATCGACCTTAGGCCCGCCCGGCCTTGCGTTGCCGGCCTGGCCAATCGGACCAACGCCGTCCCCGAGTCCGGAGTGGTGCAGGGTTGTCGGGCCAGAGAGCGCTCGCTTCAACGCCGAGGGTGGTTGCGTGTGGACGGCTCGGGGCGGGCTCCAGGCGAGGAGGCGCGGGGCTCAACAGCAGTCGTCGACGTGCTCGGCCTGGAGCGCCTCGCGCCCCTCACGAACGAGGAAGACCACGACACCCAGCGCGGCGACCGGGTCGGCCCACCACCAGCCGAAGGCAGCGTTCGCCGCCAGCCCCGCCAGCACGACCGCGGACAGGTAGACGCAGGCCTGGGTCTGTTGACTGTCCGCCTCGACCGAGCGGGAGCCAAGCGCGCCGCCGACCCGCCGCTTCTCGCGGGCGAGCACCGGCATCACGATCAGCGACACGACGGTGAGCACGATTCCGGTCCAGCTGACGTCGGGTTGCTCGCCCGCCAGGAGCGAACGAAACGACTCCATACCCACGAGCGTCGCCAACGCAAGGAACGTGACGCCGATGATCCGGAGCGCGCGCTGTTCGACGTGCTCGGCGCGCTCCGGGGATCGTCGTTCGACGCTCAGCCGCCAGATCAGCACGGTGGCGGACGCGGACTCGACGAAGGAATCCACACCGAAGCCGACCAAGGCCCGACTGCCCGCCAGCGCAGCGGCGGTGATCGCCACCCCGCCCTCGGCGAGGTTCCATGCCACCGTGAACACCGCCAGCCACCACGCCCGGCGCAACAAGGCCGTCCGGTGATCGGTCGCCCGCGTCGTCGAGGTCATGACGTGTGGGAACAGTCGGGATCGATCGAGAGCACCACGTCGGCGAGCGCCCGCAGCGCCACGGCCAGGCGTTCGTCGGCCAGTTCGTAGCGGACGCGACGGCCCTCCGGCTCGGCGACCACCAGCCCGCAGCCGCGCAGACACGACAGATGGTTGCTCGTGTTGGCCTTGCCCAGTTCCAGCGCCTCGGCCAACTCGGCCGGGTAGGCGGGCCCCTCGAGCAGCTCCATCAGGATTCGCCGGCGGGAGTCGTCGGCGAGGGCGCGGCCGAGACGCTCCAACGCGGCCTCGTGCAGCTGAACACCCAGCAAGGTCATCGCCTGATACTACAGCCACGACTGTAGTATTGCCCGGCGCCTCCTCGGATCAACCCATGGCACCCTGGCCCGAGCCGGTCGGGCCCCTCCCGGTTGGGTGTGTCGTCGGTGGGGAAGCGCTGTTGGCTATCGGCCGTTCGTTTGATCGAGGACGGTGTCGACCATGTAGTCGACGAACTCGTCGGGCTGCTCCCACAGCGGTCGATGCCCCGACGTGGCCAGCACCTCGAGGTCCTTGATCGGGGCGTCGATCATCGGATACCAGTCCTCGAACGGCTCGGCGCGCCCGTCGGCCTCGTTGGCGCCCTGCACGAAGAACATCGGCACCTCGAAGGTGGTTGCACTGTCGCGAAAGTCGAGGTGCTGCAGCTGCGGGTAGAGGGCTGCGAAGGTGTCCAGGAACGCACCCAGCGCGTGGACCTGGTCGATGAGCGGGTATTCCTCGACGAACAGGTTCTCCGACATCTGCGCTTCGCCCTCGGAGTTCGCAGAGTGGTCGTAGGCGTACACGTCCTGTTCGTTGGCCAGCGAGGTTTCGTACATCGTGATGTCGTCGTACGGGGGAGGGCCGTTGGACTCGAGTTGGTCGACCAATCCGTCCTTGCCGGTCTCCCGCGCCCAGGCGAGGGCGTCGTCGTAGAAGATCTTGTCGGTCTCGCGTTGGCTGACCATCTGTCCCGTGCCGATGAACGCTCGATACAGCGCCGGGCGCTGTTGCACGGCGAGCACGCCGAGCGTCGTCCCCCACGACTGGCCCGCGAGATAGATCCGATCCTGACCGAACCGTTCCCGCAGGTAGTTGGTGACGGCGACGGTGTCCTCCACGTAGCCGTCGAGTGTGATTGTGCTGGTTGGGTCGAGTTCGGGATACGACGTGCCCGACCCGCGCTGATCCCACGTCGCCACGGTGAAGTGCTTCTCCAGTTCGGGGAGGTGTCGCCGCATCGCTCCGAACTCGCTGCCGCCGGGTCCACCGGCGAGGAACAACAGCACCGGATTGTCGACGTTGTGGCCGCGGATCATCATGCCCAGGTTGTGACCGTTGACGTCGACAGACGTGAGCTCGGCGATCGAGTCGGCCACAGGTTTGCCGTCTGCGTCGACGATCTCCGCCGTCCGAGCGGGTCGCACCAACGCCACCGTCAGCGCGACCAAGCCCACCGTGGCGAGCACAGCGATGCTGCGTCGGCCGACTCGTGCGACGCTGGAAGCCCTCGTCGACGGGCCGGGGTCGATCGTTCGAGCCGCGCCGGCACCGAGTACGACCCCCAGCAGCATCGGCATCAGCGACAGCAGCGCATGAACGCAGCGGCCGGTGACGAAGGCGACCATGCCGAGGAATCCGAAGTGAAGCCCATCAACCATCGGCCCGTCGGCCCCGAGGCGTGTGATCTCAAACACCACCAGGAACCCGACCGGTGCAAGCGCCAACGCCCAACGCGACCGCGCCACCAGCCCGGCGACGGCGCCCACGACGAGGCTGATCACGATCGACCAGATCGCCTCGCCCGAGGTCAGCGGCCCTCGTGGGGTCCACCTGCCGGCGATCAGCCCCCACAGCGCGCCCACACCCGCTGCGACGCCGAAGCGAATCCGAGGATCGCGCGATATCGGCGACAACCAGCGGGTTCCGGTTTTGCGAGCCCCAGCGGCCCGCTGTCGCCGATCGTTCGGGATCGAGTCCCGTCTGGTGGTGTAGTTCGGAGTGGACGTCCTCGCCCTAAGCACGCTCCGGTCGGGACCGTCGGCCTCGGTGTTTTGGGTCTCAATCGACATGGTGCCTCCGCCTCCTCCCCATCCTGAACCCGCGACGACCCAGCCTGTAGGGACAAACGTCCCGTCAACCAAAGGTCGCTGCGGTGACGCCCGTGGTCTGGAAGGGGTCGCTTGCGACGGCCGAGGGTGTCGAGCAACCTGCTTGGTGTCCCGAAGATGTCGGAAGCGAGGAGTCCAGCGATGCTTGATCACCTGTCCATCCAATGCACCGACGTTGCGGCGAGCGCAGCCTTCTACGACGCCGTCCTGTCGACGATCGGGGGCGAACGGATCCTCGAGTATCCAGGCCCCACGATCGGCTACGGCGTGCCACCGATGCCCGACTTCTGGATCGGCCCAGCCACAACCGGGAACGGATTCCGAGAAGCACACATCGCGTTCAGCGCGCCGGACCGGGCCGCTGTGGACCGGTTCTTCGAGGCGGGCGTCAGCGCAGGGGCCGAGCCCCTCCACGAACCAAGGGTCTGGCCTGAATACCACCCCAACTACTACGGGGCCTTCATTCGCGATCCCAGCGGAAACAACGTCGAAGCCGTTTGTCATCTCCCCGCGGAGGCTGACCACGCGTGAGGCGTGCGCTCGGTGTGTCCGAAGGGGGAACGATCGCGTTGTGAGCGGTCCGGGTCCCGGATCTGCGGGATCACCCGACCGGTGGGGTGGGAGCGGTCAGATCGCCGCTGCGAACACCGCTACCGGAGCCGCCGGCTGCGTAACGGGCCGGTGGGATCGACGTGTGGCGTTTGAAGTGCCGGGTGAGGTGTGACTGGTCGTAAACCCGGCGCTCACGGCTGATTCGGAGGGCGGCATTCCGTCGAGGAGCAGCTTCCGTGCGCTCTCCACCCGCTTGGCGATGACGTAGCGGTGTGGGGCCAGGCCGAACGCCGCTGTGAAACTCCGAATGAGGTGGGGTTTGGATCGGTCGAGCAGTTCAGCGGCTTCGGTCAGGGTGATCGGGGCGACGGAGCTCGCATCGAGGAGCGCTCGCAGCGGGTGGGCCACCCCCGTCTCCGGTCGGACCTGGCCTTCGAGGTCCGCTTCGAGGTGCTGGGTGACGCGTTCGCGGATCAGGGCAAGCGACGCCTCGGCAGCCATCGGATCCATCGCACCGGCGAGGTCGTGGTGGAACGCCGCGAATTCTCGTCGCAGGCCCGGGTCGTCGACGTTGGTTTGGTCGACGGCTGCGCCGATCAGCGAGTGGGTGAGGAACGACGCGTCGAGGTACAGAACCCGCTTGGTGAAGCCGGACGCGCCAGGGGCGGGTTGCCGACGTTCGGACGCCAAGCGTGAACTCGACGCCGGTTGGGAAGCGGCTCGTCCACGTCAACAACGTACAAGCCACCCCGTGCGGCGACCGTCGAGACTTGCCCCATGACACTCAACGACCCGATCAATCTGACCACGGCTCTCGCCTCGTTCAACGACGTCTACAGCCCCCGCATCGTGGCCACTATGAACGACTACGAGGTGAGGATCGCGCACACACTCGGCGAGCACGTCTGGCACCGCCACGACGACACCGACGAGTTCTTCCTCGTCCTCGACGGACGCTTCGACGTCGCCATCCGAGATGGTGAGGGTTCCGAGCGGGTAGTCGAGTTACACCAGGGCGACACGTTCGTCGTGCCACGGGGAACCGAGCATCGGCCATCGTCGCCGGGCGGTTCGATCCTCATGTTCGAACCCGCAGGTACCTCGACCACGGGCGATCATGTCGGCGCGGTCCCGGACCACATCGACTCGACCACGGGACACCCACTGTGACGCCAACGAGGCTTGCGTCCGGTTCGCAGCGATCAGGAGACATGGCAGAAGCTGCCCCGGGTGAAGACTGACCCCTACGGTGCCTCGCCGAACTGAGCATCGACGGCCGTCCGGCAATTCGTCGCGGAGGCCTCTCAGAAAGTCAGCTGGGTAGATCCGGTACTGCGTAGGTGTGGCTTAGCCGTCAGAACCGTCGCTCCGCGCAGGCGGCTCGTTCGGGAACACCCACCGGGTGGGCGACCCGACGAAGTCGGCTCCGTCGATGCCGATGACCTTCGACGGCGTCACCACGATCGTCGCGTTGGACGAATAGAACTCGACGCCGTAGCCAGTCTCATACTTGGCATCCATCCGTTCAGCGAAGCGGGCAACCGAATCCCGATGGGAGACCTCCTCTGCCCGGCCTTCGACGAGAACGGGAGTAAACGCCAGATCGGTGGAGACCGCCACCGCCGGGTTCAAGCGGAGGTTCGCCACCTTGCGTGACTCGGTTCCACAGGAGAACCACAGGCGCCGATCGAAGTACACGCCCCATACGGGAGTGTTGTGGGGGCGGCCGTCGGGGCGGACCGTGGCAAGCCAGTAGTCATGCGATGACTCGAGCCGACTTGCTGCCCATCGCCACTCAAGCAACCCCGATCCTTCGTGCGCCGACAACACCCCGTAGCCAGGCATCGTTGGTCGGCTCGCCGAGGGCTCCATCTACGAATCGTCTCACCCACGATCGCTCCTCGCGCGGCTGGCGGGACGCCAGTGCTTCGACGCTTTGAGCCGTTCGCGTGCTCAAGGCCTTCGCGCTGCGCTCAAGCGACCGAATCTGTGACCGCCACCCGACACCTTCACCTGCAGTATCGAAGTCCCGGCACCGCATGCAACGTCGCCGGGTACTCCGGAATCGGGCGCAGCCATGAAAACGGTCGGGTAGACCTCATCCATGACCGCTCACGCCGTATTCATCACCCACCGCACCAAGTCAGGGCAGCGGTCCAGCGCCGAGGAGGTGTGGGACCGAATCATGAAGCCGGCAATCGAGGCCAATTCAAACCACCTGGTGTATGTGTATGCACTCCCCGCTGACGAGCCGGACGTGATCCGCGCATTCCAGTTGTACCGGACAGCCGAGGACGCTGCAGCGTTCCTCCACACCGCCGAGTACATCGAGTATTCAACGGCGGTCGAGCAGTTCCTCGATGGCCCTCCGCACGTGGCGTCAGCGCCTGCGACCTGGATCAAGACCTGATCGCCCAGCAGCCCCGGGACCGCCCTTCGACAGCGCCTGCGAACCACCGCGGTTGCTGACCGGGCGACCCCAAAGCCGCACCGCCGCTCCGCCCACCTTGTGGTTGGCCTGACCACGCCATGACACCGACCTGCCCAAGACCGTTCCGGCTCCGCCGAGCGTGGGTGTTGTAAGGCGCTGCGAGCGCGACCCGACTCGCAACAGTTCGTCGGAGGTGCGGCGTGGAAGAGCCTCCTCTTCGTCGGCTTTCCGGGTGGGTCGATCCACCTGCGGTAGTGGACGCGAACAGAGCCGCTGCGGCTGGTTCCCTGACACGGCGCTATGCATGTACAATGCATGCATGGCAAACGTCCAGATCCGGGAGGTACCCAATGACGTCCACAGCGAACTCGTTCGACGAGCTGAGCAGGCGGGCCAGTCGTTGCAGCAGTACTTGTCGGCCCAGCTGGCCTCGATCGTGTCCACTCCGACGATCGAAGACGTGTTCGAGAGAATCGAGAGCCGATCGAAAGGTCGGTTGTCGAAGGCCGACGCGGTAGCCGCTCTCGAGGACGAAGTGCTCGTCGTTGATGTTTGTGATCGCCCCAGCTGTCGCGGACGGCGGGCCAGATGGAGACCGTGCCGTCAACGAATCCAAGGCCAATCGCTTGTTGCGCCCGACCTACCCGCTGGAAACCATGTCGGTGTTTCGTCGGCAGCTGGCGAATGACTACTTGACCAAGGAGCAGGCGGAGAACAACCCCTGCGGGACTTGTTGACCTTCCTCTTGTTGTCTACCCCAACGCACCGCTGCTGCGGCGGGATGGGAGGTACGCTATAATGTGTCCGCCTACGACTCCTGCTACATCGCTCTCGCCGAAGCCTTGGACTGTCCACTTGCGACGGCCGACCGACGCCTCGCCAACGCCCCCGGCACACGCTGCCAATTCGAGGTCGTCTAGGATCAAACCGGTTCGTCCACTGCCGTTAGCGATACCGAGCGATCTGGTCGCTCGTAACGCCGGTTACCGAGCGGCCACTTGAGGGACATCGCTGAGCGAAATGTGTGCCCCGATCCGGCGGTAGGGGGGCAGGTTCGGGTGCGGTGTCCGCCGAAGTCAGTTCGTGCCGAGCTCGACCCGAACCGCGGCGACGTACTCGGAGCGGGCGGTGTTGTATTGGTCGACCGCGGTGTTGAGATCCTCGGACGCACCGCCGCAGTCGCGTCGGCGGTGAGGTGTAACGAACATCGCACGGTTGTGCATCGCGTCAGTGAGAGCCTTTGCCTGATCGATGACCGTTTCGGAGCCGATCAACTCGAGCTCAGTGAGGCGATCGGGCCTCGGTCGCAGCAGCGTTGACGCGAGGACGAAGTCGAGTCGAGGCGTTCAATCCGGTGAGCCGTTCGAGCCAGTCCTCAGGGGGCGCATCGAACCACTCTTCGAGCTCCCCCTTCATTGCTGCATGGTGGTCGAGATCCTCCCACCGGTCTATTGCCGTGAGGAACCGTTCGTACGCGGTGCGCCTCTCAGGGTCCCATCTCAGCTTGTCGTCGCGCCGCCACTGAACGGCGTTGACGGCGAGGGATGCGATTGCGCCGACGGCTGCGGCAACGAGAGTCGTGACAAGAATCGTGAGCACGCAACAGTTTCGCATCAAGGGTGTGACAACGCCGTCAGACGCTCCGCAGCTGAGCGCGATGGCGGCAGGAGGCTGCGTTTGTTTCGCGGCCGGCCGGTTGGGGGATCCGGCTGAAATGCGAAACGCCCGTCGCCACGGGTGAGGAAGCTCAACCGTTCGGGCGCCAGTAGCTTCGTCGACCCTGTGACGCTGCTGTTCCACATCGACGAGCCCATCCAGACCGGCGTCTGGCATGTCCACCTTGGAGTGCTTGCCGACGGCGCCCATGTCGTCGGGTTCCAGAAGGTCTCGAACGCCTTCGACGAGACGCCATCTACGCCGGCGCTCGCAGCGGCTACGGCCTTGAGTTTCACGGCTACGAGATGCTCCAACAGAAGGGGGACTGGGAAGGAGTCGGGCTGGAGGACGCCATCATCCTCATGCGTCGAGCGCTTCAAGCGATCCCAGAGCTCGGACACGGCATCATCATCAGGTGCGCCGACCTGAAGTCCGTTCACGCGAGGCGCGGCGCGACATCTACCACTGGATGTTCCGCCGACCTGCTTGAGCACTCAACGAGCGGCTCCGCGAGGGAAGGAGTTAGCCTTGTCATCGCCGACGAGCAACACCAACAGGCCTGCGCCTGAAGGTGCTCGTCAACGACTGGCAACGCCACGAAACCGCGGCTACCGCCGCCAGGTGCTCGACCGTGTTCTGACGCAGCCCATTTGGTGGACTCCTAGCTGAGCGCCATGACGCAGTTGGCCGACATGGCAGCGCGTTCGTCCACCGACGCCGGCTCTACATCCCGAAGGAGAACGACCAGCGTGCCGAAGCCGTGATGAGCGAGTTTCACGCCCGTCATGTCCGGGTATCACACCCTTGGGGCAGTTCTGCAGCACCTGGTACGGCTGAGCCGTCCACGCGCCGCCGGGGTGGCTCCTCCTCGGTTCATCTGCCTCCGCACTAGCCCCCCGGCCGCCTCAGAACGCTCGGCTCTCATGATCCCTGACCGTGGCGAAAGTGAGGTTTGGGGGCACTCGATATCGCCACGACTGGCGGCCCAGCCTGCCCGGTATCGGCCCAAGCAGCGCACTTGGTATTCGCCGGCTCTCTGAGTGACCGATCACCAGACATGTCGTCGGCCCTCCAACCTCGGCGACTCGCGCATCCAACGGTGCGGGCGATCCGACCTTGCGCAGCCTGGAACGGGCGGACTGTTGGCAGGCCGGTGGTGGGGCCAAGAGCGACATCCTGGTGAAGTAGCCAGCGATCGATGCGACGAAGGCTGTGACGGAGTCTGGGTCGGCAGCCCTGCCCACGGGTGGTGCGCAACACCTCCTCTGGTGTCGGGCCACCGTCGAGTTCGAGCGCCAGCAGCAGACCGACCAAGTCAATCCAAGGCGCGCCTACAGACGCCTGCCAATCGACGACGACATCATGCTCGGGCCTGGCGGACGAGAAGATGACGTTGTCGCTGCGAAGGTCGAGGTGAATGAGGCAGTCGCCGCGGATGGCATCAGCGACAGCAACTTCGAGTTCGGCCAGGCGCTCGAGATAGCGACGCGACCAGGCGTCGAGGCCATCGATGGGTTCGTCGACGCTGTTGCCAATGCCCGAACAGTCCGGGATGTGCATCCGAGCATGACTGCAGGGCTTCTCCGCCTTCGACGGAGGCGCCTCCACGAGACCCAGGAGGTCGACATCGCCGTGGCCGAGCGGCGCCATCGGCATTGCGCCGTCGACCCACTCGATGACGAGCGGACCCAATCGCCGTCGTCGAACACACCAATGAGGTTCGAGCAGGTACATCCTCCCCGAGCCCAGCGAGGATCTGTCCCTCCGATGCATCTCAGGCGACACGGGGTTGAGGTCAATGCCGCCGCCTTGACGAAGACGACTCGACCATCCGACAAGCTGCACCGGGCAGCCGGACCAGGCGAGAAACCGCCCTCAAGATTCACAGCGTCGATGACCCGCGAGCCGCGATCCTGTCCACGGCCTCTCGGACAGCCTCCCGGCATGTCGCTCCACGCTGAGCGAACTCCTTGTCTACCCATCTAGATATTGAAACACATTGATCTTGTCAAACAGTCCGAGTTCGGCCAGAGCCACCGCATATCGACACGCAGAATCACACCTTGACCCCCGAGACGGCCACTCGACTTCGGCCCAATCCGAACACCGCATAGCCCAGACGTCGGCGACCGCAAACGCCGGTTTCGGAGGGGGCCGGCACACTCAGCCTCCTCCGCTGAGGACGCTTATCCGGTGTTGGCAAGCCGTTCGAAGCGTTGGCGAGCGCCTTGTCGGGTCATGCCAAGCTGCGCTCCGATGACCCCCCACGATGCTCCCTCGCTCCGGGCGCATGGCGGCTGAGTTGATTCGGTCGACGGCCTCCTGGCGTGCCGCTGCAGCCGCGGAGTTCGGCGAGTGCACTTCCGTCACCGACGACGTAGCCATCCTCGGGTGTCGTCGAACGCTTCGACGATTGCCACTTGCTTCGTCTTCGGTGAGGTTCTTTGGGTGCTTGGATGTCTTCATCGAGGGTCACCTCCTGAGGGCCAATCAGTTTCAGGTACTTGCGTCGGGCCTACATTGCGTGGATCACGTATTCCAGTTCACCTGCTTGGAGCACGACGATCTCGGAGGAGCGCAGCCCGGCGGTCAGCCGACCAGCGGTGAAGTCAGGTTGATCAGATGGCTGATCCATCCAAGACAATTGCCGATTGCATGGTCGATGTCGTCGTCGGAGATGCCAGCCTGCGAGCACTTGCCAGGATCTCCACAGCGACAACACTAGTTGCCACCAGCACGGATGACAATAGGCGTTGTCATCTCGTCGAGTTCCGCCGGACAACCCGTTTGCCTTGGGGGCTGCCCAACTCCACACCGTGCGGAGTAGAACAGCGGAGGTCCGTTCGTCGACGTCGTAGGTGCCCGGGCCGCAGTGAATCACCGCTCCCGCTGTAACTGCTCAGCGAGTTCGTCGCGCAGCCATGCGAGATGACGAGCATCCCTGGGCACGGACGACAAGCACACGTCGGGACCTCGGGTGCTCAAAGGGTCCATCGATTCGGGCCCTGATCAGGTTGGCTGATGATGCCGACCCGGCAGCCACGACCGCCGCTCAACCTCTTCCGCCACCTTGTCAACGACCAACGGCGCGGTTCCACACATTGACCGGCCCGTAGGAGCCATCGGCAGCGACGGTGAGCTCATCTCCAGCGATCCCGGTGTCGGTCTGCGGCCACGACTCGAAGTCAGCGTCGATTCCGTCGGGAAGAAGGTCGGCATCGCGATACTTTGATTTCGACCCGTTCATGGCCAACTTGAAGATCTCCTACCAGGACTAGCAGGGTGCTGAAATAGTCCGTTCTGGGCTCGCGTTTTGAGTGGGGATCAGCGAAAATGGGTTCTATGCGTGGAACCCTGACCGGCAGTTGTCGATGTTGTCGTCGTTGAGCACCGAGGATCTGATCCCAGCCGATCATCCGATCCGCCGTATCCGGGTGGTCGTCGACGAGGTCCTGGGCGAGCTTCGATGGGGTGTTCGAGGCGATGTACTCGACCAAAGGACGCCCGTCGGTCCCGCCGGAGATGTTGTTGAAAGCAACGGTGTTGATGGCGATGTACTCGATGCGATCAGAGCGCGCGTTCTGCGAACGCCTCAACTACGACATGCTGTTCAAATGGTCCTCGATCTCCCGATCGACGCCCCCTCGTTTAACGCGCCGACGTTCTCCAAGAACCGCCAACGACTGTTAGACCAACACGTCGCTGACGAGTTCTTCGCCGCTGTGGTCCGCCAGGCGAAGCTGCGCCGCTACGTCGTCGGAGCATTTCTCCGTCGACGGCACCTTGTTGGAGGCGGGCGTCCCACAAGTCGTTCAAACCCAAACACCCCGACGAAGACACCGACGTTGAGGGCCCGAAGAAGGGCCGTAACGCTGCTGTGGGCTGCACGGCCAGAAACGCTCCAACACCACCCACGCCTCGACGACCGACCCCGAAGCGATGCTGTATCGGAAGTCGAAACAACACCGCCGCGAACCTTTGCTATGCGGGGACATCCTGATCGAGCACCGCAACGGGCTGATCGTCGACGCGACCTGACCCAGGCCACCGGATATGCCGAACGACCGCGCGAAGACCATGTTGGGGCGGCTCCCCGAAACGGAAACGACGGCGGACCGTCGCGGTGACAAGAACTACGACAACGTGCTCGTCGCCGATGTGCGGGCTGCGGGGTTCACACCGCACGTCGCCCAGAACACCTCGAATCGCCGGTCGGCGATCGATGGGCGAACCACCCGGCATGCCGGCTACGAAGCGAGCCAACGGAAACGCAAACGGGTGGAGGAACCGTTCGGGTGGGTCAAAACCGTCGGAGCCGGACGGAAGCTCAGATACATCGGCCAGGACCGCAACCGGGCATGGTTCAAAATGTCCACCGCGGTCTACAACCTGATCCGGATCACCGCCCTCGACACAGCCGCCGCCTGATGAACCCAGCAGCACGACCCCCACCCGGCCGGATCAGCGGGTCCTGACCGGCACCAACCGGTGCCACCAGAACCCCAACCCGGCCGAAGCGAGCCATCAACCGGCCATCCCGGGCCCCCGAAACAGCCGGCAAAACCGAACCGACAACGGAACCGATACCGGTCAGACCCCGATTCCGGCCGAGACCCGCATTTTCAGCACCCTGCTAGCAGCCGGAAGAACTGTCCGTCAGATGAGGCGCTGAAGTTCACCCCCACCGATAGTGGCAGCTGTTGTCGACCAAACTCCACATATGTGGATAATTATTGGTATAGGTGTACCATGTTACGCATGATCTTGAGTCGACCGTTCCTAGCGGTGACCCCGACGATCGATGGGGACGTCCTTGCGGTGCTGGCCCGAGCCGACGCTTCGTTCACCCCACCGCAGGTGCACGGCCTCATCGGGTCTCATTCTGTTGCTGGTGTCCGTAACGCACTCGTTCGATTGACCGGTCAGGGTGTCCTCCACAGCGAGCAGGTTGGCCGCGCCTTCACGTACCGGCTCAACCGGCAGCACGTGTGCGCCCCACACATCATCGGGCTGGCTGACGCCAGCCGCGAAGTGCTGCAGCGAATGCGTGACCTGATCGACACCTGGTCGACGCCCTGTGACTTTGCCGCGCTCTTCGGTTCTGCCGCTACCGGAAAGATGACTGAGGGAAGCGACATCGATGTGTTCGTGGTGCGACCCGATTCGGTCGTCGTCGAAGATGACGCGCAGTGGCACGAGCAGCTCGACGCCTTCGCGACTGCCAGCACTTCGTGGACCGGCAACGACGCACGCGTCCTTGAGATGTCAGCGTCAGAAGTCGCAGCTACGATCGCGACCGAGCAGATCCTCGCTGAAATCGCCCGCGACGGCATCGTGTTGTCTGGCACCCCGGGATACCTCGCCAGCATGCGGCCAGGGCCGGACCACCGGCAGGCGGGGTGAACCTCTGATGGCCGCACTGACGAGAAAGTGCTCGGCGAAGGACCGCTCGGCCGAATGGCCAAGGCCCGCCAATTCAGCGACGCAGCGACGCTCATCAGCGAACTGGGCTCCGACGACAGCAACCTTGGCGACGCCTACATCACCCTGTGCGTGCATGCCGGCATAGCCGCAGCAGACGTGATCTGCTGCACCCAATGTGGCCCGGCCATATATCGAGCGAACGCTCAGGAACTCAGATCGCTGCAATTGCACGGGATTTGGAGCCCGAGGTCGGATTCGAACCGACGACCTGCTGTTTACAAGACACGCCAGAATGGTTGTAGAAGCCGGTAGGGCCTGGTACCCATCGATTTTCAGCTGATCCCCACACCAGATGCCACCTCCTACCGCGCTATAACACCGGGGTTTGTGGCCCCAATGTGGCCTGAGGCGGCCGAGCGTTTTTGGGTCACGAGTCGCGGAGGATGGCTACCGAGAGTGGGAGCCCTTGGGTAGCGAGTCTGGCCAGGACGTCATCTTCGGTCATGGGAGGGTTCTTGAGGTCGGCCGCCTGCTGCCAAATGACGGCCCTGACGTCGGCTTCCGCTATGTCGAGAAGGTGCCGAACGAAGGTGTCAGGGGTTTGGGGCTCGATGTTGTATGGCTGGAGCGCGGAGATCGGGAAGTCCTTCATGTTCTCGGTGACGATGACACCGGATCCCGCCCGGATGGCGGCCGCGAGGACGTGCCGGTCGTTGGGGTCCGGAAGTTCAAGCCCTTCGATGAGTCCTTCGTATCCGGTGGTGAGACAGTCGGGAACTGCGTTGCACATGAGGGTCCGGGTGCGCTCGAGCTGTTTGGCTGTGATGTCATCGCGGTTGCGGAGAACGGCGTTGGTCATCTCATCGAGGATCTGTTCGGTCCACCGGGCCTGGAACAGACGGCGCCCTCCGAGCCGAACCAGAAAGTCCCTCAGGCACGCCGGATAGAGAACGCAGGCGTCGTAGGTAGCTCCGAAGGCCACGACGATCCTTCAGTAGTCGAGGTTGAGACGTTGGGCCTCGGCGGTGAGCTCAGCAACGGTCTCCGCACGGCGGAGGTCGTCTTCGCGTATGTAGGCGAGGAGATCGGTGAGGCGGATACGGCGCCGGTTGCCAACCCGCCGATACGAGATGAGGTCGTCCTCGAGGAGCCCAATCAGGTACGGCCGCGACACACCCAGCATGTCGGCAGCTTGCTGGGTAGTGAGTTCCGCATGCACCGGGGCAATGGTGACGGCGTTGCCGTTGGCGATGTGCGCAAGCAACTCCACGAGATGGCTGAGCGCGCTGCCGGGGATGGTGACGCTCAGGTCGGAATTGTCAGTGACGAGACGCACGGTGCCGGTGTCGCCAGGGTGGTTTCGTTGGAACCGGTCGAGCAGGTCGACCGCTTCAGCGGCTTCAGCTGAGGTTGTTTCGTCGGGGATGTCGAGGTTGCTGCGAAGCAGGGTTGATGGGGCCATGGTGTCCTCCTTGGCAGGGGTCGACAACGAGTTGGGCGTGATCTCGTTGGTGGTTGGTCGACCTCCGCCGTAACCCTCATGTTACCCGTATTCGAAGCAGCCGCAACGGCCAGGCTGAGGACGACACCAACAATCCACACGACCATAAGCCCTTGGGCGGTCTCCTGACGCTGGCTGGTCAGAAATACCGGTCGGCCTCAACGAGGATCGCAGCGGCGGCAGAAGCTGCGTCTCCGCGTGGTCCGGTCAGCGTTGCCGGGTCGGGTTCTGGCCACCTCGGTGAGGTGGTCCAGCACCCGGGAGGGTGCCAGTTGCGCTGCGACGGAGTTGTCGGTCAACGGGATCACCACACCGGCGGTGACGCGACTTGGCGGGTTCCTTGTGACATCCGGGTCGTGGTGGGTCACCACGACCAACCCGACGGGACAAATCCGGTGCTCAACGGCACCGAGACTCTCGGGAGCGACGCGAGTGGAACCGCTTGGGCCGCGGACGTTGAGTGGACGTGCATCACCGAGCAAAGCCGAATCGCGATGCCCGTCGACCGCGGCGAAGACCGCCGCGGCGACGGGACCAAGAGCATGGGTCGAAGTGGTGGCAGCGTCGTGGGCGACTGCCTCCTCACCCACCAACCGAGCCAGGATACCCTTCGCTTGCACAGGTACCCCCACGCTGGTTGGGTTGTTCTTCTGGCTCTCGTTCACGGGTCAATCTCCAACCGTGGGCCATCCGACCGGTCCTCACCCCGCTGCAACTGCCCGAGGTATACAGCCCTGTCATAGGTGGTTCATCAAATGGGTTCTTGCTCTTCACATGGAGAGACGAACGACCCATCGTTTTGGTTGACACGAACTTGGAAATCCTCTCGTGCCTGGGGTCAGCCCCATCGAACCCGCCCCGGCCCGAGCGTGGCTCATGTTGCATGGCCATCCTGGCGGCTCCACCGGCGAGGGCTGCGGGCTCCAGGTCAAGACCTACGGTTGCCCAAACAGTCGGGAGCGGTTGTAGGAACTGGTAGCGCCTGGTACCCGGTGACCACCAGTCCGGGCTGATGATCTCCTACCACCCTGTACGACGCCCTACTACCAAGGGTTGCGGCCCCAATGTGGCCCGCCATTTGTCGAGCAACCATGAGAGGCTCAGATCGCTGCAATTGCACGGGATTCGGAGCCCGAAGTCGGATTCGAACCGACGACCTGCTGTTTACAAGACATGACAGTCAGGTTGTACCTGCTCCCAATGCCCTTCGTAGGGCGGTGATCGCGTAGCTGTCGGCACCCGATGAGACCCAGTGATGACGCATGGGATGGGACTTTATGGGTCATTTGTGGTTTCGGTGGTGAGGTCGGGTACCGCCGACGTAAGGCGTGCGGCTACCTCTTGTAGCTCGAGTACGGCGGCTTCCGCGGAGAGTCCAGAGCCTGTCGGTGTGGTGTCGGTCTGAGCGTCTTCGAGCGCATGTACCCGACTCGTCAGCCGTCGCAGCTCTGTCTGTTGTCGTCGCAGTACGTCGGACACCCCGTGAAGCGCTTCTGCGACGGCGGCCAGCTCTGGGGCAGCAGGCTGAGCTGGGCCATCCGTTAGCGCATCCTCGATCTTGGCTTGGGTGCGTGCGGTCACAGTTGGCCGCTGCCCCCGTTCGATGTCGGAGATGGTCGTGACTGCCACACCCGCCCGGTGAGCGAGTTCCGCTTGGCTCCAGCGCCGAGCACCCTCAGCGCACGGATGCGTTCGCCGTCGATTCCCTCGGTAGCGTCTGCCATTTGTGGAGCTTGGCACTTCGCCGGCTTGGTAGCCACAAGGCCACTAGTGGTCCTAAGTGGATGATTCCGGTAGCGGATGGGTGGGGGTCGGGTTGCGTACGACAAACAGGAGCAATTCCACCCACCGCAGCGAACTTGATCCTTGCAACTAGGTTCACCAGCAGCCGAACGATGCTACTCGCAGGTCGACAGCTTCCGGATAGGGCCGAGCACAGTGCGGACCGCTGTTGCGTGTAGGTCCACCGCCCCCACCCCCGTTCGCCCGCACTCGCCCTCCCCGTGGCAGCGCAACGACGAGGGGTCCTCCTCCGGCAGGCGCCACCTCACCGCCGGGTCCCTCGCTGCCATCGCCTCCCAGCACCAACCAACCACCTGAGCCCACGACTTCCATCAACCAACCGCTTGGCAGTTCCGTCGGTGGGTCGAGTCGTTCGGGTTTGATCGCCTTGATGGCCGGACATCGGTCGAGTTGGTCGATGATGCGGCCGGTCACGGCGGGAGCGAGCAGGCTGTCGCCTCCGACGACTTCAATGGGCGTAACCATCCGTTGGAGGCGGGTACCAACACTGAATGCGACCGCCACTAGCCCACTGCACCGGCCCGAATGCGACCAGACGGCCCTCACCTCCGGGAATGGTCGAGGCTGTCACAGCCCACACGTATCCTTGTGTCATCGAGCCAACATCGATCGTCACCGACCATGCCCCTTAGCGAACGCCTCGCCCAGACCGTCAGCCTGCTTGGCTACTCCGGTGAAGGCCTGACAACGCGCGACGAAACCAGTTCCGGGCGCAACCAAGGCCGCTCAGTCATCTGGGACGAGCTTCAGTCCAAAGTTGGCGTCGACGGCGTTCTTCCGCGGCGCAACACCGGTCGTTGGCTTCGCAGACGTAAATAGTCGGAGCGCAGTCGGGCAGCTTCACCGACGCCTGTGGAATCTGAGTCGGCTTCCACTCCTGGTCGTGGCCACTCCGGAGAACACCTCGGTGTTCAGTTGCTTCGTCCCTCCGTTGCAGGAGAACCCGTTTGAGTCCAACGCGCTCCTCAAATCTGTCTCGCCCGGCAACGAGTCTGCGTTGGTGGAATTCTCCCGATTTGCAGTCGAAGCTGGCCGCCTGAGCCAACAATACGGTAGCCGATTTCAAAAAGCGGACAGAGTCGACCAACGCCTATTGGAGAATCTTCGCTCCCTTAGAAATAGGGTTCACCAAGGAGGGAAACAAGCTCGACATGTTGACGACCTTATTGGCCGCATAATATTCGTTCGATACCTTGAGGATCGAGGTATTCTGGGCATACACGACAAACTCGAAGCGGACGTATATCCTTCAATCGTGTCCGCATTGCGGATCGGCAAGCGACAAACGTACGATTTATTCAATAAACTCGCCCTTAGGTTTAATGGTGATGTCTTTGCGGTCAACCCCCAGGAACCACACTCAATCGATAATACGACCCTCCACCTAATGGCGGACTTCTTTAGCGGTACGGACGTCGAAACGGGTCAAGGAAGCCTATGGCCGTACGATTTTCCAGTCATTCCCCCGGAGTTGATCAGTTCCATCTATGAACAATTGCTGGAGGCTACACAAAAGAGGACGCGGCCTACTACACCCCGAGACCAGTTGTAGATCTCATCCTCGATGAGTGTCTGCCTTGGGACCAACCACAAACGCCAACGAGAATTCTCGACCCAGCCTGCGGGTCTGGGATCTTTCTCACTGAGGCGTTCAGACGCCTCACCAGGTCTCGCAGAGAAAGAGAAGGTCAACGGCTGGAGTTCGATGAGCTGTCCGACTTGCTCACGTCTTCAATCTTTGGAGTCGACCGCAATTCGAATGCGGTCGCAGTGTCGGCATTTGGACTCTACCTTGCACTGCTTGAGGAAGTGGATCCACCGACCATCTGGCGGGACGCAAAGCTCCTTCCTTGGTTGGGCGAAATCTTCTCGTATCAGACTTCTTCGACCCTCACGCCTTTCATGATACTCCGTTTGACGTGATCGTTGGGAACCCGCCTTGGAAGAGCGACCTCAGTCCAGCAGCGGCCTTATACGTGAAAGAGAATGATCTCGTAGTTCCGGATCGGCAAATCGCATGGGCTTTCTTGAGCTCATGCGGCCGCCTTCTGGGTGAAGGTGGGATTCTTGGCCTGCTGCTGCCATCCAAGTCAGTTCTTCACAACAGGTCGCAGAAGGCTCGCGCCGCTCGCCAGCAGCTCATGGGGACTACGCCAATCTCCACAGTAATAGACCTGTCGGTCCTTCGCAGCAGTACGTTCGCAACGGCCAAAGCCCCGGCGGTGGTATTGATCGCTCACAATCGCCCAGCGGCTTCCGGTCACGACACAGATCCCGATCTACTGCATGTCGTTCCGAGAAACTCCCCTCTTCAACGACTTCTCGACGGCTTTGTAGTTGCACAAGACGACATTCACCGGGTACCGGCTGGCCGCGCGGCAGCCAGTTCCGAGATGTGGCAGATTCTGTTGTGGGGAGACTTGCAAGATCACTCTCTAATCAGCTCGCTGAAGTCAAAATTCCCTCCGCTGAGCCAGATCGCCAAGAGTCGCGGATGGCTGTATTCTCGTGGGTTCCAGGTAAAGGGTGGATGCGAGAACGATGCCGAGCACCTTTTGGGCATGCGGTTGGTTCCGGCAGAAGCAATCGAGGCGTTTCGGGTGATAGATGACGCGACCGAACGATTCGATCACGCCGTGCTGCACCGCCCGCGGAGTGAAAAGCTATTCGAGGCTCCAGTCCTGCTGATTCGACGTGGAATTCGCCAGGGCCGTCCCGTTGCATGGTTGTCCACGCAAGATGTGACTTTCAATGATTCGGTGATTGGACTCTCTGGCCCACAAGAGGACATTGATCATCTTCGGATAGTATCAGGTATTGTCCACTCTTCACTCGCGCAGTACTTCCACTTTCTGACAAGCAGTTCTTGGGGGGCAGAACGAAACTACATCGAGCTCGGCGAACACTTTTCACTTCCTGTTCCGGCCCTAGGTTCAGATTCGCAGCCGTCAGTGCTCGAAGTCGTGAAGGCTATTGAGTCGTTCGGTTTGACTTCTGAGCTTCAGGACCAGCTAGATTCATGTGTCTTTGAAGCGTACGGGCTTCTTCCGGAGGATGTCGATCGGGTAACCGACATGGTCAATGTGACTATCGATCACTTCCGCCGCGGTGAGAATTCAGTCGGCGTTGCCGAGCCGAGTCGGAAAGTGTTGGACGAGTACCGTGAATGCCTTATTCGTGGTATCGAGACTGTATTCCCTTCCACCGAGATCGAAGTCGTATTTGCCTTGACACCCGACTTTTACATCGTCGCCAGCTGCCAAGTCACGCCGCCTGGCCACTCCCAGGCAGGCAGTTACTCGAGCGGAACCCGGACAGCGGACTCCTCGAGCGGAATTGGGGGAGTGCTCCTCCAAGCTGTGGAACACCAGGACCAAGCGTGGTCGGCAACGTCAACGGTGTTGCAGCCGTCGCTCCTGGTGCTCGAGGGGGACCGAGCTCACGTTGTGAAACCGCGAGAGACACGGTTCTGGACAAAGACTCGGGCACGGTCTGACGCGGGCGATGTCATGGCCGCTCTCGCCGGACGCGGTCGAGTCAGCCACGCATCATCGTGAGCGTATTCGGAACGGTCAATCGTGTTTACGGCTATGTGGATCCGGTGCTCGAACAGTACTTGGCAGGTGGAATCGACAGGCTTGTACCAGATCTGATAGAGCGCGCTCTGGTTAAGTGGCGTGACGGCGGATTCGTGAGGTTCGACGACTACGAGGCAAATTGCACAATTCAAGTGTTCAGGTGGATGGTGGCGGAACGCGAGACGAACCCTGACTTTCATTGCGTGCATCCGCGACTTGAATGGGTTCAGCCGACGCCCGAGATGTTCGCCGCCAAGGAATCGGCGTCTCATATGCGCAGGCCAGACATCCGCCTTACGATCGGTGACTCCGCAGCGTGGACGGTTGAGTGTAAGCGCCTAAAGTTGTCGGATAACCTGCCCCGGCTTTATGTCGACGAGGGACTCGAGCGCTTCGTCTCCGGGTCGTACGGAGCTTCTGAGGCGACTGGTGCTATGATCGGCTACATTATCGACGATAGCCCCCGTCAAATTGTCAAGGCTATTAATCGACGGGTGGTTGAGCATGCGGTGATGGGTGCAGGACACGAGCTGAAACGTCGCGCACGCACGAAGCGACTGCTGAATCGGTACGTTTCTCAGCACCGCCGATCGAGTCACCGGAAGATCGAAATTGAGCATTATCATGCGGACGTCAGATAACACTGGCATTCATATCCACGAGCTTGCCCAGAGCGGCTGCGCTAGTCAGGTTGCGTCACCGTCACTCTTTCGTACCAGCACTCCGGCCTAGTGCCGTCAGCTGGCGCGAAGTGCGTTGCGGCCTGTTGGGGCCGACAACGCAATTGCTCACCCGCTTGACCGGGTGCTGGGACTTGCCCTGCTCTCGCGAACCGCAGAACTCTCGGCAGCCGAGAGTGAGATTTCGAGGGTTTGTTTGGCTTGAATAGGCGAGGAATCTCGACACAGTGTGGTCGCATCGACAGTCGCTCCAGCGCCACATTCATTCTTCAGCACCCTGGCAGCGCCCGTCGGACCGATAGGGCCGATGATCGACGTGGGAGGCGCTGGCCCTAAGCACGACTTCTGTCAAGGGGGGACTGGTCGGGCGTGCGAGATTGATGACGCCCGACCCGTCTTGGAAGGTCTCCCCACAAACGAACAACGTGCGCTAGGGCCACGACCCGCCAAGCCGCTCGCGACTCGCTGCGCGACCAGTTGGACCTGGTCTGCCGGGCGATTGGCCTTGCCCCGCAATTGTCGATTGTGCGCAATCCACAAGTCACTGCAGAGGCGGTTAGCTCATCTTCACGAAGGTGCTTGGGGCTTAGTGCGCCTACGGGAAGCGGGCGTGGCGGATCGTCCGAGCACTGCTGCGATCGTGTCGGCAGCACTTCGGTCGCTCGCAAGTGGGGGTGTTGTGTAGGTGTTGAGAGTGAGGCGGACGTCGCTGTGGCCCAGGCGGTCGGCCACGGTGCGGGCGTCGACACCTTCTGCGATGAGCCAGGTAGCGGTGGCGTGGCGTAGGTCCTGAAATCGGACACCACGGAGGTCGGGCACATCTTCGCGAAGGCTTGCCCAGAGGCTGGTGATCCGGTCAGGTCGAATCGGGTCAACTCCGTCGTGGTCTCGCGACCACACCCATGCGTTGAGGTTGCTCCCACCACGTTGTCGCTCTCGATGCGACCTCAGGGCAGACAGCGTCTCCGGATCAAGGGGGATCGTCCTACTGGAGTTCGTCTTGGTCGTCTTTGGTGCCAACTGACCGGGCGTCGAGTCAATCGAGCGGCGGATCGTGACTATCGCTCTGTCCCAGTCGATGTCGCCCCAACGAAGGCCGGCTATTTCACCCCGTCTGCATCCGGCGGTGACTGCAAACCTGAGGAGAGTAGCGAACTCTTCGTTCGCGGCGACGAGGGCTTCATTGAATGTCGTCGGAGTTGGGACGTTAGGTTCCCGTTTGGGCACGGCCGGCGCTTTGAGCCGTCGGCAGGGACTGTGGGCGATGTAGTCCCATCGCTCAGCAACTCCGAACATGGCCGACAGCGTCCGGTGGGCTGCGAGACCAGTGCGGCGGCCGCGATTCTCGGCCACGTCCGAAACGATCGACGCGACCGCCGGGGGGCGGACGTCACGCAGGATGCTTCGTCGGATGGGTTCCATCTCTTGAAGCCCACAGACCCACCGATAGGTGTGCACCGTCCTCGGAGCGAGCCGCTGTTCACAGTCGTTCAGCCATATGGTTTGAAACTCACCGAGGGTGAGCGAGTCATTGATGACGCCGATGCGGCGTTCGTGAGCATTGAGGAGTTCTCGACGAAGCCGTTCGGCCGCTGCGCGGGTGCGAACGGACCGTTCCGTTCCCGCTACTCGAACCTGCCACCGTCCACCTGGTCGGGGCCGAATGCTCCCTGTTGCTGGTCTGCCCACACACAGGATCGTACCGGAATCGGCGCGTAAATGGTCAGTATATGGTCTGTGCAACGTTACGATCTTTGCCCTGCAGCTTGTTGATCGTGTGCTACATTCCTTACCTCGCAACGAATTCGGAGTGGAGCCCGAAGTCGGATTCGAACCGACGACCTGCTGTTTACAAGACAGCTGCTCTGACCAACTGAGCTATCCGGGCGAGGTGCCCATCGTAGAACCCCGACTTGCCGGATTCGCGACCGGATTGGGGAAGTTCGGGCGATCACCGTCCCGAAGCGCCCGCACGCCCTCGGCGAACTCTGATCCGGACATCGCGTCGCGCATCAGCTGCTGGGCCTCGGTGACCGCCGGGCCGACGCTGCGGTCGGCGTCCCGATACAGCTGATACTTCGTGGTGGCGACGGCGTTGGGGCCGACGTCTTCGGCCACGCCCTGTGCCACCTCCATGACGTGAGCCATCAGCTCGTCGGGCGATACGACCTCGTTGAAGAGCCCCCAGCCGGCCGCTTCCTCGGAGCGGAACTTGCGACCGGTGATCAGCAGCTCGGCCGCTCGGGTGACCCCAACCAACCGCGGCAACACCCAGCTGAGCCCGTACTCCGCCGGCAGTCCAAGGCGGGCATTGGCGGTGGTCATCCGAACGCCGCCAGCGGCATACCGAAGGTCGGCGTAACACGCCAACACAAATCCCACCCCTGCGCACGGTCCGTTGATGGCGGCGATCACCGGCGTGCGCAGCCCGTAGTGAAAGACGAAGTCGTCGTCGTAGTCGTCCCGCACGCCGTAACCCGGCGTTGGCAGCTCGGCCGGCAACCCGGGGTCGTAGCCACCCTTGCTGACATGACCGGCAAGCGCCTCGCTGTCGGCACCGACGCAGAACGACCTGCCCTCACCGGTGACCACGATGCACCGGATGTCGGGATCGTTCTCGGCCCGCTGAACGAGCGCCCGGTACTCGACGTGCATCCGCCCGGTCCAGGCGTTGTTGCGGTGGGGCCGGTTCAGCCGGATGATGGCCACCCGGCCGACGACCTCCCACGAGGTGGCCTTCAGCTCGAGCTGCCCGTCCTGCTCGGTCATCGGGCGTCGAGCGCCTGGGCCACCGGATCGAGATCGAACGGCGAACCGACCATGAAGATGACGTGATCGGCGCCGGCCTCGCCGTAGGCCTCGACGTTGTCGGCCTCGTCGGCGTTGACCGCGACCGTCCGTTCGATGTCGGCGGGGTTGCGCCCCTCGCGCTCGCACCAGTCGTTGAGCACCGCGTTCTTGGCGGCGAAGTTCTCGGGAGGACCAAAGGTGTTCCAGGCGTCGGCCAACCGAGCCACCAGACGAAGGGTGACCTTCTCGCCGGAGCCGCCAACCAGAATGGGGAGGTCGCCGACGGGACCGGGCGTCAGCTTGGTGAGCCGGTCCTTGATGATCGGCAGGTCGCGCTCGAGGTCGGCCAGCCGCCCGCGGGCCGTGCCGAACGGATACCCGTACTCGTCGTAGTCCCGCTCGAACCAACCCGACCCGATTCCCAGCGTGAACCGACCGTCGGCCAGGTGATCGATCGTCCGGGCCATGTCGGCCAACAGGTTGGGATTTCGGTAGCTGTTGCAGGTGACCAGCGCGCCCAGCCTGGCCGAGTTGGTGTCGGTCGCCATGGCGGCGAGCAGCGTGTAGGCCTCGAAGTGCGGGGCGTCGGCGTCGCCGTAGAGCGGGAAGAAGTGATCCCACAGCCAGATGCTGTCGACGCCGAGCTTGTCGGCGGCCCTCCAGGCCTCGCGCAGGTCGTTGACCGAGGTGTTCTGTGGGTGCAGTTGGACGCCGATCTTCATGCGTCCACGGTAGGACACGGCAGACTTGGTCGATGGCCGACGACGTCTCGCAGCAGCCCACCCACACCCCGACTCCCGATCGCGAGGTGCTGCGCGCCGCGGTGGCGGAGGTGTGGAACGACTCGGCGGTGCCCGCCATCGAGGCCCACATCGCGGTGCCCGCACTGTCGCCCGCGTTCGACCCGGACTGGGCCGACGCCGGACACCTCGACGAGGTGTTGGCTTCGGCCTCGGACTGGCTGGAGTCGCTGGGGGTGCCGGGCCTTCGGGTGAGCCGTCGCGACCTGCCCGGACGCACGCCACTGCTGCTGGTGGAGGTGCCCGCCACCGACGGGGCCACCAACACCGGGACCGTGCTGGCCTACGGCCACCTGGACAAGCAACCCGAGATGGTGGGCTGGGACGACGACCTCCACCCGTGGACGCCGGTTCGCAAGGGCGATCGGTTGTACGGCCGGGGCGGCGCCGACGACGGGTACTCGGTGTACGCCCTGGGCACGGCCTTGGTGGCGCTGGGGCGTGCGGGAGGCGAGCACGGCCGGATCGTCGGCGTGATCGAGTGCAGCGAGGAATCCGGCAGCCCCGATCTGCCCGCCCATCTGGAAGCCCTCGGCGACGAGCTGGGCTCGCCCGAGCTGGTCGTGTGTCTCGATTCGGGCTGTGGCGACTACGGCCGCCTGTGGGTCACCACCTCGCTGCGGGGGCTGGTGTCGGCCGACCTGAAGGTGGAGGTGTTGACCGAAGGGGTACACAGCGGCGCCGCCGGCGGCATCGTGCCCAGCAGCTTCCGCATCGCCCGAACCTTGATGGACCGGATCGAGCAGTCGAGTGACGGGCGGTTGCTGATCCTGGAGCTGTTCCCCGAGATCCCCACCGAGCGGCGGGACCAGGCGGCGCAGAGCGCCGAAACCCTCGGCGCTCCCCCGGCGTTTCCCTGGGCGGGGGACACGCATCCGGCCACCGACGAGGTGGCCCAGCAGCTGTTGGACCGCACCTGGGCGCCGGCGCTGGAGGTGATCGGCGCCGACGGCCTGCCCCCGCTGGCCGACGCGGGCAACGTGGCGCGCCCTGCGACCACGCTCGGCCTGTCGATCCGCATCCCGCCCGGGGTGGACCCCGAGGTGATCGCCGCCCGCCTGACCGAACTGCTGACCGCCGACCCGCCGTCCGGGGCCACGGTCACCCTCACACCCGGCTGGGGCGCCACCGGCTGGGATGCGCCGCCGACCGCGCCCTGGCTGAACGACGCCCTGACCGCAGCGTCCGGCGACTGGTTCGGCGAGGAGCCGCGCTGGATCGGCGAGGGTGGCACCATCCCGTTTATGGCCATGCTGGGCGAGCAGTTTCCCGACGCCCAGTTTGTGGTGACCGGCGTGCTGGGCCCCGGCAGCAACGCGCACGGACCCAACGAGTTCCTCGACGTGGCGTTTGCGGAGCGGCTCACCGGCTGCATCGCCGACGTGCTGCACGCCCACGGCACCCGGGTCGGCGACTGACCAGAAGGTGGCGGGCATCCCAATCGATCATCCCGGGCGTTGTCGGTGCCGGCGATGGCCGGAGCCTCCGCCGGATGGAGCAGCCGGTCAGTCTCCGGCGGCGACGGTGACGCCCTCGGCTTCGACGAACCCGTCGAGCGCGGCATCACGGCCGGGCTCGGCGACGGGCTCCTCGCGGGCCGGGAGATAGCGCCACGCCACCACGCCCGCCATCGCCACGATGACGGCTCCAACCACGACGGCCAGCTGCATGCCCGAGACGAACGCCAGGCTGGCTGCGTCGTGCACCCGAAGCACGTCCGCCGCCGGCAGGTTCATCTCCCGGGCGGTGCGCAGGGCCGTGCCGATCGAGTCCTGCATGGCCGCCTGCACCTGCACGGGCAGGTCGGTGGGGATCCTGATCACCGAGCGGTACTGGGCGGCGAAGATCGATCCGATGATGGCCACCCCGAGCGCGCCGCCGGTTTGGCGGGTGGTGTCGTTGACCGCCGAGCCGACGCCGGCCCGTTCGCGGGGCAGCGAGCCCATGATCGACTCGGTGGCGGGCGGCATCACCAGGCCCATGCCCCAGCCGAACACCAACCGCACGCCCATGCCGAGGGGCACCGACTCCATGAGGTACTCCGAGCCGTAACACAGCAGGGACACGCCCACGATGCCCAGGCCGGCGAGCACCACCAGCTTGGTGCCGATCCGCTCGACGAGGCGGGGCGACAGCGGGCCGGCGGACATGATGCCCAGCGCCACCGGCGCGGTGAGCACCCCGGCCATCAGCGGCGAGTACCCGAGCACGAACTGGAAGTACTGGGTGAGCAAAAACGTCGACCCGAAGAGGGCGAAGAAGACCAGCGTGATCGTGGCCGACGCCGCCGAGAACCGCGGATTGGCGAAAAAGCTGACGTCGAGCATCGGGTTGGGGTTGCGCAGCTCCCAGAGCACGAAGGCGGCCAGGATCGCCGCACCCAGCGCCGCGGGGCCGACCACCTCGACGGCCAGCCAGCCCTTGACCGGCGCCTCGATGATGGCGAACAGCACCCCGGTGAGCCCGGCGATCGACAACAGCGATCCCATCGGGTCAAGCGGGCGGTCGCGCTCGCCGATCGTCTCGGGCACCAGAAACCGCCCGGCCACGATGGCGCCCATCGCAATGGGCACGTTGACCAGGAACACCGACCCCCACCAGAAGTGACCGAGCAGGAAACCGCCGAGCAGCGGGCCGATGGCGATGCCCAGCCCCGACACCGCCGCCCAGATGCCGATGGCCCGGCCCCGCTCGGGACCCTCGAACGTGTTGGTGAGGATCGACAGGGTGGAGGGGAAGATGGCGGCCCCGGCGATGCCCATCAAACCCCGGGCGGCGATCAACATCGCCGGTGAGGCGCTGAACGCCGCCAATGCGCTGGTCGCCGCGAACATCGCCAGCCCGAAGGTCAGCATGCGCTTGCGGCCGAACTTGTCGCCCAGCGCGCCGCTGGTGAGCAACAACCCGGCGAACACCACCACGTAGGCGTCGACGATCCATTGCAGATCCGACCCGGAGGCGCCGAGGTCGTCCACGATGTGCGGGAGGGCGACGTTCAGGATCGTGTTGTCGATGCTGATGACCGACAACGAGGCGCAGAGGACCCCCAGGGTCCACCAGCGTTTGTCGTAGGCCTCCTCGACCGTCAGCGAGCGCATTTTCGACAGGCTATGCCGTTGGTGGCAGTCCTGCCACCTTTTGTTCCGGCCTGGCGGTGGTCGCCTTTCGAGCCTCAGCCCGTGGTGAGCGCCCCGTCCGACGAGACGATCGACCCGTGGAAGGCAGATGCGTCGTCGGAGGCGAGGAACAGGATGGCCGCCGCCTGCTCCTCCGGCTTCGCCGCCTTTCGGTAGCCCATGTAGGGGCGCATGATGTCGATGTCGCAGTCGTCGGGCAGGCGGATCGTGCCGGTCATCGGGGTGGCGGTCTGGCCGGGCGCCAGGCAGTTGATGCGGATCTTGTTGTTCTTGGCGAACTCCATGGCGAGGGCCCTGGTGAGGTTGACGACCGCGCCCTTGGAGGCGCAGTACCCGGCGAAATAGGCCTGGCCCATCAACCCGGCGTTGGAGGCGACGTTGACGATCACCCCACCGTCCTCCCCGAACGCGTCCAGCGCGGCCTGGCACAGCCAGAACATGCCCGACACGTTGACCGAGAACATCAGGTCCCAGTCGGCCTCGGTGACATCGGTGGTGTGGTCCGAGCGCACGACGCCGGCGACGTTGGCCAGCACGTCGATGCCGCCGAACGCCTCGACCGCCGCGGCCACCGCCGCATGCCCGGCGTCGCGGGTGCCGATGGCCGCTTCGTGGGTGACCACCGTGCCGGGGGCGTCGGCCGCCTCCGGGGTGAGCGTCTCCAGCCCGTCGGCGTCGATGTCGACCGCCAGCACGTTGGCGCCCTCCCGGGCGAACGCCAGGGTGGTGGCCCGGCCCATGCCGGACGCGGCCCCGGTGACCAGCACTGACTTGCCCTCAAATCGGCCCACGGGCCCTCCCCGGTTGGTAGTCGACTCGGTTGACGGACGGCTCCGACGAGCTCGTCCGGGATGCCCGGCAGCCTGGAGCTGACGGGTCGTCAGGTACCGTAACCCAGCGATTGGAAGCGGGCGCAGAGCACCGCTTGGCACGACCAACGGGGGACAGGCAATGACTGACGCGACGACCGACGCGACGACCGAGGCGAAGATCGACGGTGGCGAGGCCACCGACGTGGACGCCGGACCGGTCCGGGTGGGCGCCATGTTGTTCACGTTGGTGGACCCCAGCCCCGGCCACGAGGTGGCCTACAACCGTTGGTACGAACGCGATCACTTCTACGGCGGGGTGCTGGTCGGGCCCGGCACGCTGTCCGGCAAGCGGTGGGTGGCCACCCGAGCGCTCAAGGACCTGCGGTTCCCCACCGAGCCGACCGGCGACTCGCCGGTGGCCCAGCCGGTGGATGCCGGCAGCTTCCTGGCCACCTACTTCATCGATGCGGCATCGGTGGCCGAACACTTCGCTTGGGCGTCCGAGGAGGTCCACGAGCTGTATGCGGCCGGACGGGGCTTCGAGGAGCGAGCCCACGCCCACACGGTGCTCTACACGATGCGCGCCGCCCACCACCGCGACGCCGACCCGATCCCCGCCCACGTGGCGCTGGACCACCCCTACGCCGGGTTGGCCTCGATCCACCTCGACCGGGCCGAGGGGATCGGCACGCGTGAGCTGGACGCCTGGCTGGACGGCGAGGGCCGCTCCGCGGCCTTGGGTGCGGGTTCGCCGATCGATCAGGTGCTGAGCTGGCGACCGATCATCCCGGACCGGGAGGGTCCGATGGACCTGGGGTCGGGCCCCGGCGGCAAGGACCGCAGCCTGCTGCTGTGTTTCCTGGATCAACCCGCCGAGCAGGCGTGGGATCACGTGCAGGGCTTCTGCGCGGCGATCGAGTCGGCCGGGATCGGCACCGTCGTGCTGGCGGCGCCCTTCACCCCCGCGATCACCGGCACCGACACCTACTGCGACCAACTGTTCTGAAACTCACGCCGGTCTGAGCTTCACGCGAGGGGCCGGGTTCAGGCTCCGTCCGGGTCGAGGTGGGTGGACAGGAACCCGATCGTGCGGGTCCACGCCAGGGCCGCCGCGTCGGCGGCCGGTGAGTTGATGTCGGTCTCCTCGGCGAAGAAGTGCCAGGTGCCCGGATACTCGTGCACCTCCACCCGCTTCTCGAGCAACAGCAGGTGCGACTGCATCTCGACGCGGTCGTCGGTGCTGCACAGGTCGTCGAACTCGGCGAAGTGGCCCAGCACCGGTGCGTTGAGCATCGTGAAGTCGATGTCCTGGACCCCGTAGTAGGTGACCGCCGCCGCGATCGACTCCGGGTTGCGGGTGGCCAGCCACAGCGCCAGCGACCCGCCCGAGGAGAAACCGACCACCCCCACCGGCGCGGCCGGATCGGCGCACTGGGAGCGCAACGCCACCACGCTGGAGAGCACCATGGCCGCCGCGCCGTCGGGGTCCATCTCCGCCAGCAGCGCCTGCCCGGCGGCGTCGTCCGCCGGCACCGAGCCGAACAGGTCGGGTGCCAGGGCGGTGAATCCGGCGTCGGCGAGCGAGTCGGCCACCGCCTTGGTCGCCCCGTTGAGACCCCGCCACGACGACAGCACCAGCACGCCCGGCCCGGGCCCGTCGTCGGGGTGGACCAGGTAGGCGGTACCGGCGGCCATGCCCGAGGGGGGCCGACCGCCCGGGGCGTCGGCTTCGCCGCGCCCGTCCTCGCTGTCTGCACCGATGAGTTCGTCGCCCATCCCTCAACTGTGGCACCCCAACCCGACCGCGCCGAGTCGAGAGCCGACCCCACTCCGATCTACGCTTGCGCCGTGGCAACCAAGCGCGATCGAACCACCCCGTCCGGACGTCCCGCCTACTCGCTGGCGGTCGTCAACCAGAAGGGCGGTGTGGGCAAGACGTCGGTGGTGTTGGGGCTGGCCATGGCCGCCCGCCGGGCCGGAAAGCGGGCGCTGGTGATCGACCTCGACCCACAGGGCTCGGCCACCTGGTGCCTCGGCGTCGACGCCGACGACGACTACTGGACGTCGGCCGACGTGCTGGAACGCCCCTCGGTGGACACCGCCCGAAACGCCCTGGTGACCTCGGGCTGGGGTGAGGGCATCGACGTCGTGGCCGCCAGCGCCTCACTGGTGCGCGAGGACGGCGGCGATCCGTTGGGCCGGGTCAAGTCGCTCGTACCGATCGTGGCAGAGTTGGCCCACGAGTACGACCTGACCCTGGTGGACTGTGCGCCCTCGCTGGGCGCCATCACCAACGCCGCCCTGGGTGCGGTGCACGGCGCCCTCGCCGTGGCCGAACCGTCCGCGCTCAGCCGACGGGGTCTGGGACAACTGCGCTCGACGATCGAGACGGTGAACGCCAAGGCGAACCCCGACCTGAAGCTGATCGGCGTGCTGCTCAACCGGGTTCCCGCACGGTCCGCCGAGGCGGGGCGCCAGCGCGACGCACTGATCGAGGACATCGGCAAGCGGGCGCTGCTCGACCCCGAGCTGCCCCAACGGGTGATCATGAACGAGGCGATGTCCAGCCGCCGCCCGTTGGAGGACGTCGGGGCGCGCGGCCGCGACCTGGTCGACCGCTTCGACCGGCTGCACACCTCGATCATGCGCCGGCTCGGATAGCCGCACAGGACGGCGCTCACCGGCGGCGAGGGTGCGCACGCAACCCCGCGTCGGTCAGCATGGCTGGATGACCGACGTCAATCCCCACCCGACGGCCCGGCAGCACCCCGGCGTGCTGGGCGTCCTGATCGCCGTGCAGGAACGCTTCCGCGACATCCGAGGCCAGAACGCCGCCAGCGCCCTCACCCTGTCGCTGTTCCTGTCGATCTTCCCGTTGATCCTGGTGGCCGTCTCGGTCATGGGCTTCGTGTCCTCGGGCGACCCGGACTTCGTCAACAACACGATCGACAACCTGAACCTCACCGGCGACGCCCAGGAGATCTTCACCAACGCGGTCAACAGCGCGGAGCAGAACCGGGGCACCGTCGGCGTGATCGGTCTGCTCACCGGCGCGTGGTCGGCGCTCGGGGTGACCACCGCACTCCAGGTGGCCGCCAACGTGCCGTGGCAGGTGGCCGGGCGCGGCATCAAGGACAAGGCGTTCGGCCTCCTCTTCCTCTTGGGCGCCGTCGTGTTGTTCGTCGGCTCCGCCGTGGCCAGCTGGGCCATCGGCCTGTTGCCGGGCTGGGCGACCCCGATCGGCACGCTGTTGCCGTTCAGCGTGTCGGTGCTGCTGTTCGGATGGATGTACTGGATGCTGTGCCGCTACCAGCTGACGGTGCGCCAGGTGCTGCCCGGCGCGGTGCTGGCCGCGGTCGGCCTCGAGGTGTTGAAGCTGCTCGCCATCTATTGGCTGCCGGGCGTCATCGCCAAGAGCCAGGGCGTGTACGGCTCGATCGGCGTCGTCTTCGGAATCTTCGCCTGGCTGCTGATCTTCGGAAAGGTCGTCGTCTACGCCTCGGTGCTCAACGTCGTCCTCGAGGAGCGCCGCAGCGGCACGATCGACATGCTGGTGCGGGTGCCGCGGATCGCGGACCGGGTCGAGGAGTCCCACACCAACCGCGGCGGGCTCACCGACGAGGACCGGAAGGCGCTGAAGCTTCCCGGGATGGACCCGCTGCCCGACGAGGGCGAGGGCGTGACCGCACGAATCACCAGGGGCGACAGCGCCGACGTGTGAGGCGACCAACGCGGTGCGCCGGGGCTGACAGACTCCAGAGATGACCGTGATCAAGATCAACGCCATCACCGTTCCCGCCGACTCCGGCGACACCCTGGCCGAGCGCTTCGCCGCCCGCGCCGGCGCCGTCGACGGCCAGGAGGGCTTCGAGGGATTCGAGCTGCTCAAGCCCACCGACGACCGCACCACCTGGCTGGTGATCACCCGCTGGCGCGACGAGGACAGCTTCGACGCCTGGGTGAACAGCCCGGCGTTCGGACGGGGGCACCAGACCCCGGCCGACGGATCCGAGGAGGGCGCCAAGCCCCAGGGCGGCCATCCGGGCGGCGGTCACCCCGGTGGTGGTCACCCGGGAGGCGGCGGACCGACCGGCGAGGGCGACGCCCCCGCCCCGGTGGCGATGAGCGCCGAGTTGTGGAGCTACGTGCCGGCGGGCGGTTCGACGCCCTCGACCGCGTCCGAGGGCTGAGCGGCATGGCCAACGCCACCGGCCCGCTCGGCGCGGCCGACGAGGGGTTCAACCACCAGATCGCCGACACGTTCGCCACGGTGGGCACGAGCGACCCCGCGTGGACCGAGAAGGTGTGCGCCATGGCGCTGGCCCGCGACGGCTCGCTGCAGCTGGGTTTCGGCATGGGCCAGTACCGCAACCGCAACGTGATGGACGCCTACGCGGGCGTGTCGCGTGGCGTCGAGCAGCTGACGGTGCGATCGAGTCGGCGGCTGTACCCGGACGACGAGACCACCGCGGTGGGGCCGATCACCTACGACGTGATCGAGCCGATGCGCACGGTGCGTTTCGCGCTGGCCCCCAACGACGTCCAACCGTTGAGCTTCGACTGGACGTTCACCGCGGCGCTGCCTCCGCAGTCCGAGGAACGCACCCACCAGCGGGCGCCGCTGGGCTACCGGGTGAGCGCCGAGCTGGTGCGGTACCACCAGATGGGCACGGCCTCCGGTTGGGTCGAACTCGACGGCGAACGCACCGAGTTCTCACACACCGACTGGGTGAGCACCCGCGACCACAGCTGGGGCGTGCGCTACGACGTCGGCACCCCGCCCACCGACACCGACCCGTTCGATCCGGTGTCCCAGATGAACTTCTACATGCTGTGGTCGCCCATCCTGATGGAGGACCCCGACGGCACCCGCTGGGGGCTGTTCCTGCACCTGATCGACATGGAGGGATTCGGCCACAGCCGCCGCACGGTGAACGCCCACCTCGAGCACGCCGACGGCACCATCGACCCGATTGCCGACCTCACCCCGGACCTGGCGTTCGATTCGTCCAACCGCCGCCTGAAGGGCGGCACGATCACCGCGACGATGGCCGACGGCTCGACGCGTCGCTTCTCGGTGGAGGTGCCCACCGACACCGGGTTCCACCTGGGCGCGGGGCTGTACTTCGGTTGGAAGGGCCACCATCACGGCGAGTGGCGCGGCGAGCTGCACACCGACGGGGAGCGGCTGACCGACACCTCGGACGCCGGGCTGGTTCGGGACCTCCATCAGATCCGCGACACCGCGGTGGTGGTGACCGACCTCGACACCGGCGCCCGGGGAGTGTCCAACATGCAGCCGCTGGTGGCCGGGGAGCACCCCGAGCTGGGGCTGGACGCCGCCGGCTCCTTCTGGTGAATCGGCCCGGATTCGCTACCCGGTAGGCCGCAGGGCGAACACCCGGATGTTGCGTCCGTCGGCCGTCTCCTCGTAGGTGTCGAACGAGGGCCACATGGCCCGCGCCTTGTTCCAGGCGGCGTCGCGCTCGGCACCCTCCAGCCGCTGGGCGACGGCGGGGAACCGCCGACCCTTGACCTCGACCTCCACGTCGGGCTTGTCCGAGATGTTCAGCGCCCAGGCGGGGTGGTGGGTCTGACCCCAGTTGCTGCCGATCACCAGGTACCGATCGCCGTCACCGACGTAGGCCAGCGGGGTCGACCTGGCCTGGCCGCTCTTGCGGCCGACGTGATGCAGGATCAGCGTGGGCACGATCGCATCGGTGAGCACCAGCCGACCCTTGGTCAGCTTGGACGCAACCCGGTCCAGCCTCGGCACCACCTTGCGCATGATCGGCTGCACCCGGGGGTTGGTGGTGAGCCTTGCCATGAGTTGTTTCAGTCGATCGCCGGCGCTCATCGGCCAAGTCTGGCGCACCCGGCCTCCGCCTGCCCGACACCCGCGATGCCCGTAGGGTGACCACCGACGGCCAGGCAGGAGGGCAGATGGCACCAACGGAGTCCGCACAGCCATGGGACCCGACGACGCCCGACGACGTGCGGGCGGCGCTGGACGGGGTGGGGTACCTGGCCGACGACACGCTGGCGACCGCCATCCTGCTGGCGCTGCGGATGCGGCGCCCCCTGTTTTTGGAGGGCGAACCGGGCACGGGCAAGACCGAGGTGGCCAAGGCCCTGGTGGCGGTTCGCGGCGGCGACCTGATCCGCCTGCAGTGCCACGAGGGCATCGACGCCGCCCAGGCCCTGGCCGAGTGGGATCACCCCCGCCAGCTGCTGGGGCTGCGCGCCGCCGAGACCGCCGGCAGCCTTGCCGGCGACCGCCCCGATGCCGAGGCCCTGGAGGCGAACCTCTACGACGAGCGCTACCTGATTCGTCGGCCGCTGCTGGCCGCCCTGGCCCCGGCGGCGGTTCCGCCGGTGCTGCTGATCGACGAAATCGACCGCGCCGACGACGAGTTCGAGGCCTTCCTGCTGGAGATCCTCTCGGACTGGGCGGTGACCATCCCCGAGTTGGGCACGATCCGAGCGGAGGTGCCGCCGGTGGTGGTGCTGACGTCGAATCGCACCCGGGACGTGCACGACGCGCTGAAGCGTCGGTGCCTCTACCACTGGTTGGACCATCCCGACCCCGAGCGCGAGGTGGCGATCATCGCCCGGCGGGTGCCCGGTGTCGGCGAGTCGTTGGCCCGGCAGGTGGCCGAACAGACCGCCCGCCTGCGCACGATGCGCCTGACCAAACCGCCGGGCGTCGCCGAGTCGATCGACTGGGCGACCGCGCTGGTGTCGTTGGGCGCGACGCGCCTCGAGCCCGACACGCTCAACGCCACACTCGGCGCGGTGCTGAAGTACCACGAGGACCACCAGCGGGTGACGTCGATGGGCCCGGATCAGCTGCTCGACGGACCGTGAGCGTCGGGGCGGCGCTCACCGGCCCACCCGCCACCTTCGAGGCGTGGGCCGACGAGTTGGCCCGCCTGCTGCGCACCGCCGAGGTGACGGTCCCGGTCGACTCGGTGCTGACGTTCGTCGCCGCGCTCGACGAGGTGGGGGCGTTCGGCCGCCAGGCCGTCCACGACGCCGCCCTGCTCACGCTGATCCGACGCCCCGAGGACCACGCACCGTTCGACGCGTCGTTCGACCGGTGGTGGGACGGTCGCACGGCACCTTTCTCCCCGGGGGACGACACCGCCGAGGCGGAGGTCACCGTCGACACCGACGAGGACCTGGGCGCCGGCGACGAGCACGGCGACGACGATCCGGTGCCGGCGCTTCGGTTCTCCAACATCGAACGACTGCGTCGGGCCGACCTGGCCGACTGCACCGAGGACGAGTTGGACGAGCTCCACCGGCTGATCTCCCTGATCTCGCTGCGACCCGCCGATCGGGCATCCCGACGGCGCCGCCCCCGACCGAACGGCGATCGGGTCGACCTGCGCCGCACGATGCGTGCCGCCACGTCCACCGGAGGCGAGGTGATGCGGTGGCGACACACCAGTCCCCGTCGTCGACCCAGGCGGGTGGTGCTGCTGGTGGACGTGTCCGGGTCGATGGAGCCCTACGCCCGCGCGCTGTTGCGCTTCGCCCATGCGGCCGTGTCGGCACGCGGCCGCATGGGCGTGGCCGTCGAGGCCTTTGCACTGGGCACCCGCCTCACCCGCCTGACGCGGGAGCTGACCGAGCGCGATCCGGACGCAGCGCTCTCGCTGGTCGCCGGGGTCACCGCCGACTACTCGGGCGGCACCCGCTTGGGCGAAGCGCTCGACGAGTTCGTCCAGCGGTGGGGCGCGCCCGGCATGGCCCGGGGGGCCGACGTCGTCATCCTCTCCGACGGTTGGGACCGTGGCGATCCCGACGTGCTCGACGCCGCCATGTCCCGGCTCGGTCGGCTGGCCCATCGGGTCGTGTGGGTCAACCCGCTCCGGGCCTCACCCGGCTATGCGCCCCTCGCTCGAGGCATGGCGACCGCGCTCCCCCATCTGGACCGTTTCATCGACGGTCATTCGGTGGCCTCGCTGGAAGACCTGGCCGAACTTCTCGGGGGAAACGAGCCGATCGGCCGCTAGGTTTCCTCGTTCGACGTTGTAACCAGACACGCGTCGATCGCGTCCCGAGGGGACGCCACGACGAGAGGGATTTCTATGAGCATGTCAGGCGGCGGTTACCAGCCACCCCCACCCGGCGGCGGCAACTACGGGCCACCGCCCGGAGGCGGCTTTCAGCCTTCGCCCCAGGGCATGGTGTCGGCCACCTCGAACAACGATCCCACGATCGCACTGGTGTGCGGCATCCTCAGCCTGGTGTGTTGCGGCATCTTCACCGCCATCCCGGCCATCATCTACGGCAACCGGGTTCGCAACGATCCCGGCAACCCCCAGCAGGGCCTGGGCACCGCCGGTTTCATCATGGGTTGGATCTCGATTGTCATGACCGTGCTGGGCATCGTCGGCTACGTCGCACTCTTCGCCATCGCAGGGACCGCCAGCACCTACTGACCGACCCGGTCATCGCAACCCGCACGACGAGGCGTCGCGCCCGCGGCGCCTCCTCGTCGCGCCCGGGTGACCGGACGAGCACGGGGTGAAATCTCATCCGGCCGCGTGTACCGTCGGTCGGGCGCCGCCCGTTCGGGGGGACCCGGTCGCCGATCGGGACTGAACGGGACGTCCTCGCTCCTGCGGGCGCGTTCCGGCGGTGTCACAGGGGGTTGCCGTGCAGATCTCACTTTCCGTCAACGGGGTGTCGTCCACCCACGACGTGGAACCCAGACAGTTGTTGGTGTACTTCCTGCGCGACACGCTGGGCCTGACCGGCACCAATGTCGGCTGCGACACCTCGTCGTGCGGCGCCTGCACCATCCACGTCGACGGCGACTCGGTGAAGAGCTGCACGATGCTGGCCGTCCAGGCCGACGGCTGCGAGCTGACCACGATCGAGGGACTGGCGGCGGCCGACGGAACCCTGCATCCGATGCAGCAGGCGTTTCACGAGAACCACGGCCTGCAGTGCGGCTACTGCACCCCCGGCATGGTGATGGCGGCGACCTCGCTGATCGAGGAACAGCCCGGCCTGGACGAGGCGGCGGTTCGGGAGGGCCTCGAAGGCAACCTCTGTCGCTGCACCGGCTACCACAACATCGTGGCGGCCGTGCTCGCCGCGGCCGGCACCACCGACACCGAGGTGTCGTTGGCCGGCACCGAGGCGGGGGTGCGGTCATGAACGCGACCGGGACCGACGAACTGACCGTGACCGAGGCCGCCGACACCGTCGACCAGGCCGGCCTGGAGGCAACGGGCAACGGCGACGCCGAGCGCATGTTCGGCCAACGCCGACTGCGCCGGGAGGATCCCCCGCTCCTCACCGGCGAGTCCCGCTTCATCGACGACCTCGATCTGCCCGGTGCCCTGTGGGCCGTGCTGGTGCGCTCCCCGTATGCCAACGCCAACATCGGTTCGATCGACACCTCGGCGGCGGCCGCCGCCGACGGGGTCGTGGCGGTACACACCGGCGCCGAACTGGCCGAGGACTGGGCCAACCCCATGCCGTGCGCCTGGCCGGTGACCGACGACATGGTCAACCCGCCCCATCATCCGCTGGCAACCGACGCCGTGCGCTACGTGGGCGACGCGGTGGCGGTCGTGCTGGCCACGACCCGACAGGCGGCGGTGGACGCCGCCGAGCAGGTGATCGTCGAGTACGAGCCGCTTCCGGCGGTGGCCGACCCCGAGGAGGCGGCCGCCAACCAGGTGCTCGTCCACCCCGACCTGGGCACCAACGTCTGTTACGACTACGACGTCACCCCGGATCCGGACGCGGTCGAGGCGGCGTTCTCGGCCGCCGCCCACACCGTGTCGGAGCGCTACGTCCAGCAGCGCCTGCTGCCCTCCGCCATGGAGCCCCGGGGCACGGCCGCGGTGCCCGAACCCTTCGGCGGCAACATCACCGTGTACTCCTCGACGCAGATCCCCCACATCCTCAAGCTGATGCTGGCGATCACCTGCGGGGTGCCCGAACACAAGGTGCGGGTGGTGGCACCTGCGGTGGGCGGCGGCTTCGGCGCCAAGCTCAACGTGTACGCCGAGGAGGTGCTGTGCGTGGCGCTGGCCCGACGCCACGGCACGCCGGTGCGGTGGACCGAGACCCGCAGCGAAACCGCCCAGGCCACCATCCACGGCCGCGGGCAGGTGCAGTACATCGAGCTGGCCGCCGACGACGCCGGCAAGGTCAACGCCATGAAGGTGCGGCTGGTGGGCGACATGGGCGGCTACCTCCAGCTGCTCACGCCCGGCATCCCCCTGTTGGGCGGGTTCATCTACCACGGCGTGTACGACATCCCGAACTACTCGTTCAAGTGCCAGTCGGTGTTCACCAATGCGGTGCCCACCGACGCCTACCGGGGCGCCGGGCGTCCCGAGGCCACCTACGCCATCGAACGGGCGATGGACGCGCTCGCCCGCAAGGTCGGGGTGACACCGGAGGAGCTCCGGCGGCGCAACTACATCCGGCCCGAACAGTTTCCGTACACCAACCCGACCGGCGCCATCGTCATGGATTCCGGGAACTACGAACCGTCGTTGACCCGGGCACTGGAGATGCTGGGCATCGACGACGTGCGGGCCGAGCAGCAGCGGCGGCGGGACGCCGGCGACTCCAAGGTGCTGGGGATCGGCATCTGCACCTACATGGAGATGTGCGGCCTGGCCCCCAGCCGGACCCTGGCTGCACTGAAGTACTCCGCCGGGGGTTGGGAGGCGGCCACCGTTCGCATGTTGCCCACCGGCGGCGTCCAGGTGGTGACCGGTACCTCGCCGCACGGCCAGGGCCACGAGACCTCGTGGGCCATGCTGGTCGCCGACCAGCTCGGCATCGACCCGGATCTGGTCGAGGTGCTGCACTCCGACACCGCGATCAGCCCGCTGGGGCTGGACACCTACGGCAGCCGCTCGCTGTCGGTGGGCGGCACCGCCGTACACCTGGCCACCGAGCAGGTGATCGAGAAGGCCAAGCGCATCGCCGGACACCTGATGGAGGCCAGCCCGGACGACCTCGAGGTGGTCGCCGGCAGCCTGCAGGTGAAGGGCACCCCCTCCAAGTCGATGACGCTGCAGGAGGTGGCCTTCGCCGCGTTCGCCGCCCACGACCTGCCCGAGGGGGAGGAACCCAACCTCGAGGCCCAGGTCAGCTGGGACCCGCCCAACTTCACCTTCCCGTTCGGCACCCACGTCGCCCTCGTCGAGATCGACACCGAGACCGGCGACGTCAGGCTGCAGCGCTACATCGCCGTCGACGACTGCGGGCCGCAGGTCAACCCGATGATCGTCGAGGGTCAGGTGCACGGCGGCATCCTGCAGGGTGTCGCGCACGCGCTGTGGGAGGAGGCGGTCTACGACACCGACGGGCAGCTTCGCACGGTCACCCTGGGCGACTATCTGGTTCCCTCCGCCGCCGAGACCCCGGGGTTCGAACTGGACCACACGGTCACGCCCAGCCCGTCGAACCCGATGGGGGTCAAGGGCGTCGGCGAGGCGGGCACGATCGGCGCCGCGCCCACGGTGATGAACGCGGTCATCGACGGCCTGTCGCACCTGGGGGTCACCGCCATGGACATGCCGGCGAGCCCACAGCGGGTGTGGTCGGCGATCCAATCCGCCGAGAGACCCACCGCCCCACAGGAAGGGAGCGCACCATGATCCCCGCAGCGTTCGACTACGTCCGAGCCGACAGCGTCGAGGCCGCCCTGGAGGCGCTCACCGAACACGGCGACGAGGCCAAGCTGATGGCCGGCGGCCACAGCCTGTTGCCGATGATGAAGCTGCGCCTGGCGGTGCCCGAGGTGATCGTCGACATCGGCCGCATCGCCGAGCTGTCCTACATCCGCGAGGACGGCGATGAGCTGGCGATCGGTGCGCTCACCCGCCACCGCGAGCTGGAGACCAGCGACCTGCTGTCCGATCAGTGCCCGATCCTGCATCACGTCGCCCACCTGGTGGGCGATCCGCAGGTTCGGCACCGGGGCACGATCGGCGGGTCGCTGTCGCACTCCGACCCCGCCTCGGATCTGCCGGCGGCCTGCCTGGCGCTCGGCGCCACGCTGGTGGCCGCCAAGGCCGACGGCTCGTCCCGTCGGATCCCGATCGGCGACCTCTACACCGGGTTCCTCGAGACAACGCTGGACCCCACCGAGATGATCACCGAGGTTCGGGTGCCCAAGCGGCCCGGGACGTCGTGGAACTACCAGAAGTTCAACCGGCGGGCCATCGACTGGGCCATCGTCGGAGTGGCCGCCGTACTTCCCAACGGTTCGGGCGGTGCGCCCGGCGTGGCGCTGGTCAACATGGGTTCCACCAGCATCCGTGCCACCGCCACCGAGGAGGCCCTCGGCCAGGGGGCCTCGGCGGCGGACGCCGCTCAGCTGGCCGACGACGGCACCGAGCCGCCGGACGACCTCAACGGATCCGCCGACTACCGCCGTCATCTGGTGAAGGTGCTGACCCGACGGGCCCTGGAGGCCGCCGGGTCAGGCTGAGGGCCGCGAGACGGCTCAGCAGTCCGGATCGACCTTGGTGCTGTTGGGATCGCAGTTTCCGTCCGGCGGCGCCATCTCGGGAACCTGCGGCTCCGGAATGTCCGACGGATACTCGCGGTCCGGGGTCGGTGGAACGCCGAACGTCTCGGTCGCCGGCTGGGACGACCCGTCGATCGCCTGCCATCCAACGAAGGCTGCACCGGCCAGGAGGGCGACGACGCCCACCAGGATGGCGGCGACGACCACCGGCTTGCGCCGCTTCGGTTCGGGAGTCGACGCCCGATCGTCGGGCGCGGTCTGGTGGGGGGCCGGTGGCGGGGGTTGGGGCGCGTCGATGGCTGCCGCACCGGGAGGCGCCACCTCGGGAGGCGCCACCTCGGGTTCCGGGGACGGAGCGGGCGGCGCGGCGGCGAAGGCCGCCGGTTCGTCGGCCTCGGGGGACCCACCGGGCATTTCGGCGGCCAGCGCCTCGCGGAGGTCGGCCCACGGGTCCAGCCCGGAATCCGGCGCGGGCACGCCGAAGCCTGCGTCCGGCGCGTCCTCGGGGGGTGCCGCACCCCGTGCGGCGGCCGCCCAGCTCTGTTGACCCTTCCAATCAGTCACGGGTTCCCATCGGCAGCTTGGGCCGTCGACCAGTGGTCCGTTGGACACCGCTCATGTGGGCGGGGCGACCCAGCTCCGCCGCGACCCCCAGCGGGCCGCGCCCTCCCGCTCGAGGTCAGCCCAGTCGGCCCAACAGGAAGGCGGTCGAGATGGCGGTCAGCGAGAACCCGTCGGTGAGCTGTCCGTCGGCGATCAGCCCCCGGAGTCGGTCGACGGCCACCCATTCGATCCGTTCGGCCTCGTTGGGATCGCTCGGTTCGCCGACGTGGGCCGCCTCCGAGGCCATGAACACGTGGAAGGTCTGGTCGCTCGACCCGTTGGAGGGGTGATAGCGGGTGAGCGGCGTCAACGGCCCCGGGCGCCAGCCGGTCTCCTCCTCGGCCTCGCGGGCGGCCGCCTCGATCGGCCGTTCCCCGGGGTCGACGCGGCCTCCGGGGATCTCGAAACCCCAGCTGTCGGTGATGAACCGGTGGCGCCACAGCATCAGCACGCCACGGTCGCCGTCGGCGATCAGCGCTGCCGCCGCCGCTGCGGGATAGTGGGCGACGTGATGCCACAACCGCTGCCCGTCGGGCAGTTCGACGTCGGCCTGCCGCATGCCCACCCAGTCGCTCTCGTACATCGATCGCCAGCCGTGCACGGTCCATTCCATCGCTTCAGCGTAGGTTGAGGCCATGAGGGAACTCCTGGGGGACCTGGCGGAGTGGCGTCGCTCCGGCACGCCGACGGCCTTGGCCCGGGTGGTCGATGTTGCGGGATCGGGCCCCCGCCTCCCCGGCGCCGCCATGGCGGTGACGGTCGACGGGCGGGTGGTCGGATCGGTGTCCGGCGGATGTGTCGAGAGCGCGGTGGTCACCGAGGCCCTCGACGTCATCGAGACCGGCGACCGGCGCCTGGTCACCTACGGCTTTTCCGACGACGACGCCTTCGCGGTCGGGCTCACCTGCGGCGGAACGATCCACGTCTTCATCGAACCGCTCGATTGGTGAGCGAGGTGAGGCCGTCACTCCCCCCGCCACCGATCTCCCGGCCGCGTCGTGGCTGAGTCGACCACGCACGCTCCGTCGCTCTTCGACCGCCTGACCGAGTGTGTCGAGGCCGAGATCCCGGTGGTGTTGGCCACGATCACCGAGGGTCCCGGGGTGGGCGCCAAGCTGCTGGCCACGGGCGACGACGACGTGATGGGCACGCTGGGAAACGCCGACCTCGACCGGGTGGTCGCCCGTGACGCCCTCGGCGAGCTGGCCGCCGGCACCACCGGGGTCCGTCACTACGGGGTGCACGGAGAGGCCCGCGACACCGACCTGTCGGTCTTCATCGAGAGCTTTGCCGCACCGCCCCGCATGCTGATCTTCGGTGCCGTCGACTTCACCGCAGCGCTGGTTCGCGTGGCGAAGCTGTTGGGGTACCGCGTCACGGTCGCCGACGCCCGCGAGGTGTTCGCCACCAGGGCGCGCTTCCCCGAGGCCGACGAGGTGATCGTCGACTGGCCCCAACGGGTGTTGGCATCGATCGAACAGCCGCTGGGCCCCCGCGACGCCGTGTGCGTGCTCACCCACGATCACCGGTTCGACGTTCCGGCGATCCTGGCCGCCTCCGGCACCGACGTCGGGTATCTGGGGGCGATGGGCAGCCGCCGCACCGACGCCGAGCGCACCGAACTGCTCGTCGAGGCCGGCATGACCGACGACCAGTTGGCCCGACTGCACTCCCCATCGGCCTGGACCTGGGAGCGAGAACCCCGGAGGAGACGGCCGTGTCGATCTGTGCCGAGATCATCCAGCTGCGAACCGGGCGGCCGGGTGGTCCGCTGCGCCACGGCTCCGGGTCGATCCACTGATCGCCGCCCTCGTGCTCGCGGCCGGCGCCGGCTCGCGCTGGCGCGGCGACGGCCACAAGCTGCTCGCACCCCTGCCCGACGGTCGGTCGATCGTCAGGGCGGCCGCCGAGGCTGCGGTCTCCTCCCGCATCGGACCGGTGATCGTCGTGTGGGGGGCGGTCCCGCTGGATGCCGCGCTCGACGGCCTACCCGTCGACGTGGTGCACCACCCGGGCTGGGCCGAGGGCCAGGCCACCACGCTGACCGCGGGGATCGCCGCCGCCCGTTGGCTCGGAGCCGACACGGTGGTCGTCGGCCTCGGCGACCAGCCCGGCGTCACGGCGCACAGCTGGCGAGCGGTGGCCGGTGCCCCACCGTCACCGCCCATCGCCGCCGCCTCCTACGATGGGGTGCTCCGCACGCCGGTTCGGTTGCCCGACGAGGTTTGGGCCGCCCTGCCGACGGTTGGGGACGAGGGGGCACGGGTAGTCATCAAGGCACGACCCGACCTCGTGCAGCCAGTGGCCGTGACGGGCCGACCCGACGACATCGACACCACGGAGGACCTCGAACGATGGAACTGAACAACATTTTCGAAGTGAAGGCCCCGATCGAGGAGGCGTGGGCGAAGCTCACCGACCTCGAGCTGATCGCTCCGGCCATGCCGGGTGCGCAACTCGACGAGGTGGAGGGCGACGAGTACCGGGGCACCGTCAAGGTGAAGGTGGGCCCGATCACCGCCAAGTACCAGGGCACGGCCAGGATGGTGGAGAAGGACGACGCCGCCAAGAAGGCCGTCATCGACGCCAAGGGCCGCGACACCCGCGGGCAGGGCAACGCCAACGCGCTGATCACCGCACAGCTGACCGCCGACGGCGACGACGTCACCAAGGTGGAGCTGTCGACCGACCTGACCCTCACCGGCAAGGTGGCGCAGTTCGCCCGAGGCGTCCTGACCGACGTGTCCACCAAGCTGATCGGGCAGTTCGTCGACAACCTCGAGTCCGACGTGTTTGCCGACTCCGACGACGACACGGCCGGCGAGACCACCGACACCGACACCGACACCGAAACCACTGCGGCCGCGACTGCGACTGCGGCCAAGGCCGCCCCCGATGCCGGCGCTGCGGCCGACGCGTCCAGCTCCGACACCGAGGCCGCCGACCCCTCCCCCAACGCCGACCCTTCCTCCGACACCGACGCCTCCCCCGATATCGACGCTGCCGCCTCCCCCGATATCGACGCTGCGGCGAGTGCAGACGACGCCGACGACACGGCGGCACAGTCGGCGGACGACACACGTTCGGCCGACGGAGCCGCCGGCATCGCCCGCTCCGGCGCCTCGTCGGCGGGCTCCGGTCCCCGCAAGATCAACTCGCCCGAGGCCGAGGCGGTCGACCTGTTGGACTCCGCCGGGGCCCCGTTGGCCAAGCGGGTGCTGCCGGCGATCGGCGTGCTGGGCCTCGTGCTGTTGATCATCCGCATCCTGCGAAGCCGCTCCTCCAACTGAGTCATCGGATTTTTTGGTCGGGTCTGTCGATTTCGTCGCCGTCCACGCGTCATCAAGGTGTCGGCGACGATCGCCGGCATCACCACGAGGAGAACCCACCATGAAGTACTTCGTTCTGCTGGCCAACTTCGGCGAAATGCCGGACTGGGAACAGCTCACACCGGAGGAGCAGGAGGCCGGCATGGCCAAGCATGCCGAGTTCGACGAGGCCTGCGCGCAACGACCCGGTGTCACCATGCTGGGCGGGGAGGCGCTCGGCGACGGTTCGATGGCGACCACGCTGCGCACCCGGGACGGCGACATGACGGTCACCGACGGACCGTTCGCCGAGGCGGCCGAACAGATCGGCGGGTACTACGTGATCGACGCGCCCGACCTGGACACCGTCGTCGACCTTTGCCGCATCCTGCCCGCCTATGACATCGACATCAGACCGGTCCTCGACGAGGGCTGAGCGGGCGGTTGCGACCGCCTACCGGGCCGATTGGGGCCGGTTGCTGTCGCTGCTGGTGACCCGCACCCGACGGCTCGACCTGGCCGAGGACGCACTTGCCGAGGCGTTCGCCCGGGCCGCCGAGCGATGGGCGACCGACGGCGTGCCGCACAACCCCGGAGGTTGGCTCTACACCACCGCGTACCGGCTGCTCATCGGCCGGCTTCGTGCCGAGGCCATCCGGGGCAGACTGCCGACGATGCTGGCGGTTGGGCCGGGCTGGGCTCCCCCGCCGAACGGTGACGTCGAGGCGCTTGGCGACGAGCGTCTCGACGTCATCCTGCTGTGTTGCCATCCGGCGTTGAGCGCCGAAGCGCGCTCGCCGCTGGCCTTGCGGCTGGTCGTCGGCACCTCCACCGAGGAGATCGCCCGGCTGTTCCTGGTGTCCACACCGACCATGGCGGCCCGACTCACACGGGCCAAGAAGAAGATCGTCGCGGCCGGCATCCCCCTGGCGTCGCCCGTCGACGACGAGCTTCGAGACCGGCTCGACGAGGTGTGCCGCACGATCTATCTGGCCTTCACCGCCGGATACACGCCGGGTCGGGGGCCCGACCTGTTGCGCGCCGACCTCGCCGGCGAGGCGGTGGAGTTGGCCGTCGTGTTGCATCGCCTGGTGCCGCAGGCGCCCCAGGTTCGGGCGCTGCTCGCCCTGTTGCTGTTGCAGCACGCCCGCCGCGACGCCCGGGTGTCCGGCGGTGCGCTGGTGACGTTGGCCGACCAGGACCGCAGCCGGTGGCGCCACGACGAGCTGCGGGCCGGCGACCAGCTGGTGTCCGCGCTGCCGGCCGCCTCCGGGTACGCCGAGGAGCTGCGCCTTCAGGGGCTGATCGCCGTCGAGCACGCTCGTGCGCCTACGGCCTCCGACACCGATTGGAGCGCCATCGCACGCCACTACGCCCGCCTGGAGCGCCTCACGAACTCGCCGGTGGTCCGGCTCAACCGAGCGGTTGCGGTGGCCGAGGCCACCGGCCCCGAGGCCGGGCTGGCGCTCCTCGACGGGCTGGACGACCGCGCTCCGTCCGCCCACCGGCTCCCATCGGTGCGGGCCGATCTGGCCCGACGGGCCGGACGGCTGGACCTGGCGCGCGCCTCCTATCACGAGGCGCTCGCCCGGTGTACCACCGAGGTCGAGCGGGCCCACCTCGAGGGGCGATTGGCATCGCTGGGCGACCACTAGCCTGAGGTTCATGGCTCGGAAGGAGACCAAGGCGGGCACGGCCGAAACCAGGGAGGCCGTGCAGGCCGCGGTGGACGCCCACCCCACCTGGCGCCACCGCATCGACGTCGGGCACGGCGTCGTCACGCCGGGCGGTGAGGACGTGGCGGCCGAGCTCGAGCGCCTGGAACTCCCCCGGCGACTCGACGGCAAGCGGGTGCTCGACGTCGGTTGCTCGGACGGCTTCTACAGCTTCACCGCCGAGGATCGAGGGGCCTCCGAGGTGGTCGGCATCGACGACCTGTCGTCGTTGATGGTGGAGGGGCGCAACGGTTTCGAGATCGCCAAGGACCTTCGGGGTTCGGCCGCCGGGTTTCGCGACCGGTCGGTCTACGACCTCGACCCCGACGTCGACGGCACGTTCGACGCGGTCTGGTTCCTCAACGTGCTCTACCACCTCGAGCACCCCATGCTGGGGTTCAGACGGCTGGCGGCGGTCATCAAGCCGGGCGGCCTGCTCGTGCTCAAGACGTACGTTCACCAGGACGTGCGGGTCTGGCTGCGCGGCCCCGTGGCCAAGTGGGCCGGACGGGACGCCGTGGGGTTCGACCTCGGCCGACGGCCGCGCCTCTGGTTCTATCCGCACCGCGAGCTCGCCGGCGACCCCACCAACTGGGTCGGGCCCAACGTGGCCTGCGTCGATGCCATGCTGGACGCCGCCGGCTTCGACCTGACCCGCAACCTCGGGGTGCACGGCGACCGTTACTACCTCCACGCCGTTCGGCGCAGGGCCTGAGCCCCACCGATACGGTGTCGACATCGACCTGACCGCCGTCACGATCCGCCACTACCTGACCCACGTTTTCGCGGGCATGAACGGCGTGCTCGACCGTCTCGACGACGACACGGTCAACCAACGGCCCGACGGGTGGGGCACCAATTCGGTGGCGGGTCTCGTCGTCCACTGCTGCGAGCTGGCGCCGTCCTGGTTCCTGGCGCCCGGGCTGGGTCGCAACAGCGTGCGGGACCGGGAGTCGGAGTTCACGACCACGGCCACCGTCACCGAGCTCCGCCAACGCATCGAGACCGCGCTCAGCGATTCCCAGGCCCTGGTCGAGGAGTTCGTCGAAGGACCGACCGCCACCGACCACGAGCTTCGCGCGTTCCTGCCCGGCGGCGACCGGTCGGACGCCGCGCTCGTGATCCACGTGTTCGAGGAGCTGTTCCAGCACCTGGGACACATGGAGGTCATCGCCGACGCGCTGGGTTCCTGACCGGAGGTTCGGTTTCAGCGGTCGACGAACGAATCCACGCGGGGCCGGGCCAGGGCCCGCCCGCCTCAGGCGTCGTCGTTGGTGTCCAGCGGCCAGCCGTGCATCGCCCGCAGTTCCTTGACCAGGTGGGTGAACCGGTCCTCGGCCAGCACTGCACCTTCGCGCCGCACCTCGTCGGGCTGCACCCGAAGGATGCGATCGATCTTGGCGAAGCTGGGGCGACGCTCCCGGTCCCAGGCACCGGTCCCGATCGGCACGTGGTCGCTGCGGTCCTTGTCCCTGCTCGTCAGCTGCACCACCCCCAATACCGGACCGTCCCAGCCGATGACGGCCACCGGTCGATCCTTCCCCTGGCTGGGATCGTCCTCGTAGCTGACGTAGGTCCACACCACCTCGCCCGGATCCGGGTCACCGTCCAGGTCCGGTTCGTAGCTCACCTCCAGCGGCCCAGACGTGTCGGTGGCCTTCGCCGGCTTTGGCGTCGGTGTCGGTTTCGGGGTTGACCGTTTCGCCGGTGCCGCGGTTCGCCCCTTGGCCGGCGCCGACGGCTTCAGCCGGGGTCGAGATCCGGAGGCGGGCGCGGATCCCGACTTTGTCGTCGGCGACTCCTCGGCCCGGGGTGCGGGCTTCCCGGAACCCGACTTCTTCTGGGGCTTGGCCATGTACTCCACGAACTCGCCGGCGAGTTTGGCGATCTTGGTGAACCTGCTCATCGGGCCATGCTGTCATTCCGTTCCGGCCCGACGGCAACGCCGGCTAGATTCACCCCCATGACGACCGTTGGCGAACCCGCACCCGACTTCTCCCTCACCGATCAACATGGCAACACGGTGACCCTGGCCGACCAGCGTGGCCACCGGACGTTGGTGTTCTTCTACCCCCGGGCCAACACCCCGGGTTGCACCAACCAGGCATGCGGGCTGCGGGACATCGCCGGGGATGTCGGCGATGTGGAGATCATCGGGATCAGCCCGGACACCCCCCGCAAGCAGCTGAACTGGGACGAGAAGCACTCGCTGGGGTTCACGCTGCTGTCCGACCCCGACCACGAGGTGGCCGAGGCGTTCGGCGCCTGGGGTGAGAAGAAAAACTACGGCAAGACCTACGACGGCATCATCCGCTCGGCGTACCTCATCGACGCCGACGGCGTCATCGAGCAGGCCTGGCCCAAGATCAGCCCGAAGGACACGCCGGTCAAGCTGCTTGCGGCGCTGGACGACTGACCCTCCCCACCTCCCCACCTCTCGGCACTGCCGCTGGGTTTCAGCCCAGCGGCAGCGGCGCCTGACCCGATTCGTGGTCGAGCAGCCAGCGCTTGGTGTCCAGGCCGGCGGCAAACCCGGTGAGGTCGCCATTGGCCGCCACCACCCGGTGGCACGGCAACACGACCGAGAGTGGGTTGCGGCCGTTGGCGGCGCCGACCGCCCGCACCGCCTTCGGGCGACCCAGCCGGTCGGCCTGCTCTCCGTAGCTGATCGTCTCCCCGTACGGGATGGCGGCGAGCGACCGCCACGCCTCCTGCTGGAAGTCGGTGCCCACCAGGTGCAACGGCAGGTCGAAGGTCACGCGTTCGCCGGCGAAGTATTCGGTGAGCTGCACCTCGGCGGCAACGAGCACCTCCTCGGCGGAGGTGGGCTCCGACGTCGCGTGGCCGTCGGCCAAGTGTGCGGCGGGGGGCGACGCGGCGAGCCGACCGGCCAGGCCGACCCGGCTGCCGTCCTCGTCCGGCCAGGTGACCGCCCGCAGGCCGACCTCGTCGGCCACCAGCGTCAGCGGGCCGATCGGGGTCGCCATCACCCGCTGAATCGTGGGCAGGTCGTGCGCGTCGTTGCTGGAGGTCGCCGCATCGTTGGGGGTCATCGTGTCTCCCGGGGTTCGTGATCGGTGTCGTCGGTGGTCGGTGGTCGGTCGTGACGTGCTCGCTGCAGGGGCCGAGCGAGTGTTGGATGCCGCCCACAGGTGGGCCACGGCGACCGCCCGCCACGGGCGCCACGCCTGTGAGCGGGCCAGCAGCGCCGTTCGCTCCCGGTCCATGCCCAGCGCGGCCGCACCGCGTTGCAGGGCAACGTCGCCGATCGGAAAGGCGTCCGGGTCGGCCAGCCCCCGAAGTGCCACGTAGTCGGCCGTCCACGGGCCGACGCCCGGCACGGCCAGCAGCGCCGCCCGCGTCGGTTCGCGACCGGCGTGGGCGTCGAGGGAGACCGACCCGTCGGCCACCGCCGCCGCAGCCGCAACCAGCGCCCGGCCACGGGCCCCCGGCATGCCCAGGCCCGACAGGTCGGCCTCGGCGACGGCCGAGGGCTCCAGCGGCAGGTGGGTCAGGCCCGGCGGTGCCCATGCCGGCGCCGCCCGACCGGCGGCCTCGACCACCAGGCCCGCCAGCGTGATGCCCTGCCGAACCGTCACCTGCTGACCCAGGATCGCCCGGACCAGCGCCTCGAACCCGTCGCCGCAGGCCGGCATGCGGCGACCCGGTCGCGCAACGACAGAGCCGGAGAGCAACTCGTCGGCTTCCAGCCGCGACGCCACCTCCAGCGGATCGCACGTGGCGTCGCAGAGCCGCTCGGCCACCGCCACCGCTGCGGTCAGATCGGCCAGGTCGGTCACCTGGATCTCCACCAGCATGCCGTCGCCGTCGGGTCGCAGGGTGATCAGGCCCGGCCCACCGGCCAGGTCGAGCATCCGGGCGAAGTGCTCCGCGTCGCCGCTCTCGACCCCGGGAAGCGCCCGCTGCGACAGAAACGTCAGCACCCCCTCGGGGTGGAACGGGGGCCGGATCGCCAGCCGGAGGGCAATCGGCACCGGCGACGACGCCGCTCCGGCCGAGTGGCCCGTCGACCCACCGGCGAGGCGTGTCGTGTCCCCGGCTGCGGGCCCGCCGGCGCCGGGGCCCCGCCGGGTGCGCACTGGCGACGGCGTGCGGTCGTAGACCTCCCGCACCGTCTCGTTGAACTGTCGGATGCTGCCGAAGCCGGCGGCAAAGGCCACGCTGCTCATCGACAGGTCGGTGTGCTCCAACAGCCGCCGGGCTGCGTGGGCGCGTCGCGCCCGGGCCAGCGCCAGCGGCCCGGCACCAACGCGAGCCTGGAGGGTTCGGTCGAGATGGCGGGCGCTCACCGAAAGGCCGTCGGCCAACCCCTGCACGCCGATCCGGTCCACCTCGCCCGCGGCGATCGCGCGCATCGCCCGGTTGACCAACTCGTCGCCCAGCGCCCATTCGGGCGAGCCCGGCGCGGCGTCGGGTCGACACCGCTTGCAGGCCCGGAAGCCGGCGCCTTGCGCCGCCGCCGGGGTCGCATAGAACCTTGCGTTGGCGCGCTTGGGGCGAATCGGGGTCGGGCAGCTCGGGCGGCAGTAGATGCCGGTGGACGACACCGCCAGCACGATCCGTCCGTCGAAGCGGCGGTCCCGGCTGAGCACGGCCCGATAGCACCGGTCGGGGTCGGCCAGCAGCGAGGTCACCGACCAGTCGGCGGCCCGATCGGGCACCATCGGTGGAGTTGTCACCGGGGAGGACATGGCACCCATCATCCCAGAGCACGGCGGCCGGGTCTGGCGGAAATCCGACACGTGGTCCGGCGGCGCCCCCGTGGCCACGGAGGCCGTTTCGGCGGCCCGGCTCTCGGTCGCCGAAGCCCCGGTCGGCTATGCTCTCCGGGTTCCGCGGGTGTAGTTCAATGGTAGAACATCAGCTTCCCAAGCTGAGAATGCGAGTTCGATTCTCGTCACCCGCTCCAGACGAGAGCTGAGATCATCCCGGCCTCGACGCGTCGATTCGCTTCTACCCCTCCGCCACCGCCACCGTGGCGCGTCTGCGGCGACGTTGGGCACGTCCCTCCCCAAGACCATGGGTCGCATGGGCCACGCCTCCCCCAACGCCGGCTCCACTACTTCAGGAGCCAGGCTGTCGCGACGCTGAGATCCCCGACGCCTTGGCGCAACGGATGACAGGGGCCCGCAGAGCCAGCAAAGCACTCTGCCGCCGGACATCCTGCATCAGAGGCCCTAAATTTCAACCCTGTAATTTTCGGACCTGGGCCCGTACTCCGACATTCAGGCGCTTCCATTAAGCCAACTCCTCACAACTTGCTCCGCCAGTTAGGGAAAGGTGGCATCGACTTAACGTCTGTGGACAGTGAATCGCTGCGGAGCTCACCAGTTGGATCGCTAGTCCCCATATCTGGTGTCGACCCTCGCACGAAGCGAGACTTCGACCACTTCGCGTTCATACCCGACGCACTGCCGGACGAGGTCCAGCTCGCGAAGGCGACCTGGGCTGAGGTGTCCAAGGCCGCCTGGTCCGCAGCGCCAATCCGGCCCAGTCGACTCCCAAGCTGAGAATGCGAGTTCGATTCTCGTCACCCGCTCCAAGTGCATCCGGCGGCCATGCGTCACCGACGTCGGGCGGTAGTTTCGGGCCATGACGACTCCGGTCCTGATCTGCATCGATGGTTCCGAACTCTCGCTCCTGGCCGCTCAGGCCGGGCTGAAGGTGCTGCGGAGCGGCGCGGCGATCACGCTCGTCACGGTGATCTCCGAGCCCGACCCCACGCTCGTCACCGGCGGCGGTTTCACCGGCTCGACGATGACCGCCGAGGAGTTCGAGCGCGAGAACGCCGCGTTCCGGGCCGACGCCGAGGCGCTCCTCACCGAGACCCAGCAACAGCTGGGGCTCGCCGACGCCGCCCGCAGGGTGTTGATGGGCCCGGCCGGGCCCACGGTGTGCGAGTACGCAGTGGAGGTCGACGCCGAGGCGATCGTCATCGGGTCGAGGGGACACGGCGGCCTGCGTCGGGCCATCCTCGGGTCGGTGTCCGACCACATCGTGCGTCATGCGCACTGCACGGTGCTGGTCACCAGCCACGACGCCCTCGGGGAGGAGACCGACGGGCCGACCTCCTCGGACTAGCCGCCCTGGGACCCGACGCAGGCCCTCGGCCGGCCGGCCGTGGCAGTCTGGTGGTCATGCGACTCCCACGGTTACGGCACCGCCACGGCTCGGATCGGCGGGGCTCCGATCGGCGATCCTCGACCACCTCGCCGATCCATCCGCCCGCAGCGGGCACCCCGGCCGCCATCGACCCCAAGCAGGCGGCCATCATCCTCCCGGCGTTCGTCATCACGATGGCCGCCGAGGCGCTCGTCCTGAAGGACCGACCTCAACGGTCATTCGGCGACCTCGACAGCGCCACCCGCGAGGAGCTGTCCGACCCGTCGCTGCCCGGCGATCCGCTCCTGCCGGTCGGCTACGAGAAACGTGACACCGCCGCCAGCCTGGCCATGCTCGGGGGCAACCTGATCTCCAACGCGGCCACGCTGGCCGTCACCCATCGCATCGACACGTGGGCCTATCGCCATCGCATCGCCAACCTCGGGGCACGCCGATACGGCTTCGCCGCCGCCATGGTCGCCTGGGACTTCCTCTACTACTGGGACCACCGCTGGATGCACGAGGTGCGGCTGCTGTGGGCCAACCACGTCAGCCACCATTCCTCGGAGCGCTACAACCTGTCGACCGCGCTGCGCCAGCCGTGGTCGGGCATCCTGACCCACTGGGTGTTCCTGCCGATGCCGCTGCTGGGCTTCAGCCCGGCGATGACCTCGAAGGCAGGGCTCTACAACCTGCTCTACCAGTACTGGGTGCACACCGAGGCGATCGACCGGCTGCCCGCCCCGGTGGAGGCCGTCATGAACACGGCCTCCCATCACCGGGTACACCACGGGGCCAACCCGCAGTACCTCGACAAGAACTACGCCGGCATCTTCATCATCTGGGACCGGTTCTTCGGCACGTTCGAACCCGAGGTGCGCCGGGTGAAGTACGGGCTGACCAAGAACATCGACACCTTCAACCCGGTGAGGATCGCCTACCACGAGTTCGCCGACATCGCCCGTGACGTGCGCTCGGCCAAGGGGCTGCGCAACAAGCTGGGCCACATCTTCGGTCGACCCGGCTGGTCGCCACCCGACACCGACGGCGGCGCCGAGCGGGTCCCGGTGACCACCGCCGCCTGAGCGAGTGCCGGCGGGCGTGTGACCCTCGGCGAACGACCTAGGTTGGGGCGGGGCACGCCCGGGTAGTCACCCGTGGGTGCGCACGGATGCATCGACACCTTGGGGAGGTGCGAGATGGGATCGAAGTCGAGGGGTGGGCGAGCCTCCCCGGGCGGCCGTTCGTGGTGGCAGCAGGCGACCGATGCGTTGCCGGTGTTGGCCCAGCTGACCGGCACCGGGGGCGACCCCCTCGGCGAAACCGCCTTCAGCACGAGAACCCACGAGCTGTCGGCCCGCACCTCCGACGCCGACCAGGTCACCACGTCGGTGTGTCCCTACTGCGCGGTCGGGTGCAGCCAGCGGGTGTACGTGCGCGACGGACGCATCACCAACATCGAGGGCAACCCCGACAGCCCGATCAACCGCGGCCGGTTGTGTCCCAAGGGGTCGGCCACCTTCCAGCTCGTGTGCGGCACCCACCGGCTGGACACCGTCTTGCACCGACGCCCGGGCGCCACCGAGTGGGAGCCGATGGCGCTGGACGCGGCGATGGACCGGGTCGCCGAGCTGATCGCCGAGACCCGCGACCGCACCTGGGAGGAGTCCGACGCCGACGGGCGGCCGCTGCGCCGCAGCCAGGGCATCGCCTTCATGGGCGGCAGCACGCTCGACAACGAGGAGTGCTACCTGCTGGCCAAGTTCTGGGCCCAGCTGGGGGTGTTGCAGGTGGAGAACCAGGCCCGCATATGACACTCCGCCACCGTCCCCGGTCTGGGGACCACGTTTGGCCGGGGCGGCTGCACCACCTATCTCCAGGACCTGCCCAACAGCGACGCCGTGCTGATCATCGGCTCCAACTTCGCCGAAGCCCACCCGGTGGGGTTCCAGTGGGCGATGGAGGCCCGAACCGCCGGCACCACGATCATCCACGTCGACCCGCGCTTCAGCCGCACGTCCGCCTCGGCCGACCAGTTCGTCCCGATCCGCCCCGGCACCGACATCGCCTTCATCGGGGGCCTGATCAACTACGTGCTGACCAACGAGCGCCACTTCGCCGAGTTCGTCACCGCCTACACCAACGCCGGACACCTCGTCGCCGAGGGCATCGAACTGCCCGACGAGCTCGACGGGCTGTTCAGCGGCTGGGTGGCCGATGAGGGGCGCTACGACAACAAGACCTGGCAGTTCGAACGGGACACCTCGGGCGACGTCGTCACCGACCCGACCCTGACCCACCCGCGCTGTGTCCTGTCGCTGCTCAAGCGGCACTACGCCCGCTACACCCCACAGATGGTGGCCGACATCTGCGGGATCGACACCGAGGCGTTCGGCCGGGCCGCCGACACGTTCACCGCCGCCTCGGGGCGCAACCGCACCGGCATGATCTGTTACGCCGTCGGGCTCACCATGCACTCGAAGGGCGTCCAGAACATCCGGTCGCTGGGCGTGCTCCAGCTGCTGCTGGGCAACATCGGGCGGCCCGGCGGCGGCATCCTGGCACTTCGGGGTCATGCCAACGTGCAGGGCGCCACCGACCTGCCGGTGCTCTACGACCTCCTGCCCGGCTACCTGCCCAAGCCGAACGCCGACGACGTCGACCTGGCCGCCTACCTCGAGCGGGTCACCAAGCCGACCGGCTGGTGGGCGAACACGCCCGCCTACGTCGTGTCGCTGCTGAAGGCCTGGTTCGGCGACGCGGCCACCCCCGACAACGACTACCGCTTCGACCGCCTGCCCCGCCTGACCGGCGACCACAGTTACATGGTGACCCAGGCGGCCATGGCCGACGGGGCCGTCGAGGGCATGATGGTCGCCGGCGAGAACGTCTCGGTCTCATCGGTGCACGGCTCGTTGCAACGCGAGGGGTTTCGCAAGCTCAAGTGGATGGTGGTGCGGGACCTGACGATGATCGAGACCGCCGAGTTCTGGAAGCGGGGCGAGGAGTACGACCCGGGCCGGGGCGACAACCGCATCGACCCGGCCGACGTCGACACCGAGGTGTTCCTGTTCCCGGCGGCCGCCCACGTCGAGAAGGAGGGGTCGTTGACCAACACCCAGCGGATCCTCCAGTGGAAGGACCAGGCGGTCCCGCCGCCCGGCGACGCGCGCAGCGAGCTGTGGTTCGTGCACCACCTCATGGCCCGGCTCCGTGACCGCTACGCCGGCAGCGACGACCCCAAGGACGCCCCCATCCTCGACGGCACCTGGGACTACGACGTCGAGGGCCCGCTGGAAGAGCCGTCGGCCGACCAGGTGCTGGCCGAGATCGGCGGGTGCGGGCCGAACGGGCCGCTGGATTCCTTTGGCGAGCTGCGCGACGACGGCACGACGTCGGCCGGGGCGTGGACCCACGTCGGGGTCAACGCCTCCGGCGAGAACCACGCCCGCCATCGCGACGGCACCCCGGGCGCCAGGGGCGCTGCGCTCGACTGGGGCTGGGCGTGGCCGGCCAACCGCCGCAACCTCTACAACCGGGCGTCCGCCGACCCGGACGGAACGCCGTGGTCGGAAGCCAAGGCGCTGGTGTGGTGGGACGAGTGCGCTGGGCCGGACGGTGCCGGCGCGTGGGTGGGCCACGACACGCCCGACTTCCCGGTCGACCGGGCGCCGTCGTATCGGCCCGAGCCCGGCGCCACCGGCACCGACGCCATCGCCGGCGACCAGCCGTTCCTGATGCAGACCGACGGCCTCGGCGCGTTGTGGGTGGCCACCGGTCTCCGCGACGGTCCGCTGCCCACCCACTACGAGCCGATCGAGGGCGTGTCACCCAACCGGCTCTACGGCCAACAGCACACGCCCGCCCGCACCCAGTGGGAGCGCGACGACAACCCGTACCACCGGGCCTACGACGACCCCCGCTTCCCGTTTGTGCTCACCACCTATCGGCTGACCGAGACATTCGGCTCGGGGTCGATGGCCAACCGCAACCTGTCATGGTTGGGCGAGCTGCAACCCGAGCTGTTCTGCGAGATCTCGCCCTAGCTCGCCGAGTTGCGAGGTATCGAGCACGGGGGTTGGGTCACGATGAAGTCGCTGCGGGCCGAGGTGGAGATGCGGGTGCTGGTCACCCGGCGCCTGGTGCCGCTGCAACTGGCCGACCGCACGGTGCACACCGTGGGCCTGCCGTACCAATGGGGCCGCACCGGCCAGATCGGCGGAGCGGCGCCCAACGAACTGCAGAAGATCTCGGGGAGGCCAACGTGACGATCGAGGAGTGCAAGGCGATCACGATCGACCTCGTGCCGGGGCGGTGGCCCGCAACCTGCGCTCCGGCGTCGACGGACCCCTGCAACCCGAACCGGACGGCGACGCTCCGGCACGCGACCTGCCGGGCATCTCCCGGCCACCAGGACGCCACGGCATCACGATGGCCGCCGACCAGCAGGGCGGCGAACCCGATGGCCAGGCCCCATCGACCGCGACACTGGAGCGACCTCATGAGCAACCCGACACCGACCCTGCGCACCACGACCGCCAACGACCCGGTCACCGGCGACCCGCGCCGGGTGGGCTTCTTCACCGACACGTCGGTGTGCATCGGTTGCAAGGCGTGCGAGGTGGCGTGCAAGCAGTGGAACCAGCTGCCCGACGACGGCTTCAGCCTCACCGCCAAGAGCTTCGACAATACGATCGACCTGGACGCCACCACGTGGCGCCACGTCGGCTTCATCGAACGGGATGAGCCGGTGTCGGGTCAGGAGACCAACCTGGGCGATCCGTTCTCGTGGCTGTTCATCCCCGATTCGTGCAAGCACTGCACCGACGCCGGGTGCCTCGACAACTGCCCCACCGGGGCGCTGGTCCGCACGGAGTACGACACCGTCTACGTGCAGCCCGACATCTGCAACGGCTGCGGTACCTGCGTGGTGTCGTGCCCGTTCGGGGTGATCGACCGACACCCCACCGACGGCCGGGCCTGGAAGTGCACGATGTGTTACGACCGGCTGCGCGACGACGAGACCCCGGCGTGCGCCCAGGCGTGCCCCACCGAGGCGATCGCCTCGGCGAGCTCGACGAGCTTCGGCGGCGGGCCGACGTCCGCCTGGCCGAGCTGCACGACCGGGGCGTTGCGGAGGCCCGGCTCTACGGAGCCCACGATGACGACCTGCCCGGCACCGGCGGTCTGCACGCCTTCTACCTGCTGCTCGACTCCCCGACGCCTACTCGCTGCCCACCAACCCGGTGGCGCCGCAGCAGACCGTCAACGAGGCTGGCGGGCGATGGCCGGTGCGCTCGGCGCCATGGCGGCCGGGGTGGCCGTCGCCGCGCTGAGCGGGAGGCGGGGCCGATGACCGACGATGCCCCGCCGCCCGATCTGGTCATGAAGCACCCACCCGGCAGCTGGCAGGCGTTGGCGGCCGGGGAGTTCGGCAGCGACGGCCGCAACGTCGACGTGCGGCGCCGAGCTGTCCGGCGAGGGGGCCGAGCTCGACGCGGGCGACCGTGTGGGCGACCGGGGCCACCTCGGAGACGCCTCGCAGACCACGGTGGCCGAGGAAGCCAGGCGCATCGTCAAGCAGCCTGCTGGACCTGGGAGGTGCCCGCCTACTTCGCCGTCGGGGGTATGGCCGGCGCAACCGCCGCCCTCGCCGCCGGAGCGCAGCTGGCGAGACTCGGCGGCGACGATCGGCGGCTCGTTCGGTCGGGACGGGACATCGCGCTCGGCGGCACGGTGATCGGCTCGGCCCTGCTGGTGGCCGACCTGGGACGACCCGAGCGGTTCTGGCACATGATGCGGGTGTGGCGTCCCAGCTCGCCGATGAACGTGGGTTCGTGGGTGCTCGCCGGATTCGGTACCGCCTCGGCGGGCGCCGTCGCTGGGCCGGTCGCACCGCCGCCCGCCCGAGTCGTCGGCGACCTGGGCGGTTGGCCGCCGGAGCTCTCGGCCTGCCGATGGCGGGCTACACCGGCGTGCTGCTGGGTGCCACGGCCCAACCGGCGTGGTGGCACGCCCGGCGCTGGCTGCCCCGCCTGTTTGTCGCGCCCGCCGCCTCCGCCGGGGCCGGTGCGCTCGAGCTGGTTCCGATGTCGCCCGACGAGGAACGGGCCGTCCGCTCCCTTGCGATCGGCGCCCGCGCGGCGGATCTGGTGGTGGCCAAGGCCATGACCCACGACCTGGCCGATACCCGGGCTGCCGGTGCCTACGAGGACGGCCGGGCCGGTCGGCGGATGAAGTTGGCCGAGGCCCTCACGGCCGGTTCGCTCGCCGCCTCGTTGCTCTCGTCACGGTTCCGAGCCGCCTGCCCGCTCGCCGGCTCGCTCGCCCTCGCCGGGTCGCTGGCCACCCGCTTCGCCGTCATGGATGCCGGAGCAGCTTCCGTGGAGCCCGCCTGAACCGCCGTCGCCACCTTCGCAGTACCGTGGAGCCTGATGACCGACGCCTCGACGCCGTCCGACAACCGAAGCCAGGTGAAGGTGGTGCTCTGCGACGACCATCCGATCTGGCGGTCCGGCGTGCGGGCCGACCTGGGCGAGAACTTCTGGGTGGTCGGGGAAGCCGGCGACGCCGACGAGGCCATCGCCGTCATTCGGGAAACCAAACCCGACCTGGTGGTGTGCGACCTGCACATGCCCAAGGGGGGTGGCATCAAGGTGGCCCGCGAATGCGGCGAGTCCACCCGGGTGGTCATGTTGACCGTCTCCGAGCAGGAGCGGGACCTGCTGGACGCGGTGGCGGCGGGCGCGGCCGGGTACCTGGTGAAATCCACGCCGCCCGACGAGCTGCGCGACGGGCTGTGGCGCGCCGCCCAGGGCGAACCGGTGTTCAGCCCCGCGCTCGCCGCGCTGGTGCTCGGCGAGTTCCGGCGCCTGGCCAAGGGCACCGAGAGCCACTCGGCCCTGTCGGACCGCGAGCGCGAGGTGCTGACCTACGTCGCCCGTGGCCACACCTACAAGGAGATCGGCGCCGAGCTGTTCATCGCCGACAAGACCGTCGAGAACCACGTGCGCAACATCCTGTCCAAGCTGCACCTCAACCGGCGCCAGGAGTTGATCCGCTACGCGGTCGAGCACGGCCTGGACTGAGGGTCACCCCACCGGTTCCAGCAACTCGATGCGGTTGCCGAACGGGTCGCTGACGTACACCCGGTCGTAGCCCTCCAACGGCTCGTCGTCGGCGAGGGGCACGTCCGCCTCCCGAAGGCGCACCACCAGCGCCGCCAACCCGTCGACCAAAAAGGCCGGATGAGCCTTGCGGGCGGGACGAAAGTCCGCCTCCACCCCGAGGTGGACCTTCAGCGATCCGTGCTCGAACCAACATCCGCCGCGCTTGGCAAGGTGCGGCGGCTTGGGCACCTGGGCGATGCCCAGCAGGTCGGCGTAGAAGGCGACCGCTGCCGACTCCTCCCCGGCGGGCATGGCGAGCTGGACGTGATCGATGGCGACGATGCTCATCGTGAGATGATGGCGCATGGACCACACCGCATGAGCAAGCAACGACAACTGGCCGTTCGGGTGGGCGCCTACGCCGTGTGCACGAGAGACAACGACGGCGCGGTGGAACTCCTGCTGGCCCGGTGCGGGCCCGATTCGAGGTTCCCCGCCGAATGGGCCCTGCCCGGGGGTGGCATCGAGTGGGGCGAGCACCCGCGCGACACCCTGGTTCGAGAAATGGCCGAGGAGACCTCGCTGATGGGAGCGCCAGGACCGTTTCTCTCCGCCTACGCGCAACGGGTGGAGGCCGTCGGAAAGTTTCCCGACGGCGTCGCCATGGGGCTGATCTTTGCCACCCGGGCCGCCGACGGCGAACCCCGGGTGGGCGAGGACGAGGGAACGACCGACCAGGTGGCGTGGCATTCGATCGACGCCCTGCCGACGTTGGCGTGGAACGCCAAGGTGGCGGTCGACCTGGTGAGGGACGGCGCACGGTCGCAGGTGCCCGCCGACGACCAGCCCGGACCCGGCCTGGGCATCCCCCACCGGCCACGCAGCTCGCGACGACGGCTTGCCGCCTATGCGATCGCCACCAATCACGACGGCGATGTTCCCCGCGTGCTGCTGGTGAAGCTGGCATTCGACGATCCCGAGGCCGGCTGCTGGAACCTGCCGGGTGGCGGGGTGGAGCCGGGCGAGTCGCCGCTGGAGGCGCTGACGCGGGAGTTCCACGAAGAGACCGGCCTGGTGCCCTCCAACGTGGTTCCGCTCGACGTCGACTCCCGGGTGTACGAGGCGTGGGGGTCGCTGCAGATCAAGCACAACGTCGGCGTGCTCTACCGGGCGACCTCTCGGGGCACTCCGAAGGTGATCGAGACCGACGGCAGCACCGAGGAGGCCGCGTGGTGGCCCATCGATCAGTTGGCCGATCTCCCGCTGACCCAAGTGGCGAAGTCGGCCGTGACCGGCGCGGGGTTGATCGGCTCCCGAGCCTAAGCCCCTTCCGGGCCGACAGCCTCGGGGACCCGGCGAGACCTCGCGCCACAGCATGAATCGCCTGGGTCATCGAGGGCGCTGTATCGTCGGTCCCGGCGGCGAGGTCAAAGGGATCCCACCGCATGCGAAGTACGGCCAACCGAGAGGACTCCGGCAAGGGCCATCACAAAGGTCGACTTGCGATCGTCGGTTCGTAGGCTTCCAAACAGGCGATCCCAGATCATCGTGTGACCGCCGAAGTTCCGGTCGAGGTACTGGGGGTTCGAGGCGTGGTGCACCCGGTGTGGTTCGACGGGTGGTCCAGCCAGCGGTCGAACCAACCCAGCCGAGTGATCATCTCGGTGTGCTGCAGCCCGACCCACCATCCAGGCTGAACGTTTCATCCACCCGGATACATGATCGGCGGGAAGCCCAGCAGCGGAGCCCACAGCCCGGTGAAGGGTTTGTAGAACACCTCCGTCCACGGCATCCGCACGGCGGTGACGAAGGTCAGCGACTCCGCCGAATGGTGCACCTGGTGGGAGGCCCACAGCACCGACACCCGGTGCTCGGCCCGATGGATCCAGTAGTACACGAAGTCGCCGATCAGCCAGTAGGCCAGCCAGGTCGCCGGGCTGCGCCACGACCACTCGAAGATGCCGACGTTGCGGTACAGCCAGATGTAGGCGGCCACGGCGGCCGACCCGGCGGCGGCCACCTTGATGGCGAGGTAGCCGAGCCCCACCCCCACCGATGTGGCGCTGTCCCGCCGGTGCCCCATCGGCCGGCCCGCGCAGGCTCACCTGGCCAGCTCGACGGTCACCAGCGTCACGACCGAGCCGAACAACACGACGTTGGCGCTGACGGGCAACAGGCCGCCGGTGGCCGGGTCGACGGCAACCATCGGGGCCGAATGGGAGGTAATCGCTGCATATGCCCATCCTGAGGTCGGCCGGGCGTGAGAACCATCGGGGCGATCCCCCAGAATCCCCTTGGGGGGGGAGCCCGGCTACCGGCTTGAAGCGGGGAGCCCGCACGACCAGTCGCAAGCACGCTCCTCCCCGGTTTGAGCACGCCGTCGAAGTGGGAGCCCGGACGACCTCGTTTGTGCGCACGCTCCACTCCCCGGTTCGAGGGTGAGGGTGCGGGTGAGGAAACGGTGCGAGGTGAGGGGGGGTTTCGGGTGAGGGTGGGTGGGGTTGCGGGTGGGACCAGGTCAGTCGAACAGGTCGGCGGTCTCCGCCTCCGCTCGTTCGGGATAGCTCTCGTAGTAGCGGTCCCACACGTTGGGCCCGCCCTTGGCGAAGCTGGGCGCCAGCAGCGGGCGACCGGTGGTGCCGACGTTGGCGGGCGAGCGGTGCGGGCACAGGTAGTGCATCAGCACAACGTCGCCGGGGTCGAGCGTCACCGGAGCGAACGCACCCTCTGGGATCGCCCCGGGGTCGATCGAGGCGTGTTCGCCCGGTTCGGTCAGCAACTCGTGATGCCACCCGGGGGCCACCTCGACGGCGCCGTTGTCTTCGTCGTGCCGACCGAGGGCGATCTGCACCTGCACCAGGTCGCCGGGGTCCAGCCCGAGCTGCCAGGTGTAGGCGATGTCCTGGTGGACGCCATAGCCGCCGGTACCGGGGCGCTTGGCGATGAACTTGTCCTTGTAGATCGACATCGGCGCCCCGGTCACCATCTCGCTCCAGGCGAGCAGGCGGGCGTCGTCCAACAGCGGCACCGTTTCGGGGACCAGGTGCCGCACCGGGTCGAGACGATCCAGCACCACCCCACCGTCGAGCGCCGCCTTGAACCGGTAGCGCCACTCCCGCGAGCCGCCGGCCGCCGCGACGTCGACGGCACGCTCACACTCTCGGGCAACCTCGGCGCAGTGCCGGGCATCAAAGACCGATCTGACGATGACCACGCCTGCGTCCCGCCATCCCACCAACACCTCACGGTCGGTCGATGCAACCGGGACGTCCACGTCAGTCCGGCGTCTCGTCCGTGCCGGTCGGTTCGCGTCGGCTGTCGAGGTCGATCGAGGCTCGGGCCGAAGGGTGGGGAACAGCACCACGTCGCGGATCGAGGCCGAGTCGGTCAGCAACATGATCAGCCGGTCGATGCCGATGCCCAGGCCGACCGTGGGCGGCAGGCCGTACTGAAGCGCCCGTACGTAGTCGGAGTCCACCGTCATCGCCTCGGCGTCGCCGGCAGCCCGGGCCTCGGCCTGCTCGGTGAACCGGGCCAGCTGCTCGTCCGGGTCGGTCAGCTCGGCGAACCCGTTGGCCAGCTCCCGGCCGCCGACGATGCACTCGAACCGCTCGACGTATCCGGGCCGATCCCGGTGAGCCCGGCTCAGCGGCGACACCTCGACCGGATAATCGATGACAAACGTCGGCTGGATCAGCGTGTGCTCCACCAGCTTCTCGTAGAGCTCCAACAGGAGCTTGCCCGGGCCGTCCGCCTCGGACCAGGGCACCTCGTGCGCATCACACAGCTCGCGCAGGCGCTCGACCGGCGTGTCGACGCCGACGGTCTCCCCGACCGCCTCGGACGTGAGCTCGTCCATCGGCGCTCGCCGCCACGGTGGAGCCAGATCCAGCTCGTAGTCGCCGTAGGTGAGGGTGGTGGAGCCCACCAGCTCGGTGGCCAGCTTGGCCACCAGCTCCTCGGTGAGCGCCATGTAGGTGGCCGAGTCGCCGTAGGCCTCGTAGCTCTCCATCATGGTGAACTCGGGGAGGTGCCGGGTGGAGATGCCCTCGTTGCGGAACACCCGTCCGATCTCGAAGACCTTCTCCATGCCGCCCACCACCAGCCGCTTCCAGGTACAGCTCGGGGGCGATCCGCAGATAGAGCGGCAGGTCGAGCGCCTCGTGGTGGGTCTCGAACGGCGTGGCCAGCGCCCCGCCGGGCTGGGTGTGCAGCATCGGCGTCTCCACCTCGAGGTAGCCGTGATCCTCGAAGAACCGACGGATCATCGACACCGCCCGGCTGCGGAGCACCAGCGCATCACGCGCCTCGTCGGTGGTCCACAGGTCGACGTAGCGTTGGCGATACCGGGTGTCGGTGTCGGTCAGGCCGTGCCATTTGTCCGGGAAGGGACGTCGGGCCTCCGCCAGGCGCACCCAGTCGTCGACCTTCACCGACAGCTCGCCCCGACGGGTGGTCATCACCTCGCCGGTGACGCCGATCCAGTCACCGAGCGCCAGCGCCGCGAAGGCGTCGAAGTCCGGGGTGGAGGCCTTGGGGGCGAACAGCTGGATGCGTCCCGTGCCGTCGGCGAGCGTGCCGAAGCCCAGCTTGCCCTGGATGCGGCGCAACATCAGCCGGCCGGCCACGGTGACGGTCTCACCGGTTTCGGTTCCGGGCTCGAGGTGACCCCACCCGGCCCGCACGTCCTCGGTGGGGGTGACGCCCTCGAAGACGTAGGGCTGCACCAGACGGGAGCTGGGCTCGGTGTCGGCCGAGGGCTCGGAGGCCGGCGATTCGGTATCGGTCACTGGTTCTTCTCCCAGATGAGGCGCAGCCCGTGCAGCGTGATCCACGGGTCGAGGTGGTCGAGGGTGACGGCGTGGGGGGCGATCACGTCGGCCAGCCCGCCGGTGGCCACGATGGTGGCCGACCCGCCGAGCTCGTCGACAATCCTTTTGGTCATGCCGTCCACCATGGCCGCCGTGCCGTACAGCACCCCGGACTGCACCGACTCCACGGTGGTTCGCCCGACGACCGACCGAGGCGGCACCAGCTCGACCCGACGCAGCCCCGCGGCGCGCCCGAACAGGGCGTCGAGGCTGACCTCGATGCCGGGGATGATCGCGCCGCCCAGGTAGGCGCCGTCGGCCGAGATCACGTCGAACGTCGTGGCGGTGCCGAAGTCGACCACCACGGTGGGCCCGCCGTAGCGGTCGAGCGCGCCGACCGCGTTGGCCACGCGGTCGGCGCCAACCTCGGCCGGGTTGTCGTAGCGGATCGGCAGACCGGTCTTCACGCCGGGGCCGACGACCACCGGGGCGATGCCGAAGCGGTGCTCGCACATCTGCCGCAGCTCGGCGGTCACGAACGGCACCCCCGAGCTGATGGCGATGCCGTGCAGCGTGATCTCCTCGTCGAGTTCGTCCTCGGCGGAATCGAGGAGCTGGCGCAACACCATGGCCAACTCGTCCGAGGTTCGGTCGGCGTCGGTGGAGATGCGCCAATGGTCCAACAGATCGGCGTCGTCGGCACCGCTGCTCGGCGTGCCCGGCGCCCCGGGGTCGTCCCCACGGCCCGGTCCGGCCCGGTAGAGCCCGACCACGGTCTGGGTGTTGCCGACGTCGATCGTCAGGAGCATCGGTGGGTCTCCCTTGCCGTTGCGGTCGTCGGGCTGGGCGCGGTCACTTGGACTTCTTCTTCGACTTCTCCAGCTCCTTGCGGACGTTCGCCACCATGCGCGCCGCCGACATCGAGAACGAACCGTGGCGGTAGGCCGGGTAGAAGATGGCGCCCGCCAGGATCACGTTGACCTGCAACTCCACCTCGGTGCGGATCATCTCGTACTGGCTGTCACCGGCTGCCCCCGAGGGCAGGTCGACCACCCGCTCGGTGCCCGACCACACCGCGCCGATCACCAACGACGCCACCGCCATCAGCTCGTCGGTGGCCAGGTCGCGGGCCTGGTTGAACCGGGCCAGGTCGGTGGCCAGCTCGCTCACCCACAGCTGGATCTCACGGCCCAGCGCCATGCGCAAGGCGCTGGATCCTCCGTAGCGCTCCTTGGCGATGAACCGGAAGTGCTTGGGATGTTCCCGCGCATGGCCCAGGAACGTGACCACCGAGTTCTCGACCAGTTCCGCCGTCGGCACGGGCTGGGCCCGGATGGCCCGCATCACCTGACGAAGCTCGGTGAAGCTCTCGTCGACCAGAACCAGCCCGACCTCGCCCATGTCGGCAAAGTGGCGGTAGAAGGTCGCCGGCACCACTCCGGCGTCGCCGGTGATCTCCCGGATGCTGATGTCGGTAAACGCCTGATCACCGGCCAGCCGGGCCAGGGCGGCGTCGAGCAGCGAGCGACGGGTGCGCTCCTTCTGCTCGCTTCGCGTCCCGGCCCCACCGTTGCCCGATCGCGCCTTCGAGGACCGTTTCCGCGACGGCCCACCGGAGGTCGAGGCCGCCGACCCGCCCGACCCACCGGAGGACCGCGACTTCGTCGACGACGTCGACCCCCGAGATTTACGCTTGGAAGGTGCTCGCGTTCCGCCCTCGGTTCCCCGCGACGAGGGGCTCGGACCGTTCCCGGACGCGGCCTTCGGGTCGGTGTCGGATGCGGGGCGGTCGCCACCGCCCGACCCCGCCGGGGCGGCCCTCCGACCCGGCGGGTTCACGTCGCCGAAGGTTGGGTCGGGTGCGCCACGGACCGAACGGTAGTGGCCGGCGGCCCGGCTCTGGTGGTTGGCGTGCTTCCGGTCACATTTCGGTAAACAGGTGTTGACCCAACCGGCGCAGCTGTTACGGTGTACACATGTTCACTCAAACACGCGCCACGCTCCGGCGGGCGGCCCAGGCGCTCACCAGCCCACTCCCCGTGGACGCCTACCTCGCCATGATCGACCCGCTCTGGTCCTCGACCTCGCCGAAGGGTCGGGTGGTCACGGTGACACCCGAGACCGCCCGCAGCGCCACGATCGTCATCCACCCCGGCGCCGGCTTCGGCACCTACGAGGCCGGACAGTGGGTCACGGTCGGCGTCGAGATCGACGGCGTTCGCCACCGACGCTGCTACTCCCTCACCTCGGACCCCGAACACTCGGGCGGACTGATCTCGATCACGGTGTCGGCCATCCCCGACGGGCTGGTGTCCAACCACCTCGTCTATTCCACCGAACCCGGGGAGTACCTCACCCTGGAGCCCGCAGCCGGCGACTTCCACCTTCCGACCGACCGAACGGTGCCGATGCTCTTCATCACCGGCGGGTCGGGCATCACCCCGGCGATGGGCATGATCCGCACGCTGGTGGGCGCCGGCGAGTGCCACGACGTCGTGCTGATGCACCACGCACCCACCCGGGCCGAGACCATCTTCGCCGACGAACTCGCCGACCTCGCCCGCACCACCCCCGGCCTGACGGTCAACATCGCCCACACCGGCGCCGGTGCACCGCCGCCCGAACTGGCGTTGACCCCCGAGCGCCTGGACCGGGAATGCCCCGACTGGCGCAGCCGGACCACGTGGGCGTGCGGCCCCGCCCCCATGCTGGACGATGCCGAGGCCGCCTTCGACGGGGCCGGACGGCCCGACCGGCTGAGCATCGAGCGATTCGCCCCCAAGGTTCGTCCCGGCGGCGCCGAGACCGGCGAGGGCGGACGGGTGAGGTTCACCGGCGCCGGCGCCGGCACCGAGACCGTGCTGGACGGGTCGACCACCCTGCTCGAGGGGGCGGAGGCCGCCGGCCTCACCCCGGCCGCCGGCTGCCGCATGGGCATCTGCCACACCTGCGTCGTGCCCCTCGAGTCCGGCTGCGTCAGCGATGTTCGCACCGGCGAGCTGATCGACGAACCGGGCACCCACGTGCAGATCTGCGTGTCGGCCGCCGCCGGCGACGTCGAGATCGCCCTCTGACCGACTGCACCCGACCGTCCGCCACACGTTTCCCGCAACCACTCCCCGCTCACTCGATCTCCCCCAAGGACCCCACATGACCGCAACGATCTCCCGCCCAGAAGCCACCCGCACCAGCGACTCCCGGCCTCGCCCGACCCCCACCCGCACCCCGGACGTGGCCGACCCCAAGCCCACCCCACGGGCGGGCGGCCTCACCCTGGAGCAGTCCGAGGCCTTCGGCGCCGCCATGGACGAACTCCGTGAGCAGATCCGCGCCGACCTCGGCGCCGACGACGCCAACTACATCCGCCAGGTGATCGCCACCCAGCGCAAGCTGGAGGTCGGCGGCCGCCTCGCACTCTTCGGCTGGTTCCTCCCGCCGTTGTGGGTTGCCGGAGCGGTGTCGCTGGGCCTCGCCAAGATCCTCGACAACATGGAGATCGGCCACAACATCATTCACGGCCAGTACGACTGGATGAACGACGACGAGATCAACTCCCGAGTGTGGGAGTGGGACCACCCCTCGCTGGCCAAGCACTGGAAGCACTCGCACAACGACGAGCACCACACGTGGACCAACGTGATCGGCCGCGACCGCGACATCGGCTACGGCACGTTGCGCATGTCCGAGGACCACCCGTGGAAGCCGGTCTTCCTGCTCAACCCGGTGTTCGCCACGCTGCTGGCGCTCAACTTCGATCACGGAGTCGCCCTGCACGAGGTGCACGTGGAGGAGATCCAGCGGGGCCGTCGTTCGTGGGCCGAGGTGAAGCCGATCCTCAAGGAGATCGGCCAGAAGAGCGGGCGCCAGGCGCTCAAGGACTACGTGCTCTTCCCGGCGCTCACCGGGCCCGGGTTCCTGCCGGTCGCCGGCGCCAACCTGACCGCCAACCTCATCCGCAACCTGTGGACGTTTCTCATCATCTTCTGCGGCCACTTCCCCGACGGGGTCGAGCAGTTCCCCGAGGACATCATCGAGGGCGAAACCCGTGGCGACTGGTATGCGCGGCAGATCCTCGGTTCGGCCAACATCGACGGCGGCAGGCTGTTCCACATCATGTCCGGCAACCTGAGCCACCAGATCGAGCACCACGCCTTCCCCGACATCCCCGCCCGACGCTACGCCGAGATGGCCCCTCGGGTGCGGGAGCTGTGCGAAGAGTACGGGCTGGACTACAACACCGGGGGACTCGCCACACAGTTCGGCACCGTCGTCCGCAAGATCGGCGCACTGTCACTGCCCGAGGATCGCGGCCCGAAGGCCTGGTACCGCAGGGCCCGCAACCGGTGATCATTCCGGCTACCAGCGCACGTCCAACCCGCCGAGCCCGGCACAGGCCCGATCACGGCTGAGCAGAGTGGCATGTTCGAGGAGCGCCTGGGCGGTCAGCGCACCGGAGATTCGGCTCCGCCCTTGGGGCTTGGTCGACGTGGTCGACGTCGCGACGGCGCCCGATGTGGCAGGGTGCGGGCATGACCGAGAGCAGGGACGCCTACGCCGGGTTGTTGGGCACGTTGGCCGAGGTCGGCGAGCGGTTTGCCGGGGACGAGTGGGCGATCACCGACCCGACCGACGTCGCTGAGACCCTGGCTGCTGTACTTGCCCACCTGGGCACGGCGATCGAAACCCAGATGGCCGACGATCCCGCCCACCCGGTGTTTCGAGAGATCGTCACACCGTGGCGCAAGTCGCTGGGCGACAACGCCGACGCCCGCTACCACGACGCCCGCGTCCACCCGGCGGGGCGCTACGAGGTGCGCGGCAACACCGGCGGCGCGGTGTACGTCAGCTTCACCGTCGAGGCGGGGCCGCCCGACGGGTCTTTTCCCACCGGCACGGTGGGCGTCCTCAACGACACCGACTTCGAGGTGGGCGACGACGGGTCGTTCGCGTTCACCGTGGGCACCGCCGACGCCGACGGCGACCCCGCCGACCTTCCCCTGGCGCCGGACGCATCCCGGCTGACCGTGCGCCACTACTGGGAGCAGGACACGCCCCCGGCCGCTCCGCCCACCCCCGACCTGGCGCTGTCGATCAGGCTGACCCACGGCGAGGTCCCGGAGCCACCCCGGGCACCCACCGATGAGTCGGTCGCAGCCTCGATCCGGCGCCTGGGCACCTACGTGCGCAGCCGCACCCTCGACACGATCATGAAGCCGGGCGAGGGCGACCCGCCGGCGTTCGTGTCGCGGATCCCTCACGAGTTCCCCGCACCGGTCCGGCCGGGGGCCCATGCGTTGGCGGCCGCCGATGCGGCGTACTCGATGGCCCCGTACCTGCTGGGCCCCGACGAGGCACTGGTGATCACCGCATCGTGGCCCGAGTGCCGGTGCGCCAACGTCAACCTGTGGAACCGGCAGATGCAGACCTTCGACTACCTGCGTCACCACGTCTCGCTCAACCGGGCGAGCACCGCCAAGGTTGGCGACGACGGCACGTTCACCGTGGTGATCGCCCACGAGGATCCCGGCGTTGCCAATTGGCTCGACACCGAAGGTCGGCCATTCGGCCTGGTGTTCTGGCGCTACCTGTTGCCCGAGGGGCCGATCGCCACGCCGACCGCCGAGGTCCGTCCGCTCGCCGACCTGCGCGGCGAGCCGGACGCCGCCACCGCATGATCACCGAACTCCCCGTCCTCGTCGACGGACCCGCGGACGGCCCACCGGCCGGCCTGTCCGCCGATCACCCCATGCGCCGGGTCACCCGGCAGATTGCGTTCGAGCCCGGCGCCTGGGACGCCGAGCGACGCAACCAGGTGACCGAGCTGTTCAACGGACTGGCCGAGGACTGGTCGTCCCGCGACGTGTCCGGCCGGGAGGCGCCCATCCTCGACGCCCTCGATCGCGGACTCGCCGCCGCACCATCGGCGGATCGCCGCGTGGCGCTCGACGTCGGCGGCGGCAACGGCATCAACACCCGCCACCTCGTCCCGACGTTTCCCAACGTCATCACCGTGGACATCGCCCCCGAGATGTTGCGGCTGGCGGCCGACCGATCGCCTCGACGGGTCCTCGCCGACAGTGCGTCGCTTCCCGTCGCCGACCGAGCCGTCGACGCGGTGCTGCTGATCAACGCCTTCCTCTTTCCGCAAGAGGTGCAGCGGGTGCTGTCACCGGACGGCGTGGTGGTCTGGGTCAACTCCCGGGGGGTGGGCACGCCCATCCACCTGCCGGCCGCCGACGTGGACCGGGCGCTGCCCGGCGAGTGGTCCGGGGTGTCGTCGTCGGCGGGATGGGGCACCTGGTCGGTCCACTGGAGGCGCTGACGTCGGCGATCACCACCGGCGCCCGGCGCCGGCTGATGCGCCCGTCGGTCAGACCTCGGTGACGATGTCGAAGTGCTCGAGGTAGTCCGCCAGGTCGGTGCGCAGCGTTTGGGCGCTGAAGCCCCACTCCTCGGCGGTGTAGCGGTGGGCGCCGAACTTCCCCTTGGGCTTGTTGGCGACGTAGGCGTCGATGGCTGCGGCATGCCCGGGGGCAAGCTCGCGCCCGAGCTCGCCGTAGGCCGCCTCGATGGCCCGCACCGGATCGGCGACCAGGTCGGTGAAGCGCAGGTCACCGACCGGGACCGGGAAGTCGCCCGACGCACGTCGCGCGGTCACCGAGGCGAGCGCCTCCCCGAAGATGGCGCCGATCAGGGGGGCCAGCGTGTCGAGGTCGACGTCGTCGGTGCGCAACCATTGGATCATTGCGGTCGTACTCACCGTCGAGGGCATCGTCTTCGCCGGGTCGCGGTGGGTCTGGACCACCGAGACGTCGGGGTAGGCGGCGACCAGGTCGTCGATGGCCATCAGGTACGCCGGGGTCTTGATCAGCCACGACTTCGGAGGCTTGCCGAACTGCGCCGCCTGGAGCACGGCGCGGTGCAGGGCGAAATCTGCCTCCGGGTCGGGCGTCCAGTCGCCCAGGTCCTGCAGGGCCATCAGCCAGTGGTTGCCGGCAAAGGACGGCATCGAGATCGTGATGCACTCCACCGGAAGGTCACTTCGTAGCTCGTGGATGGCGGCGAACTCCGGCTGGATGTCGGCCCACAGCTCCTGCTCACACTCGGTCGCCAGGTGGCGGTCGGCGGCATCAAGCGGGGACGCGGCGTGCAGCACGTCGGCGGCGACGGGCGTGCGCAGGCCCTCGTCGAGTCCCAGCAGTTCGAACGCGATCGTCGTCCCCGAGCGGGCCGGGCCGACCACGGCGATCGGCGCGACGATCTGCTCGTCGGCCATGCCCAGCTCGGCGGCCCGGGCGGCGCCCAGGTACAGGCGGGTCCGGAGGCACCGCAGCAGCTCCTCCCGCGTGATCATGCGGCCGACCACGTGCAGGCCGGGGTTGCCGTCGATCGCCGCAGTCAGCGTGCGAAACCGGCCCTCCCAGTCGCCGTCGCCGAGGTCGGCGAACTCGAGCCCCGTGGTCTCCATCGCCGACCGAAGCAGTTGATCGGCGTCGATCGGCACCACCGCCGGTGCACCACCCCCGGCCGTCGCCATCGCGTTCATGCGACGCACCCAGGCCGGCCGCTCGTACCGTTCGGACATCGGTCGCAGCCCCATGTGCCCCGAGCCTACGGGGCGACGACCGGGCGACGACCCGGTTCTCGCCGAGAAGCCCTCAGGCGTCGTCGGCGTGGACGAAGGTGGCGTGGAACCCGTGGGGGACGCGTTGGGGCAGCTCGATGGTGGCCACCGGCCCGGCGGCGAAGTCCTGCGCCGCCAGGATCATCAGGTCGCTGCCGTCGCGGTCGGCGTCGTAGCTGTAGGTGAACACGAAGCCGTCGTCCTCGGCGTCGCCGGTGGGCACGAACAAACCCTCGTCGCACACGCGGGTGGGGCCCGGGTCGAAGTACTCGGAGGTGTTGGCGTCGAAGTCGTGCTTGTACAGCCCGCCCAGCTGCACGGTGTCGGGGTTGTCGACCGCCTCGATCAGGTAGCCGTACCGGTGCTTGCGCCCCACCTTGCGTGGATCGCGGGTGGGCAGGTCCATCGGCATGTCGCCCACCAGGGTCTCGTCGTCGATCGTCAGCTCGGCGCCGGAGGTGTCGATGCGCCACCGGTGAAGCTCGGGGGCGCTGCCCAACGGGCCGTCCTCGAACATCGTCTTGAACTGGCTGACGTCGACGACCACCTCGTCGCCATCCCGGTAGGCGTTGATGCCGTGGAACACATACGCGGGCGGCACCTCCACCCAGCGGATGTCGTCGTTGGTGCCGCCGAGCGGCATCACCCCGATGCGGGCCCCGTACTCCGGCTCCCAGCGGAACGGCAGGTCGGCGCCCTCGGCGGCCATCGACAGGTCGAGCACCACCGGGAACTCCCAGAACACCACGTCGCGGTCGGTGATCGCGAAGTCGTGCATCATCGTCGACTTGGCCACCTCGATCGGCGCGGAGTGCACCAGCTGCCCCTGCGCGTCGGCCACGTGGTACGTCAGAAACGGCTCGAAGAACCCGTACCCGAAGAAGTGCAGCTCGCCGGTTTCAGGGTCCACCTTGGGGTGCGCGGTCATGTTGGTGTCGAGCTTGCCGCCGAAGTCGTGCACGCCGACGGTGGACAGATCCGCCGCCGACAGCTCGTAGGGGAAGCCGATCTCACCCGAGGTGAACAGCCGGTTGTTATGGGTGAACGCCGAGACGTTGCTGTAGCCGATGGCGCCCCCGGGAGGGCCTGCGTCGGCAAACCCGTCGCCGCTCTCGAACAGCGAGGTGCGCACCCAGCGGTTGCGGTACGACCGGGCCTCGCCGTCCTCGATGCGGACGCCGTGCAGCATGCCGTCGCCGATAAACCAGTGGCCGGTGTCGGCGTTGACCGAGTTGGACCCGTTGCGCACGTACAGCCCGGCCAGCTCCTCGGGAATCGAACCGGTGACCTTGAGCGACGTCGCCTCCACCTCCTTGGCGACCGGAGCGAAGTTGCCCTGCAGCCACCACGGCGTATCGCCGTTCACCTCGGTGAGGGCCCGGGTGGTCGAGGGGCCGGCCGCGGTCGTGCTGGTCCCCGAGGCGCTCGTCGAGCCGGTGTCGCTACAGCCCGCCAGCAGCGACGGCATGGCCGAGGCGACCGCCAAACCCCCGCCGGCGCGGGTCATGAACTGTCGGCGGGTCATCGGTCGTTGCTGCACCCTCCGACGTTAACAACGTTTAGCCGGGTCGTTCACCTCGCCGGGCCCGCCGACACGAACGCCGCGTCCGGGCGGTCAGCGGCCCAGGGTGCGCTGCGCCTCGGCCCCCCGCAGGCGGGTGCCGATCGGCGAATACCGGATGATGCACTGGAGCGCCCGCACCCCGTCGCGCCAGCCGATCTTCTTGCCCTCGTCGTAGGTGCGACCCGAATAGCTGATGCCGGTCTCGTAGATGCGGAGGCCGGCGGAGGACACCTTGGCGGTGATCTCCGGCTCGAAACCGAAGCGGTCCTCCTCGATGTCGATGCTCTGGATGACCTCCCGGCGAAACACCTTGTAGCAGGTCTCCATGTCGGTGAGGTTGAGGTTGGTGAACATGTTGGACAACGTGGTGAGGAACCGGTTGCCCACCGAATGCCAGTAGTAGAGCACCCGATGCGGCCCTCCGGCGAGAAAGCGCGAGCCGTAGACCACGTCGGCGCGGCCGTCGAGCAGCGGTTCGAGCAACACGCCGAACTCGGCGGGGTCGTATTCGAGGTCGGCGTCCTGGACGACGACGAACTCGGCGGTCGCCTCGGCAAAGCCGCGCCGCAGCGCTGCGCCCTTGCCCTGGTTCCGCCCCTGATCGAACACCTGGACGCGGGGGTCGTCCAACGAGCGGGCCAGCTCCAAGGTGGCGTCGGTGGAACCGTCGTTGACGATGACCAGCTCGGCGCACCAGGGCGACTCGAGCAGCGGGTGGCCGAGGCCACCAGCGTCTCCTCTTCGTTGTGCGCGGGCATCACGACCGACAACACCGGCCGAACGTCGGAGGACACGGGATCTCCTTGGGACGGGGACCCGCCATTCTCCCACGGGGCGGTTGCCGAGCGGAAGCCCGACCGGACGCACGATCAGCAACGATCGCGCCCACGGTCGTTCTGGACGCGGTCGGTGTGGGACGTCCCACCACGATCGCGCCCAGCTCCGGCATGGGCGCGATCGGTGTGCGATCGGGCGGCCCGATCCTGCCTACGTCACGACCACGTCGAGGCCGATGTCCAACACCGGCGCCGAGTTGGTGATCGCGCCCGAGGACACCAGGTCGACGCCGGTGGCCGCATAGGCGGCGATCGTGTCCAGGTTGATCCCACCGGACGCCTCCAGCAAACAGCGGCGGGGCGACGCACCCTGGAGCTCGGCCGCCCGGGCCACGCAGTCGGCGACCTGCTCGGGCGACATGTTGTCGAGGAGCACCGAGTCGGCACCCGCCTCGATGGCGGTGACCATCTGGTCGATGCGCTCGCACTCCACGACGACGGTGCGGTTGGGCCACCGGTCCTGTGCCAGCCCGACCGCCTCGGCCACGCCGAGCCCGGTGAGGTGGTTGTCCTTCACCATAATCGCGTCGGACAGGTTGGCCCGGTGGTTGCGGCCGCCCCCGGCGCGCACCGCCGCCTTCTGCAACGAGCGGAGGCCGGGGGTGGTCTTGCGGGTGTCCCAGACGCGGGTCACCGAGCCGGTGGCCGCGGCCCGATCGACGAACGCCGCGGTGTTGGTGGCCACCCCCGACAGGTGGGAGAGGAAGTTCAGCGCCGTGCGCTCGGCGGTCAGCACGGTGCGCAACCGGCCCTCGACCGTGCCGATCACCGCGCCGGCCTCCAGCCGGTCGCCGTCGCTGAGCCGCCAGGCGAGTTCGAGATCCGGGTCGACCTGGGCAAACGTCTCGATGACGCAGTCGACCCCCGCCAGCACGCCGGCGTCCCGCGCCCGAAACTCGGCGGTGGTCAGGGCGTCGGCCGGCACCAGCACGCTGGTGAGGTCGCCCAGCGGGGTGAGATCCTCGGCCAGCGCCGCTTCGACGGCGGTTCGAACCGCCAAGGCGGGAGGGGACAGGTACTCATCGACGGGGCTGCGCATGTGCCCATTCTTGCCGCCGACCCCGGCGGCGCCCGGCTTCAGCCGCCGAGCAGCAGGCGAACCCTGAAGTCGTCGACGGGTTCGGGGAAGTCCTCGCGGGTGTGACAACCCCGGCTCTCCTCCCGGGCGAGGGCGACGTCGATCATCGCCACGCCCAGGTCGGCGAGGTTGCGAACCTCCTCGGCCGCCTGCGTGCGGGCCCTGCCCGCCAGCTCGGCGCCGACCGCCTCGATCTCAACCCTGGCGTTCTGCAGGCTGTCCTTCGAGCGCAGCACCCCGGCCCCGACGGTCATCGCCCGTTGAATCCGACCGCGCAGGTCGGCCACCGCCCGATCGGCGTCCGCCGCTGGTTGGGCGGCCGAACCGTCGGCGGCGTCGGGGGGCGGCCAGTTGGGAACCGGGCTGTCCGGGGTCGCCACGGCACGGCCGCCGATCTCGGCACCCGGTTGCGCCGGGCCGTCGGACTCCGCATCGGCGGCATCGCCGTGGAGCAGGGTGCGCATCGCACCGGTCGCCTGAGGGCCGCGGCGCCCGGCGGCCACCGCCTCGACCACTCGGGGGCCGAACACCATGCCCTCGAGCAGCGAGTTGGAGGCCAACCGGTTGGCGCCGTGAACGCCGGTGGAGGTGGTCTCCCCCGCCGCCCACAGGCCGGGCAGCGAGGTCGCCCCGTCGAGATCGGTGAGGATGCCGCCACACTGGTGATGGGCGGCGGGTGCCACCGGCAGCCAGTCCTTCGCCGGGTCGAGCCCCTCCTCGGTGAGGTCGGCCGCAATCGTGGGAAACCGCAGCGCGAAGTCCTCGAGCACGGTTGCGTCCAGCCACATGTGATCCATGTTCTGGTCGAGCATCTTGCGGGTCATCGCCCGGCTGACCACGTCGCGGGGTTTCAGCTCGTCGACGAAGCGCTCGCCGTCCCGATCGCGCAGGAGGGCCCCATGCCCCCTGAGCGCCTCGGACAATAACGGGCGCGGCATCGACGGCAACGCCAGCGCGGTCGGGTGGAACTGGAAGAACTCAAAGTCGGCCACCACCGCGCCGGCTCGCATGGCCATCGCCACCCCGTCGCCGGTGGCCACACGCGGGTTGGTGGTGATCCAGAACAGCTGTCCGGCGCCGCCGGTGGCCAGCAGGACGTTGCGGGCGGCCACCGTGAAGGGGCGGCCGTCGGCGTCCAGGGCCGCCACGCCGGTGACCTCCGAGCGGTCCGGTGACAGCACCAGGTCGGTGGCGAAGGCGCCTTCGTGGATGGCCACCGCGGTGGCCTGCACCGCGTGCACCAGCGCCCGCTCCACCTCCATGCCGGTGGCCGCACCTCCGGCGTGGAGGATGCGGGGCACGCTGTGGCCGCCCTCGCGTGCCAGGAGGTACTCGCCCTTGTCGTCGACATCGAAGACGGCGCCGAGTGCGATCAGTTCCTGGACCCGACGCGGGCCCTCGTCCACCAGCACCCGCACGGCGGACGGGTCGCAGAGCCCGGCGCCGGCGGCCAGGGTGTCGGCCAGATGGAGATCGAGTTCCTCGGGGTCGCGCGACAACGCCGCCGCCACGCCGCCCTGGGCCCAGCGGGTCGTCGCCTGTTCGAGTTCGCCTTTGGTGAGCACCCCCACGCGCAGCCCGGCCTCCGCCGCGCGCACGGCGGCCGACAACCCGGCCACCCCGGAGCCCAACACCAGCAGATCGAGTTCGTTCATGTGTGCGCTCCCGTGCGATCGGTGGGCGTTTGAGGCGGCCGGGCCGCCACGTTGTCGAGGAGCCGCGGGATGCCGAACCTCGCTGCGGCCAGAATGCGAACCTCGGCGGTGATGTCGTCGACCGGGTTCATCGTTGCCGGGTCGACAACGTCGGCGTAGTCGAAGTCGGCCAGGGTTCGGCACGGATGCGCCGTTCGATCATCGACCGCACGGCGTGGCCGCTGCCTTCCCCGGCCCCGACGGCGTCGGCGGCCTCGACCAGGGCGCGGTTCAGCACGGGTGCCGCCGCCCGTTGCTCCGGGCTCAGGTAGACGTTGCGGCTGGAGCGGGCCAGGCCGTCGTGCTCCCGAACGATCGGGCACCCCACCACCTCGACCGGCAGCGACAGGTCGGCGACCAGCCGGGTGACGATCGCCAACTGCTGGAAGTCCTTCTCGCCGAAGTAGGCACGGCAGGACCCGGCGATGGCGAACAGCTTGGTGACCACCGTGGCCACCCCGGAGAAGTGGGTGGGACGGGCGGCCCCCTCCATGCGGTCCCCCAGGCCGGCCACGCTGACGGTGGTCAGCGGCGGTTCCGGGTACATCTCGCCGTCGCCGGGTACGAACACCCACGCCGCACCGGCGGTCTCCGCAGCGGCCAGGTCGTCCTCGATCGGTCGAGGATAGGCGTCGAGGTCCTCGCCCTCGGCGAACTGCAGCGGGTTGACGAAGATCGTCACCAGCGTCGCGCACCCGTCGGCGATCGCAGCGTCGATCAGGCTGACGTGACCGGCGTGCAGCGCCCCCATCGTGGGCACCAGGCCGACACGCCGCCCCGACGTTCGCGCCGAAGCCGCGCGCTGCCGCACCTCGTCGATCGTGGTCAGGACCTCCACGGCGGAGCACTCCCCTGGTCGGTGGCGGCCCGAAGCGTAGGCGACGCCAGTCGGAGCGCCTGGCGGGCCAGCGCCTCGTACGCGGGTCGTTCGTCGGGCGGCAGTGCGTCGAGATGCGCGGCGACCGTGGCCCAGTCGCCGCGGGCCACCGGACCGGTGAGCGCCTCGACCGGACCGCGCTCGCGCACCTGGTCGAGCGCTCCGGCCGCCAGGTCCAGCATCGCCTCGGCCGGCACGTCCGCGGAGGCCGCCACCCGCTCGGCCTGACCCATCAACGCCACCAGATGGTTGGCCGAGATCGCCGCGGCCGCGTGGTAGGCGGCGCGACGCTCGTCGGCCACCCGAAAGGTGCGCCCGTGCAGCGCCTGCGCCACCGAGTCGATCAGCGGGTCACCGGCCAGGGCCATCCAAGCGCCCCGAAGGCTCGCCGCCCCGCCCGGGCCCGCGGGCACCGACACGAGGGGGTGCAGGCCGGCCCGCCGGGCGTGCGGGGCCAGCACCCCGAGCGTGAGGGCGCCCGCGGTGTGGGCGATCACCGCGCCCGGCTCCGTCGCCGACGCACCCGGCGGCGAGGCCGACACCTCGGCGGCCACCTCGGCCACCGCCCCGTCCGGGACGCACAGCATCACCAGCGACACGTCCCGCGCCGCAGCCGCCACGTGGGCTCCACGCCCCGGCACCAGGTCGACGTTCCAGCCCGCGCCGTCCAGCGCGTCGGCGAGCGCCGAGCCCATGCGACCGCGGCCCAGCACCCGCACGGCGGGTCGGGTCGGTTCGGTCATTGGCGCCGTTAGAGCGGCTCGGCCGGCGTCACCCGGCCCTCGGCCTGTTCGACGTCCGCCTCCGACACCAGCTCCAGCGCGAGGTCGCGGAACGGTGCGAGCACGAAACGGCGCTTCCTCCAGCTGGCGTGCGGGATGGTCAGGTCCGGGTCGTCGAGTTCGACGCCCTCCATCCAGATGATGTCGATGTCGAGTGTCCGCGGCCCCCAGCGCTCGCCGCGGACGCGATCGGCGGCGCCCTCCAGGCGGTGGCACAACCCCAGCAGGTCGATCGGTCGCAGGTCGGTGTCCAACTCGACGACCAGGTTGAGAAACGGATCCTGCGGGGGACCCCCGACCGGCGACGTCTCGTACACGGGCGACACCGCCACCAGGTCGGGCAGGGACTCGACCGCCCACCGGAGGGTGGATCGACGATCGCCCATGTTGGACCCGAGGCCCAGGAAGGTGCGCATCAGCCGACACCGCCGGCCCGGCGGGTGATCCGTACCCCCGCCGAGGCCAGGTCGTGCGGCACCGGGGGACGAAGCTTGGTGACCGTCACCGTGACCGCCTGCACCAGGTCGACCGCCAGGACGACGTCGGCCACCCGCTGGGCCAACGCCTCCAGCAGATCGTGATGCCGGGACGCGCACGCACGCACGACGGCCTCGGTGACCGCCCCGTAGTCGACGGTGTCCTCCAGCGCGTCGCTGACACCGGCGGCGCCCAGGTCGCACGCCATCGACAGGTCCAGGCTGAGGGGCTGGGCGCGTTCGCGCTCCTCGGGCAACACCCCCACCGAGGCCATCACCCGGAGTCCGTTGAGTTCGATCCCGTCGGTTCCCGCCATCGAGTGCTTCAGCCCTCGGTCGACGGATCGGGCGCGTCGGCGTCGGGGCCGGCATCCGAGGCACCGGACGCGGACTCGGATTCCGGGCTCTCCTCGGCCACCGGCTCGGCCTTCGGTCGAGGGGGCAGCGGGTGTTCACGCAACTCGACGGCGGTTGCCACCAGGTCCCGACCTCGGGGCCCCAGACGGCGTCCCACGATCTGCTCGGTCACCGCGGTGGCCTTGTGCGTCTCGGGTACCAGGTTGGACCAGACGACGTATCCGGCCATCAGGCCGACGAGCGCGTCGGACACCTCCTCCTGGTGAAACAGCACGGCGTTGCCGGCGTCGATGTGGGACTGAAGGTCCTCGTAGATCGTCTGGAGGAACCGGGGCACGTCGTCGGCTCGGGGAAACGGCCGGTGCAGCCACTTCACGCCGAGTTCGTCGTAGTTGTGCAGGTTGTGCGGGCTGGCCGACAGGCTGACCACGTGGTGGAAGCCCTGCTCCCGAATCCAGATGATCTCCTCCTGGCGGCGCACCTTGCGGTGGCTGTCGCCGTAGCCGCCGGGGCGTTCGCAGACAGCGAGGCGGTCGGTGATGACCCAGTGAAAGTTGCGCGGCGTGATGCCCTGTGCCCATTTGCCTTTCGGCATCAGCACTCCTTAGAAGATGTTGTGCGAGGCGAGCGCCTCGTCGGAGTTGGATGTGGTGGAGTTGTCCGAACCGGCCTCGGCGAGGCCGCAGCCGGCCTCAAGTGCCTGCACGGTGGGGGCGACGTCGTGCACCCGGATCAGCCCGACACCGGCGGCCGCCGCCCAGACCGCGGTGGCGAGCGACGCCTCCAGCCGGTCGCCGGGCGGCGGGTCGCCCGCGGTCGGGTCCTCGGTGCGATCCGCCCGGCCGCAGAGCACCCCCAGGCTGGACTTGCGGCTGGTGCCGACGGCCACCGGCCACCCGGTGGCCACCAGGTGGTCGAGGTGGGCGAGCAGATCGAGGTTGCCGTCGAGGTCCTTGCCGAAGCCGAAACCCGGGTCGATCCAGACCCGGGAGGCTCCGGCACGGGACGCAACCGACGCCGCCTCGACCAGCGAGGACGTGACCTCGGCCACGACGTCGACGTAGTCGGTGTGGTCGGCCATCTCCGAGGGGTCGGCCGGGGAGTGCATGGCGATCCACCCGACGCCGAGGTCGGCGGCGACGTGCCCGAGCGAGGCGCCGACGTCGTTGAGGATCGTGGCGCCGGCACCGACGGCGGCCCGGCCACCGGCTCGCTGCGGGTGTCGATCGACACCGGTGCGTGTTCGGCGAGCCGCTCGACCACGCCGATCACCCGGGCGAGCTGGTCGGCGGCGGACACCGACCCGGCCCCGGGACGGGTGGACTCGCCGCCCACGTCGATCACGCCGGCGCCCTCGGCGATCAGGCGCATCCCGTGGGCCACCGCAGCTTCGGTGTCCAGGTAGGCCCCGCCGTCGGAGAACGAGTCGGGGGTGACGTTGACGATCCCCATCACCACCGGCCGGTTCGTCGCGCCGGCCGGAGGGCGTCGTCGCCTCGGCCGCCGGGCGGCCCGCGTCGGCCCGGAGAGGCGCGCGAGGTTGGGGAACCGTGGGACGTCACCCGGACAGACTACGACGAGTTTCGGGACGCGAAACGGCCGCCCGGCGGCGTCCGTCAGCCGATGAGACCCATCGCCTCGGCCCGGGCCGCCGCGTCGGTGCGAAACAGTCCTCGGACCGCCGAGGTGACCGTGGTGGCGCCCGGCGAACGCACGCCCCGCATCGCCATGCACAGGTGCTCCGCCTCGACGACGACGAGCACGCCCCGAGGCGCCAGCACCTCCTCGATCGCCTCGGCGATCTGGGTGGTGAGCCGTTCCTGCACCTGCGGGCGGCGGGCGTAGCCGAGGGTCAGCCGGGCCAGCTTGGACAGGCCGGTGATGCGGCCCTCCTCGTTGGGGATGTAGGCGACGTGCGCCCGGCCGTAGAACGGCACCAGATGGTGCTCGCACAGCGAGTGGAAGGTGATGTCGCGCACCATGATCATCTCGTCGTGGTCGGCGTCGAAGGTGGTGCGGAGATGCCGGCGGGGGTCCTCGTGGAGCCCTCCACACACCTCGGAGTACATGCGGGCGACCCGGGCCGGGGTGTCCAGCAGCCCGTTGCGTTCGGGTCCTCGCCGATCGCCGCCAGCAGCTCGCGGATCGCCGCCTCCACCCGTCCCAGGTCGACCGACGTCGTCTCGGGGGCGGTGTCGGGGTCCGGTATCTCCAGCGGTCCGGTGCCGGTCGTCGGGTGATCGCTCATGACAGGGCCTCTCGTTCTGCGTCAGCCGGAGCCTGGTCCTCGGGGTCGACCAGCAACCCGTCGAGTTCCTCCCCGGTGACCGTCTCCTGTTCCACCAGGCGCGTGGCCAGCCGGTCGAGCATGCCCCGGTGCACCAGCAGCAGTTCCTTGGCCCGGGCCGACGCCTCGGTGACCAGGCGGCTGATCTCGGCGTCCACCTGGGCGGCCACCTCGTCGGACAGCTTGACCCCGTGGGGATCACGGCCGGCCACCTGTGGCTCGTCGCTGCCGAAGTGCAGCGGGCCGAGCCGTTCGCTCATGCCGAACTCGGTCACCATGCGTCGGGCCAGGCCGGTGACCTGTTCGATGTCGTCGGCGGCGCCGGTGGTGATCTCGCCGAACACCAACTCCTCGGCCACGCCCGCCGAGGGTCATCACCATGCGGTCGCCCAGCTGGGCCTTCGAGGTGAGGTACCGGTCCTCCTCGGGCAGCGAGAGCGTCCAGCCCAGCGCCTGCCCGCGGGCGACGATCGACACCGGGGGCACCGGGTCGGTGTGCTCGAGCCCCCGACCCAGGACGGCGTGCCCGGCCTCGTGGTAGGCGATCGTCAGCTTGTCGGCGTCGGACATCACCCGGCTGTGCCGGGCGGGCCCGGCCATCACGCGGTCGATCGCCTCGGTCAGGTCGGCCTCGGAGACCTCCTTGCGACCCTCCCGCGTGGTCAGGATGGCCGCCTCGTTGACCACGTTGGCCAGATCGGCCCCGGTGAACCCGGGCGTTCGGCGGGCCAGCACCTCCAGCTGCACGTCGTCGGCAAACGGTTTGCCCTTGGCGTGCACCTTGAGGATGGCCAGGCGCCCGGCCAGGTCGGGGCGGTCGACGACGACCTGGCGATCGAACCGGCCGGGGCGCAACAGTGCCGGGTCGAGGATGTCGGGCCGGTTGGTCGCCGCCATCAGGATCACCCCGGTGGTGGCGTCGAAGCCGTCCATCTCCACCAGCAGCTGGTTGAGGGTCTGCTCCCGTTCGTCGTGGCCGCCGCCCACCCCGGCACCTCGATGACGGCCGACGGCGTCGATCTCGTCGACGAAGATGATCGCGGGTGCGTCGGCCTTCGCCTGCTTGAACAGGTCCCGCACTCGGCTGGCGCCCACCCCGACGAACATCTCGACGAAGTCGGAGCCCGACAGCGACATGAACGGCACGCCGGCCTCGCCCGCCACCGCACGGGCCAGCAGGGTCTTGCCGGTTCCTGGCGGCCCGAACAGCAGCACGCCCTTGGGGATGCGGGCGCCCATGGCCGCGAAACGGTCGGGGTCGGACAGGAAGTCGCGGATCTCGGACAGCTCGGCGACCGCCTCGTCGGCCCCGGCGACGTCGGCGAAGGTCACCTCCGAGTCCTCGGAGCGGGTCTTGGACCCCGACCTGCCGATCCGCAGGCCCCCGATGCCGCCGCCCTGCATGTTCATCATGAAGTACAGGAACGCACCCAAAATCAGCACGGTGGGCCCCACGTTCAACAACAGGTCCTCCCACCACGACGACCTGGCGGTGTCCACCTCCAACTCGGCGCCCTCGCGGCTGAGCAGGCGGGCCAGGTTGTCGGAGCCCTCGGTGGGCACCGCGGCCGTGAACTCGGTGCCGTCGTCGAGTTCGCCGGTCACCCGGCCCTGCGCCGAGTGCAGCGTGGCCTCGGCCACCTCGCCGCCGTCGACGCGGTCGAGCAGCTCGTCGTAGCGGAGTTCCTCGGGGTCGCTGCCCAACACCTGGCTCAGCACCAGGGCGGCGACGACGGCGACCACCACGATCGACGCGGCGGCGATCGCCTGATTTCGACGCTTCTTCTGGGCCACGTGCGCCCCGCTAGCGGGCCGGGCCGACGTAGGCGGCGATGTGCGACAGGTTGCGATAGCGCTGGTCGAGATCCAGGCCGTAGCCGATCACGAACGCATCGTCGTCGATCTCGAAGCCGACGTACTCGACGTCCTGGGCGGCCACGTCGACGGATCGGCGCGCCAGCAGGGTGCACACCTCCAGGCTGGCCGGCCCTCGTGCGGCGAGGTTCTTCCGCAGGTACCGGAGGGTGAGTCCGGTGTCGACGATGTCCTCCACCAGGATGACGTCACGGCCGGTGAGGTCCTCCTCGAGGTCCTTGACCAACCGGACGACGCCGGAGGTGCGGGTGGCGGAGCCGTAGCTGGACACGGCGATGAAGTCGATCGACACCGGAAGGTCGATCGCTCGCACCAGGTCGGTGAGAAACACGAGCGAGCCGCGCAGCACGCCCACCAGCAGCGGCGGCCGGTCGGAGTAGCGCTCGGTGATCTCGGCGCCCAGGCGGGCGACCCGGTCGGCGATCTCCTCCGCGGTCAGCAGGGTCGGGCCGATGTTGGGATCCGCGCTCAGCAGTGGCGGCGCGGCGCCCTCGGTGGTGGCGGGGCTGGTGCCCTCGGGGGTGCCGGTCACGTCGGGCAACCTACCGGGGCCCGGGACGAGGCACCTACTGCGCACCCTGGGGAGGCGGCCCGACGATGCGCTCCAGGCGCAGCCGGGAGGCCGTGCGCGCCACCCGCCACCCCGCCCCGACGTCGGCTCGGGGCGGCCCCTGCGGGTCGGCCACCTCCAGGATCCGCTCGATCGCCCGATGATCGGGCGGATGGTGCTCGCCGGTCTCCTCACGCCACCAGCGGCGGAGCGCCGCAACCGCAACGGGGCGCGGCAGCGCCGACAACGCGACGCCGTCGGAAGCGTCCACTGCGGAGGCCCGCGCGTCGAGCAGGTCGGCCAGGTCGCGCTGGTGGTCGGCGAGGCGAACGAGTTGGGGCACCGGGTCGCGCCGCCCGAGGTCGGCCAGCAGCGGGAGCGCCTCGGCGCGGATCCGGTTGCGCAGGTGCACCGGGGAGGCGTTGGTCGGGTCCTCCACCGTCGCCAACTGGAAGGCATCGCAGAGCTCGACGGTGTCGGCGCGTCGCAGGTCGAGCAGCGGTTTGGTCGGTCCGCGCCGCATCCCCGCCAGCCCCCACGGCCCGGCGCCCCGAAGCAGCGCCAGCAGCACCCCTTCCGCCCGATCGTCGGCGGTGTGTCCGGTGGCGGCGTCGGCACCGAGCACGGCGCGCCGGACGTTGCGGGCCCGCTCCTCGAGGTTGGGGCCCGAACCCACCTCCACCACCTCGGAGCGAACCGCCACCCCCAACCGGGCGGCCATCACCTCCAGCCGCTCCCCATCGTCGTTGCCGGGCCGCAGCCCGTGCTCGACGTGGACGGCGTCCACCCGACACCCGGCAGCCAGGGCCAGCACCACCAGCGCGGTCGAATCCGGTCCACCCGACCATCCACAGCGCAGGGTCGACCCGGCGGGCGGAAAGTGGCATCTCGGCAGGAGCGCCGCGACGAGCGGCGACCGGGCCGGATCGCCCGACGGGCGATCGGCGGTCTCGCTCACCGCCGTGCGAGCGACTTCTTCTTCCCCAACCCGACCCGGGACATCCAGGCGTCGACGTCCCGGATGTCGCTCAGGGTGGGAACGCTGTCGGGCGACTCGAAGGCCCGATCCAACCCGGCCTTGCCGTGGGCGGCCTCGACGGCCTCGATGAACCGCTCGCCCTCCTCGTACTGGCGCATCTTCGCTTCGAGGCCCATCAGCTTCTGGATCACCGAGGCGGGCCCGCCGGAGTTGCGACGCGCCGACAACACCTCGTGAAAGCGCTCCGAGGAGGGGATCAGGTCGCCGGCGGCGCGGTTCATGACGATGTCGCCGTGTCCCTCGAGCAGGCTCATCAGGCCGGCCAGGCGATCCATCGCGGCCCGCTGTTCCGGCCCGGCGAACAGCGCCGACAGGCCGCCCTCGTCGAGCGGGTTGACGCCGGTGCGGATGGCCTCGGCCAGCCGACCGAGCGCGGTGAGCAGCCGGGTGGGGTCCGGCTCGGCCGCCCCCAACAGCTCCTGCACCTGCGCCAGGAAGTAGGGGCGAAGCCAGTCGACCCCGGTGAACTGGGCCCGGTGGGTCAGCTCGTGCACGCACACCCACAGGCGAAACTCCCGCGGCGGAAAGCCGAACTTTCGTTCCAGCGCCAGCAGGTTGGGGCCGACGAGGTACACCAGGTCCTGATCGTCGGGGTCCCCCACCACCGAGGGCTCATCCAGGTGTCCGGCGCCAGGCTCGGTCACCAGCAGGTCGTATTGGCCCAGCACCCGGCGGGACATCCAGCCGAGGATCACGCCCATCTCGGCGGCGGCGATCTTGGGAGCCACGTAGGCCGACGGCCCGGACATCGTCTCGCTCATGCGCTCGAGCAACGGGGCGAGGAGTCGCTGAAAGGAACCGACGTTGGCCTGCACCCAGCCGGCCCGATCGACCACCCGGGCGCGGGCGGCGCCCGAGGCCGACGGCCATCCGGTTTCGGCCTCGACCAACTCCTGGGCCAGCGGCGTGAACTCGGCGATGTCGGCGGCCAGGGTGCCGGACCGATAGGACTCGGCCAGCGGGTCGCTGCCCGACACCCGCTGGGCCACCTTGGACGCCAGCGCCCAGTCGACGGCCTCGGTCACCTGCGGGTCGCTAGTCGCGCGGGCCGGGATAGCGGGGCTTGACGACCGAACGGAGGTAGCCCACGACCAGCGTCAGTGCCAGCATGATCGCCGACACCGCCAGCGTGACGGCCACCCAGTAGTGCCAGACTTGTTCCGCGGCGAGCATGCCCGCATCCTAGAGCGGCTTCGCCGCCCTGCAACACTCGGGGGTCGATCACGTGGCCACGGTCATCGCTCGGCCTGCTCGATCGAGAAGCGTTGCACCACCTCGACGAGCCGTGCCCGAACCTCGTCGGGGCAGCGCACCCGCCCCCGCTTGGCGATCACCTGCTTGACCTGCACCTCGAAGTCGAACACCTTCTCGCATCCCACGCAGTCCCGCAGATGCTGATCGAGGCGCGATTTGTCCTCGTCGGTCATCTCCCCGTCGACGTAGCGGTACAACCCGTCGAGTGCGTCCCGACACGGGTTGTCCGATGTTGGGTGCTGGTGGTCGTGGGTGTGATCGGTCATGGGGTGCTGGAGCCGGTGGTTGTGGCAAGGTCGCCTGACGGCGCATCGGGGTCCGGGTCGGGATCGACGAGGCGCCGTTCGACTCCAAAGGTGTGTAACGACTTCTGCAGCGCCTTTCTTCCCCGATGCAGCCGGCTCATCACCGTGCCGATGGGGATGTCGAGCATCTCGGCGATCTCCTTGTAGGCGAACCCCTCGACGTCGGCCAGCAGGACGGGCACGCGGAAGTTGTCCGGGAGCGCCTCGAGCGAGTCGGCCACCTCGCCCTCGGTGAACAGGTCCATCAGCTCCTCCTCGGCCGACCGGCCGCGGCGTGCGCCCTCGAGGCCGCCGAGCCGGCGGTAGAGAAAGAGGTCCTCCACGTCGGCCAGATCCGACTCGTCGGGGCGTCGCTGCTTGGCCCGGTAGGAGTTGATGTAGGTGTTGGTCAGGATGCGGAACAGCCAGGCCCGAAGGTTGGTGCCGGACTCGAACCGGTCGTAGGCCCGGTAGCCCTTGAGCATCGTCTCCTGCAGCAGGTCCTCCGCGTCGGCCGGGTTGCGGGTCATGCGAAGCGCGGTCGAATACAGGCTGTCCGCGAACTCCATGGCGTCGTCGGCGAAGGTGGCTTGATCGGCGATACCGCGACCCTACCGGCACGCCCTCGGCCATCCCGACCCACCCGAATCGGAGTTCCGCCCACACGCGGAAGAGGGCCACTCGAATGGTGACCCTCAGCCGTCGAACGTCGGTTGTCGTCAGACCAGTGGTCGACCGCTTTGCCTGGGCGTCGCCCGGTGGTAGCTGTGACGCCGGAGCCATGTTCCGCAGCGGGGGCATTTGCTTGCCATCCCTGCGGACAGGCCCTGGCACCAACGACACGCCGTTGTGTCATTCATGGTGCGTGACCTCCTGGTCATTTGATGTGCCCTTCACCCTACGGCCTGCATTGTTACGATTCAATGACCCTGAGAATCATCACGGTAGGTCGTTCGACCCAGGCCGGGCGCGGTGCACCCGAACCCGGCCCGTCGCCGCGGTGGCGGCTCGCCCCCCGGGAACCTTCGAAGCCGTGAATGAGCGTCGCCCCAACCGGGTACCTCCTTGGCCGTCAACCGACGAAGGACGTCAACCGACGAAAGGAGCCGCCATGGCTGCGAACGAGAACCACGGACCGAGCGTGAAGGACGACGAGCAATACGAGGCCCTTCGCGAGGACGGCGCCAGCAAGGAGAAGGCCGCCCGCATCGCCAACACCGACCGCTCGACGGCCGCCGAGCGGGGCGGCAAGTCCCCGAGCTACGACGAGTGGAGCAAGGACGACCTCTACGAGCGTGCCCAGGAGCTGGACATCGATGGCCGCTCCGACATGACCAAGGACGAGCTGATCGACGCGCTCCGCAACCACTGAGCTCGAAACCCACCCCCAGGGCCCCAGCCCCGGGACTGCGACGGCGCCGTGCGCTCCGATCCGCGCCGGGGAGCACGGCGGCGTCGCCGGACCGCCGTGGGCGAGCCGGTCAGCCGCCGGCGAAGCTGTCGATCAGCTGCGTGATAAACGCCGGAAGGTCGTCCGGGTTCCGGCTGGAGATCAGCAGGTTCAGCCCGTGGTCGCACACTCGAACCTCCTCATCCACCCACGTGGCCCCGGCGTTGCGGATGTCGGTCTGCAGGCTGGGCCAGCTCGTCACGACGCGACCTGTGAGCACTCCGGCCTCCACCAGGGTCCACGGGCCATGACAGATCACCGCAACCGGCGTGCCCGCCTTGAAGAAGCTGCGGGTGAAGTCGACCGCCTCGGTGCTCGTTCGAAGTTGGTCGGGGTTGGCCACCCCGCCGGGGAGCACCAGTCCGGCGTAGTCGGCCATATTCGCATCGGCCGGGGTCAGCGTGGCCTCGAAGGTGTCGGCCCGGTCGAGGTGGTTGAAGGCCTGCACCTTTCCGACCTCCGGCGCGATCAGCACCGGCTCGCCGCCGGCATCGATCACCGCCTCCCACGGCTCGGTGAGCTCCACCTGCTCCACCCCCTCGTTCGCCACCAGAAACGCAACCTTCTCTCCGTCCAGCTTGCCCATCGACGCCTCCTCGATCTCTGCACCGGGCGGGGTTGCCCGGCGCCGTGATCACTACCCGGATGGCCGATCGCGAAACCGACAAGGTGCGCCCAGCGTCGGTGCACCCACGAGCCGGAACGTCGCCCTCCCGCCCGAGGCCGGCGCGCCCCGCCCCGAACCCACGGCCCACGACGGGCGCTGGAGGGGGAGAGGGAGGCGAAGATCAAGCTGCACTGGCGGCGAAGGTTTTGGAGCCCGAGAGGAGAATCGAACTCCTGACCTGCTCATTACGAGTGAGCTGCTCTGCCGTCTGAGCTACCCGGGCGAAGTACGACACCCTACCAGCGCCGAGGCCCCGCCTGACCATCGGATTCGCGTGCGTTGCCACTGTTTGATGTCAAGTGAGTGCTCTTGGTGATCAGCCGATAGCCTCCGAAACCGTTGGGTGGCGGAGAGCCCGGCGCTGCGAGACCGATTGTCGACCCATCGGAGTCCCCGGACCGTGGAAACCCACTCGAAGCGATCCGCCGACGGTTCCGCGCCCGTCGACGGTTCGCGCCCGGGTCCGAAGCTCCTGGCGACCGAGATGGTCGCCTCCGCACCCCTGCCGCTGGCGGTGCTCGACGCCGACGGAGCGGTCGTCGCCTCGAGCCGCTCGATGGCCGCCAACCTCGCCCGGCCGGTCGAGGAGCTGATCGGTCGCCCGCTTCGCTCATTGGTGCGGACCGGCGACGCGCTGTTGTTGGTCGAGGCGCTGCGCGCCGCCCGCGACCGACCCGACAGCCCGACCTCGCTGGTGATCGGACTCGATCGGGCGGACGGCGTCTCCGCCCGGGTCGACCTGACGATCTCGGCCCTTGCCGACGGATGGGCCGTCTACCTGCGACCACCACAGTTGAGGTCCGACACCACGCTCGACCTCGGCACGTCGGCGAGGTCCGCCACGATCAGCCCCCATCGGCTGGGATCGTTGGCCCAGTGGCAGCTGGCCATCCACGAACTGATCACCCTCGGCGCCTCACCGGAGGTGATCCTCGACCACGTCGCACGGCTGGTCGACCACCACCTGTCGGCCACCTGCGTCATCACGCTGAAGGGAACCGACGCCGGACGGTGGAACACCAGCGTGGTGGCCGCACCCGGGGTCGAACGGCTGGTGGGGTTGCGCGCCCCGGCACTCTCGCCGGACGACGATCCCGCGCCCTCCGGTGCCTACGTCAAGCGCCTGGGGGACATCCCGATGTTCCGCCAGCTGCTCGCCGGCGAGGCGGCGACCGTGCTGGTCGGGCTGGACCCCGACACGAACCTGTGGGCCATCGCGGTGGTCAGCCCGGACGACGGACGGGTGAGCGGCCGCGTGGGAGCCCTGGTTGAACCCGGCCGCGAGATGACCGACTGGGATCGCGAGGTGCTCGGCGCCGCCGCCCGCCTCGCAGGCCTGGCGTCGGAACGGCGGCGCAACGATCTCGAGGTCCGCCAGCAGGCCCTCTACGACCCGATGTCGGGGCTGCCGCGCCGCGGGCTCTTCATCGACCGGGTGGCCCAGGCGCTCCGCCGGTCCACCCCGACCGACCTCGCCGTGATCTTCGTCCAACTCGTCGAGCTCCACCTGATCAACACCAGCTACGGCATCGAGGCGGGCGACGCCGCGGTGAAGCAGTCGGCGCGCCGGATCGAGGCGCTGATCGACGGGCAGGCCACCGTCGCCCGATTCGGGGGCGACGAGTTCGCCATCCTGGTCAACCGCGACGATGCCGAGCCGCTCACCCGCCGGATCCAGGAGGCCTTCGTCCCCCACTGGGAGCTGAAGACCGTCGACGGCGTGGTGTCGTTCCAGCCCCACGTCCTGGCCGGAGTGGCGCACGCGGACCCCGCCGACGACGCCCAGGGCCTGTGCCGCAAGGCCCAGTCCGCCCTTCGCTGGGCCCACCAACCGGCCAGCGACTCCACCGTCGTCTACGACGACGCCCGCCGGCAGGGTTCGGTGGAGCGGCTGACCCTGCGCGGCGACCTACAGCGTTGCGTCACCCGGGGCGAGTTGCTCATCGAGTACCAGCCCAAGCTGGACCTGGCCTCCGGCGAGATCGCCGGGTGTGAGGCCCTCGTGCGCTGGCACCACCCCACCCACGGCATGTTGCGACCCGACCAGTTCATCGCGCTGGCCGAGGAGTCGGGCGTGATCGTCGACATCGGGGAGTGGGTGCTCGCCGAGGCTGTGCGCACCGCCGCGCAGTGGCGGCGTGACGGGGTGATCCGCGACGACTTCCTGATGGCCGTCAACATGTCGGCCCGCCAGCTGTGGTCGCCGGTGTACGGCGACCACGTCGGCGAAACGCTGGAGCGTGAAGGGTGGCCGCCCGAACAGCTCAGCCTGGAGCTCACCGAGACGCTGTTGGTCAGCAACTACGACGAGCTCCTCATCGCGCTGGGCGGACTCAAGGGCCTCGGCGTGCAGCTGGCCGCCGACGACTTCGGAACCGGGTACTCGGCGCTGTCGTACCTCGACGAGTTGCCGCTGGACATCCTGAAGGTGGACAAGGGGTTCGTCGCCAGGCTGCGCGGCGACGGCGGCGGGTCGGTGGTCGCCACCGGCGTGGTGTCGATGGCCAAGCAGCTTCAGCTGCGGACCTGCGGCGAGGGGGTCGAGACGCGCGAGCAGCTGGCCGGCCTGCGGGCGCTCGGCTGCGATTGGGCCCAGGGCTACCTCATTGCCCGCCCGATTTCGGCCGATCGCTTTGCGACGCTGGCCGCGGGTCGTCCGAGCTGGTAGCCGTCCGGTCGACCTCGCGTCCGTCGGTCGCCGACGGCCCATCGCCGCACACCGAGACGAATCGGGCGCCCTCGGCCTTGTAGTGGGCGATGATCCCCGGCAGGGCCTCCACCGTGGCCCGCCGGTCCCCGCCGGCGTCGTGCAGAAGGATCAGCTGGCGTCGCCCGGGTCGGGTGCCACGGGCCAGTATCCGCGAGGCGTCGTTCACCCTCCAGTCCTCGGTGTCGATGTCCCAGCCGACGAGCCCCAGGCCCTGGTGCTTGGCCGCTCGCAGGGTGTCGTCGTTGAAGCTCCCGTACGGGGCCCTCATGCACCGGGTCGCCCGCCGTCCGAGCGTCTCGTCGATGATGCGCGTCGACTCGCGGATCTCCCATTCGGCGTCCTCAGGGCTCAGCTTGGCCAGGTCCTGGTGGTCCATCGTGTGCGAGCCGATGGCGAACCCTGCCGCGGCGACCGCCCTGGCATCGTTCGGTCGCTCCTCCACCTGGATGCCCAGCATGAAGAACGTGGCCGGAACCCGCTCGCGCACGAGGATGTCGACGATGTCCATCGTGTAGGGCCCCGGCCCGTCGTCGAACGTCAGCGCCACCAACGGGACCGACTCGTCGGCGTGTCCCGGCATCGTCATGATGTCGTGCACCTCCGAGCCCGCCTCCGGCCGGTTTCCGTCCCACCGGCCCCGCTCGGGAAGCGCGGCGTCCGCTCGGCGGCGGGCCTCCTGTTCGGCCTGCTCCTTCCGCTCGAGCGCAACCGACACCGGCGTCGCCGTCAGGGATTCGGGCAACCGAGGCGTGTTCGTCGCTTGCGCGGCTCCGGCCGAGCGGGCTCGAGCATGCTCGACGGCAACGGGCGCCGAGGTGAGGCGCTCGACGCCGTACCAACCACCGACGACCGCTGCGCCGACGGCCGCGACCGACGCGGCCACACCCACGGCGCTTGAAACTCGACTGATCGGTCGCTTCGACATCGTGACGGTTCTCTCGCCCAGCCGGTCGCCGATGAACCGACCACGGGCGAGAACGCCGGTTCAACCTTGAGCGACGACCACCGTATCCACCCGGGGCGCCGGTTCCTCTGATCACCGCACCGCGGTCGCAGCATCACCCGCAGCGTTCATCGCCGGGGTGCCGGGCGACCTCGGATCAGTGTGCGGACCCTTGGCCCAGCGCCATGACCAGGGCGAGCAACGCCAGGTCCTCCCGGGCGTTGTGGAGCAGCGCCAACTCCAGGTCGGCCAGCGCGGCGCCGACGCGGGTGTAGGTGTCCGCCCCCGCCGGGGTGGTGGCGGTGGCCCGCGCCTCGTCGGCGAGCGCCGCCATCCCCGCCCGCAGCGCATCGTTGCGAAGGCGTCGGGACTCCCGCTTGTGACGATCCTCGAGACGCTTCCGGCGGCCGGCCTGACCGCGGGCCGCAGCGTCCTCCGCCGCGTCGAAGGCCTCCAACTGGCGGGCGTGACCGGCGGCGAGCGCCTCGCCGGCGGCGTCGAGATCGGCGATCAGTTCGGCGACCAGACCGGTTGCGGTCGCCGCCGTTCCATCGACACGCTCGAGCAGCTGCGCCCAGCGCCGCCAGCGCTGGGAGGCCGCCTCGTCGGACAACAGCGCCCGCACCCGTTCCAGGTCGCCGCCGGCGGCCCGGGCGGCCGTGGCGGCGGCGTCCGGGTCGAACCCCTCCTCGGCTGCGGCCGCAACCAGCGCGTCGGTCGGGATCGGCCGAAAGTCCACGCGGAGGCACCGGGACGCGATCGTGATCAGCTCGGGCGTGACCTCCTCGGCCAACACCACGAAGGTCGTGCTGGCGGGAGGCTCCTCGATCGTCTTCAACAGCGCCGGGGCGGCGCTTCTCACCAGGTGGAAGTCGACGAGGATCAACACCTGGTGGGTGCCTTCGGGCGGCGCCAGCTCGGCCCGGCGTGCGATCTCCCGGGCCTCGTCGACGCTGATGGCGGCCCCGGTGCGTTCGACCACCGCGACGGCCGGGTGGGCCTCGGCGGCGGCCAACCGACGGTGGCGGGCCTCGCCGTCGGGGTCGATCCGGGCCAGCAGCTCACCCGCGAACAGGTCGGCGGCGCGCCGAGTGCCCCAGCCGGTCTGGCCGACGAACAGGTAGGCCGGGACCGGCCGGTCCAACGCCGCGTGTAACTGGGCTACGGCAGGGTCCTGCCCGACCAACTCGGCGAACGGGCCCTCAGCCTCCATCGGTCACGCCCAGTCGTTCATCGACGGCCACCGCGACCGAGGCGGCCACCTCGTCGACCGGTCGGCCGCCGTCGACGACCACCCACCCCTGTGGATCGGCGTCGGCCTGGGCCAGGAACCCGGTGCGGACCCGTCGATGGAACTCGGCGCCGGCCGACTCGATGCGGTCGCGTGACCCGCCCAGCCGCTCCAGCGTGGTCTCGACCGGAACGTCGAGGAGGATCGTCAGGTCGGCCTCCTGACCCGAGATCGCAAACGCGGACAGCTCGAGCACCTCCATCGGGTCGAGCCCGCGCCCGTAGCCCTGATAGGCCACCGACGAACCGACGTACCGGTCGCAGACCACGTGACGGCCGGCCGCCAGCGCCGGCGCCACCACCGCCTCGACGTGCTGCGCCCGGTCGGCGGCCATCATCAGCGCCTCGGCGCGCAGCCCCGGGCGGGTGGCCTCGTCGTCGGACAGCAGCAGGCGACGAAGCTCGGCGCCCAGCGGCGTGTCGCCCGGTTCACGCGTGGCCACCGCGTCGAGGCGTTCGGCCAACCGCTTGACCTGAGTGGTCTTCCCCGCACCGTCGGGCCCCTCGAACACGATCAGGAACCCACGTGGTGCGCTCACGACACGACCTCGCGGCGCCGTCGGCGTCGGGTGCGGCCGCCCGGCAGGCCGGGGACCGACGGGACGGGAGGCGGATCGGCGTCGTCACCGAGGAGGCCCGCCGCCCGAGCCGACTCGAGCTCGGTGAGGCTGATCTCGGCGGAGTACTCGGGACGGGCCTCGCTGGCCCGGAGCTGGCTGCGCACGTCGGCCAGTCCTTCGCGAAGGTGGAAGCCCATCGAGCGGGCCGCCAGTGTCGCCGCGCCGAGAATGATCAGCCCTCCGACCCACAACGCCACCCGAACACCGGGAACCGCCAGGGAGACGGCGCCGAGCTGCACGTGCGGAATCCCTGCGGCGTTCGGCTCGAACACCGACGTGGTGATTCGCTCGAACAGCGCCGCCATCAGGGGGCCGAGCAGCAGCGACAGCAACACGCACATGCGAACCAACGTGAGCAGCGTGGAGAAGATGCGACCGCGAAGCTCGTCGCTGGTGTAGGTCTGCAACAGCGTGAACCCGAGCACGTAGACCGTGCCGGCGCTGACTCCGAGCAGGAACACGAAGGCCGCCGCCGGCCAGAACGACGACATCGACGCGGCCAGGATCAGCGCGAAGCCGCTGAGGTAGGCGGCGATCAGAAACGAGGCCCGCTTGGGCAACAGTTTCTGCACGGCCGACAGCGTGGCGATGCCGACCGCCACGCCCAGGCCGAGGGCGGTGATGAACAGGGAGAACGTGTCGCCGGAGCCGATCACCTTGTCGGCGAACACCGGACCGAGCGGCACGAGCATCGCCCCGCCGAACAGGCCGGTGGCCAGCCCGACGTTGACGCCCCGCACCACCGGGTTGCCAACGACGTAGCGCCAGCCGTCGCGGATGTCGTGCCAGGCCTCGCGGATTCCGCCGGGACCGGCCTGGTCGGTCAACGGCCGACCCCTGGGGTGCACCAGCTTCCACACGAGCAGCGCCGCCACCAGGAAGGAGGCCGCATTGAAGTAGAAGGCCAGCGCCTGGGACTGGCCCAGGTCGCCGGCGAACTGCAGCGGCCCCAGCCAGGAGACGCCGGCCAGCGAGTTGTTGGCCGCCGTCAGCGCGTAGATCAGCCCGCCCGCCACCGGCATCGTGCAGTAGGCGGCCACCAGGCTGAGCGAGTTGGCGTCGGTGAGCTTGCGCCGCGGCACCAGGCCCGGCACGACCGCCTCCTTGGCGGGTGACCACAACATGGTGAACACCTCCAGCAGCAGGGAGGCCAGCACCAGTCCGGGCACCGACCGAACGAACGGCAGCGACATGAACACGGCCGCCCGGGCCAGGTCGGAGAGGATCATCACCTTCTTGCGGTCGAAGCGGTCGACGACCACCCCGGCCAACGGGGCCAGGAACAGGCCGGGCGCCACCCGTGCGGTCAGCACCAGGGCGGTGGCCGCCTCCGGTTGCGACGACAGCTGGGCGGCCAGGGCGGTGATGGCGAACAGCCCCACCCAGTCGCCCATCGCCGAGGTGAGCTGCACCACCCACAGGTAGAAGAAGTCGGTCGAGCCGAAGATCCGCCGGCACCAACCGAGCCCGTCCTCGGAGGGGTCGGCGCCGTCGGCGGGGGTGCCGCCGTGGTCCTCCGCCCCGAGCGGGGCGGCAACGGGGGTTCCGTCCGGGGCCGGTTCGTCGCTTGGTGACGCCATCGCCTCGTCGGACCCCATCGGCTGTGAGCTGTTTCCCATCACGGTGTCGGGGCGCGCCGAACCTGGTCGGCAGGGGCGCTCACCACATCGTAGGGCCGGGCGACCTGCGATTCGGCGATGTGACGCCTACCCGGGCGGCTGCTTCTTGGCTGGCGCCTTCTTTTTGGCGGGCGCCTTCTTCTTGGCCGGTGCCTTCTTCTTGGCCGGTGCCTTCTTCTTGGCCGGCGCCTTCTTCTTCGCCTTCTTCTTGGCGGGCGCCTTCTTCTTGGCCTTCTTCTTCGCCGGGCCCTTGGCGCGACGGTCGGCCAACAACTCCTGTGCCCGCTCCATCGTCAGGTCGTCGGGCGTGTCGCCCTTGCGCAGGCTGGCGTTGGTCTCGCCGTCGGTCACGTACGGGCCGAACCGGCCGTCCTTGACCAGGATCGAGCGCTCGGCGTTGTCGGGGTCGGGCCCCAGATCCTTGAGCGGCGGCTTGGCGGTCTGCCCCTTGCGGCGCTTCGGCTCGGCCAACTTGGCCAGCGCCTCCTCGAGGGTCATCGTGAAGAGCTGCTCCTCGGTGTCGAGGCTGCGGCTGTCCTTGCCCTTCTTGATGTACGGGCCGTAGCGGCCGTTGAGGGCCTCGATCACCTCGCCGTCGGCGGGATCGGCGCCGATGACGCGGGGCAGGGTGAGGAGCTTCACCGCCTCGTCGAGGTCGATGGTGGCCACGTCCATCGTGGCGAACAGCGAGGCCGAGCGGGGCTTCTCGTCCGGCTCGTCCGGGTCGGCCATCGACACGTAGGGCCCGTAGCGACCGGCCTTGACCATCACCGGGAAGCCGGTGTCGGGGTGGACGCCCAGCTCGCGGTCACCCGAGGGGGCGTCCAGCAGCTCGGTCGCCTTCTCCAACGTCAGCTCGTCGGGGGCCAGGTCCTCGGGCACCCCGGCCCGGTCCTCGCCGCGTTGCAGGTAGGGGCCGTAGCGCCCGACTCGGGCGACCACCTCGCGACCCTCGTCGTCGGAGCCCAGCGGGATCGAGTTGACCTCCCTGGCGTCGATGTCGCCCAGGTTCTCCGACACCATGCGGGCGAGCCCGGGATCGGTCTCGGTCGCACCGAAGTAGAACCGGCTGAGCCAGGGCACCGCCTCCTCGGACCCGCCGGCGATCCCGTCGAGGTCGTCCTCCATACGGGCGGTGAAGGCGTAGTCGACCAGCTCCGGGAAGTGGCGCTCCAGCAGGCCGATCACCGCAAAGGCGGTGAAGCTGGGCACGAGGGCGGAGCCCTTCTTCCACACGTAACCCCGGTCGAGGATCGTGGAGATGATCGAGGCGTAGGTCGACGGGCGGCCGACGCCCAGTTCCTCCAACCGCTTCACCAGTGACGCCTCGGTGAAGCGGGCGGGCGGCTGGGTCTCGTGGCCTTTCGCCTCCGCGTCGGAGACCCGCATGGCCTGGCCCTCGCTGACGTCGGGCAACACCGACTCGGCATCGTCGGCGTCGCCGCCGTCGTCGCCGCCCTCCACGTAGGCGGCGAGGAAGCCGGGAAACGAGATCGTGCGGCCGGAGGCGGACAGGGTGACCGTCTGCGACGACCCGTTCGCCGCCGTTTGAGCGGACAGGCGCACCTGGACCGACTCGCCACGGGCGTCGTTCATCTGGCTGGCCACCGTGCGGCGCCAGATCAGCTCGTAGAGCCGGAACTCGTCGCTGCGAAGCTCGTTGCGCACCTCGTCGGGCGCCCGGAAGGTGTCGCCCGCCGGGCGGATGGCCTCGTGGGCCTCCTGGGCGTTCTTCACCTTCTTCTTGTAGGTCCGGGGTTCCTTGGGCAGATACGGGGCGCCGTAGCGCTGCGAGATCTCGGTCCGGGCGGCGTTGAGCGCCGCCTCCGACAGCGTGGTCGAGTCGGTACGCATGTAGGTGATGAACCCGTTCTCGTACAGACGCTGGGCCACCGACATCGTCTGCGCCGAGCTGAAGCGCAGCTTGCGGCCCGACTCCTGTTGCAGGGTGGACGTCATAAACGGCGGGTACGGCCGACGGGTGTAGGGCTTGGCCTCCACCGAGGTGACCTCGGCGGGCACGTCGTCCAGCGCGGTCGCCAGGGCCGTGGCGTTGGCCTCGTCGAGCACCAGGGCGCCCTCACGGGTCATGTTGCCGTCGGCGTCGAAGTCGCGGCTGGTGGCCAACCGGACGCCGTCCACCTCGATGACCTGGGCGCCGAACCGGGAGGCGGCGGCCGCGCCGTCGTCGGCCTTGCCGTCGGGCGCCGTGGCGACCTGGGCCTTCAGGTCCCAGTAGGAGGCCACCTTGAAGGCCATGCGGGCGCGCTCGCGCTCGACGACGATCCGGGTGGCCACCGACTGGACCCGGCCGGCCGACAGCCGGGGCATGACCTTCTTCCACAGCACCGGCGACACCTCGTAGCCGTAGAGCCGGTCGAGGATGCGCCGGGCCTCCTGCGCGTCCACCATGCGCCGATCGAGCTCGCGGGGGTTGTCGATGGCGGACTGGATCGCGTCCGGGGTGATCTCGTGAAACACCATGCGCCGCACGGGCACCTTGGGGCTGAGCACCTCGAGCAGGTGCCACGCGATCGCCTCGCCCTCGCGATCCTCATCGGTTGCGAGATAGAGCTCGTCGGCCTCGGCCAACAGGCCCTTCAGGTGCTTGACCTGCGACTTCTTGTCGCCGGCGACCACGTACAACGGCTTGAAGTCGTTGGCGGTGTCCACGCCAAGCCGGGCCCACTTTTCGCTCTTGTAGGCGGCCGGAACCTCCGACGCCGAGCGCGGCAGATCGCGGATGTGACCGATGGAGGATTCCACGACGAAACCGTCCCCAAGGAACTTGGAGATGGTGCGGGCCTTGGCGGGTGACTCGACGATGACGAGGGATGACATTGCCGCCTAGCCAAGACCAGCCGGGCGCCGTGCGTCAAACAGCCGACGGCGGGCGGCGGCGGTCGGGCGGCGCAAACTCGGGCAAAACGACCGCAGGTCAGGGCCCCGAAAAGACCCCGCCGCGTTCGGTGGCGGGCGGGACCGCCGGGGCGTGATCGTCCTCGTAGCGGGTCAGCTCGGCACGCCCCACGACGTGCCAGTGGACCTCGTCGGGACCGTCGGCCAGACGCAGGGTGCGCTGCCCGGCGTACATCTCGGCCAGCGGCGTCCACTGCGAGATGCCGGTGGCCCCGTGGATCTGGATGGCCTCGTCGATGATCTCGCAGACCCGCACCGGCACCATCGCCTTCACCGCGCTGACCCAGATGCGGGCCTCGGCGTTGCCGGTGAGGTCCATCGCCCGGGCGGCGCGCAGCACCATCAGGCGCATCGCCTCGATCTCGATGCGGGCCTTGGCGATCACCTCGACGTTCTTGCCCAGCCGGGCCAGCGGCTTGCCGAACGCCTCACGGTTGAGCCCTCGTCGCACCATCAGCTCCAGGGCCTTCTCGGCGGCGCCGATCGAGCGCATGCAGTGGTGGATCCGGCCCGGACCGAGGCGGAGCTGGCTGATCTCGAAGCCGCGACCCTCGCCCAGCAACATGTTGGACGCGGGCACCCGCACGTCGGTGAAGCGCAGGTGCATGTGCCCGTGCGGGGCGTCGTCCTGGCCGAACACGTGCATCGGGCCGACGATCTCGACGCCCGGGGTGTCCATCGGCACCAGGATCTGGCTCTGCTGGCGGTGGGGCGGGCCGTCCGGGCTGGTGCGCACCATCACGATCATGATCTTGCAGCGCGGGTCGCCGGCTCCCGAGATGTAGAACTTCTCGCCGTTGATCAACCACTCGTCACCGTCGAGCACGGCGCTCGTGGCCACGTTGCGGGCGTCGGAGGACGCCACGTCGGGCTCGGTCATCGCAAAGGCCGAGCGGATCTCGCCGTTGAGCAGCGGAGTCAGCCACCGTTCCTTCTGCTCGGGGGTGCCCACCCGTTCGAGCACCTCCATGTTGCCGGTGTCGGGCGCCGAACAGTTCAGGCACTCCGGCGCCAACGGGTTCTTGCCCAGCTCGGCGGCGATGTAGGCGTAGTCCAGGTTGGACAGGCCCTGCCCGGTCTCGGCATCGGGGAGGAAGAAGTTCCACAGGCCCGCCTCCCGCGCCTTGGCCTTCACCCCGTCGAGCAGCTCCAGTTGGCCCTCGGCGAACTGCCACCGGTCGGGCCGCCCCTCCCCCAGCGCAAAGAACTCCTCGGTGATCGGCCCCACCTCGTTGGCGATGAACTCGCACACCGCCTCGTACAGCGGCACGGCGCCGGGGGACATCGACAGGTTGAGGGCCTCATCGGTGGCGACCCCCGAGTGCATTCCAGGTGCGGGCATGGTGGATCCTTTCGAGCGCATCGCTGCGACGGTAGGACGGCGAACCTAGGCCATGGCGGCGACGCCCGTTCTCCGAACCGGGGAGCCCACAGGTACCCATCAGCGCGCTCTCCACTCCCCGGTTCGGGGCGGTTGCCGAAGCGGGGAGCCCACAGGTACCCAACAGCGCGCTCTCCGCTCCCCGGTTCGGAGTGGGTGATGGGTCAGGCGAGCTCGTCGGGTGGGAGTTGCTCGCCCAGCTCGTCGATCGTCAGACGCTCGGTCCGGTTGCGGTCGGGGCGGGTGGCCAGCACCCGGTAGGCGGCCCGGCCCACCAGGTGGGCGGCGACGGGGGCGGTCAGAAACTGCAGGCCGAGCGCCAGCACCAGCTTGGTGACCCCGGACAGCGACGGGATGGCCAACACGGCGCCGCCAACGACGAGCACCCAGCCGAGGGTGGCCGGCTTGGTCGCCGAATGCATGCGGACAAACAGGTCGGCCGAGCGCAGCTGCCCGATCCCGGCGATCAACGTGAGCAACGCTCCGGCGAGGATCAACAACGAGGCGACAACATCCATGGGTGGTGGCTCCCCTCAGCCCGTCTTGGTTTCAATGAAACGGGCGTAGACGATGGTGCCGACAAAGGCCACCAGCGCCACCACGACGGCCACCACCAGGTACTCGGTGGAGTCGGTGCGGGCGCTGTTGGCGATGATCGCCAGCGCCACCGTCGTCAGCACGCCGTCGAGGGCCACCACGCGATCGGCCAACCGCGGACCGACCGCCAGCCGCACGACGAAGGCGGCACCGGCCAGGCCGAGCAGCGCCAGTGCCAGGTTGTAGATCATCGGCGCACCTCCCGCACGGCCGGGATGTCGGCCCCGGGCAGCGCGGCGAGCCTCCGTCGACCCGAACGCGACGACGATGCGGCGCTCCAGATCGAGCACCTGCGCCCGCACGTCGTCGGGCGAGTGCGCCTCGAGCACGTGCACGTAGATCACCGAGGGGTCGCGAGACAGCTCGACGGTGAGCGTGCCCGGCGTGAGGGTGATCGAATTGGCCACCATCGAGGTCAGCTGATCGGACAGGCCCCGGATCGGTGCGGCGACGATGCCCGGCTCCATCTCGCTCGGGCCGGAGGGCTTCACGATCAGCCACGCCACCCGCAGGCTGGAGGCGATCAGCTGCCCGAGAAACCAGCCGAGAAACACGGCGAAGTGGAATGGCCGGAAGGCCACCTTGGCGTCGCCGGCACCGGCACGGGGAAACACCCACAGCACACCGGTCGCCACCGCCACGGCGCCGAGCAGGTTGGCGGGCGTGGGTGAGCCCCAGAGCGCGGTCCACATGACGACGAGCCAGGCGAAGAGCAGCATCGAACCCCAGCGGTTGCCGGCGTCGGGTGCGTCCGGTGGCGTCTTCGGCGACATCAGCCCAACACCTCGCTCACGTAACCCTCCGGGTTGAGCAACTCCTCGGCCGCACGCTCGCTGAGGTTGTAGAGCGGTCCGGCGAAGAGCGCCACCACCAGCGACAGCACCACCAGCATCGACACCGACAGGTACATGACCCCGAGGCCCTTCGGCGGCGATTCGGGATCGGCCGCCTCCTCGGTGAACTGCACCTCACCCCAGAAGGCTCCGCCCCAGATCTTGGTCATCGAAAACAGCGTGAGCAGCGACACGAGGATCGACACCCCGACGACGACGTACTCCGACGAGCTCAGCCCGGCCTCCACCAGGGCGAACTTGGCGACAAACCCGGAGAACGGCGGAAGCCCGGCCAGGCTCAGCGCCGGGAGCAGGAACAGCACGCCCAACACCGGATAGGCGCGCGCCACCCCACCGATCACCTTGAGCCGACCCGACCCCGCCCGCACCTCGACCAGGCCGGCGACGAGGAACAGGGTGGTCTTCACGATGATGTGGTGGATGACGTACAACAGCGCGCCCGCCAGGCCGGCGACCGTGAACAGGCCGAGGCCCATGATCATGTAGCCGATCTGGGACACGATGTGGAAGCTGAGGATGCGCGGGATGTCGTCCTGGGCGATCGCCCCGAGCACGCCGACCACCATCGTGATCGAGGCGACGACCAGGATCAGGGTGCCGGGCCGGTCGGTGGGGTCGCCGAAGAGCATCTGCGTGCGGATGATCGCGTACACGCCCACCTTGGTGAGCAGGCCCGCGAACACCGCCGTGATCGGCGAGGGGGCGGTGGGGTAGCTGTCGGGCAACCACGAGAACAGCGGAAACAGCGCCGCCTTGATGCCGAAGACCACCAGCAGCAGCAGCCCGAAGCTGAGCCGCACCCCGTCGGGCAGGTCGTCCATGCGCTCGGCCAGCTGCGCCATGTTGACCGTGCCGGTCGCCGAATAGATCAGCGCCAGCGAGGTGAGGAACAGCGCGGAGGCGACCAGGCTGATCACGACGTAGGTCATGCCCGATCGGATCTGCTCGCGCCCGCCGCCGAGGGTCAGCAACACGTAGCTGGCGGTCAGCATCATCTCGAATGCGACGAACAGGTTGAAGAGGTCGCCGGTGAGAAACGCCGCCGCGACGCCCGCCGACAGCACGAGGTACACGGGATGGAAGGCACCGTGGTTGCGTTCGGCGCCCGGCTGGCCGATCGCATAGACGAGCACCGAGATCAGCATCACCGCGGCGACGGCCAACATGATGCCGGCGAGCCGGTCGGCGATCAGCGTGATGCCGAATGGGGCGGGCCAACCGCCCATCTGCGCGACGACCGGGCCGTCGCGATCGGCGTCGAGCAGCAACACGATGCTGATCGCCGCGGTGCTCGACAGGACCGCCAGGCTGATCACCCGCTGGATGCGACGCGACTTGAACGCCATGATCGACAGTGCGGCGCCGAGCAGGGGCAGGACCACGGGAAGGGGCAGCACGGCGTTCACAGTTCGGGCTCCGTGGCGTCGTTACCGGATGGGGCCGGGCTCGAGCCCTCCTGGAACGCCGAGTCGGTCCATTCCTCGGGGTTGGTGCCCTCCTCGGCGGCGGCGCGAGCCTCCTCGGAGCGCTCGGTGTCGGCGACCTCCTCGTCGGGGGCAACCGCCTGTTGCCGCGAGATCCGACGGTCCTCGCGGTCGTCCTCCACCAGGTCGTCGCCGGTCAGCACGAAGCTGCGCCAGGCCATGGCCAGCAGGAAGGCGGTGACGCCGAAGCTGATCACGATGGCGGTCAGCAGCAGCGCCTGGGGAAGCGGGTCGACGTAGGCGTCGGGGTCCGCCGGAGCGCCCTCGACGAAGGCGGGCAGCCCGGGCCGGCCCGAGATCACCAACAGCAGGTTGGCGCCGTGGCTGATCAGCCCGAGGCCGATGATCAGGCGGCTCAGTCGCCGCTGCAACAGCAGCCAGGTGCCGATGCCGAACAGGAGGGCGGCGCCCAGGGCGAGCGTGATGCTCATCGCGCCCTCGTCTCGCCGCGTCGTGGTTCGGTGGGGTCGGCGGGGACCTCGGGGTTGACCGGTTCGCCGAACGCCCCGAAGATCATCAGCACCAGTCCGACGACGACGAGAAACACGCCGACATCGAACGCCAGCACCGAGGTCATCTTGATCTCGCCGAGGAGGGGCGGGTGCAACTTGAGTTTGCCGCTCTCGAGGAGATCGCCGCCGGCGAGCATCGGGATCACCGCGGTGGTCGCCGCCACGAACAGCCCGGCGCCGACGAAGTAGCGACCGGGAACCCGACCGGTTTGGCGCACGTCGTCCAGCCCGCCGGAGGCATAGCGCAGGGCGAAGGCCGCCCCGGCGACCAGGCCACCGACGAAGCCGCCCCCCGGCTGGTTGTGCCCGGCGAACAGCAGGTACAGCGCCAGCACCATCGCCGAGTGGAACACCACGCGCACGAGCGAATCGAGCACCATCGAGCGCCTCACGACGGCGGCTCACCCTCGTCGGATCGACCAGCGCCGATGCGCCGCCGCAGGTCGGACAGGCGGGGGCGGTCCGGGTCGCGGGGCTCCAGATAGGCCTTCAAACCGGGCACGGTGCGGGCGTCATCGTCGGGGGCGTGGATCGTCAGGCCGCGGGCTCCGGCCCGACCCAACGCGACCAGGCCGAGCGCGGCGACGGTCAGCACGGTGATCTCGCCCAAGGTGTCGAAGCCCCGGAAGTCGACCAGGATCACGTTGACCACGTTGGAGCCACCGCCCTCCGACACCGAGCGGGCCAGGAACTCGTCCGAGACCGGCCGGGCGGTTCGGGCGCCCGACGCGACCAGGGCGAAGATGAACACGAACACGCCGACGGCACCCGAGATCGCCAGGCGGACCACCCGGCCCAGCGGCGTCGCCCGCTCCCGGAACTCGTTCGGCAGCACCCGCAGCACCAGCACGAACAGCACGGCCCCCAGCGTCTCGATGCCCAACTGCGTGAGCGCCAGGTCGGGCGCCCCGCGCAGCACGTAGAGCAACGACATGCCGTAGCCGACCGCGCCGAGGCAGAGCACCGCCGACAGGCGGCGCCGAATCAACGCCGCCGCGGCGGCGGCCACCACGATCAGCGCCGTCACCGCCACCTCGCCCGGACTGTCGGCGAATCGGGGGAGCGTCTGGCCTTGGAGCTCGCCGATCAGGGCGACGCCGGGCACGGTCACCACCGTGACGAGCACCACCCCGACGTAGGTGGGCAGGGAGCCCGACTGCACGATCCCGGTCACCCGGTCGGCGGTCTGGTTCAACAGCCGCAACGACCCGAGGTACGCCGAGTCGCCCACCGCCATCGTCGGCATCGCCGTCTGCCAGGCCGCCACCCGGCGGGCGCCGACCACCATGGCGACACCGAACCCGATCGTGACCCCGCTCAGCAGCAGCGGCGTGGAGAATCCGTGCCACAGCGCCAGGTGCCCGGACGATTCGACCGTTGGGTCCAGCGCCGCCGCGGCGCCGTAGACCAGCCGGGAGCCGAGGTCGGGGAGGACGCCCAGCACGACGGTGAACGCGGCGAGGATGGCCGCCGGCGCCCAGAAGGCCACCGACGGCGCAGCGGCCGACGCCGAGGTGATCTCCGCCACCGAGCCGTCGTCGGCCACGGGGGTGTTGACACACTCGGGGACCGGTCGGTCGGTGAACGCGCCGAAGAGGAACCGACCGGTGTAGGCGAACGTCAGGATCGAACCGGCGACGATCCCGGCGAGGACCACCAGCTCGCCGGTGCCGGCATGGTGTGAGAACGCCTCGTAGGCGGCCTCCTTGGCGATGAAGCCGAAGAGCAACGGGATGCCCGCCATCGACAGCCCCGACGCGACCGCCACCCACCTCGGCCCTGCCCACCCGGGACCCCACACGCCCAGCGACCGGATGTCGCGCGAGTGGGCCTGGTGGTCGATCACGCCGACGACCATGAACAACGGCGCCTTGAACAGGGCGTGGGCCAGGATCAGGGCCACACCCGCCAGGGTGGCCTCGCTGCGCCCCGCTCCGAAGAGGACCATGAGAAACCCGAGCTGGCTGACCGTGCCGAAGGCCAGCAGGCGCTTCAAGTCGGTCTGTTTCAGCGCCCGGGCACCGCCGGTGAGCATCGTGATCAGGGCCAAGGTGAGCACGGTGGGTCGCCAGAATCCCACGTCGGCGAACGGCGGGGCGAAGCGGGCCACCAGGTAGACGCCGGCCTTCACCATCGTGGCCGAGTGGAGGTACGCGGAGATCGGCGTGGGTGCGACCATGGCGCCGGGAAGCCAGGAGGAGAAGGGGAACTGGGCCGACTTCGTAAACGCCCCGACCAGGATGCACCCCAGCCCCACCGTGACCGTGGTGCCCGAGGGCGGCGACGCCACGATCTCCGACAGCTCGTAGGTGCCGGCGGCCTGCCCGACGAGGATGAATCCGACGAGCATGACCAGCCCGCCCGCCCCGGTCATCAGCAGCGCCTGGAGCGCCGACGAGCGGGCATCCGGGTCCCGGTCCGCCCAACCGATCAGCAGGTAGGAGGTGATCGAGGTCAGCTCCCAGCAGACGTAGAGCCACAGCAGGTGATCGGCGGTGACCAGCCCCAACATGGCACCGGCGAACAGCGTGAGCAGGCCGGCGAGGCGCCCCAGGTCGGGCGTGTCGGCGTTGAAGTACCGCCCCGCGTAGGCCTGGATCCCCACCCCGATCCCGGCGACCAGCAGCACCATGACCAGCGAGAACGCGTCAACCCGGACGTCGAGGCTGAGGTCGAGCCCTCGAACCCAGGGGATCGATTCCCCCACCGCGGTCCCGTCGAGGATCCCGCCCGCGCGGGCCAGCGCCCAGGCCACGGTCGCCAGCGGCGGGATCGCCGCGGCCGCGAACAGCCGTCGATCGCCCGACCGACCCAGGGTCAGCAGCGCCACTCCGAAGCACAGGTGAATCAGAAGTAGAGCTGTCAGGGGAGGCCTTCCTCAGGTGTCCGGGCCTGCGAATCGCTCAGCCCGGGAGGCCGCACCGATGAGACTTCGCACAAACGCGATGAGCCTATAGACGTCGGCCGAAACGTGAAAGCCGGCAGGGGTGTCGCGAGCAGGAGTTCATCGTGCCGAAACACGCTCGCCGCCTCCGGCCACGGCCTCGATCATGGGGAACCGCCGACGGCCGGGTGCGTCAGGCCTCGTCGTGGCCACCGGGGTAGATCACGAAGCGCACCGCCGTGCCCCCGTCGACCGGTCGGAACTCGGTTTCGTCGGCGAAGGTGTCGATGATGCCCAGGCCGAACCCGCCCTCGCGCTGTTGCGCCTCGGGCGCACTGATGTCGGGAAGAGAGGTGTCGATGACCGGGTGTGACCCGGTGGTGAACATGAAGCCCCCGCCCCGGTCGAGCACCGAGACCTCGAGGCGGTCGTCGCTGAGGCTGCAACGCAACCGGAGGGCGTCGGGGCTGTTGCGCTCGGCGTGTGCACCGATCGCGTTGGCAACCACCTCGGTGAGCACCAGTCGCAGCTTGTCGAGGTCGTCGGGCCCGAGCTTGGCGGCCACACGCGCCACCTGCTCCACGCGACGCCGCACCATCGGCAGGCTCGCCAGTTCGGCCGGGAAGTCGAACTCGACCTCGACCGGATCGCCGGGCGGCGGAGCGGCGGAACCGGGGCGGTCGCGGCGCGTCGAGTCGCCCACACGGTCCACTGCGGACTGCTGAGCATGGTTGCCGGGCTCCACGCGACTCCTTTCTCCCCACAATCTACGCCGCCGGAGCACCGCTCCCGACCGCATAGGTGGAATAACCCGCCCGCCACCCGGCGGATCCGGGGGCCGGAGGGGGGTGTCTCCAGACGACCCAACGTGCGACCTCGGGCGGTAGGGTCGCCGGGAGCCGACCTGTACCCGCACCGAAAGGGCACCCCATGAGCGCATTCCACGATCTGGAGATGACGTCGATCACCGGCGAGGAGCTCTCGTTTTCGACCTACGCCGGCAAGCTGGTGTTGGTGGTCAACGTCGCCTCCTATTGAGGCCTCACCGGACAGTACGCAGGTCTGCGTACCCTCGATGAGACCCACGACGACCTGGTGGTGCTGGGTGTGCCCTGCAACCAGTTCGGCGCCCAGGAGCCCGGCACCGACGCCGAGATCCTGGCCTTCGTCCGCGAAAACTACGGCGAGCCGTTTCAGCTGTTGTCCAAGGTGGACGTCAACGGCGACGACGCCGCCCCCCTCTACGCCCTGCTTCGCGAGGCGCTGCCCAAGGAGGACGGCGACGGCGACATCGCCTGGAACTTCACCAAGTTCCTCGTCGGCCGCGACGGCACGCCGCTGAAGCGCTACGAGCCCCAGGTCGAGCCGTCCGACATCGAAGCGGACCTGGCGAACTTCCTCTGAGCGCACCTGCCCGGACGTCAGCCGCCGAGCGATTCGATGCGAATCACGAACCGCTCGGCGGCCTCCGGGTCGCCCAACATCGGGCCGACCAGTGGGAGTCCGGTCACCAGACGCTGCCGACAGCGGACGGTGACGATCGAACCGGCCGAGATCACCCCGTCGATGCGAGCCGAGAAGCCCGATCCGGCGGTGGCGGCCGCCTCTCCGGCGGCCGTCGCAGCCGCTGCGGTGGGCGCCACCATGGCGGCGCGGGCCGCAGCCCGGCAGCGGTGGGTGAGGGCGATGCGGTCCCGGGCCACCAGTGCCCCCTGCACCACCAGGAGGACGACGATGACCAGCACGGGCAGCACCGCAGCCAGCTCGACGGTGGACTGGCCGCCTTCGCCGCGTCGTCGGGTCACCCCACCCGTCCGGTGACCCAGCGGAAGACCCGGTCGAACAGGGCGCCCACGACGTCGGTGGAGCCGGCCCAGGCCAGCACGAGCAGCGCCAGCGTGGCGATGCCCACCACCAACAGGGCGTATTCGACGGTGCTTTGACCGCGTTCGCCCCGGGCGGGGGCGAAGGTGTCGGGTTGTGTGCGTGCTGACATGTGTTGCTCCTTGTCGTTGGCTTGATTCATCGGATTGCACCCGGCCGGCTGGGACGTGACGTCCCTCCGCCCCGATCTCACGGGGCGACCGAACCGAGCTGTTGCAGGGACACGACGGCCAGGGGGCCGAAGGTGGCGACGATCAGTGCGGGCAGGACGCACAGCACGAGGGGCCCCAACAGCCGCACGGGCAGCCGCCGAACCTGTGCCTCGGCCGCGCGTCGGGCCAGCTCACGCTGTTGATCGGCGCAGCGCGACAGCACCGGGGTGGCCGCGGCGCCGGACCGGTCGGCTGCACCCAGGGCGGCGCCAACCGGGGCCAGCGGATGATCGGCGCCCGACCACACCGACAGCACCCGGACGAGCGAATCACCCCGGCGGAGGCTGCGGGCGGCAACCCGGAGATCGTCCGCGAGGGGGCCCGGCGTCACGTCGGCCACGCCCAGCAGTGCGTGCCGAACGGTGAGGCCCGACGACAGCGCCACCACGAAGAGGTCCGCCACCTCGGGAACGGCGGCGCATCGGGCCGCGTCGCGCGCCACGACACGCCGGCGTGCGACCACCAGCCGCCTGGCCCACCACGCGGCCACGACGAGCGCCGCCGGCGGATACACGACGAACGCCACGGCGCCGACGGCCAGGGTTCGCCGAGCCAGTCGCCGTCGACCCTCCTCGGGCGCGCCGCCGGTTGCATCGCCCGGGTGCCGCTCCGCTGCCGGAGCACCGGGCCGGCTACGCCGCGACGCCACCACCCAGAGGGCCCAGGCCATCCAGGCCGCGCCGACGGCGGCGGCGGGGCTCATGCGCCGCCACCGGGCCGGTTCGATTCGCCGCTCCCGTCGGGGTCGGCGGCGGTCACGGCTGCGGCCCCGCCGTCGAGGATGCGGCGGGTCCAGACGAACCCGATCGCTTCGAGCGCGACGGCGACCAGGAGGGCCACTGCACCCGGCGGGGTGACGAGGGCGCCGGGGATCCGGCGGTCCAGCGAGGAGGCGAGCACCAGAAAGATCGGCGGAAGGGCCATCAGCACCCAGGCCGAGAACCGTGCCTGGGACGTCTGCGCCGACAGTTCGGCGGTGACCGCCCGTCGGTCGCGCAGGGTGCCCGCCACGCCGTCCAACGCGTCTGCGGCCCGCCCGCCGTGACGGGCCGACAGCAGCAGCGCCGCCACCAGCAGCCGGCGTTCGGGTGGGCCGCCGACGGCGAGGTCCCGCAGCGCCTCGTCGAGGGGTGCCCCCCGATCGAGCGCCCGGGTCACCCGGACGAGTGGGCCCGCCAGCGGCTCGCCGGGGGTCACGCCGCCCAACGCCTCCGGCAGCGTCGCGCCGGCGCGCAGTTGCGCCGCCAGGGCCTCGGCCAGCTCGCCGGCGGCCACCTCCTCGCCGGGTCGTCGACCCCGCCGGATGTCACCGGCCCCGGGGCGCGGCCGGTCGATGACGTCTGCGGGGCGCGCCATGGCGCGGCCCGGCAGGGCCACGGCGGCCAGGGCCGCCGCCCCGGCGACGATCGCGGGTGCCGCGCTCACCGGGTGGCGCCCTTGCGCACGCTCGCGCCGCCAGGGAGCGGCTGCGGGTCGACCATCGGCCGAAAGCGGGGAGCGTCCGCGGTGCCCTCGACCCGCCAGAGGCCGCTGAGGCCGCGCCCGCCGTCGCCTCGACGCTCGACTCCGACCAGCACGTCTACCGCGGCGTGCAGCCGACGGCGAATGCCCTCCACGCCCAGACCGGGGGCCCCGAGCAGGGTGAGCGCCTCGAGACGGTCCATCGCCTCGGCCGGGGTGCCGGCGTGCACCGTCGACAACCCCCCGTCGTGCCCGGTGGACAGTGCGCTCACCAGGTCGGCGGCCTCCCCGCCTCGCACCTCGCCGACGATCAGCCGGTCCGGCCGCAGACGCAGGGCGGCCCGCACGAGGTCGCCGAGGTCCATCGAACCGGCGCCCTCCGCGTTGGCCCGGCGCGCCTCGAGGCGCACCAGGTGTCGCCCCGGTGGCACCAACTCGGCGGTGTCCTCGACGACCACCAGGCGCTCGTGTTCCGGCAGGCGGGCGCACAGCGCGTCCAGCAGCGTCGTCTTGCCGGCGCCCGTGCCGCCGAACACGATCAGGTTGTCGCGGGCCTCCAGCGCCGAGTGCAGGGCGGCCGCCTGAGCCACCGTGGCCAGCCGGTCGAGCGGAACGGCCCGAACCTCGAAGCGCCGATAGGCGAGCACCGGACCGCCGAGCGCCACCGGCGGCACGACGACCGACACCCGGGTTCCATCGGCCATCGCCGCATCGGCCACGGGCGCCGACGGGTCCACTCGTCGCCCGAGCGGCCCCAGGGTTCGTTCCACCAGGCGCTGCACCTCGTCGGCGTCGAGGACCACCTCGGTTCGCTGCAGGCGTCCGGCCCGTTCGATCCACACCTGTCCCGGGCCGTTCACCAACACGTCGGTGACCCCGGGCAGTGCCAGGAGCCCGTCCACCGGGCCCAGCCCCACCAGCTCGGCCCGCACGCGGGCGGCCAGCGCGGCGAGCCGTTTCGGGGGGATCAGCGGGTCGAGCTGCTCCAGCGCCTCGGCGACCACCTCGGTCGACCAGGCACCGTCACGATCGCGTCGCTCGAGCAGCTCCCGGACCCGCCCGGCGATCCCGACGATCGAAACGGGTGGCCCGCCCGGGTCGACGTCCGTGTCGGCGCCGGTGGGCGACGTCGCATGGTTCACGATCGACCGTTCGACGTCGACGTCGACGTCGACACCGCCGCTACGGGCTCGCCGCCCGACCCGGCCAGGCCGGAGGCCAGCGCGGTCATCGCCCGATCCAGTCGGCGGGGCGGACGGGCGCCCAGCATCCCGGAGTCCACCGCCCGTGCCACCGCCGGATCGACGTCGACCGTGGCGATCACCTCCGCCCCGAGGGTCTCCGCCACGTCCGACCGGGCCAGGGCCCGCTGCGCCTCCTGCACGAACACGGCCGCATCGCAGGTCAGGCCGAGGCCACGAAAGCGCCGCAGCGCCAGGTAGCAGGCCCGGGTGACCACGACGTTCGTCGTCGACGCCTCGACGGCCGAGCGGCGAAGCCGCTCCACCGGCCCGCCGCCAACTCGCGGGGCGGGAACGCCGGCATCGACGAGCACCACGTCGGCCAGGGACCGTACGGCCCGCCACAACCCGGCCTCCCGTTCGACGGTCCACGAACCGGTGGCATCCCGTCCGCCCAGGGGCACCACCCCCATGGAGTCCCGTACCGGCAGCATCGTTCGGTGCAGTGCCGAGGCGGGAGCGTCGCTCGACAACCAGTCGAGGACCCCCACCCCGTGCTGTGCCGGGACGCCGAGCAACAGTGGTTGGTCGCCGGCCAGGTCGACGATCGCAACGTTGGAGCAGTCGTGTCGGCGCAGCTGTGCCGGCGCCAGGGCGGCCACGGTGGTGCTGACCCCCTGGCCGCCCTTGGGGCCCCAGAGGGAGATCATCGTGGCGCCCCTCGGTGTCGGGGGCGGGTCGATCGAGTTCATCCACCCAGCATCCGGGTGGGCCGGCACGGTGTCATCGGGGATCGCTCCCCGGGGAGGGGTCCCCGCGAGGTGTCACCGGGCCCGTCCCGGGAGGCTCCGGTACGCTCGTGCGCCTCATGACCGACGCCTCCGCCACCGAGACCGCCGCCCCCGCCCGAGACGTCACGGCCCGCCTCACGGCAGCGTTCGTGGTGGGGTTCGTGGGCCTGTCGACCGAGATCGCCTACACCCGGGTGATCTCGTTCAAGCTGTTCTACTACTACACCTACTTCGTCATCGGCCTGGCGCTGTTGGGGTTGGGCGCGGCCAGCGCCATCATCTCGCTGTCGCCCAGGTTGCGGCGCGCCGACACCGTGTCGTTGGTGGCCAGGCTGGCCCCGCTGGCGGGCGTGGTCGGCCTGGTGTCGTTTGCGGTGGTGGCCCGGCTGCAACTCGACACCCAGCGGATCTGGGCATCCGCGGGCGGCACGGCGGCCACCCAGTTCGTGAAGCTGCTCGTGATGTCGATCGCCCTGACGATGGTGTTCTTTGTCATCGGCCTGGTGCTGGCCAAGCTGATCGTCGCCGAGGCCCACGAGGTGCGGCGGCTGTACTTCTGGGACCTGACCGGCGCGGCGCTCGGCTGCCTGACCGCCGTGCCGCTGCAGGCCTGGATCGGTCCGCCGGCGATGATCGTCGCCTCCAACCTGGCGCTGGTGGCCCTCGGGGTGTGGCTGGCCGTCCGGTCGGGTCGACACCTGGCGTTTGCTGCGGGGTTCGGGGTCGTCGCGCTGGCGGCGATGGTGCTCGCCTTCTCGATCCCCATCCGCACCGACGCCACCAAGACGCTCCGGGTCGACCAGGAGGTGCTCGCCGGGGACTGGGGTGCGGTGTTCCGGGTGGACGCCACCCAGACCACCGAGGGCCTGATCACCCTGAACCACGACGGCCTGTGGGGGTCGACGATCTGGCGCTACGACGGCACCCGGGAGACGACGGCCCGCTTCGACAACGACAGCCGCCAGATTCCCTTCGCCGCCCTCGAGGAGCCGCCGGAGGAGATGCTGATCATCGGGGCGGCGGGCGGCAACGAGATCATGGCCGCCCGCACCTACGGCGCCAAGAACATCGATGCGGTCGAGCTCAACCCGGTGACCGCCGAGCTGCTCCGCAACGAGTTCGCCGACTTCACCGGCAACATCACCGAGCTGCCGGGGGTCAACTACGTCCAGGGTGACGGGCGGACGTTCCTGGCCCGGAGCGACAAGGACTACGACCTGATCTGGTTCGTCGCACCCGACAGCTACGCCGCCTCCAACGCCGCCACCTCCGGGGCGTTCGTGCTCTCGGAGAGCTACCTCTACACCGAGGAGATGCTCGAGTCCGCCTACGACCACCTGTCGGACCGGGGCATGATCGTGTCGCAGTTCGGCGATTTCCAGTTCGAGTCGGCCCCGAACCGCACCGCCCGCTACTTGGCCACCGCCCGCTCGGCGCTCAGCGAGGACATGGGCGGCCAACCGGGCGACTTTGCCGGCCACACCGGCCTGACCGTGGAGGGGGTGGAGGCGTCGATCGCCAAGATCTCGACGATCATGTTGTTCAAGAACCCGCCCCCTGCGGAGTCGATGGACCGGGTGACCGAGGCGGTGAACAAGGTCGTCGACGGTCGCGTGATCCACCTGCCCGGGGGTGACGGCACGCAGGAGGGCATCACCGCCCAGCTGATCTCCGCCGACGACGAGGCGGTTGCCGGCCTGGTGGCCGACTATCCCTACGACATCTCCTCGATCGACGACAACGGCCCGTTCTTCTGGCACTTCACGCCGTTCACCGACCTCGACTCGATGTTCTCGCGCAACTACGACGACTCCGAGATCGCCATCGGCGAACGGCTGCTGTTGATGCTGGTGCTGATCGCCGTCATCACCGCCGCGCTCTTCCTGTGGCTGCCCTTCGGGCTGGCCCGCCGCAAGTCGGCGGTGAGGCTCCGCGGCCGGGGCCGACTGTTCCTCTACTTCGCGTCGATCGGGCTGGGCTTCATCTTCGTCGAGGTGGCGATGATTCAGCGGTTCTCGCTGCTGCTCGGCTTCCCGACCCTGTCGCTGTCGGTCTCGTTGTTCACGTTGCTGCTGGCCACGGCCGTCGGCGCCCGGTATTCCAACCGGTTCGGGTCGGACGTTCGCACGCGCCTGATCGGCACGACCGCGACGCTGTGGGCCGTCACCCTGTTGTATCTGGTGATCAGCCGCCCGATCACCGACGTCGCCCTGGCCTGGCCGGAGTGGGCGCGCATCGTGTTGGTGTTCGCCATGTTGTTCCCCATCGGCGTGCTGCTCGGCATGTTCCTGCCCGCCGGCATCGACCGGGCCTCGGAGACCGCCGAGGCCCAGGACCCCGACGACGACGGCCGCCTGGTGGCCTGGTGCTGGGCGGTCAACGGGTTCTTCTCCGTGCTGGGTTCGTCGACCGGCACGATTCTGTCGATGAGCTTCGGCTTCAACCGCACGGTGATCATCGGACTCCTGTTGTACGTGGTGGCCGCCGCATTGCTGTCGCAGCGGCGGCCCGACCCGGCGACGGTCGGGGTCGGCCCGGCACCGACCGATGAGCCGGTGGGCGCCACCGTCGGCTGACGACCGGCGTTCAGGGCGGTCGACCGGCCGGGGGTGAGATTGACCACCCGTCGGCGACGCGGGGAAGCTAGTCGGCCATGCGCCCACTCCCCGGTCCCGGCGATCCGCTGTCCATCGCCTACCTCACCTACCGGGGTAAGCCCCACGTTGGGGGCCAGGGCGTGTACACGCGCCACCTCACCAAGGCCCTGGCCGACCTCGGCCACCAGGTGGTGGTGCTCTCGGGACAGCCCTACCCCCACCTGGACGACCGGGTGGAGCTGGTGAAGCTGCCCAGCCTCGACATCTACAACGACCACTTCCCGATGCGTATGCCCGGCCTGTGGGAGCTGAAGGACTTCGCCGATTGGGCCGAGGTGACCTCCTTTTCGGCCGGGACCTTCCCCGAGCCCCTGGCGTTCTCGATCCGTGCGGCCCGTTGGTTGGCCGACCAGGGCGACCGGTTCGATCTCGTGCACGACAACCAGTGCCTCGGCTACGGCCTGATGGCGATCGAGCGGCGGGGCCTGCCCGTGCTCGACACGATCCACCATCCGATCACGGTGGACCGGCGGGTCGAGATGGAGCACGCCGAGGGGTGGCGGGCCCGCTGGGGCAAGCGCCGTTGGTACCGCTTCACCCGCATGCAGACCCGGGTGGCCAAGAGCCTGCGTCGCATCATCACCGTGTCGGAGAACTCCGCAACCGACATTTTGGCCGACCACGAGGTCGACCCCGAACGCCTCCACATCGTGCCCGTCGGCGTCGATCCCGACCTGTTCCGACCGCTGACCGGCGTCGAACGCGAACCGCATCGGATCATCTCGACCGCGTCGGCCGACGTGCCGATGAAGGGCCAGCGGTTCCTGCTGGAGGCCGTCGCCAAGCTTCGGGCCGAACACGACGACGTCACCCTGACGATCATCGGGTCGCTCAAGGACGGCAGCCGCACCCACTCCACGCTGGACCGACTGGGCCTGCGCGACTGCGTCACCTTTGTCAGCGGCGTCAGCGACGAGCGCATCGTCGAGCTGTACTCGGAGGCGTCGGTGGCGGTCGTTCCGTCGCTGTACGAGGGCTTCTCCCTGCCGGCGATCGAGGCGATGGCGGCGGCGTGTCCCTTGGTGGCCACCACCGGCGGTGCGCTGCCCGAGGTGACCGGAACCGACGGCGACACCTGCTTCCAGGTGCCACCGAGCGACGCCGACGCCCTCGTTGCGGGCATCAGGCGGGTGTTCGCCCATCCCGCCGAGGCCGCGGCGGTCGCCGAGCGGGCCCGCAACCGGGTGGTGGAGAACTGGAGCTGGAAGCGCACCGCCGAGCGCACGGTCACCCACTACCGGGCGCTGCTCGAGGAGTCCGCAGCGGAGGCGTCCCATGCTGACCGTTGATTTCGATCGGCTGGACGTTCGACCCGGCCACCGGTTCCTCGACATCGGCGCGGGCGCCGGCCGGCACAGCTACGAGGCGGCCCGCCGAGGCGCCCATGTGGTGGCCCTCGACTACGACCCCGAGGCCCTGCCCGAGGTGGGCGGCCTGCTCAGCGCCATGGTGGAGGTGGGCGAGGCCCCGGCCGACACCGGCACCCTCGTCATGCGCGGCGACGCCCTGCGACTGCCGTTTCCCGACGACAGCTTCGACCGGATCGTCGTCTCCGAGGTGCTCGAGCACATCCCCGACGACGCCGGCGCGCTCGCCGAGATCCAGCGGGTGCTGCGCCCCGGTGGGCTGATGGCCGCCACCGTGCCGGCCTGGTTGCCCGAGAAGATCTGCTGGTTCCTCTCGGCGGAGTACCACGCCCCGCTGGTGGAGGGCGGCCACATCCGCATCTACACCGAACCGATGCTCAACGAGCGCATCGCCGATGCCGGCCTGCACCCCGAGGGCACCGGCCGCACCCACGCGCTGCACAGCCCCTACTGGTGGCTGCGCTGCCTGGCGGGCCCCACCAACGACACCAACCGGGCCGTCGCCGCCTACCACCGGCTGCTGGTGTGGGACATGACCGAGGCGCCCTGGATCACCCGAACGGCCGACCGGCTGCTGGCCCGCCCGCTGGGAAAGAGCCTGGTGGCCTACGCCCGCCGGCCGCGGGTCGACGGCGCCGTCGGAGCGTCACGTTGACGCGCACGACGGCGACCGCCTTGGGGCGGCGACGATGAGCGGCGACAGCTGGCTCCGCGACGTCGAGGGCGTGGTCACCGGTACCGAGCTGGACCTGACCGTCGACACGCTGGCCCAGTGGCAGCTTCCCGACGGCATGATGCCGTGGTTCCCCGGCGGGCACGCCGACCCGTGGAACCACACCGAGGCGCTGATGGCCCTCATGCTCGGCGGCCGCCGGGCCGAGGCCGAGGCCGGCTTCGCCTGGCTGGCGGGGCTGCAGCATCCGGACGGTTCCTGGCACCAGTACTACCTGGCCGGTGGCGAGGTGGAGGAACCCAAGTTCGACGCCAACTGCATCGCGTACGTCGCCGCGGGCCTGTACCACCACTGGCTGCTGTTCGAGGACGCCGCCTACCTCGAGGCCAACTGGGACATGCTCAGCCGGGCGGTCGACTTCGTGCGCGGCCTCCAGACCGACCGGGGCGAGGTGTTGTGGGCCCGCAAGCCCGACGGTGCCTCGTTCGAGTTCGCCCTGCTGACCGGCTCCTCCTCGATCACCCACAGCCTGCGCTGCGCGGTGGCGATCGCCGAGGTGCTGGGCCACGACCGACCGGAGTGGGTCGCCGCCGCCCAGGCCCTCGGGCGGGTCATCCGCGACGAACCCGAGGCGTTCGCTCCCAAGCACCGCTGGGCGATGGACTGGTACTACCCGGTGCTCGCCGGGGTGGAGGTCGGCGAGCGCGGCCGACACCGGCTGGAGTCGCGGCGGGCGGCGTTCGTGATGGAGGACCGCGGCGTACGCTGCGTCTCCGACCGGCCATGGGTCACCGCCGCAGAAACGTGCGAGTGCGCCATGGCCCACCTGGCCGTCGGCGAACGCCAGGTGGCCGCCGACATGTTCACCTGGGCCCAGCGCCTTCGCACCGAGGAGGGTCACTATTGGACCGGCATCGTGTACCCCCAGGAGGACTACTTCCCTTCCGGCGAGCAGTCGACGTACTCCTCGGCGGCCGTGATTTTGGCCGCCGACGCCCTGGCGGGCGCCAGCCCGGCCTCGTGGCTGTTCACCGAACACCATCGGCTGCCCGCCGACGTCCCGGTCTGAGACCGGCCTCGGCGGCGTTCCTCGCGGGCGTCCTCGCCGCGATGCTCGTCGTCCCCGCCGTGGGGGCGCAGCAACCCGATCCCACCTCCTCCACCGTGCCCCCGTTGCAGGAACAGCGTCCGCTGCCCACCCGGGTGACCACCGCGCCCACGGTCGCACCCACCACGGGGGTCGACGACCCGGGTGAGCCCGCCCCGTCCTCCGACGCCCCCGCCTCGACCGGGCCGGCGGTCACCGAGGTGATCCCCAAGGGCGAGGGCCTCAACAACGCGCTGCCACGCCCCAACTCGGGCCACGCCCCCGAGTACCAGGGCGACCGCGGGACCGGCAGCCAGTACGCCGTGCTGGGGGCCATGCTGTTGGCCTTCGCGGTGATCGCCGGTCTGGTCGTCCGTCAGAGCCGCCGCTCGAAGCTCCGGTGGAGCGCCGCCGCCCCGATGGCGGGTGCCCCCAGGGACGCCGGTCCCGGGGCCGTCACGCCAACCCCGACCACCACCCCCACCACGACCACCTCGCCCATCACGACCACGGGGACCGCGCCGGCCGGGCCCGACGAGGACGAACCCCGCGAGCATCCCGGTGCGGGCGACGCCGAGTCAGACGCGCCGTAGGATCCGCAACGAGCCGGTGCACCCGGTCTCGACGAACCGTTCCGACTCCAACGCCCGCAGGTAGATCTCGTACGGAGGTCGCCCCCCGTCGGCAGGGTCGGGAAACACGTCGTGGATCGCCAGCGTGCCGCCGGGGGCGACCTTCGGGGTCCACAGCTCGTAGTCGCGGTGGGCGGGTTCGAGCCGTGCCCGCCGTCGATGAACAGGAGCGCCAGCGGCGTCTCCTGCCGGCGCCACCACCTCGGAGTGTCCGACGAGGGCCACGACCACCCGGTCGAGCCCGGCGGCGTTCACCGTGCGGCGAAACGTCGGCAGCGTGTCGAGCAGACCCAGCTCGGGATCGACCAGGTCGGCGTCGTGATGTTCCCAGCCCGCCTGGTTCTCCTCGGAGCCCCGATGATGGTCGAGCGCGTACAGCACCCGTCCGGCGTCCCGCGCCGCCGCCCCCAGGTACAGCGCCGACTTGCCGCAGTACGAGCCGACCTCCAGCATCGGGGCCGACTCGACGGCCGCCAGCGCCTCGACGGCGGCGGCGTTCAGCGCCAGTCCCTCGTCGGTTGGCATGAATCCCCGGGCCGCCGCGGCGGCGGAGCGATCCTCAGGCGTCAACGCCGCCACCCTCGAGCGCCGCAGCCTCCTCCTCGTGGAGATGGGTGACGGTGAAGACGAGCTTGTCGAGGAACACGAACCGGGCCGCCCACACGATGCCGTAACCCAGGAGCTGCGCAGCGAAGATGCCGGCGGCCCGGGCGAGTGCCGACGTCGAATCCTCGGGCAGCCAGCCGTCGACCAGATAGAGGCAGCCTGCGGCGAAGGCGGTGCCCAGCACGGCCGACACCCAGAACACGACCACCTCAGTGCGAACCTTGTCGCGGTTGGCGTGGCGCCAGACGTAGAACTTGTTGGCCAGGAAGTTGGGCGGGGTCAGGATCGTGGCGGCGATCAGCTGCGCGGGCACGACGTCGATGCCGATCAGCCAGTGAAACAGCTGGAGGAGCAACTGCCCGAGCGGCACGAACACCAGCGAGACCGCCGAGTAGCGGAGCAGCTTGCGGAACTGGTGGTGGTTCCACAGCTTCTTGATTCGATCCGTCGAGGTCTTGGCGGGAACCTCCGCCCAGATGTCTTCGGCGGTATGCATCCCGACCACACTATCGGCGTCCGCGTTCAGAACCCCTTCGGGCCGCGGAGATCGACCCGCCCGGCCGGACCTGCGGACCCCCACCCACCGCTGAATGCGATGCGGGGCGCCGCATCGGCCAGACTCTGGGGCGTGGTTGACCCCGCACCGACTGCCGAGCCGCGCGAGGTGCCCACACCGGTTCGGGCCCTGCTGGTCGCCGGCCTGTTGTACATCTTCCTGCTCGGCATCTCCGTGCTGGAGGGCGGCATCGCCGCACTGGGCGAGGGCGTGCAGGAGCAGCTGTTCACCAGCGTCCGCAACCCGTTCGCCGCGCTGTTCGTCGGCATCCTCGCCACGGTGCTCGCCCAGTCGTCGTCGGTGACCACGGCCACCATCGTCGGCCTCGTCGGCACTGGATTGCTGCCGGTGGAGTCGGCGGTCCCCATGATCATGGGCGCCAACATCGGCACGACGGTGACCGCCACGCTGGCGTCGCTGGGCCACCTCAACCGCTCCAACGAGATGCGCGACGCGTTCGCCGCCGCCACGGTGCACGACTATTTCAACCTGCTCGCCGTCGGGGTGCTGCTCCCGCTGGAGCTGACGACCCACGTGCTGGCGCGCTCGGCCACCTGGCTGTCCGACAAGCTGGTCGGCGGCAGCGGCGCCACCTTCGACAGCCCGATCAAGGCGGCGGTGAAGGGACCGGCGGGATGGGTGGAGTCCACGATCGAGGCCCTGGGGGCGTCCGGCACGTTGTTGGGCGTGCTGTCGATCATCACCGGCCTGGCCTTCCTCTTCTTCGCCCTGGCGTTCATCACCAGAAACATGCGGGCCCTGGTGGCCGACCGGGTGGAGCAGTCGATCAACGCGTTTCTGGGCAAAAGCGGTGGCGCCACGGCGATGCTGCTCGGCCTGGTGATCACGCTGGCGGTGCAGTCGTCCTCGATCACCACGTCGGTGATGGTGCCCCTCGCCGCTTCCGGCGTGCTGACGCTGCGAAGCATCTATCCGGTGACGCTCGGGGCCAACGTCGGCACCACGATCACCGGCCTGTTGGCGTCGATGGCCACCTCCCGGCCGGAGGCGCTGACGATCGCCCTGGTCCACACCCTGTTCAACATCGCCGGTATCATGCTGTTCTATCCGATCCCGCTCTGCGAGAGATCCCGATGCAATGGCGTGTCGCACCGGGGAGATTGCGGCGGTCCGCCCCAGCGCCATCGTTGCGGCGATCGGTCTCTGTTTCGTGGTGATCCCGGCCCTCGGGGTCGCCGTCCTGAGGTGAGGTAACCCCATGGTGATGAGCTTTTTCCGAGGTGATGGCGGGGTCACCGACTCCATCGATCGCCAGATCACCGAGATGCTGGGCGCCTGCCGCCACAGCTTCGACCTGGCGATGTCGGCGCTGGTGGCGGGCGACAACATCGACGCCATCGGCGACGACGTGTACGAGACCGATCGTCTGGTCAACGAGCTGGAGGAGACGGTGCGACGCGAGCTGGTCGTGCACTCGGCGGTCCACGGCCAGTCCGACATGAGCCTGGTGATGCCCAGCCTGCTCGTCGTCAAGCGCCTCGAGCGCGTCGGCGACCAGTGCAAGAACATCTTCGGCCTGGCCGAGCAGGGGGTTCGCTTCACCGACGCCCCCGATCGGGCCGCCTTCGACGAGGACCGGCGCGTGGTGTCGGCGATGTTCGGTACGACGATCGAGTTGCTCTCCGGCCGCGACCCCGAGGCCGTCGAGGCGTTCTCCGCCACCGCCGAGGCGCTGATGGCCGACCTGGAACACCGGGTGTTCGAGCTGATGGGCAGCGACGAACCGTCGAGCTACGGCGTGCCCCGCGCCATGTTGGCCCGCTACAACAAACGCATCGTGGCCAACCTCGAGGGCTCGGCCCGCACGGTCACGGTGCCGCTCACCGGAGCCGAGCCCACCGACCTCGACGAATAGTCGCCGGGCGATCACGCCCCCCAACAACAGGACGCACCGCATGAGCATCCGCCCCACCAACCCACGACCGATCGGCCGCGCACTGGCGGCGGCGGCGCTCGGCCTGGCAACGGTCGGCTGCTCCGACGGCGACGTCAGCGACTCCGGGTCGGCCGGCACGCCGGTGCCGCCGGCAACGTCCGGCCTGGCGGTCAGCGCCGAGGAACTCGACGTGGACCTCGAGTCCCCCACCGTGGTGCTCGGCGCCGACGACGGCACCCTGCTGGTGGCCGAGCGGGCCGGCAACGTCCGGCGCATCGACCCGGAGGACCCCTCCACATCCACCGTGGTGCTCGACATCACCGCCGACGTCGGCGACGTCAGCGGCGAGAAGGGCCTGCTCGGCCTGGCGATGTCGCCGGACGAGGACGAGCTGTACGCCAGCTACACCCGGGCCGAGGACGGCGCCGGCGTCATCACCACCTTCCCGCTGGGCGACGACGGTGTCGCTGCGGCGTCGGGGCGCGAGCTGCTGATGGTTTCCCAGCCGTTCGCCAACCACAACGGCGGCCACGTCGTCGTCGACGACGACGGGCTGTTGTGGTTCGGCCTCGGCGACGGGGGCGGCGGGGGCGATCCCGAATCGAACGGCCAGAACCCGGCGACGCTGCTCGGCTCGCTGCTCCGGGTCCGACCGACGCTCGACGGCGACGACCCCTACGAGATCCCCGACGACAACCCGTTCGTCGACGGCTCGACCCCCGCCGGGGACGAGGCCGCGCCCGAGGCGTGGGCCTACGGCCTTCGCAACCCGTGGCGTTTCACCTTCGATTCGGCCACCGGCGACCTGTGGATCGCCGACGTCGGCCAGGGCGCCTACGAGGAGATCAACCACGTCACGGTCGGCGAGGGCCTGGGCCTGGGCGCCAACTTCGGCTGGAACCGCCGGGAGGGCACCCACCCCTACACCGACGGCCCCGACCCGGCCGAGGAACCCGGCGACCTGGTCGACCCGGTGTTCGACTACGACCACTCGGGCGGACGATGCTCCGTCACCGGCGGGGTGGTCGTGCGCGACTCCCCGGGCCTGCCCGATCTCGACGGGGTCTACCTGTGGGCCGACCTCTGCGAGGGGGTGCTGCACGGGCTCCGCACCAACGACGCCTCGGAGGCCGACGGCACGACCGCACCGGACAACGCCGAGTCGGGCGTCACCGACCTCGACCTGGGCGCCCAGGTGCCCGGCATCACCAGCTTCGGCACCGCCGCCGACGGCGAGGTCTACGCGGTCTCGGTCGGCGAGAGCCGACTGTGGCGCCTCACCCAGGACGGCTGACTCGGCCCGCCGGGCGGCGCGTCGACCTCAGCCGGCGCGGTAGACGTTGGTGTCCCGCTGAACGAATCCCAGCCGTTGATAGAGCCGGTTCGCCGCCCGCGGCTCGGGCGGCTGGTCAGATCGACCGAGCGGGCGCCGAGGGACTCGGCCACCTCCAAAGCAAAGGTGTTGAGCGCCGCTCCGACGCCCTTGCCGCGGGCGTCGGCGTCGACGACGACGTCCTCGATCCACGCCCGGATGCCGGTGGGGATGGGGAAGACCACCAGCGTGAGGCTGCCCAACAGCCGACCGTCCTCCTCGGCGACGAGGAAGTGGCAGGCCTCGTGGGTGACGACGCCCGCCAGCGTGGCCTCCTCGAGCGGCGGCGCCGAGGACGACAGCTGAGGCAACAGCCGCGCCATCGCCTCGGTCAGCCCGGGCTCCATCTCGGCGATCTCTCGAACTTCAACCATCGTGGTGCTCCTTGGAATCGTTGATCGCCGACGGGTCGCCGGCCGAAAGCGGCTCGCCCTCGGGGATCCACACGTCGCCCCGAGGCGGGTCGAAGAACGGCGCCTGCTGGCCGCCGTCGATGGCGTCGAAGGCCAGGTCGGCCCAGATCCCGGCGCCGGCCAACGGTTCGGGCAGCGAGTCCCGGTCGAACCAGCCGACGTCCAGGCACTCCAGCGGATGCGGGGTCAGCGCACCTCCCACGGGGCGCAGCTTGAAGATCAGCGAGTACAACGGCACGGCGGAGAAGCCGCGACGCAGGCCGTCGAACACCGCGATGAGCGACTCGGCCTTGGCGATGATGCCGGTCTCCTCCCCCACCTCCTTCTCGGCGACCTCCGCCGGGGAGTAGCCGACGTCGGCCCACCCGGTGGGGTAGAGCCACACGCCGGAGTCCGCCCGTTGAATCAGGAGCAGCTCGCCGTCGTCGTTGCCGACGACCGCGCCGATGGCGACCTTGGGGGTGATGTAGCCGTGACTGCCCTCGCGGGTGCCCTTCATCCATTCCTGCACCAGCGCGGAGGGATCGAGGCTGCTGCGACCGGCGGCCACCTGCATGTCGGCGGCGACGGCCAGCACCTCCTCGTAGCGTTCCTGCTCGTAGAGGCTCTTGGTGAACCCCAACCCGGTTCGGGCGATCCCTGCGAGCGCCTCGGACCACCGGATCAGGTCGGACTCGGTGATGCGCTCCACCACAGCGAGGATAGCGGGAGCCCCTCAGCCGGCGGCTGCGTGCACCAGCGCCTGACGGAGCGCGTCCCTGCGGGTGGGGTCGGTCACCGGGGTGCCGTCGGCGTCGGTCACCGAGAAGGTGTCGACCGCGTTGGGTCCCAGGGTGGTCAGGGTGGCCTTGACGATCGAGCAATCCATCTCGTCCAACGCCGACGCCAGCGAGAACGCCAGCCCGATGCGGTCGGCGGCCGCCACCTCGATCACGGTCACCCCGGTGCCCTCGTCGAAGTCGACCGTGGGGGCGTCCATCGTGCCGGGCCAGTCCCGACGGCGTTCCGCCTGTGCACGTTCGGCCAGCCGGGCGCGCAGGGCCAGCCGGGAATCGAGCGCGGCGCGCAGGTCCTCGACGATCAGCTCCCAGCGCGGCGGTTCGCCGGTGGGGGTGCGGATGCGGAACACCTCGACCGCCCAGCCGTCCGAGCTCGACGCGGACGCCGCCAGAATCTGTGCGTTGCGGAGCGCCAACACCCCGGCGACCCGGGCGAAGAGCCCGGTGCGGTCCGGCCAGCACACGACCAACCGGTCGCCCTCGCCCGAGAGCACCGGGGTGCGGGAGGCCAGCAGCTCCTCGACCTCGGGGTCGGCACCGAGCGGGGCTGCGAGCGGCGCATCCTCGGTGGCCTCGACGCCGGCGAGCTCCGCCACCGCGCGATCGGCGAGCGTCCGCACCAGCACCGCCTTCCACGAACCCCAGGCGGTGGAGCCGGTGGCCCGGCCGTCGGCCTCCGCGAGCGCCGCCAACAGGCGCACCTCGGCCACCGAGCCGATCGTGTCGGTCACCATGGTCACCGTTGCCGGGTCGTCCAGGTCGCGACGGGTGGCGACGTCGGGCAACAGCAGGTGGTGGGCCACCATCGTGACCACCACCTCCACCTCGCGGGGAGGGAATCCCATGCGCTCCATCGCACCCCGGGCCAGGGTTGCGCCCACCTTGCTGTGGTCGCCGGGGCGACCCTTGCCGAGATCGTGGAACAGCGCCCCGAGCACCAGCAGGTCGGGACGATCCACCCGTCCCGCCAGCGCGGCGGCGTTGGCCGCGCACTCGATCAGGTGACGGTCGACCGTGAAGCGGTGATAGGGGTTGCGCTGGGGGGCGCATCGAACCGGTTCCCACTGGGCAGGATCGCAGGAAGAGCCTGACCCGGTCGAGCGCCTCCACCACGCGCACCGCCGGCGGGCCTGCGCCGACCAACCGGCAGAACAGGCGGCGGGCCTGGGCGTCCCAGGGTTCGGGGATCGGCGGCAACCCGGTGAGTTCGATCAGCGTGTCCCGGCGCAGCCGCAGGCCACGTTCGGCGGCCACCGCACCCAGGCGCAGCACGCTGGTGAGGTTGCGGTCGGTGTCGGCGATCGCCTGCGGCACGGCACCACCGGCAGGAACGTCGCCGTCCATGCCCAGCTGGGTGCCGTCGGCCTCGGGCCACCGGGCGTCGCTGATCCGGTGCCATTGCCCGGCGAGCATCACCTCGTCGCCGACCCGCACCACCTCGGCGGCCAGGTCGGGGTCGTCGCGCAACACGACGTCGGTGTCCGGAACCCTGCGGCGATGGCTGGTCAGCTCGGGCCACAGATCCTCGAGCACCCAGGACACCTCACGGGCGGCCGCCGAGACCGCCCGCGCCAGCGCGTCGGCCGAGCCGTAGCCCAGCCGGTCGGCCACGGCGCCCTGCTCCTGCAGCACCAGCTGGTTGCCGGGGCGGCCGGTGGCCCGGTGAAGCTCGGCCCGAACCGCCCACAGCACCTCGCCGCTTGCGGCGATCAGGTCGGCAACCTCCGCCGGCAGCTCGACGCCCAGGGTCTGCACCCAACCCAACGTGTGTACGTCGCGCAGTCCGCCCTTGCCCTCTTTCAGGTCGGGTTCCAGCTCGTGCGCGACGTCGCCGGCGCTCCGACGCCGCTCGTCGGTCCGCTCGACGAGCTGGCGCAACCACTGTTGACCCAGCGTCTCGCGTTGGCGCTCGGCCTGGTCGGCCAGACGTTTGGTGACCACCTCGTCACCGGCCAGGTGCCGCATGCTGAACAGCGAGGTCGCCGTCTCCAGGTCGCCGGCCGCCAGCTCGAGAAACGCCTCGATGCTCCGAACCGAGTGCCCCAGCGCCACCCCCGAATCCCAGATGGGATACCAGAGGGCATCGAGGAACTCGCCCGGCGGTTGCTCGGCGATCTGGTCGTCGTAGACGACGACCAGGTCGAGGTCGCTCCCGGGGGCGCGGTCGCCCCGGCCGGTGCCCCCGACACCCACCAGCGCGACGCCGCCGCGCCCGCCGCTCGGTTCGGGCAGCTTGGTGGCGGCCGCGCTCCACAAGGCCTGGAGCCACCCGGTCGTCGCCTCGTTCAGCGACCGGCGCAGCGCCTCGCCGGTCACCTCGGACTGGGCGACAATCCAGTCGAGCGCCTCGGTGAACCCGGGTCCGGAGCTAGACAGCGTCCGGCCCCCGCTCGCCGGTACGGATCCGCACCAGGTCCTCGACCGGGCTGATCCACACCTTGCCGTCGCCGATCTTGCCGGTGGCGGCGGCGGTGACGATGGCGTCGACCACGCTCTCGGCAACGTCGTCGCCGACGACCACGTCGATGCGCAGCTTGGGCACGAAGTCCACCTGGTACTCGGCGCCGCGGTAGGTCTCGGTGTGGCCGCCCTGGCGGCCGACCCCCTGCACCTCGGTGACGGTCAGGCCGGCGACGCCGGCCTCCTTGAGGGCGTTCTTCACGTCCTCCAGTTTGAACGGCTTGACGATTGCGGTGATTGCTTTCATGTGATTTCCCTTCTGGGGGTGATTGGTGAGCGGTGATCGGGTGCGGGAGGCGCGGCTAGGAACGTGAGCCGATGGCCAACCCGGCCTGGTGGTAGGCGGTCTCGGCGTGTTCGGCGGCGTCGAGGCCCTCGGCCTCGGTGTCGTCATCGACCCGCAGGCCGATCGTGACCGAGATCGCATACAGGATGGCGGCGGTCATCACACCGGAGAACACGATGGTGGCCAGGTTGGCGAGGAACTGCTCCACCAGCAGTCCGGGACCGCCCCCGAACAGCAGGCCGGCCTCGACCTCCTCGCCCCAGCCGGTGGCACCGGGGTTCGAGAAGAAGCCGATCAGCAGCGAGCCCACCAGGCCACCGACGAAGTGCACGCCGACGACGTCCAGTGAGTCGTCGTAGCCGAACCGGCGCTTCAACGACACCGCCTGCGAGCAGATGGCACCGGCGATCAGGCCGATGGCGATGGCACCCATCGGGTCGACGTAGGCGCATGCCGGGGTGATCGCCACCAGTCCGGCGACGATGCCCGAAGCCGCTCCCAGCGTGGTGAACGAGCCGTCACGGAGGCGCTCCATGAGCACCCAGCCCAGGCCGCCGGCCGACGACGCCATGAACGTGGCCATCAGCGCCACCAACGCGTGGCCGTCGGCGGCGCCCGCCGAGCCGGCGTTGAAGCCGAACCAGCCCAGCCACAGGATGCCGGTGCCGATCAGGACCAGCGGCATCGAGTGGGGCAGGAAGCTCTCGCCCGGCCAGCCGCGCCGCTTGCCCAGCATCACCGCCGCCACCAGGGCCGCGATGCCGGCGTTGACGTGGATGGAGGTGCCGCCCGCGAAGTCCAGCGACCCGCGCACCTTCAGCCAGCTCCTCGGGTTGAACACCCAGCAGGTGACGGGCACGTAGACCAGCAGCGACCAGATCGGCACGTGAAGATCGCCCAGGCCGAGAACTTCATGCGGTCGGCGACCGCCCCGGAGATCAGCGCCGGGGTGATGGCGGCGAAGGTGCCGAGAAACGCCACGAACGCCAACTCGGGCACCCCCACGTCCTCGAAGGCGGTGATGCCCTTCAGGCCGAAGGCGCTCAGGTCGCCGATGAACGCGTTGTTGGTGCGCGAGGCCAGCGAGTAGCCGACCACGGCCCACAACAGTGGAACGCGACGAGGATGCACCAGAGGTTCATCATCATCATGTTGAGCGTGCTCTTGGTTCACAGCCAGCCCGCCGTAGAAAAAGGCAAGGCCCGGAGTCATAAACAGCACCAGCGCAGTGCAGATCATGATCCACGTCAGTGATCCCGAATCCATGGGACCTCCTCGGAAATGGGTGGCTGGGGGACATGACGACCGTAGGCAGCCCGTGTTTCGTGTCTGTTTCCAGGTGGTGAACGGTCTGTGTTCCGGTTCGGACCCCAAGCGGATTCCCGCACGTCGCCCACCCGGGTACCCTGCTTCGGCACCCCGCGAACGGCGTCATAAGGTTGCCCCCAATCGGGGATCGCTCCTCCAATGTTGCTGGGACCGCACGGTCCCGACGAGGGACAACCACCAGGAGGCAAGATGTTCGACAAGCCAAATTTGCCGCCTTGCGGCGGCGTACTGGCGTTCACCTTTGGTCGCCGCCGCATGCGGCGACGACGGCGGGACGAATCCAGTGACACCACCGCCGCCACCGAGGAGGGCGGCGGGGCGCCAACAGCCTCGTCGGCATGAAGGGCACCACCCCGCTGGTCGACCTTGGCGACGACTTCAAGATCGCTCAAGGAGATCGACCCGGAGCTGGTCGACTTCAACTACGCGGCCGAGAGCTGACGCTGCCATCATCGGGCTGGCCGCCACCGAGGCCGAGACCGACGGCAACGCTTTCGGCCAGAGAAGATCAACGGCATCACCCCGGGTGGCGACAAGTGCGACTCGTTCGAGTCGTGCAAGGCCATCATCGACGAGGGCGGTGACCCCGACTACGACGGTGCGTCCGGCCCCCTCGAGTTCTCCGGCAACGGTGAGCCCACCGAGGCGTCCTACGGCGTCCTCCAGTTCGGTTCCGAAGGCTGTGAGGAGACCAACGAGTGCACGACGACTCGAAGACCGAGTTCGTCGAGGCGTCCGCACCCGAGGAGGCCGACGTCGATGAGGTCGCCGTCGAAGGTGATCGCGAAGGCGACGGCACCCTCCAGATCGGCTCGCTGCTGCCGAAGACGGGCTCGCTCGCCTTCCTCGGCCCGCCGGAGTTTGCCGGTGTCGACCTGGCCGTCCAGGAGATGAACGAGGCCGGAGGCGTGCTCGGCAACGACGTCGTGCACATCGAAGGCGACTCTCAAGGACACACGGAGAACGCCGTGGCACCCAAGACGATCAGCACCCTGCTGGCCCAGGACGTCGACGCCATCATCGGCGCCGCCTCGTCCTCGGTGAGCCTCTCGGTGATCGACACCGTCGTGAACGCCGGCGTGGTGATGTTCTCGCCGGCCAACACCTCGAAGGCGTTCTCGGACTACAACGACAAGGGCCTGTACTTCCGCAACGCCCCGTCCGACATCCTTCAGGGCTCGGTGCTGGCCGACACGATCCTCCAGGACGGCTACTCCAACGTGTTCATCCTGGCGCTCAACGACGACTACGGCACCGGACTCGCAGAGGACCTCACCAAGTCCCTCGAGGCCGGCGGCGCATCGGTTGTCGGCGAGGAGATCTACGACCCGAAGGCGACCGACTTCGCCGACGTCGTGGGCTCGGCCAAGAACGCCGACCCGGACGCCATCGCACTGATCGGCTTCGACGAGAGCTCCAAGATCCTCTCGACGATGATCGAGCAGGGCATCGGGCCTTCCGACATGCCGATCTACGGCGTGGACGGCAACATGGGCAACGCACTGGCCGAGAACTTCGAGGCCGGCAAGTAGTACCCAACCTCGGGCCGCTCCGGCGGCACTGAATCTGGGCGGCCCGACCAGCACCGGGCCTTGCGGTGTCCGGCGTCAACACCGCCGCCGCTTAGCCCAGGAGCTCCCTTGACACGGGCCATGCCTGCATGGACGACGGCCGCCCAGCGGCCGAAGGCGGGCACGACAAGCGGGCGCCGCTCGGCGCCCACGCTCAGCGCGACCCGGGCCGAGCCCGCGGCGCGCGAAGGCAGGAGCGCGGAACGGGCGAGCGGGTGGGGGGTGCCGCTTAGCTGCCCAGGTGGAGCTTCCTTGGACACGGGCCATGCCTGTAGGGATGGACGACGGCCGGCCCAGCGGCCGAAGGCGGGCACGACAAGGGGGTGCCGCTCGGCCGCCCACGCGCACACCACGACCCTGGCGAAGCCCCCACTGCGGCCGAAGGCAGGAGCGCGGAGCGGGCGAGCAGGTGGGGGGTGCCGCTCAGAAACTTAGCGAAGCGGTTTCCGGAGTGGTATCCCCGACCTGCTCGGCAGGCCACCACCCGGCCCTCAGTCCGTTGTTCTGGCCAAGGTTGAGGTAGAGCTCGATCACCTTTGGATCGTCCAACAGCTCGGCACCGGTGCCGGCGATGGCGTTCTTGCCCTGGTCGAGCACGAAGGCCCGGTCGCAGACCTGCAGGCACCGCCGGGCGTTCTGCTCGACCATCAGGATCGACACGCCGGTGGCGTTGATCCGGCGGCAGTTGATGAACACCTCGTCCTGGAAGGCCGGGGAGAGGCCCGCCGACGGCTCGTCGAGCAGCAGGACCGACGGCTCCATCATCAGCGCACGGCCCATCGCCACCATTTGGCGTTCGCCGCCCGAGAGCGAGCCGGCCTGCTGGGACGCCCGCTCGCCGAGGCGGGGGAACAGGTCGGCGACGTGATCGAATCGTTCCTTCACCACGGAGGGCCGCAGGAAGGCGCCCATCTCCATGTTCTCGCGCACGGTCAGCGACGCGAAGACGTTCTCGGTCTGGGGCACGAAGCCCACGCCCCGGCTGACCAGCTGGTGGGCCTTCATCGAGGTGATGTTCTCGCCACGGAGGCTGACGACACCGGTGGTGACGTTGATCAGGCCGAAGACGGCCTTCAACAGCGTGGACTTGCCGGCGCCGTTCGGCCCGATGATCCCCACCATCTCGCCCCGGTTGAGCACGGCGGAGCACCCGTTGAGGATGTTGACCCCCGGCACGTACCCGGCGATGAGATCGTCGGCGACCAGGATCGGTTCGCCGGGCTGCGGGTCGGTGGAGAGGTTCTCCGGCGCCAGGTGGCTGGCGGCGGTGCCCCCGGCCTTCTCTGCGTCGCTGGTGGCGGCGTCGGACAGGGCCCGAGCGCTGCTCTGACCGCCGCCGATCTCGGTGGGTGCCGGTTCGCCGACACCTTCCGTCCGACCATCAGAGCGACTCAATCCCGTTCTCGTCCGGGTTGGTCACCATGTCGGGACGAAGGTCCAGGTCGTGGTGGCTTCCCAGGTAGGCGTCGATCACCGCGTCGTTGGAGCTGATGTCGGTGGGGGTGCCCTCTGCGATCAAGCGGCCCTCGGCCATCACCGTGACCCAGTCGGAGATCTCCTGCACCATGTCCATGTCGTGTTCGACGAAGATCACGGTGCGACCCTCGTCCCGCAGCGAGAGGATGTGGCCCAGCAGCGACTGCTTGAGCGCCGGGTTCACGCCCGCCATCGGCTCGTCCAGCATGATCAGCTCGGGCTCGGCCATCAGCGCCCGGGCCATCTCCAGCAGCTTGCGCTGGCCGCCGGAGAGCGATCCGGCGAACTCCTCACGCATGTGCGCCAGGCGGAACCGTTCGAGCAGCGCATCGGCGCGCTCGGTGATCGCCTGCTCCTGGGCGGTCCACAGGGGCGGGACGACCGCCGCCAGGAACCGTTCGCCCTTCTGGTTGGTGGCGCCCAGCATCATGTTCTGGATCACGGTCAGCTTCGACAACGACTTCGTCAGCTGGAAGGTGCGGATCATGCCTCCAGGCGCTGCCTTGTGCGGCGCCATGCCGGTCATGTTGGCCGTTGTAGGTCCATTACCCGGCGGTGGCCTTGTCGAAGTTGGTCAGCAGGTTGAAGAAGGTGGTCTTGCCCGCGCCGTTCGGGCCGATGAGCGCCGAGATCGCACCACGCTGAAACTCGACGTGATCGACGTTGACCGCGGTGACGCCGCCGAAGCGTCGGACGACGCCGTCGGCGATCAGAATGCTGTCGGGCTTGGGCGCACCCGGCTCGCGCGGCACGTTCGCCAGCTGCTCGGCCTCGAAGGCCTGCTCCCTGGCGATGACGTCCGGGGGAGGCGCGGTTGCGGCATCGGGGTGGGGGATGCCGCCAAGCCCGGTGTCGGCCGGGCCGGTGAACGGCGCCTGCGGTGACGATGGCGTGGCGTCCTCAGCGGGCATCGACCTCAAGCTCCTTCCGGTCTCCGAAGATCCCTTGGGGTCTGAACACCATCAACAGCATCAATGCGACGCCCAGGAAGATGAACGGCACAACACCGGCCTGCACGTCGTTCATGATCGCGTCGGGGATGACGTTGGCCTTGGCCGCCTGGTCGGCGGTGACCGACACGAAGGTGAAGATCGACCAGAACATCATGCCGCCGATGACCGGCCCGAGGGTGGTCGCGGCGCCGCCCAGGATCAACGCGGTGTAGGCGATGAAGGTGGCCTTGGTGGCGTAGTCGTCCGGGCCCGCGAAGTTCTTCGCCAGGGCCAGGATGATGCCGCCGCAGGCACCCATGACGCCGCCGAGCACGAGGGACTGCATCTTGTAGGCGTAGACGTTCTTGCCCAACGAGCGGACCGCGTCCTCGTTCTCCCGAACCGACTTGAGCACCCGGCCCCACGGGCTTCGCATCAGCAGGTAGGTGAGCAGGGCAAAGAAGCCGACGAGCAGCCAGCCCCACAACATGACCCACAGTTCCTGGCCACGAAACGACAGTGGACCCAGTTCGTAGCGTCCGCTGTTGGAGAAGATGTTGGCGTCGTAGAACCCGGTGGCGAACTCGTTGATGCCCGAGTTGCCGCCGGTGACGCTTTCGACCGACTCGGATCGGACTGTGAGCCGGATGATCTCCGAGGCGGCGATCGTGACGATGGCCAGGTAGTCGCCCCGCAGCCGGAGCGTGGGCAGGCCCAGCAGGATGCCGAGGACGACCGAGGCGAAGATGCCGAACAGCAGGCAGGCCCACAGCGGCCAGCCCCAGTTGGTGTAGCTGATCGCGGTGCCGTACGCGCCGGCGGCCATGAAGCCGGCCTGACCGAAGTTGAGCAGGCCGGTGTAGCCGAAGTGGATGTTCAGACCCTGGGCGCCCAGGATGTAGAAGAGTGCCAGCGGCGTGAACAGGGCCGTCAGCGTTTGCTGGAGGATGAATCCCCAATCCATCAGCCCACTCGCTCTCGTCGTCCGAAGATGCCCTGCGGGGCGAACATCAGCACCACGATCAGCACGACCAGCGCGCCGACGTTGCGCAGCGAGGTGGGGATGTACAGCGTGGACATCTGGATGGCCAGGCCGAGCACGAAGCAGCCCGCAGCCGCGCCGAAAGCGGTGCCGAGGCCGCCGAGGGTGATGCCGGCGAACATCAACAGCAGCAGCTGCTGGCCCTCCTGGAAGTTCACCTGGAAGCTGGTGGAGTACAGCACCCCGCCGAGGGCGGCGAGGCCCGCTCCCATCACCCACACCATCAACACGACGCGATCGACGTCGATGCCCGACGAGGCGGCCAGGGCGGGATTGTCCGCCACCGCCCGCATCGCCTTGCCGAAGCGGGCGGTGCGCAGGAACATCGCCACGGCGCCGAGCACCACGATGGCGATGACGATCGTGATGACCGTGCGGGCCGGGATCACCCGGGAGCCGAGCTCGAAGCCGCCGCCCCCCACCGTGCCGGTGTAGGGCTTGTTGCGGGCGCCGAAGACGTACTGGAACACGTTGAGCGCCAGGAGCGACAGGCCGAAGCTCACCGTCATCAGGCCGAACAGCGAGATCTTCTTCCGCCGGAGCGGGCGCCACAGCCCCAACTCCAACGCCGCGCCCGACGCCGCGCCGATCACCACGCCCAACAGACCAGCCAACGGCAGGGGCAGCCCTGCGTTCTGGTTGAGGAACCAGGTGACGATCGCCCCGAAGGTGACCATCTCACCGTGGGAGAAGTTGGTGAGCTGGATCGTGCCGTAGATCAGCGACAGCCCGATGGCGCACATGGCGATGATCAGACCCAGCTGCACGCCGTCGACCAGCTTGCCGGGGATCTCGTCCAGCTTGGTGGCGGCCTGCCGGGTGCTCTCACCGAACGGGTAGTTCTGGATCTGACGCTTGTTCGCCGTCAGCCGGAAGGTGCGGGTCAGGGCGTCCGGATCGGTCAGCACGACGTCGTCGGGCAGCGTGTCCTCGATCAACGTGGCGGTGTAGTTGCCGGTCTCGTCGCCCAGTTCCAGGACGAACAGGCCCTCGTCGTCGGAGGTGATCGTGGTGGCCTCACCACCCTCCTTCGTGATCTCGATGTCGACGCCCACCACCGGCTCGCACTTGCTGGAGATCAGCACGCCGACCACCGACGCCCCCTCGGGGCGGGGCAGCTCGGGACGCTCACACCGTTGGGCGGGCGCCGACTCGGCGGCCCCGGCGGAGGTGGCCCACATCGACAGACCGCTGAGTGCCACCAGCATCGCCAGCCCGACCCGCAGGTGCCGGGACGCCGCCCAGCGGGTGGTCATCGGCCGCTCACCGCGGCACCGAAATCGAACGTCCCCCTCACAGGGCGGTGAGCGTAGCCGACGAATCGACGCCGCGGACAAATGTCACAGAACCGTGCGGTGGGCCGGGAGGGTGGCGATTTACCAGACGCCGAGCGAGCTCAGGACGGCGTCGACCTCGTCCACCATGCCCACCCAGAAGCTCCCAAACTCGGCGTAGCGGGCGGAGGCCTCGTCGAATCGCATGGTGTAGACGACCTCCTTGAGGTCGTCGGGGTGCTGCCCGAACAGGGTCACCCCCCATTCGTGGTCGTCGAGCCCCGTCGACCCGGTGATCAGCTGCGTCACCCGGCCGGCGAACTTGCGGCCCGACGCACCGTGCTCGTACATCAGCGACTTGCGCTGCTCGTAGGGCAGGGTGAACCAGTTGGGCCCAGGACCCCGCCGCTTCGACATCGGATAGAAGCAGAACGCGGGCTTGCCCTCGGGCGGGAGCGTCGGAAAGAGGCGCTCGGCCAGGCGGGACTCCGGCATGCCCTTGGCGTATTCGGACACCTCGGTCAGCGACACGTAGCTGTCGACCAGCTCCAACCCGGAGGCGACCAGCTGGGTCTGCAACTCGCGCAGCCGCCACTGATCCAGCGACAGGGCCATGACGCCCAGGTCGGCCTTGTGCCCGAGCAGCGCCGCGCAGATCGCCTGGTCGTCGCCGTCGTTGCCCCGCTTCAGCGCCGCCTCGACGGCGGCGCGGTCGGTGGTGGTCGGGGCCTTGAAGAACAGGTGCACCACCGCCTGTCCCTCGGAGGGGGTCGAAGACGTCGTCATGGCCCGTACCCTACGACGCTGCACCGTGGGGACCCGATCGCGGCGGGCCGCCGCGCCCCGATGGAACGCGCCCGATCGGCACCCGGCCGGTAGCCTGCGCCGTCATGGCTCAGGCCACCCCCCATGTCGTCCCGGGCGACGGCGACACTCCGGATTGTGAGCTGTTGGGTCGGGCCGCACCACCGAAGGTTCGGGCGCCCACCTACCTGGTTCGGCTGTTGTTGGGGACGATCGCCCTGCTGATCGGGCTGCTGATCGCCGTGTTCTACGAGGACGCCGTCGCCGGCCTTGCGTACAACCAGCGGCTGGTGCTCGACGCGTTCCCCGACGTGCTGGTCACCCTGGCGACCTCCCTCGGGGTCTACGCCCTGGGCGCGTTGGTGCTGGCGACCAATGCGCGGCTGGTCGCCCAACGGCGCCTGCGCACGGCGCTCACCCTCGACCTGGCCGCCGGCGTGGGCGCGCTGGCCAGCTTCGGCGCGGGCAAGGTGCTGGTGGCGATGTCGTCGTCGAGCGCCCTCGACGGGTTTCTCTACGATCGCCTCGGCGGTCAATCGATTCCGCAGATCTCCACCTCCCCCCTGCTGGCGTCGACCGTGGCGGTCATGGTGCTCGGCGGCCCCTGGCTGAGCACCCGATGGCGTCGGGCGTGTTGGTGGACGATCGGCGTCTACATCGGTGTCGTGTCGGTGCTGTCCACGTCGGGGTTCCTCGGCGTGCTCGTCGACCTCGGGGTCGCCACGGTGGCCGGCGCGCTGGTCGGTTCGCTTTTCACGACGCCCAACCAGGACCCCACCGGGGTCCACGTCGTGCGGGCGTTGCGGCGACTGTCGCTGGCGCCGGTCCGCCTGACCCCGACCCCGACGACGGGTTCGACGTCGGTGCGATGGCACGGCACCCTCGCCGACGGCGCCGAGGTGGCGATCAAGGTGCGGGGACCCAACCGGCACGCCTCCGAGCTGCTGGCCCGGCTCTGGCGGCGGATCCGCCTGAAGGCCCAGGGCGGCGAGCGGCGAATCGGAACGCTGCGGGGCGAGGCCAACGCCGAGGCGCTCGCCTCGCTGCAGGCCCATCGCCTTGGGGTGCGCACCCCCGAGGTGCTGGCCTTCGGATCGGCCGGGCCCGACGGCATGTTGCTGGTCACCGAGTTCGTCGACGCGACCGACCTGAGCGACCTCGACGAGGGGCGACTGGTCAACCTGTTGGGCGACGCCTGGGCGCAGCTGGCCGCGCTGCACCGCGCCGGCATAGCGCATCGTCGCTTCCGGCTGGACAACCTGATGGCCGACGGGGCCGACCGCGTCTGGACCGTGGACTTCGCCGCGGCCGAGGTGGGGGCCGACGACACCCAGCTAAGCGACGACGTCGTCGAACTGCTCGCCTCGAGCGCGGCGATTGTCGGACCCGAGGCGGCCGTGACGCCGGCGCTCGAGGCGCTGGGGCGGGAGCGTCTCGTCGACGCCCTGTCCCGTCTGCAGCCCCTGGCGGTCAGCTCCACCACCCGGGAGGCCCTCGGCAAGGAGGGGTTCAAGGCGCTGCGCGGGGAGGTGGCACGGCGGACCTCGGTCGAGGAGGTTCCCGACACCGACGACCTCTCCCGCTTCAACACCCGCCGGGTCATCAGCTTCTCGATGCTGGGCGCGGCCGCCTACTTCCTGGTCCCGCAGCTGGCGTCGGCGGGCAACCTGTGGGAGGAGACCCAAGCGGCGAACTGGGCGTGGGCGCTCGCCGCCGTCGGGTTCTCGGCGTCGAGCTATGCCGGCTCGGCCCTGTCGGTGGTGGGAGGGGTGCCCAACCGGGTGCCGTACCTCCAGTCGCTGCTCGCCCAGGTGGCGGCGGCGTTCTCCGACACGATCACGCCGGCCAAGGTCGGGGGCATGGCGCTCAACATGCGCTTCCTCACCAAGCAGGGCGTCGACACCGCCGTCTCCGCGGCCGGCGTGGGCATGAACGTCGTGGCGGGCTTCGTCGTCCACCTGCTGCTGCTGGCATCGTTTCTCACCGCCGCCGGCCAGTCGAGCGCCGACCGCAAGCTCTCGCTCCCGTCGCTGACCACCATCCTGCTGATCACCGCAGCGGTGGCGGCGGTCTCCGGCCTGGTCATGGTGACCCCCTGGGGGCGCCGGGTGTTTCTCGACAACCTCATCCAGGCGATCCAGCGGGCACGCGACGGTGTGGTGGGCATCGCCACCCGGCCGGGCAAGGTCGCCGCCCTGTTCGGCGGCTCGGCGATGACCACGCTGTCGTACCTGATGGCGTTGTACGTGTCGGTGCTGGCCTTCGGCGGATCGGCCAGCTTCGTGCAGGTGGGCGTCGTCTATCTCACCGGTGCGTTCGTCGAGGCGGCGGCGCCCACCCCCGGCGGGCTGGGCGCCTCGGAGGCCGCCTACATCGCCGGGTTGACCGCCGTCGGCATGAGCTCGGGCACCGCGGTTCCGGCGGTGTTCCTGTTCCGCCTGGCCACCTTCTGGTTGCCGGTGCTGCCCGGGTGGGCGTCGATCACCTACCTGCGCAACCGCGACGACCTCTAAGCGGGGTCGATCCCCGGTCTGGGTGGACTTCGGCACGGTTTCCGAGCCCGATTCCACCCAAACCCGAGCATCGCCTCGTTGGGTGGAGTTGTGCACGGCCTGGCGCCGACTCCGTGGGCCGGGGCGCCCGGGTGCTCAGTCCTCGTCGTCGATCACCGCGTCGGTGACGACCGCCTCGGTGGTGAGGAACAACCCGGCGATCGAGGCGGCGTTCTGGAGCGCCGAGCGGGTGACCTTGGCGGCGTCGATGATGCCGGCGTCGACCAGGTTCTCGTAGTCGCCGGTGCGGGCGTTGAGGCCCTCGTGGCCCGTCAGGTCGCGCACGGCGGCGACCACGACCCCACCGTCCAACCCGGCGTTGTCAGCGATCTGGGCCAGCGGGCCCTGAAGGGAGCGGGCGACGATGTTGGCGCCAACCGCCTCGTCGGCGTCCATCCCGTCGAGGATGGCCAACACGGCCTCCTGGGCCCGCAGCAGGGTGACGCCACCACCGGCGACGACCCCCTCCTCGATGGCGGCCTTGGTCGTCGACACCGCGTCCTCGATGCGGTGCTTCTTCTCCTTCATCTCCACCTCGGTGGCCGCGCCCACCTGGAGGACGGCCACGCCGCCGGACAGCTTGGCCAGGCGTTCCTGGAGCTTCTCGCGGTCGTAGTCGCTGTCGGTGTTCTCGATCTCGGCCTTGATCTGGGAGATCCGCCCGGCGAGATCCTCAGCCGACCCGGAGCCGCCGACGACCGTGGTCTCGTCCTTGGTCACCACCACCTTCTCGGCCCGGCCCAGCAGGCCCAGCTCGACACCGTCGAGCTTCAGGCCGACCTCCTCGGAGATCACCTGACCTCCGGTGAGTACCGCGATGTCGGCCAGCATGGCCTTGCGCCGGTCGCCGAACCCGGGTGCCTTGACGGCCACCGAGTTGAACGTGCCCCGCACCTTGTTGACCACCAACGCCGCCAGCGCCTCGCCCTCGACGTCCTCGGCGATGACGACCAGCGGCTTGCCGGCCTGCATCACCTTCTCGAGCAGCGGCAACAGCTCGGCGACCGCCGAGATCTTGGAGCTGGTCAACAGGATGTAGGGGTCCTCCAGGACGGCCTCCATGCGGTCCTGGTCGGTCACCATGTAGGGCGACACGTAGCCCTTGTCGAAGCGCATGCCCTCGGTGAGCTCCATGGTGATGCCGAAGGTGTTGGCCTCCTCCACGGTGATCACGCCGTCCTTGCCCACCTTGTCGATCGCCTCGGCGATCGCATCGCCGATCTCGGCGTCGGCGGCCGAGATGCCGGCCACCTGGGCCACCTGCTCCTTGGAGTCGACGTCGATGGCCAGCTCACCGATCGCGCCCACGGCGGCCTCGGTGCCGGCGGCCATGCCCCGCTTCACCGCCATCGGGTTGGCACCGGCGGCCAGGTTGCGCAGTCCCTCACGAACCATCGTCCAGGCCAGCACGGTGGCGGTGGTGGTGCCGTCGCCTGCGACGTCATCGGTCTTCTTGGCCACCTCCTTCACCAGGTTGGCGCCGATGGCCTCGAGGGGATCCTCCAGGTCGATCTCCTTGGCGATCGACACGCCGTCGTTGGTGATCGTGGGTGCGCCCCAGGACTTGTCCAACACCACGTTGCGCCCCTTGGGCCCAAGCGTGGCCCTGACGGCGTCCGCCAGCTGGTTCATGCCGGCTTCCAGCCCGCGGCGGGCCTCTTCGTGGAGAACGATCTGCTTGGCCATGGTTCCTCCTCGGGCACGCCGTGTGGCGGCCATCGAGCGATGTCGTCAGGGCCAGAGTTTTAGCACTCGTTGAGTGCGACTGCTAACCGCCGGCGACGGCCGGAACGATGGCGACGGTCTCCCCGTCGGGCACCGGAGTCGCCAACCCGTCGAGGTAGCGCACGTCCTCGTCGCTGACGAACACGTTGACGAAGCGGCGAAGCTGGCCGTCCTCGCCGAAGATCCGCTCACGGAATCCGGGATGGGCCTCCTCGAGCGCCGCCAGCACCTCCGCGACGTCGCCGCCGTCGACCTCGACCGAGGAGGTTCCGGCGGTGAGGGTGCGAAGGGTGGTGGGAATGCGAACGGTAACGGCCATCGTGATTGCTCCTTGGGCGGGAGGGTGAACCCACGCGCATCTGCGGAGGGGTGAGGTCGAGGTGGCCCCGATCGTAGTGAAAGCGGCCACCAATCCCAGGGCACCCCTCCCGACGCGCCCCGATGTTCCCGCCGGTCGTCGCTCCACGCCCGACAGGCCCCGCACCGCCGCCCCACACCCATGGGGCTCTGGTGCGCTCGGGAGGATTCCGGCCCACCGGTCGGACGGTCTCCCCGGCTCGAGTGCCCTCCCATGGCCAACCAACGGCGGCTCCACCCACCGCCCCGCCATCGCCGCAACCCGGATGGGCGGACCGCTGCAGCGCGTCCGCCACCAGGACTACGACGTGGCGGAGCTGGCGGCCCGACGCACCGACGGTCACCGTGGCGCTCCCCGCCCGCAACGAGGCGGCCACCGTGGGCGACATCGTCGCGGCGCTGGACCGGGACCTGGTCACGGCCGGTCTGGTCGACGAGCTGATCGTGATGGACGATCACTCCACCGACGACACCGCCGAGGTGGCCCGGGCCGCCGGCGCCCGCGTGGTGCCCTCGTCGTCGCTGCCAGCCGACTTCAGGTCAGACTTGCTGTAAGGGCGAAATCGCCATGATCGTTGTGCGCCTTACGGCACCGGCGACGTCATCGTGTGGTGCGACGCCGACATCACCGACTTCTCCAGCCACTTCGTCACCGGACTGCTCGGGCCGCTGATCGGTGACGACGGTGTGCAGTTCACCAAGGGCCACTACCACCGGCCGGGTGGACGCTTCGCGCGCCCGAGGCAGCTCCGCTGCGTGCAGCGGCCTACCTGTGTCTTCTTCCCCCACCTCGGCCAGGTGGCGCAGCCGCTGTCGGGGGAGTTCGCCGGGCGCCGATCGGTGCTGGAACGCCTCAGCTTCGTGCGTGGGTACGGCGTCGACGTCGGCCTGCTGATCGACGTGGCCGCCATGGTGGGCGTCGGTGCCATCGCCCAGGTGGACCTGGATCTGCGCACCCACCGCAACCGGCCGCTGTCGCAGTTGGGCCCGCAGGCGTCGGCCGTGGCCGCGGCCATCCTTCGGCGTGTCGATCCGACGTTGGTCGACGAACACATGACGCTGGAGCGACCCGACATCCCGCCGGTGGACGTCGACCTCGGCGAACTCCCGCCGATGATCGAGGTGGACGACTACCTGCGCCGCGCCCGGGCCTGACCCGGCCCGAACCGGGCCGACCGCAGCCCACCGTTGGCTCCAGGCGGGCGAACCCGGACCGAGCAGACGGTCGAGCACCACCTCGGTGGTGGCGGTCACCGAGGCCGCCGGGCGCCCGAACGCCTCGGCTGCGTCCCACCTCGTCGATGAGCGCTCCCACCTCCAGCCCGTCGGGCAGCGACACCGAGGACTCGGTCTCGCCGACGACCGCACCGACCGGGGTCCCGAAGGACGCGGCCAGCTCGGCGACGCCGCCCACCACCTTGCCGTCGAAGGAGGCCGCGTCGCACAGGCCCTCGCCGGTCAGCACGACGTCGGCGTTCTCGATCAGGGCCTCGAGGCCCAGCTGGTCGGCCACCACCTCGAACCCGGCGCTCAGCCGGGCGCCGATCGCGGCGAGACCGCCGGCCAGGCCGCCGGCCGCGCCGGAGCCGACCAGCCCCGACACGTCGACGCCGTAGCTCTCCCGATACAGCTCGGCGAGCGCATCCAGCCGGCGGGACAACAGCTCCACCTGAGCCGGCGACGCGCCCTTCTGCTTGGCGAACTGCGGTGCGGCCTCGGCGAACGGGACTCGGACGTCGCAGGCCACCTCCAGATGAACGCCGGCCAGCCTGGGCACCGGCCCCAGGCTGCGGAGTGCCCCCAACCCGCCGTCGGTGGTGGCCGAACCGCCCATGCCGACGATGATCGTCCTGGCGCCGGCATCGAGCGCCGCCGCCAATCAGTTCCCCGACCCCGGTGGTGTCGGCGGCCAGCGGGTCGTTGCCCTTGGCGCCCCCGCCAGGGCCAGGCCGGGCGCGGCGGCCATCTCGAGCACGGCCCGACGACGGCGGTCGCCACGGCACCTCGACGGGATCGCCCAGCGGGCCAGTGACCGTGGTGGTGCGGTTGGCGCCGCCCAGGACGTCGAGAAACCCCTCGCCGCCGTCGCTCATCGGCACTCGTACCGCCTCCCACCCGCGTCGCTCGACGGCGACGGCCATCGCGTCGGCGGCCTCGGCCGCGGCTCAGCGAGCCTCGAAACTTGTCGAGGGCAAGGACCACGCGCACCGAGGTCAGGGTAACCAACCCGGTTGTATGGAACGGCGTGACGTCGGGCGTCAGCCCGCGGCGGTGGTGGCGACCGCTGCGGTGGTGGACGCCCCCGCGTCGGCGGCGCCGGCACCCGGGTTGTCGGGGTCGAACCCCTCGCCGAGGATCACGATGACCTGAGCGGTCTTCCCAGCGTCCTCGATGGCCACCTCGGACGGTCGGGCCTCGACCGTGCTCTCGGGCAACCCGATCGCCGTGGCGACCGCGACGGCGTCGGCCTGGGTGTCACCGTCGAAGAACACCTTGGTCGGCTGGCCCTGGTTGCCGTTGAGGGCCGCCACCTGGACGTAGCCCGCCGCCTTCAGCTTGTCGGAGATGTTGCCGGCCGCACCGCCAACTCCGGAGGCGTTGGCGACCGTGATCGTCAGTTCCTCCTGGGCGACGGCGGTGGTGTCGGGCGCCGCCGTGGTCGTCGTCGTGTCGTCGGGCTCGTCGCCCCCCTCGGCCGTGGTCGAGGTGGCCGAGTGCAGGTCGGGGGAGGTGGTCACCTGCCCGGTGCCCGGGTTCTTCCAGATCAGCAGTCCACCGATGAGGACGGCGACCAGCACCAGGGCGACGCCGCGCCCGGCGTTGGCCTGCGGAGGGCGTGGGGGTCGTGATCGTGTGGGTTCGGTCATGGTGTGGTCCCCGCCGTCGACCTGGATGGGCTACCCGGACGGCTCAGAGCGGGCTCGTGAGACGGATCGGTGCCCAGGACAGTAGTGGCCGTCGGCGTTCAAGTTGGTGACCCTCACACGGTGGTTGCAGAACCACCCTCCGGCGCCGCGCGGCGCCGCATGATCTCGTAGGTCGCCACCGCGACGGCGGCGCCGACGTTGAGCGAATCCAGGCTGCCCCGCAGAGGCAAGGACACCACCTCGTCGCACCGACGGGTCACCAGCCGGGAGAGCCCCTTGCCCTCGGCGCCCGCCACCAGGCAGATCGGCTGGGTGGCGACCGTGAGGTCGTAGATCGACGTCGGGCCGGCCCCGTCGAGGCCGACCACCCACACCCCGTTGGCACGCAGCGACTCGAGCGCCGCGGGCAGCCCGCCCACCAGCGACATCGGCAGGTGCTCGATGGCGCCGGCGGCCGTCTTGGACACCGACGCCGTCACGTGGGCGGCTCGGTGGCGGGGCAGGATCACCCCGTCCACCCCGGCGCATTCGGCGGTCCGCAGCATCGCACCCAGGTTGCGGGGATCCGTGATCGAGTCCAACGCCAACAGGAACGGGGTGTGTGCGCCCACGCCGGTGGCGCCCGGCCGACCACCGGTGGCCAACAGCTCCTCCAGCTCCACCGGCTTCAGCTCGGCGGCCAGCGCGACGACCCCCTGGCTCGACTCGGTGAAGCTGCGACGATCCAGCGCCTTTCGACCCAGCTCGGTGACCATCACCCGCTGTTCCCTGGCCAGCTGGCGGATGTCGTCGATCACCGGCGCCGTATCCAGGTCCTCGGCCAGCAGCACCTCGCGAACCTTGCGGGTGCCGGCGAGGAGCAGCTCGCGGACCGCCTGGCGGCCCTCCACCTGGTCGCCGCCGAGCCCGTAGCGCGACCCGACCGCCGTGGGCCGGCCTGCGCCGCCTCCCGCACCGCGACCACCCGCACCGCGGCCACCGGCGCCGCCGCCGCCCGACGGACCGCGTCGGGGTGGCCCACCGCGCCCGGGCGAGCCCCCACGCTGAGACTTCCCTCGCGAGCCGGGGGCCTGCCCACCCCTCCCCGGTGAGCCCTTGCCGCCGCGCTCCGGCGGTCCCGAGCCACGTCCGGCCGATCGGCCGCGGCCGGCGGCGCCCTTCGGCGCGCCCTTGCCGCGGGATGCTCCACCCGGGTTGGGCTTGGACGATCCGCGGCTCATGATCGAACCACCAGTGCGCTCGCCAGGGCGACGATCGCCTCGCCCGAACCCAGCGACCCGACCTCTTCGGCGCGTCGTCCCTTCACCGACACCGGCGCTCCCACCACCCGGCTGAGCCGTTTGACCATCTCGGCGCGGTGTGGGGCCAGCTTCGGGCGCTCGGCGATCACGGAGCAGTCGACGTTGACCGCCTTCCAACCCCCGTCGGCCAGCGTGGCCACCACCTCGGCGAGGAGCCCCATCGAGTCGGCTCCGGCGTGAGCGGGGTCGGTGTCGGGAAAGTGCGACCCCAGGTCGCCGAGCCCCGTGGCGCCCAGCAACGCCTCCGCGATGGCGTGGGCCACCGGGTCGCCGTCGCTGTGGGCGACCAGGCCCGGCGCATCGGGGATCTCCACCCCGCCCAGCACGCAGCGCCGGTCGGGGTCGTCGGAGAACCGATGAATGTCGAAGCCGTTGCCCACCCGAAGGTCGGGCACCGGTGTGCGATCGTCGGTGACCATGGCACCATCCTCGCCCGTCGAGCCCCCGGCGCGGTCATCGGCCACCCGGCCCTGTTGCCGTTCGGCCAACAGGGCCTCGGCCACCGCCAGGTCGCTGGGCGCCGTCACCTTGAGGTTGGCGGGGTCGCCGTCCACCACCACCACCCGATGGCCGGCGGCCTCCAGCAGCGAGGCGTCGTCGGTGGCCTCGGGGGCCGAGGCGTGAACATTGCGCAAGGCATCGGCCCGGAATCCCTGCGGCGTTTGCACGGCCACCAGCGAGTCGCGATCCACCGGCGCACCCTCGAGGGTGCGCAGGGTGTCGGTCACCGCGACCCCGGGCAACGCCGCGGCCGCAGCGTGCGTTCCGGAGAGCGCGCCGATCACTCGCTCGACGAGCCCACCGTCGGCCAGCGGTCGGGCGCCGTCGTGCACCAGGATCACCTCGGCCGAGGACGGCACGGCGGCCAATCCGGCCCGCACCGACGCCGACCTGGTGGCGCCCCCGGCGGCCACGCGGTCGACCAGCGGGAGCGACCGCCACTCGTCGACGTCGCCGGGGGGAACCACGAGCACCACCCCGTGGCATCGGCGCGCCATCGCCTCGACCGCCCATGCCACCAGCGGCCGACCGCTCAGCTCCACGAACTGCTTGGCACCCCCGAAACGTCGGCCCGACCCGGCGGCGACGACGATCGCCCACACCTCGTGCGCCTGCGCCCCGGGGGCCCGCTGATCCGTGGCCGACCCGTCCGGCGTCGTCGCGCTCATCTCCGGCGGCGTGTCCAGCGCATGGCGACACGGTACCGCCCGTCGAAATCCCGGCCCTCGGCCGCCGGTGTGACCCCCGGCATCCCGGCGGTAGGATGCCGAGGTGGACCGTTCCAAGCTTCTTGAAGTCACCTTGTTCGCCGCATTGACCGACACCGAGCTCGACCGGGTGCTCGACGCCTCGTCGGATCTCGACCTCGTGCGCGGCGATGTGCTGTTCAAGGAGGACGAGGAGGCCGACGCACTGTTTGTGGTCGAGTCGGGCCGGGTGGCGATCGGCAACCGATCGGTCGACGGGCGCGAGTCGATGGTGGCGCTGATGGAGGCGGGCGACCTGTTCGGCGAGATGAGCCTGTTCGACGGCACCGGTCGCTCTGCCGATGCCCGCGCGCTCGAGCCGTCGATGGTGCTGTCGGTGCCGTTCCAGCCGCTGCGCGACATCCTCGACGAGCGCCCGGCCCTGTTGTGGGAGGTGGTCAAGATGCTCAGCCAGCGGCTGCGGCACATGGACGCCGCCCTGGCCGACGCCTTCTTCCTCGACGTCACCGGGCGTACCGCCAAGCGCCTACTCGAGCTGGCCGGCGACGCCGACAACTTCGAGATTCCGATCACCCAGGAGGAGTTGGCCGGCTTGATCGGCGCCAGCCGCGAGCGGGTCAACAAAGCGATCTCGGCGTTCATGCGCCTGGGCTGGATCGAGCAGCACGACCGCAGCTACGCCATCCTGAAGCGCCGCGAGCTGGAAATTCGTGCCCGCTGAGCCGGGTAGTTTCCACCCATGAGCGACGACCCGAACCAGATCCGAGCCAAGCTGGAAGCCGAATACGCCAAGGTGCGAGAGGACCTGGGCGAGGTGCACGTGGCCTACGAGGCCGTCATGGCGGCCGGGCCCGAGGACGACCTCCACGACCTGCTGAAGAAGCTGGAGAAGGAGGTCAAGGAGGCCCGCGACGGCGGCGTCGCCAAGTCGGGCGCCAACGGCCACAAGCGGGCGCTGGCCAAGTGGCGGTCCCTCAAGGGCTGAGCACGAGTCGGGTCCGGCTCCAGGGCGTCGTCTCCCTCGACGGTGTCGCCCCATGAGGATCCTGCATGCCCGGCACGCGCATCCCTCATCGGGCCGGCCGGTGCGGGCCGGCTAACCCACGCGCTTCAGCTCCGCCGTGAGATGGTGGGTCATCGGCAGGCCGACCGCCGCCATGGCCAGGTCGTACTCCAGCCGGTCGCCGGTGACCAGGTAGCGCCGCTCGGTGGCGGTCACCTCCTTGGCCGACGGCGTACCCGCCACCACCGTCGAGTCGATCGCCAGCCGGATCGCATGGCGATCGTCGGCCCCTCCGGGATGGGTGGCGATGCCCGAGCCGGCCTCGATCAGGCCGGGCGCCTGGGCCACCACCAGCTCCACGGTCGATTCGTTCAGCACCCGCAGGTAGCCGGTCTCGGCGTGCAGGGGGCGGCCGTCGGCCGCGTGCTTGGTGGTCGAGGTGTAGGCGATCACCGGTTTGTCGGCCAGCGGGGCGAAGGTGATCGTCTCGGTGTACTCGAAGTCGTCGATCGTGGGGTACTCCCCCACTCCGCCGCCCTGCCAGCGACCGAGCAACGGACGAAACGGGTCGAGCGCCGGCGACATCGGTGGGGCCTGCGGGGCGGGCGGGGTCGGCGACCGGCTCGCCGCGTTCGACGCGACCGCGGCGGTCCGAGGTGGTTCGGCCGTCGGCACCGGGGCGTCGCTGGAGTCCTCCCGGTCGACGCCCGTGCCCAACAGGTGGGCCCAGCGGTTCTCTCGCCGTCCGGGTCGACGCTCCAGCTCGACCACCAGTGGGGTGGTGCGTCCGGCCAGCTGACGAAGGGCGTCCTCCACCTCGGCCAGCTCGCCGAAGTCGTGCAGGCGTCCCGACCGGCTGCGCAGCTCGCCGGGCGTCTGCGGGCCGCGCAGCATCAGCAGGGTCAGCACGGCGCGGCTTCCGCCCGACAGCTCCAGCACCTCGTCGGCCACCTGGCGGAACTTCTCCCGACGCTCGCCCGACCGTGGATACACCCGACGGATCAGCGAGCGTTCCCGCAGGCGGTCGAGTGCGGCGGTCACCTCGCCCGCTCCGAGCTCCATGATCGGGTTGCGCCCCGAGCTCTGGTTGGCCGCCGTCACCAGGGCGTTCAGGGTCAACGGATAGGTGGCGGGGACGGTCAGCTCCTTCTCCATCAGGCAGCCGAGCACCCGCAACTCGACATCGCTCAACGGTTCGTCGGTCAATGGTTCGTCGCCCAACCCTCCCGCCTCGGAGTCCGGGTCGCGGCCGATCACGTCGACCCCGGCGTCGACGGAGCGCCCTGCGTTGCGCCGCCGCTGCTGAGGAACGACAGCGCACGGGCCCAGGCGTCGGCGGCGTCGTCGGGCCGGTAGCTCGGCCGGTCCGGGGCATGGGCGAATCCGTGGTCGGCACCGGGATACCGGACGACGGAGGCGACGGCCTCCAGTTCATCGACCTCCTCGGCCGGCAACCACGGGTCCTCGGTGCCGCAGATGGCCAACACCGGGCACGCTCCCTCGGCGGCCACCGAGTTGATCGCGTCCTCCTGATGCGGCGCCCGCCAGGCCTCCGGCACTCGGATCATGCCGTAGAAGCTGACCGCCGCATCGAAACGTCCCGTCGACGCCGCCTTCATGGCGTACATGCCGCCCATGCAGAACCCCATCACCCCGACCGCCTCGCACCCGGTCAGCTCGGCCGCCGCCAGCAGATCGGCCCGCTTGTCGTCGTCGCGCAGCGTCTTGACGCTCTCCAGGCGCTCCGCCAGCTCCAGCTGTTCGCGGCCCGGCCAGGGCTCCGGGGCGACGACGACCCAGCCGAGTTCGTCGGCCAACCGGCGGGCGTGGTCGTCGAAGAGCGGGCGAAGCCCTCCGATGTCGGGCAGCAACACCAGTCCCCGGGTCGGTTCGGCGTTGGACGGGCGAGCCACCTCGGCGGGGGTGCCCGTTGACAGCGTGATGCGCATGTTGCCCTTTCGACCGGGCGGTGCCGGCTACTGGTACCGGTTGAGGATCGACGACTGGGCCTGCTGGCTCAGCCCGTCCCGAATCACCGCCGCCAATTGTTCACTCACCCCGTCCACGGTGGCCAGCTCCTCGGCCGACGCACGCATCAGCTTGTCGAAGCGGCCGCAGTGGCCGACGACCGCGTCGATCACCTGCTCGGGCAGTCGCGGAAGGATGCGGGCCAGGATCCGATACCCCCGCGGCTGCATCGCCTGGTCGAGGTCCATCGAGTCGCCGTCGCCCAGCTCGAGCACGTCGCCGACGTCGTCGGGGTCGGTCACCTCGCCGGGGTCCAGCGCCCGCAGGCGCTCCAGTGCCTCGCCTGGCTCGATGCCGTCGGGTGCGTAGTCGCGCACCAGGTTGGTGCGTTCGTCGCCGACGCCCGCCATCAGGTCCCGCAGCTGGAGGCGCACCAGGCGACCGTCGGCGCCGAGCTCGATCAGGTGGTGGCGCAGCTCGTCCGCGATGCGGCTGACCATCTCGGAGCGCTGCAACACCACGATCACGTCGCGCAGGGTCACCAGGCCCTCCACCTCGTGGGCGGTCAGGCTGGCCAGCTCCTCGTTGAGGCGGCTCTTGTAGCGCTCCAGGGTCTGGAGCGCCTGGTCGCAGCGGTTGAGGATGTTCGGGATCGACTCCAACTGGTACTTCTCGTCGCCGCGATACACGGTGAGCACGGCCATGTCCTCGGACACCGTGGCCACCGGGACGCCCACCGACCTCGCCACCCGTTCGGCGGTGCGGTGCCGGGTTCCGGTTTCGGTGGTGGGCACGTTGGGGTTGGGCACCATGTGCACGTTGGCCCGTGCGATGCGCGACGAGTCCGACGACAGGATGATCGCGCCGTCCATCTTGGCCAGTTCGCTCAGCCGCTGCGGTGTGAACGCCGCGTCGAGCAGAAACCCTCCCGAACAGACGTTGAGCACCTCGGGGCCGTCGCCGACGACGATCAACGCGCCCATGCGGGCCTTGGAGATGCGATCGAGGCCCTCGCGCAGCTGCGTCCCAGGCGAGACGGCGGAGAGCGCATCCCACAACTCCTGCTTGCGCTTGGCGATCACGCCCCGATGGTAGCGGCATGGGGCTTCAGGCGGCGCGAGCGGACTCCCCGGAGCCGTGACTGGCGACCGGTGAATGTACGGACAATACTGGCCCGATGAACCGCCGCCCGCTCCTTCGCGTCGCCTTCGCCTCGTTCGCGCTGCTCGTCGCAGCCTCACTGGCCGCCGGGTGTTCGAGCGATGACCAACCCGCTGCCGCCGCAGCCGACTCGAGCGCCCAGGGCGACGGCGGGGCAGCCGACTCGCCGGCGCCGGGTGAGGAGGCCGCCAAGGCCGCCCTCGAGGCGGGTCGGTTCGTCGTCGATGTGCGAACCCCCGAGGAGTACGACGAGGGTCACGTCACCGATGCGCAACTCATCGACATCCAGGGGCCGGACTTCGACGCCCAGATCGCCGAGCTGGACGCCGACGGTGAGTACGTCGTTTACTGCCGCAGCGGCAACCGTTCCGCCGTCGCCGCCGAAGAGATGCGCAGCATCGGTCTCGATGTGCTCGACGGCGGCGGACTGGACGACATGACCGCAGCCGGCTGGGCCACCGACTAGTTGGAGCCGGGCGTCGCTACACCGCCCGAAGGCCCGCATCCTGCAGGGCCATCGCCTGCATCGCCTCGCCGAGCGTTGCCACCTGCTGCAGCCGGGCGGACCGGGTCCAATCGGCCTCAACCTCCGCACGAGCGGTGCGGTCGCGCGGCGCCACGATTCGGTTGAACCCCAGCCGGGCCGCCTCCGAGGTCCGCCGTGCCGGTTCGGGCACCGACCGCAGTTCGCCGGTGAGCCCCACCTCTCCCACCATCATCACGTCGCCCGGCACCGCCCGCAGCGTTGCTGCCGACACGACGGCTGCGGCGATCGCCAGGTCCGCCGCCGGTTCCCGCACCGTCAGCCCGCCGGCGACCGACACGAAGACGTCGGCGCTGCTCAGATCGAGCTGCGCCCGCTGGGCGAGTACCGCCAAGATCAGGTCGATCCGCCTGGGTACCAGCCCGGTGACCGTGCGGGTGCCGAACCCGCCGGTGCCGGCCGGACGAGGGCTGACCAGCGCCTGCACCTCCACCAGCACCGGCCGGTGTCCCTCGAGCACCGCAACGACGGCCGATCCGGGCACCCCGGCCCGGCGATCGGCCAACAGCAGCCCGGACGGATCGTCCAGGGACTCGATGCCACCGTGGGCCATCCGAAACATGCCCACCCGATCGGTGGCCCCGAAGCGGTGCTTCACCACCCGGAGGAGCCGCAGCGCACCGTCGCGATCGCCCTCGAAGTGCATGACGGTGTCGACCGCGTGCTCGAGCACCCGGGGTCCGGCCAGGCCACCGTCCTTGGTGACGTGACCGACCAGCACCACCGCTGCGCCGCTGCGCCGTGCCGCGGCGACGAGGGCCGTGGTGGCCTCCCGCACCTGCGTGACCGAGCCGGGCACGCCGCTCGCCCGGTCGTCGTAGAGCGTGTGCACCGAGTCGACGACCACGAGGGCCGGGGTGGTCTCGGCCACCCGTGCCAGCACCACCTCCAGCCTGGTTTCTGCGAGCACGTACAGGTCGTCGCAGATGGCGCCCAGCCGCTGGGCACGGCGCTTGAGCTGGTTGGCCGACTCCTCGGCGGTGACATACAGCACGTTGCGTCCGCCCTTCGCAACCCCCGCCGCAGCCTGCAGCAGCAGCGTGCTCTTGCCCACGCCCGGCTCGCCACCGATCAGGCTGACCGACGCCCCGGTGAACCCCCCGCCGAGCGTGCGGTCGAGTTCGCCGATGCCGGTGGCCAGCTGCGGATCGGTTAGCTCGGGGACGTCGCCGATCGCGCGAACCGTGCCGGGCACATGGGGGATCGGATGGCCGTCGACCGGACCGGCCAACTCCTCGGTCAGCGTGTTCCAGTCGCCGCAGGCGCCACAGCGGCCCGCCCACTTGTGCGCCTCGTGGCCGCAGGCGAGGCATCGGAAGACCGAGGAGGATGACGCTTTGGAGACCATGGCGCCACGCTACGAACGTGCTGTGACACCCAAGCGGATCGGCCGAGCGGCTTACGCCATCACCTGGTTGAGGCCGTCGATCAGCTCGAAGAGGTGGGCGACGTCGGCTTCGACGAAGATCTGCTCGGGCCCGTGAGTAGCCATATCGATGTAGGGCTGTTCATAGATCCGCCCCGGTTCGACGATCCCCTCGCTGGCGAGTTCGTCGATGATCAGGTTGACGAAGTCGATTTGGGCTTTGCTGTAGCGCTTGTCGTCGAGGAACTGGGCGAAGGCGCCTTTTGCCGCGGCACGGTCGAGGCCGACGATTGAGCGGATGAATCGGCCGAAGTTGCCCGCCTTCGTACTCGCCTCGTCGAACGTCTCGTCCCCGCCGATTCCGGCGGCCACCAGGATGCGCTGGAGTTCGGCGATGTCCTCGGGTGTCAGTGGCTCACCCGAGCGGACCTTGGCCATCGCGGCCTCTCCCAGGTTCTCCTTGAGGAAGTGCTCGGCCTTCTTGCGGAACTGAACGAACTCGGTGCTGGCCGCGGGTTGGTCCGTTGCCAGAGAACTGGGCCAACGGGCCTTCTACTCCCGACGGCCAGCCATGAAGAGATCCCACCACGCCTGACCTTCAATGTCACACCCAATCGGCATGGTCGAGACATGACTTCAGCTTCACTCGACCGCTGGCGGCAGGATCGTGCCTCCCAGCTAGATGAGCTGATCTCTGCCCATCAGCTGGTCGGCGGCGCAACAGCTGGACGCCGATGGGCAACTGGTGAGTTGAACCGAGCCCTGATTTTGCGGCTCGCCGCCCAGTTTCAGGGATTCGCCCGTGACCTACATCAGGAAGCCGCCTTCGCGTTCGGAACCTATGCCCAGCCAAATTCCCCCGCTGTCGCCCAAGTCGTGGCTACAGGGATGCAGGCCTCCCGGGACCTGGACCGTCGCAATGCAAGTGCCGACGCACTCGCCAAAGACTTTGCGCGGCTGGGGTTGAAACTCTGGGAGGCCATGCAAGAACGCGACCGACGAACGTCGGTTCGTCGGAGCAACCTTCACTGGATCAACATGGCCCGAAACGGGCTCGCCCATGACGACCGATCCAAGCTCGACCTGGTGGTCGAAGCCGGATACCAGCTCGATCTGTCCACCATCCGCCGCTGGCGCCGTGCGCTGGACGGACTCGCAGGTACCATGGATGTCGTGGTCGCTGACCATCTCGCTCTCTCTTCGAGAGGCCAATGCCATGGTAGGGAGGACCGACATGACGAAGTTCCGAAACGGTGACCGCGTTGTGGTTCCCTGGGGGCTGGGCGAACGCGAAGGCGTCGTCGTGGACTCGTTCGGCCCGGCCGAGGATCCATTCGTCACGGTGCGCCTGGTCTGGGAGTTCCCCGAGAGCGACGAACCGTCGATCCCGGACGACATCGGCTTCAAGGCCAGCGCACTTCGGCATGTCGACAACGAGGCCGTTGCCTGACGCTGGGGTGTTGAGGTTCCGGTAGTCAAGCGATGCGACAGTTCCGTTGTGGTAGCCGCCTGCCGAACCTGGCGGCGCCTTAGCGGAGGGCATCGCCCCTCCGGAGCGAGGGCACCGGCTACGGCACCCAATCCACTGCTGGCGGCAGAATTTCCGAGCTGCGTGTCAACCTCGGAGGTGGTCCGGTGGTCTGGAGGGGTGTATGAAGCGTGGAGAAGGTCTCATCACCCCCGAGGTCGCGATCGGTCGGACGGACGCGGAGGACTCCCCTGGAAGCGCCGTCGATGTGGCGTCGGTGTTCCGAGACCATCAGCTTGGTTTGCTCCGGGTGGCCTATCTGCTGTGCGGTGATCACGACGTAGCTCAGGATCTGGTGTCGGAGGCGTTTGCGAAGTCCTACCGCCATCTCGAACGGGGTCGCGTCAACGATCCCTACGCCTACCTTCGCCGAGCGGTCGTCAACGCCTGGAAACGACAGATCGGGCTGAGGGTTCGCGCACGCCGGGCCCGACCAAGCGGTGCGTCCCACACTCCCGAATTCGACAAGGGAACCGTGGAACGCGACCGCGTGCTTCGATCCCTCGATGATCTCTCGACGCGTCAGCGGGCGGTCGTCGTACTTCGCTACCTCGATGATTTCTCTGAGGCCGATACCGCGGCGGCACTTCGCATGAGTCGGGGTTCTGTGAAGTCACACACCCATCGCGCTGAAGAAGCTGCGCACGAGCCTTTTGGAGGATCGATGAACAACCGTGACGAGCAAACCCTTCGAGACTTGCTGGAGGCGGCGACCGAGCACGTGGAGGCCCACGATGACCTCTGGCCCACAGTCGAACAACGAGCCCGGCAAGACAACCGACGCACGGTCATGCTCCAGGTGGCCTCGGTGGTCGTCCTGCTCGGGGCGTCGGTGGGCGGATGGCTGATGTGGGAGTCACGCACCGGTGGCTCCGAAACCGTGGTCGCTGCTCCCGATAGCTCACCGCCTGCGCCGGCCGGGACGGACCCTGCCCCACTCGAGAACGCCCGCTGGCAGTCAATGCCCGATGCACCGATCGGGTCGCGATTTCAACACCTCGCACTCGACATGGACGGCGACGTCCTGGTGTGGGGTGGCTACCAGCCCGACGGGGAACCCGCGCCAGGTGGCGCCATCTACGACACGGCCGCTGAGACATGGCGAACCATCGATGACGGGCCGTTCCCACAGGCGGGACCGGCGATCGGAGTGTGGACCGGGTCGGAGGCCATCGTCTTGCAGGGGGACCCGCTGGGCCCGCCGGCTGCTGCGGCGTTCAATCCGGCTGAGGGCACCTGGCGGGAGCTCACTTCGCCTCCAGGGGGCACCAGCGCGAATGCGGTGGGCGAGGTGGTGTGGACCGGGGCCAACGTGGTGTTGGTTGCCGATGGCGCGGCGGGCAGCGGAACCTGGATTTACGATCCGGCGACCGACTCGTGGGCCACCGGAGCGACCCCAGCATCGATTCCCGATTTTCCCAGCGTGTCGTGGACCGGAACCGAAGTCATCTTTGTCGACCGGTGGGCCGGATCCGACGACCCAGCTCAGGTCTCGGGTGCTGTCGAGGGTGTAGCAGCGGAGCGTTCTGTCACGATCTTGGCGTACAACCCAACCTCCGATACCTGGCGCGAGCTTCCTCGAGGACCGATGGAGTCACGGAGCCGTCTGACGGCCGTGTGGACGGGCTCTCGGCTGGTTGTCATCGGCTTTGGAGAGACCGGCAAGTCCGCGAGCGCAGGCCTGCTCGATCCCGCCAGGAACTCGTGGACCGAGGCCGCTCCACCGCCGAACGACCTTCTTGAGAACGTCGATGGCGTGTTCGCCGGCGTCCGATACCCGCCGGTGTGGGATGGCACGGAGGTGGTGCTGTTTGGCGGCAAAGACGGCTCCACCCCGGTGTCGTTCAATCCAGCCAACGACTCCTGGCGGGTAGGAACCGGTCGGGCTGACACGCCGGTCGCGGAAGTACCGGCCGTGTGGTCCGCTGGGCGGCTGGTACAACCACTCGGCGGGTACACCTATCGGGACGACGCCCTGATCCTCTGTTGCGACGCAGGCCCCGCTGGTGGGTTCGTCTATGGGCCCTCGTAGGCGAGAACCGAACTGAAGCGACTGCCAGTACACCTACGTGGAGCGCGTCTGGCCACAGAACCACCCGAGTTCAGCCTGACGACGCACCTTCGTCGGCCAAGCTGGCGGCGTTCGTGAGGCGGTGGCCAGCCTGTGCCAGCCGTTCCACCAAACCGGGTGGAGCGGACTCGATCTCGACCTCGAGGTTGGCGGCGATGGCCGCGACCGAGATGGCCAGCCGCTCGATCGACTCGGCTCCGAAGCCCACCCGAAACCTGGCGGCGCCACCATGCTGTCCCGATTCGTCGAGGTCCGGGTCGATCGGCTCGAGGTCGGCGCCCAGCCATCCGGCGATGCCCCGGACCTCCCCCGGCGGGCCGGTGACGACGAGGCGGGCCGACAGGTCGGTGGGCCGCACCGACTTCAGGGATGCGGCCACGAACGTGGCAGCGTCCTCGGCGGGCAGCGGACGTGGCTCGAAGCGGCGTCCGGCGAGGCGGACCTCGTCCATGCGATCCACCCGGAAGGTGCGCCAGTCCTCCCGGCGCATATCCCAGGCCACCAGGTACCAGCGGCGGCCGACCGACACCAGCTGGTGGGGCTCGACCAGCCGCCGGGAGGTCTCGCCGTCTCGACGCCGGTAACCGAAGCGAACCTCCTCGGTCCCCCGGCAGCCCTGGGTGAGCACGGTGAGATCGGCCGCCGACACCTGATCGGTGCCGGGCGACCAGCGCAGCACCTCGACGCTGTGCTCGATGGCCTCCACCCGGCGCCGAAGCCGATCGGGCAGGATCTGGGCCAACTTGGCCATGACCCGGACGCCGGCCTCCTCGGTGCCGGCGATCGAGGCGACCGCTGCGGTCTGCAGCCCCACCGCCAGGGCGATCGCCTCCTCGTCGTCCACCAGCAGCGGCGGAAGGCGGGTGCCCGCCGCCAGCTGGTAGCCGCCTTCGACCCCGGTGGACGCATCCACCACGTAGCCCAGCTCGCGGATCCGGTCGATATCCCGCCGGATCGTTCGCTCGCTGACGCCCAGGCGCTCGGCCAGCTCGGGGCCTCTCCAGAACCGGTGGGCCTGGAGCAACCCGAGCAGCCTGAGCGCCCGTGCGGTGGGGTCGGTGGTCACCTCACGCCTGCCGCGTGCGGCTCCGGAGGGCGGCGAAGCACAGCGACATGCTGATCGCTCCCAGCCCGACGATGGCGACGACCGCCGCCATCAGCTCGCCGAACGCCCAACCGTCGAGGGCCAGCGAGCGCAGCCCCTCGAGCAGGTAGGTGACGGGGTTCACGGCGGCGACCCTATCGAGCCAGCCCGACAGCTGTTCCCGGGGCACGTAGGAGGTCGTCATGAACAGAAACGGGAAGAACAGCAGGAAGCTGGACTGCACCGCTGCCGGGTTGCCGGTCTTCAACGCGATCGCGTAGCCGAACCCGGCGAAGGCCAGGCTCCACATGGCGGACAGGGCGACGAAGACGACCATGCCCAGGACGCCGGACTGAAAGTCGACGCCGAGCGCCAGCCCCAGGCCGAGGATGGGAACGGTGAGCGCCGCAGCGACCACAACGTCGGCCACCAGGTGGCCGAGCAGGATGGCCAGTCGACTCACCGGGGTGAGCAACAGCCGGTCGAGGTAGCCGTTCTGCACGTCGAGGACGAGCGCCGGCGCCCGCGACACGCCGGTCACGCCCAGCAGGATCGCAGTCGGCATCTGGAACGCGGTGTAGTCGAACCCGGCGATCGACCCCTCGGTCAGCCGGGACAGCGTGGCCAGGTTGACCGCAAAGAAGAACACGGCGATCAGCACCGGCGGAACCACCGATTCGAGGTCCTTGGGCACGGCCCGAAGCGACCGGCCGGCGATGTGGGACACATCCGCAAGGAACCCCGCAGGGCGGGCCCGGACGGCCGTGGTCGGAGCGGGGACGGTGGGTGTGGTGATCGCGGTCATCGCAGGACCTCCGTGGTCGTGTCGTGGGTGTCGGGTTCGGTGGTGGAGTGGTGGTCGTCGGTCCGCAGCCGGGTTCCGGTGACGTCGAGGAACACGTCGTCCAGGGTCGGGGTGCGAAGGCTGAGATTGGCGAGGGTCACGTCGTGGTCGGCGAGTGCGACCGCAACCGGCCCGATCACCGCCGCCCCGTCGCGGGCGGTGACGACCACCTCCCGGTCGTGCAGCTCCACTGCCTCGACCCCGCGCAGGCCCTCCAGTGCCGAGCGGGCACCGGTGGGGTCGCTGTCGATCGTCGCCACGATGACGTCGTTGCCGACCCTGCGCTTCAGCTCGGCGGGGGTGCCTTCCACCGCCAGGCGGCCGTGGTCGATGATGCCGACCCGGTCGGCCAGCGTGTCGGCCTCCTCCAGGTACTGGGTGGTCAACAGGATCGTCGTGCCCAGTTCCCGGTTGAGCCGGGCCACCTCCTCCCACACCAGCTGGCGGCTGGCGGGGTCGAGCCCGGTGGTCGGCTCGTCGAGGAAGAGCACCTCGGGGTTGTTCACCAGCGCGACCGCCAGGTCGAGGCGCCGCTTCATGCCTCCGGAGTACGTCGACACCGGGCGGTTGAGCGCGTCGCCGAGGTCGACCACCTCGGCGAGCTCGAGGCGGCGCCGGTGGGCGTCGGCCGAGCTGAACCCGAACAGCTTGGCCTGCAGGGTCAACAGCTCGGCGCCGGTCTGCTTGGGGTCGAGGGCCGCCTCCTGCAGCGCAACCCCGATCCGCAGCCGCACCGCTCCGGGGTCCTCGACGATGTCGATGCCCGCCACGGTCGCCGTGCCCGAGGTCGGAGCCAGCAGGGTGCACAGCATGCGCACCGTGGTGGTCTTGCCGGCGCCGTTGGGCCCGAGAAACCCGTAGATCTCGCCGGGGCGGACCTCCAGGTTCAGCGCGTCGACCGCCGTTTGTTCGTCGAACGATCGGGTGAGGATCGCACGGAGATGGCGCCACTTCGATGGCCGGGCTGCTCGGAAACGATCACGGGGTCGGGTGGTCGGATGGGGATGTCTGTGACTGCGGCGGCGTGGTTCATGACCTGATCGTCTCAAGCCTTCAGGTCAGATCATGTCCGCAATCCCAAAAGTCTGTATCACTGGTGGCTTCACACCGGTCGAGTGCCCTATCGGCCGAGCGACAGCACCCGCCGTTGCGCCCGAAGCGTGGTGCGGGCCGCCGAGGCGGCCAACAGGCGGACGACGAGATGGGTGCCCCAGATGGCCACAAACAGCACGGCAACCGCCACGGGCGCACCCTTCCAGGTCAGGGTCGACCAGATGCGGCCCATCGTGCCCACCGGCGCCGTGGCCATCTCCCAGCTGTTCAGCCGTGTGATGCGACCCAACACCACGCCGACGGCGCACAGCGCGTGGAGCGGGAGCTCCACCTTCCAGCGGGCAAGGGTGGGCCGCATGCGCCGCACCTCCCGCAGCACCAGCTCGGTGCTGATCAGGTAGGCGAGAAACCCGGCACCGATGAACGCCGCATACATGGGCAGGACGCCGAACACGACCACGCCGTCGAAGGCGGCTCCGGCCACGTCGGCTCGAAGGTGGATCAGGTCGGTGACGACGTAGGGGGCGTTCGGGAGAAAGAGGACAAACAGGCCGACCCCGGCCCACCAGGCAGGCGAACGACGCTGGGGTCGGGCGAACAGTACGACGGCCAGCCCGGCGGGAACCGCGGCGAGCAACAGGTTCCATCCCATCCAGGCGGCGTTCCAGCGGGCCACGCCGCCCACCTCGGCCAACAGGACCCGGAGGTACGTCATCGGCCCATCATCGCACCCGGTGCTCCCTGGTGCCCGACACCGGCCGGTCGCCGAAGCCGGGCCGTGGGCAACCACGCGCCTCAGAGATCCCCCACCTCAGAGGTTCTCGCACGCCTCCTCGCCCGGCAGCAGCGCCCTGACGACCACCGCGAGCTCGGCGCCACGATCGTCGACGAAGGGCTGGCCCGCCTCGAGGGCGGCCTCGAAGACCGAGGCGGCATCGTCGCCGTCCAGTTCGGCGCAGCGGGGACCGTCGATGGTGGCGCCCGGCTTGACCGTGCCGAACACCTCGATGAACGGTGGACCCGGCCACTCGGCGGTCGCCTCGAACGTTGCCTCGTCGGCGGCGAGGTCGACCACCTGCACCCGGTCCGGAACCCAGGGCTCGCCGGCCCCGACCAACCCACGCGACCGCTCGACCAGATCCTCAAGAGCGATCCGGTGGTCCAGCTGCGAACGTTCCAGCCCGAGGCCGTCGCCACCGCCGTCACGGTCGACGCCAAGTTCGACGCCAAGGGCGTACACGCTGACGGTGCCAGGGGCCCCGGCGCCGTGAAGACGCACCGAGGTGCCGGGGAGGTCGGTGATCTGGGGCATCCCGTAGTCGACCGCCTCGTCGACGAGTCCGGAGGCCTCCGCATCGGCAAGAAACGCCCGCAGCTCCGACGGCGCCACCGAGCCCAGCGAGAGGGCGACCGGCCTGGGAACGGGCCCGGCGACGACCTCGTCCTCCTCGGCGGGGTCCGGCACGAAAATGCGCCCGTCGCCGTAGATGGTCACCTCCGGCACGTCGTTGACCGCAAAGGCGAACGACGTGAGGCCACCTCCGGTGTCGACCTGCCACACCACCTGGTCCGCCGGCAGTGTCGCCTCGTCGCCGACGGAGACGGTGGTGGTCGGCCCGGGATCGCCCGTCGAGGTCGTGCTTGGACCCAACGACGGGTCGGACGCGACGACCTCGGTTCCCGACGAGCAGGCGCCGAGGACCACGGCCGCCCCGAGTGCGCCGAGTGCCAGGCGCCTCACTCCGGGCCGGGGGGATTCGGGTGCGGGTCGAGGGACGCGTCCTGGTTTCATGACCACTTGGACGCCGGCCGGGACGTCCGAGTTCCCGGGTTCTATCGTCGGCTCAACCGGCGACTGGCCAGCAGGCCGTAGGCCAAGAGCAGCGCGGCCAGTGCCAGCACCGCTGCGCCGCCCACCACGAACTTGGCGGCGTTTCCCGACCGGTGTTCGGAATTGAGGACCAACTCCAGGTCGGCCGCCTCGGCGGTGAGGTCGGCCGTCCAGGTCACCAGCGTCACCTCGTCGTCGTCGGCCGAGGTCACCTCCCCGGTCGTGTCGCCCAGCTCGCCCGGCAGGGACGCCACGACCGACAGGGTCAGGCTGCCGGGGTTGTCGGACAGCTCCTCGGCCACCTGCTCGTCGGTTCGCCCGAGCGGAAGCCCGTCGAGAACCTCGGCCACCTGCTCGTCGGAGAACTGCGCAAGGTCTCCCGACGTTCGCAGGCGCCCATCGAGGCGATAGCCCGTGGCACCGAAACGATCGAGGACCGCCACGCTCATGTCCTGCAGCGGTCCCTCCGGTCCGGTGATCTCATCAAGGGTGGGCTGCAGCTCCCCGGGCGACCCGAAGGCCTTGGTGGCCCGGAAGCGCAACATGCCGTCGCCCTCCAGCTGCGGGTCGGCGACGTCCCACCCGGCCTCGGAGAGATCGTCGGTGTCGATCGCCTCGATGCCGCCGACGCGGGCCACGGCCTCCCCGTCGAGTTCGACCATCACCGCCACCATGCCCGAGCCGTCCTCGTCGACGTCGATGCCCACCTCGGCGTTGGCCTCGCACGCCGACAGCCCGACGATCACGCACAGGGCAACGAGGGCCGCACCCAGGCGACGAACGGAGGGGGTCACGGCCAAGAAGGGTAGACGCCGCTGCGATCGGCGGCCGACCCCGGCCCCGGCTTCGGCCCGCCCCGGGATCGACGATCGCTGGTCGAGGCGACCGGTGGCCGGGACGCGACCCGGCCCGGCACCCTGGGTGCCGGGCCGGGTTCGTCGTTCGCCGTGGCGATGCGTCAGACGCCGTCGGCGGCCTCGCCACCCGCCACGTCGCCGGCCACCATCTCGGCCGGGGAGTCGGGCGGGATGAAGCCCTCGACCGCCTTGAACACCGCGACGTTCTCGTCGGGTTTCTCGGGGTCGGGTTCCACGTCGACCACGATGATCTGGCCGGCGGTGAACTCCTTGAGCAGCAGCTTCTCGGAGATCGGGTCCTCCACCTGGCGTTGGATCGCCCGACGCAGCGGCCTGGCCCCCAACGTGGGGTCGTACCCGGTGTCGGCCAGGTGTTGCTTGGCCGCCTCGGTGATCTCGAGGCCCATGCCCAGCCCGGCGAGCTGCTCGGCCACCCGGGACGTCATCAGATCGACGATCTGAATGACCTCGTCCTTGCTCAGCTCGTGGAAGACGATGACGTCGTCGATCCGGTTGAGGAACTCGGGCCGGAAGTGCGCCTTGAGGGCGTCGTTCACCTTGGCCTTCATCTTCTCGTAGCTGACCGCCTCGTCGCTGCGGGAGAAGCCGACGTTGGCCTTGCGCAGATCGGCGGTGCCCAGGTTGGACGTCATGATCAGCACGGTGTTGCGGAAGTCCACCGAGCGGCCCTGGCTGTCGGTCAGCCGGCCTTCCTCGAGGATCTGCAGCAGCGTGTTGAACACGTCGGGGTGGGCCTTTTCGATCTCGTCGAAGAGCACCACCGAGAACGGCTTGCGCCGCACGGCCTCGGTGAGCTGGCCGCCCTCCTCGTAGCCGACGTACCCGGGGGCGAACCCACCAGGCGGCTCACCGTGTGCTTCTCCATGTACTCGGACATGTCGAGGCTGATCATGGCGGTCTCGTCGCCGAACAGGAACTCGGCCAGCGTCTTGGCCAGCTCGGTCTTGCCCACGCCGGAGGGGCCCAGGAAGATGAACGACCCGGACGGGCGCTTCGGATCCTTCAGGCCCGCACGGGTGCGGCGGATCGCCTGGCTGACCGACTTGATCGCCTGCTCCTGGCCGACGACCCGCTCGTGGAGTTCGTCCTCCATGCGCAGCAGCTTGGTGGTCTCCTCCTCGGTGAGCTTGTAGACGGGGATGCCCGTCCACATGGCCAGCACCTCGGCGATCGACTCCTCGTCGACCTCGTCGAAAAGGTCCTCGCCGGACGCCTTCAGCTCGGCCTCGGTGCTCTCCTTGGCCTCGAGCAGCTCCTTCTCCCGGTCGCGCATGCGGCCGGCCTCTTCGAAGTCCTGGCTCTCGACCGCCTCCTTCTTCTGGCGGCTGACCTCGGCCAGCTCGGCCTCGAGCTCGCGGAACTCCTCGGGGGCGGCCATGCGGCGGATGCGCAGGCGGCTGCCGGCCTCGTCGATCAGGTCGATCGCCTTGTCGGGCAGGAACCGGTCCGAGATGTAGCGGTCGGCGAGGTTGCCCGCCGCCACCAGCGCCTGGTCGGTGATCGTCACCCGGTGGTGCTCCTCGTAGCGCTCGCGGAGCCCCTTGAGGATCTCGATCGTGTGGGACACCGACGGCTCGTCGACGACGACCTTCTGGAAGCGCCGCTCGAGGGCGGCGTCCTTCTCGAGGTGCTTGCGGTACTCGTCCAGCGTGGTGGCACCGATGGTCTGCAGTTCGCCGCGTGCCAGCATCGGCTTGAGGATCGGCGCGGCGTCGATGGCGCCCTCGGCGGCACCGGCACCGACCAGGGTGTGGATCTCGTCGATGAACAGGATGATGTCGCCGCGGGTCTTGATCTCCTTGAGCACCTTCTTGAGGCGCTCCTCGAAGTCGCCGCGGTAGCGGGACCCGGCGACGAGGGCGCCGAGGTCGAGGGTGTAGAGCTGCTTGTCGACCAGCGTGTCGGGCACGTCGCCCTCGGCGATCGCCTGGGCCAGGCCCTCGACGATCGCGGTCTTGCCGACGCCGGGCTCGCCGACGAGCACCGGGTTGTTCTTGGTGCGGCGGCTGAGCACCTGCATCATGCGCTCGGTCTCCTTGGACCGACCGATGACCGGGTCGAGCTTGTGGTCCTTGGCCAGCTGGGTGAAGTTGCGCCCGAACTGGTCGAGCACGGGCGAGCCGCTCTGGCCGCCCTCACCGCTGGAGCCGCCGGTGCCGGCGGCGGCCTCGCCGCCCTGACCGCTTGCGCCCTGCGGGCCCGAGTAGCCGGACAGCAGCTGGATGACCTGCTGGCGGACACGGGAGAGGTCGGCGCCCAGCTTGACCAGCACCTGGGCGGCCACGCCCTCACCCTCGCGGATGAGGCCGAGCTGGATGTGCTCGGTGCCGATGTAGTTGTGGCCCAGCTGCAACGCCTCGCGCAGCGACAGCTCGAGGACCTTCTTGGCCCGGGGGGTGAAGGGGATGTGGCCGGAGGGCGAGGACCCGCCCTGACCGATGATCTCCTCCACCTGGCTGCGCACCGCCTCCAGGGAGATGCCGAGGGATTCGAGGGCCTTGGCGGCGACGCCTTCGCCCTCATGAATCAGCCCGAGCAGGATGTGCTCGGTGCCGATGTAGTTGTGGTTGAGAAGCCGGGCTTCTTCCTGGGCCAAAACGACGACCCGGCGGGCCCGGTCTGTAAAGCGTTCGAACACGAGAGGTTGCCTCCATACAGGGCCACGTAGCCCCGAGACGAGTGATGCCGAGTGTAACCGCCGGCATCGCCGATTCGTTCCCGCGATCGGCTGTAGGTTTCCTCAGCCCGCGCCCGACGGGCCCGTGGACTCGATCGCCGTCGGCCCCGGGGACGACCACCCGATCAGCGCACTCGGTGCGGCGCCGACGTCGTCGGGCGACGCCAGATCGCCGATTCGTCCCACCAGCAACACGATCAGCACGACCAGCACGAGGGCTCCGGCCAGGCGGGCGCGCGGGTCGCGCGCCAGGTCGACCAGCCCGGTCTCGCCGCGGGGTGGGGTGACGGTCGGCCCGGGCGAGGCGTCGGACGGGGCCGCCGAGCCGAGGGCGACCGTGTCGGGCCCGGAGGGCGGGGGCGCCGTCCCGACGCTCCGTTCCGAGCGCCCAAGCGCCGCCTCGTCCGCTCCCTCGGGTCGATCGGCGTGCGCCTCGGAGAGCGGCTCCTCGCCGTGGCTGGTGGGATTGGCCTGGGGAGGGCCGAGCACGCCGGGCACCGCGTCGGGGTCGACCCACGACCGGGCGCCCGGGTCCACCGACGGGTTGGGTATCACGGTGGCACCCGGAATCGTCCAGCTCGAGCGCGGCTCCGCGCCGACGGTGGAAAACACCCCGGTGTGGGATCGGGTGTCGTCCCCGGGACGACCGGAGCGCTCACGCCCCCGGCCCCGTCCGCCCGTGGGGCCTCGGCCGGGTCGCCGCTGCTGTCGTGATGGTTCACCTTGCCCGCGCATGGAAATCACTCCAAGGAGTTCCGCCGCCCGGCTGCGACCACCCTAGCGATCGTGCCCGCCCGCTTCGGGGATGCCCGCCACGCCGGCGGCGCCGCCCGGGTGCCAAACTGCGCCGATGCCCCCGCCCGCCGAATCGATCCGCCTGAGCGACGAGGTGGCCACCGCGCTGGCGGAGGGCCGCCCCGTCGTCGCCCTGGAATCGACGATCTTCTCCCGCCTGGGTCTGCCCGCGCCCCACAACGAGGCGGCGCTCGAGCGCTGCCTGGCCGCCGTGCGCGCCGGCGGTGCGGTGCCGGCGGTCACCGCGGTCGTCGACGGGCACCCCCGGGTGGGGCTCGAGCCCTCCGAGCACGAGCGGATCCTGGAGGCCGAGGCCAAGATCTCGACCCGCGACCTCGGCGTCGCCGTCGGTGCCCGCTGGCCGGTCGGGGTGACGACGGTGGCGGCGTCGATGCGCCTGGCCGCACTGGCGGGCCTGCCGGTGTTCGCCACCGGCGGCATCGGCGGCGTGCACCGTGGCTGGGCGGAGACCGGGGACGTGTCGGCCGACCTCGGGGCGCTCGCCCGCGAGCCCGTCGTGTGTGTGTCCGCCGGGGCCAAGGCGTTTCTCGACCTGGGTGCGACGCTCGAACGCCTCGACTCCCTCGGGGTGCCCGTGCTCGGCTGGCGCACCGACGCCTTCCCCGCGTTCTACTCGCGCGACTCGGGCCACCCGGTGCCCCATCGGGTGGACCGGCTGGAGCAACTCGCCGGCATCGTGCGGGCGTCCCGTGATCTCGGCCACCGCGGCGGACTGCTGGTGGCCAACCCGATCCCCGTCGAGGCCGAGATCGCGCACGACGAGCTGAGCCCCCACATCGATGCCGCCCTCATCGCGGCCGGGGCGGCGGGCGTGACCGGGGCCGGGGTCACCCCGTGGGTGCTCGACGCGATCGGCACGGCCACCGAGGGCCGGTCGGTGCCCGCCAACCTGGCGCTGGCCGAGAACAACGCCGCGTTGGCGGCCGACCTGGCGACGGCGCTCGCCGACGCCGGGCACACCCGCCGGTAGCGTTGGCCGGGTGGCCGCCCCAGCTCTCCCCACCGGCACCGGAGCGGACGGTCTGAGCGAACTCGAGGCGTCGCTGCTGCGGGGACTGTCGCTGGCCCGCCTGGCGGTGTTCGCCTGGATGGCCGTCGTCGTCACCGTGGCCAGGGACGACGTCGCCAACCGGGCGGTGGCGTGGGGTGGGCTGGCGGTGATCGGGGCGTGGTCGGCGTGGGAGTTCGCCCGGGTCCGCTCGCCGATGTCCGAGCGCACCGCCGGGATGATCACGTCGATCGAGTCGGTGCTGGCGGCGGCCTTGTTGGTGGCCGACCCCTGGGTGTGGGACTCGGCGGTTGGCCAGCGATTCGCCTCGGCCTGGCCGCTGATGCCGGTTCTGGGCGCCGCCATCATCTGGGGCCGCCGTGGCGGGCTGGTCGTGTCGCTTGCGCTCGGGGCCGTCAACGGGGTCGCCCTGGCCGGACGTGCGGTGGTGGGCGAGCTGGCCCGGCTGACCGACGCCGGCGGTCAATCGCTGTCGATCGCCTCGACCGTGGCGCTGTGGGTGGTCGCCGGTGTGGCCGCCGGCGCCATCGTCGAGCGCCTGCGTCGGGCCGAACGGCGGGTGGCCCAGGCCGAGGTGCGCGAGGAGATGGCGCGCGAGCTGCACGACGGGGTGCTGCAGACCCTGGCGGTCGTCCAGCGTCGCAGCAGCGACGACGAGCTGGCCCGCCTCGCCCGGGACCAGGAACTCGACCTGCGGTCGTGGCTCTTCGGCGACACCGCCACCCCGGAGGACCGGTTGGGGCTCGGCGCCGCGCTGCGCCAGGCCGCCCTTCGGGCGGAACGGACCCACCGCCTCCGGGTCCAGGTGGTCGGGGTGGGCCTCGACGACGACCCCGGAACGGCCGGGGCCGACGGCGTGGACCCGCGGGTGATCGCCGCGCTGTCGGGGGCGGCGGGCGAGGCGATGACCAACGCCGCCAAGCACGGCGACGCCACGACGGTGACGCTCTACGTCGAGTTGGGCGACGAGGAGGTGTTCGTGTCGGTCAAGGACGACGGCCGCGGGTTCGACGTCGACTCGGCCGAGCGGGGCATCGGCATGACCCAGTCGATCCAGGGGCGCCTGGCGGAGGTGGGAGGGGCGGCCCGATGGCGAAGCACCCCGGGTGGGGGCACCGAGGTGAGCCTCACCGTGCCCCTCGGCGAGGCGAGCCCGCGTCGCGAGCGGTTCGGTCAGCCGAGGTAGGCGGCCTCGAGCGAGGCGTGGTCGGCCAGCAGCGCCGCCGCCGGCTCGTCGTGGGTGACACGACCCTCGCTGAGCACCAGCCCGCGGTCGGCCACCGCCAGCACGGCGTCGACGAACTGCTCGACGACGATCACGGCGGTGTCACCCTCGTCGGCCAGCGTCCTCAGCCCGGCCAGCAGCTCGCCGGCCACCTGCGGGGCGAGGCCCATCGACAACTCGTCGACGCACAGCACCTTGGGGCGACGCACCATGCCCAGCCCCACCGCCACCTGCTGCTGTTCGCCACCCGAACACGCACCCACCCGCCGTCCCGCCAGTTTGGCCAACCCGGGGAAGAGCGCCGCCGCCTCATCCACCGACGACCCGATCAGCCGGAAGTGCTCGGCCACCGACAGGCTGGGGAACAGGCCCCGGTCGTCGGGCACCGACACCAGCCCGGCCGACACCCTGGCCCCGGGTTTGGCGGCGGTCAGGTCGACGTCCCCCACGCGGACGGTCCCGGCGGTGGTCGGGACCAGCCCGGCCAGCGCCAGCAGCGCGGTGGTCTTGCCGGCCCCGTTGCGGCCGAGGACGGCCACCATCTCCCCCGGGTCGACCGACAGCGACAGCCCGCTCAGGACGAGGGCGTCCCCGTACCCGGCGCTCAGCCCGTCCACCCGAAGCGCAGGGGTCCTCGCCGTGCTCGCTTCCCCGTTCCCCGGCTCTCCGGACGCCGACCCGGTCACGTCTGCGTGCCCAGGTAGGCCGCGATCACCCGCGGGTCGGCCCGAACCTGCTCGGGCGGGCCGTCGGTCAGCACCCGGCCGCCCACCAACACCACCACCCGGGAACACAGGCGGAACACCAGCGACGTGTCGTGCTCGATGAGCACGACCCCCAGGCCGTCGTCGGCCAGCGACCGCACCACCTCGGCGAGCGCCTCGGTCTCCGCCGGGTCCAGGCCGGCGGCCGGCTCGTCCAGCAACACGGCCGCCGCATCGGCCACGACCGCGCGGGCCACCCCGGCCAGCTTGCGGTGGCCCAGCGACAACTGCCCCGGGTGCGACGCGGCCTCGCCCGTCAGCCCGACCCGGTCGAGGGTGGCCTCGATGTGGGCGGCGCTCGCGTGGGGCGCCGCCACCAGGCAGTTCTGCGCCAGCGTCAGGTCCTCGACGAGCTCGACCGACTGCCAGGTGCGGGCCAAACCCGAGCGCGCCCGTCGGTGCGCCCGCCACCCGGTGACGTCGCGTCCGCCGACCTCCACCGAACCGTCGTGGTCGACGAACCCGCACCAGGCGTCGACCAACGTGGTCTTTCCGGCGCCGTTCGGGCCGATCAATCCGACGATTTCACCGCGTGCCACGGTGATCGACACGTCGTCGGTGGCCCTGACGCCCCCGTAGCTGACGCCGATGCCGGTGGCCCGCAGCGCCGGGGAGTCCGCGGGGGCCGTCCCGTCGGGGGCCGTCGTCGTGGCGGTCGTCGCGTTCATCACGACCCGCCGAGAAGCGATGCGAGGCCCCACACCGCGGCGAGCAGACCGACGACGATCATCGAGATCGCCCGTCCCAGCGGTGGGCGCGGGTTGGCCTTGTCGCGGGCCTGCTCGGGGGGACGCACCAGCGCCGCCCCGTTGCCGACGACGAGCGCCGCCCCGAAGGCCAGCACCAACCAGGCCAGCAGGTCCTCGCCCAGGAAGAGTTCGGGGTTCTGCGCCAGCAACGTGCCCATCATCGGCCCCTCCCTTCCCCTGCGGTGTTCCGGTCCCCGGGCCTGGCCACGGTAGCCCTGCTCGGCGTCAACCATTGTGCCCGCTGCACGCCGCCGACGCCGGATCGCCATCGGGTTGCACGCCACGGCCGGGCCGACACCGCAGGGGGCCGTTCGGCCCCTCTCGGCCCCGGTTCCTCAAGTCGTCGGGCCGGTCGGCCGAAGGTGGTGGTGTCGGACCCGCCAAGGCCGACCGGGGCGCAACCGCCATGGAGTGCCCCACGCTCCGATACCGCCGTATCGGGGACAAGAACCCGGTGCTGCCACACCGGATGACGCACCGAAGACGTGGTGGGGCCGGTACCTCCAGCCACCTGCCATCTCACGATGGGCCCCAAACATCTGCGCTCCGGTCGCCACCGATGCCCCGCCACGGCGGGGCATCGGCGCGTCGGGGCGGGGCATCGGTGTGACACCCGGCGCCGATTCCAGAAAGAATGCAGCCATGGACACCCCTTCGCCGCACACCGAGTCTCCCCGCCGGGCCCCGGACCGTCCCTGGATGATGCGCACCTACTCGGGGCACTCCACCGCCAAGGCGTCCAACGAGCTCTATCGGACCAACCTGGCCAAGGGCCAGACCGGGCTGTCGATCGCGTTCGACCTGCCCACCCAGACCGGGTACGACCCCGACGACCCGCACAGCCGGGGCGAGGTCGGCAAGGTCGGCGTGCCCGTCGCCCACCTCGGCCACATGGCCACCCTGCTCGACGGCATCCCCCAGGGCGAGATGAACACGTCGATGACGATCAACGCGCCCGCCGCCTGGATGCTCGGCCTGTACGTCGCCAACGCCAGAGCCAACGGCGTCGACTCGAAGGCGCTGCGGGGCACCACCCAGAACGACATCGTCAAGGAGTACCTGTCGCGGGGCACCTACATCTTCGGCCCGGAGCACTCCCGCCGGCTGATCGTCGACATGTTCGCCTTCTGCAACACCCACGTGCCGAAGTGGAACCCGATGAACGTCTGCAGCTACCACCTGCAGGAGGCCGGGGCCACGCCCACCCAGGAGATCGCCTACGCACTGGCCACCGCCATCGGGGTGCTCGACGCCGTGCGCGACTCCGGCCAGGTGCCCGCCGAGAAGCTGCCCGAGGTGGTCGCCTCGATCTCCTTCTTCGTCAACGCAGGCATCCGGTTCGTCGAGGAGACCGCCAAGATGCGGGCGTTCACCAAGATGTGGGACCGGATCACCGAGGAGCGCTACGGGGTGACCGACCCCAAGGCCCGCCGCTTCCGCTACGGCGTGCAGGTCAACAGCCTGGGGCTCACCGAGGCCCAGCCGGAGAACAACGTGCAGCGCATCGTGTTGGAGGCGCTGGGCGTCACCCTGTCGCGCGACGCCCGCACCCGCTCGCTCCAGCTGCCCGCCTGGAACGAGGCGCTGGGGCTGCCCCGACCGTGGGACCAGCAGTGGTCGCTGCGCATCCAGCAGGTGCTGGCGATGGAGACCGACCTGTTGGAGTACGACGACCTGTTCGAGGGCAGCCACGTGATGGAGGCCCTCACCTCCAACCTGATGGAGGAGGCCCAGGCCGAACTCGACGAGGTGTTGGCGCTCGGCGGGGCGTTCGAGGCGATCGACGAGCTGAAGGGTCGGCTGGTGCGCAGCCACACCGAGCGGATCCGGCGGATCGAGGCGGGCGAACTGCCCGTGGTCGGCGTCAACCGATTCACCGAGTCGGCCGAGTCGCCGCTGGGCGGCAACGAGTCGATCCTCAAGGTGGACGCCGCAACAGCGGCGGAGACGATCGCCGACGTCGAGGCCTGGCGCGAGCAGCGCGACCAGGGCGGCGTCGACGCTGCGCTCGGCGAGCTGGAGCGGGTGGCCCGCACCGACGAGAACCTCATGGAGGCGACGATCGCCCTCGCCGAGGCGGGCGGCACCACCGGCGAGTGGGCGGGGGTGCTGCGCGAGGTCTTCGGTGAGTACCGCGCCCCCACCGGCGTGGGCACCGCCACCGGTGCCGGGCCCGGCAACGACGGTCTGACCGCGGTCGCCAAGCGGGTGCAGGCGCTCAGCGGCGGCCCGGTGCGCCTCCTGGTGGGCAAGCCCGGCCTGGACGGCCACTCCAACGGCGCCGAACAGATCGCGGTGGCCGCCCGGGACGCCGGCATGGAGGTGATCTACGCCGGCATTCGCCTGACGCCGGAACAGATCGCCGCGGCCGCACGGGACGAGGACGTCGAGGTGGTGGGCCTGTCGATCCTGTCGGGTTCCCACCTGGAACTGGTGCCCGAGGTCGTCCGCCTGCTGGCCGAGGACGGGGTGGACGTGCCGGTGGTCGTCGGGGGCATCATCCCTCCCGACGACGAGGCCAACCTGCTCGCCAACGGCATCACCGCCGTCTACACACCCAAGGACTTCGAGCTGGCTGCGATCATGGACGACATCGCCGACCTGGCGATCGCACGACGGTGAGCCCGACGCAATGGGCTCGTCGGCACGCCGCCGGCAACCGATCCGGGAATCAGTTCCCCCACCCAATCACTTGAGAATTCAGAGTTAGGGCCGAAGGAGTCATTGTGTTGGATCATCGAGGACTCATTGCCGCCGCATCGGGCGTCATCGCGTTGGTGTGCGGCGTGTTGGCCGTGTCCGCCGGCAGCAGCCAGGGCGAGCTGGGTCTCGCCGCAGGAGTGGCGGGCATGATGGCCGGCGTGTTCGGCATGTGGTCGGCGATGGCCTCCCAGGAGCACTCCCTGCGTGACGCCCAGGCCGAGGCCGAGATCGCCAAGGCCCGTGACGCCGTATCGCAGGCCGAGGCCAACCTGGCCGACGAACGCCGCGGACGCGCCGAGGCCGAGGCCTCGGTCGCCACGCTCACCTCCCAGCTGGCCGATGCCGGCTCGGGCGCCGACCGCCACGACGCCACGGTGTCGATCGTCGAGCCCCAACCGTCGGCCGCCAACGCCGAACCGGCCCCCGCCCCCAGCTCGCACGTCGGCAGCGCCGACCACCCCGGCGGAACGCTCACCGACGTCGAGACCGGACTGTTCTCCGAGGCCTACTTCCGGGTGGCGCTCGACGCCCGCATCGCCTCGGCCCGACGCCACCTGCGCCCGGTGGCGGTCGCGCTGCTTCACGTGGTCGAGGGCGTGGGCTCGTCGTCGGTCACCGCCACCGACCCGGAGGGGGTCAGCTCGGTGGTCCGCGAGACGCTGCGCGACGCCGACACCGCCTGCCGGCTCGACGACGGCTCCTTCGCCCTCATCCTGGAGGACACGCCCGAGAACGGGGCGGTGTGGACCGTCGAGCGCATCCGCCGGGCGCTGGCCACCCGCCATCCCCAGAGCACGTTGTGGGCCGGCGTTGCCTGCTACCCCGCCCACGCCTTCAGCACCGAGGAACTGCTCGAACAGGGTCAGGTGGCGTTGGTGGCGGCCCGGGAGTGGAGCCAGGACCGCATCGAGGTCGCCACCGCCGAGTAGCGGGGCCCCTCGCTCGCTCGACCGCTCCGCCACCTCGATCCCCGCACCTTCAGTCTCACCTCACCCTCAGCGGGGCGATGGCCGCCGAGCGCGAGCCCGGCTGGCACGGCGGCACCGGCCGACGCCCGATGAACACTCTCGGTGGCGGACGTGACGGGAAATCCCACGTGGCGACTTCAAACTTTGGCACCCAGTCGGTATGGTCACCGATCCGGCCGAAAGTGAGGGACCCCCACATGATGCGACGTGCGTTCTGGGTCACCGCGGTCGCCGTGGTTCTCGCCGCCGGGTGCAGCTTCACGGAGAGTGACGAGATCTCACGGCCCGGTTCCAACGCCGTGGCCACCAGCGGGTCGGCGTCGACCACGACCGCCAAGCCGAGCGGCGCCGAGCCGCTGTCCGAACTGGCGGAGGGCGAGGTGGCCGAACCGGGCACGGGCATCGCCGCCGGCGACCAGGCCACGCTGGTCATGCAGCTCGCCTCGAAGGACACCGCCGCGGACCTCCCCGACGTCGACGGTCGCTACGACCTGACCGACCGGGTCATCGTCGCACCGCCGGGCGTGATCGACGGGCTGGTCGCCTGGGGTCGGCTGCCCGCCGCGGTCACCACCGACATCTCCTTGCCGCCACCGACGGCGCCGAGGTGGCCCCGGGCATCCGGGGATCGGCCGCCGGAGAGGCCCCGGTCACAAGCGGCTCCGGCTCGATGGTCGTGCCCGGCAACGGGCCCTCCGGCTGGTGGTGGAGGAGGCCTCCTGTTGCTCGTTCACGTTGGTTCGGCGGGCCGGGGCGTTCTCGGTGGAGGTCACCCGCGCCGGCGACACGCCCGACACCCTGCACGTGGTGGCGGTGCCCGGGATCGATCCGATCGTCGAGGAGGGCAGCGCCGAGAAGTACGTGCCGCCCGCAGCAACCGCCAAGCCCATCGGCGACGTGGCGATCCCCGACATGACGATGCCGAACTCGGCCCGCCCACCCGACATCACCGATCCCCCGCCGTCGCCCGAGAAGCGGGCCACCGTCGAGCTGCCACCGCCGGTGCCGCCGGAAGCTGGTGCGGTTACCTCGCCCTGCGCGGGTGCCCTTCGACGAGGCGGTCGGCATCTGGAACGGGCTGGGTCGGCCGGGCCACATGGATGCCGACGGCAACGGCATTCCCTGTGAGACCCGCTACTGAGCGGTCCCGTCCCGGCCCGCCCACCTGACCGCCGGGCGTCTTGGAGAAGCGGGCGAGCACCTGGGCATGCCCACCCCGTCGACGGTCACCATCGATTCCCGCTCGAGGAAATGCGGGTCGGTCGCCACGTCGGCCATCGAGTGGATCGGGGCGATCGCAGCGTCGGCCTGCTCGAAGGCCGCCACCGCCTCGGCGCGGGTGCGGGCGCCGATGAACGATGCGACCGCCGCATCGAGTTCGGCCCGGTGCTCGACCCGTCCGGCGAAGGTGCCGAAGCGCTCGTCGTCGCCCAGCCCCACCAGGCGGGCCACCCGGGCCGCCACCGTGTCCGCCGACGCCGACAGCGCCAACCAGTGCCCGTCGGCGGACCGATAGGTGTTGCGGGGGACCGAGTAGGGCAGCTCCGAACCCATGCGGGGTTGCAGGGTGCCGTCGCCGGCGTAGGCCGCCCAGTTGTGGCCCATGAACGAGAACAGGCTGTCGAGCAGGCTGACGTCGACCACCTGCCCCACCCCGGCATGCACCGCCGCCATCGTGGCGTAGGCGGCGACCACCGCGGTCAGCTCGTCGGTCAGCGCGATCGGCGGCAACAGCGGAGGGCCCTCGGCGCTGCCGTTGACGTCGGCGAACCGGACATCGCCTCGGCGATCGTGGCGAAGCCCGGCTTGGCGGCATACGGTCCGTTCTGCCCGAAGCCGGTCACCCGGGTGACGATCAGGTTCAGGTTGTCCTCCCACAACACCTCGGGAGCCAGGCCGAGCCGTTCGAGGGTCCCCGGCCGAAAGTTCTCGATCAGCACGTCGGCCCGGGCCACCCACGAGCGCACCTCGGCCAGGCCGTCCGCCGTCTTCAGGTCGGCGGTTCGCAGCACCTTGTTGCGGGCGGTCAACCGCCACAGCAGCGACGTGCCGCCGTCGGGCGCGGGGAACCCATCGACCGGGTGGGGTCCCGTCGCTCGGGGTGTTCCACCTTGACGACGTCCGCCCCCAGGTCCGCCAGCAGCCTCCCGGCACCGGGACCGGCGAGCACGGTGGCGAGCTCGAGCACGCGCAGCCCCACCAGCGGGCCGGCGGCGGGTGGATCCGACGGATCCGCCTCTGGCCATCGATCGTCCGGGGACGGGTCGATCAGCGCACCCGCTTCGCCGTCGATGCGCGGTCACGGGCGCAGGTCGATCTCGAAACACCGGTCGCCGAGTTCGCCGAAGGAGTAGGCGGGGTAGATCCCGCCGAACATGCCCCGCGTGCGGTCGGTCCACGCCAGCGCCCTCGGGGTGGACACCCGGCGGAACACCTGCACCAGCGTGCCCTCGTGGATGCGGTACTCGGCCCAACCGCCCGGGAAGTCCTTGGTGCTCGAAACCTCGACGTAGGGCACGTCGCCGGTGGCGGCCACGAACCTGCGCCGGTTTCGGTGGGTGTGCCCGGCGAAGTAGCCCCGGATGTTGGGATGCCGGGCGATCGCCCGCTGGAGGGCCTCCGAGGCGCCGGGCATGATGCCGAAGAACCCGTCGTCGCGGGTGTCCTCCTCGGGAAGCCAGATGTGGTGGTGGCCGAAGATCAACACCGGCACGTCGCTGTCGGCGGCCTCGTCCTCGAGTCGTTCCAGCAGGCTCGCGGCCAGGTCGCCGTTGGGGTGCCCGTCGCGCGAGGTGTCCACCATGATCGCCAGCACGCCCGGCAGCTCCACCCGCTCGTAGGCGGGCCCGACGTTGACGTGGTGATAGCTCTCGTGGTTGCCGCGGATGAAGTGCAGCCGGTCGCCGAAGGTCGGCCGGAACGTGGCCTCGAACTCGGCGAGCTGTTCCGCCGAGCCGTCGGTGGTGAGGTCGCCCTTGACCAGCACGGCCAGGGGGTCGAGCTCGGCCATCTCGGCCACCGCGTCGGTGTTCATCAGCGTCGGGTAGGGCGTGGTGCCCGGCGGCACGGAAAACCCCTCCCCGGCGCCGTCGATCAATCCGGCGGTGGTCTCGCCGAAGTGGACGTCGTTGACCGTGGCGAACGTGCCCAGCAGCTCGCCCTTGGGCTCGGGCAGCGTCATGACGCTCAGCCCGTCGAAGTCGTAGTCGGTGGCGGGCTCCAGGCCGAGGTGCCGGTGGACGGTCGGTCCGTCGTGGACCACCACCTCGTCGGGGGCCACCGTGGTCAGCTCCATCGTGGCCAACCTACCTCCGCCTAGACGCCCCAGGGGCGCCGACGGCGCATCGGCGCCGGCTTCGACCACCAGCGGCCCGAGAACCGCCACCGGGGTGCGCTGCGGCGATCCTCGGCCGCCCCACCCGGGGTGGCCACCTGGATCGCGGCCACGATCGCCGCCACCTCGTCGTCGGTGGGGGTCGGGGTGATCGCCACCCGGGGAGGGGTCGAGGTGGTCTCGCCGGCGGCGCTCACAGCGGCACGTTGCCGTGCTTGCGGGCGGGCAGTTCCTCGCGCTTGGAGCGCAGCATCTCCAGGCCGGCGACCAGCTTGCGCCGGGTCTCGGCCGGGTCGATCACGTCGTCGATGTAGCCGCGGTCGGCGGCCTCCCACGGGTTGAGGTGGTTCTTCTCGTATTCGGCCACCAGCTCGGCCCGCTTGGCCACCGGGTCCTCGGCGGCGGCCAGGTCGCGCCGGTTGACGATCTCGACCGCACCCTGTGCGCCCATCACGGCCAGCTCGGCGGACGGCCAGGCGAAGGCCAGGTCGGCGCCGATGCTCTTGGAGTTCATCACCACGTAGGCCCCGCCGTAGGCCTTGCGGGTGATCACCTGGATGCGGGGCACGGTGGCCTCGCAGTAGGCGTAGAGCAGCTTGGCGCCGTGCCGGATGATGCCGTTGTGCTCCTGGTCGACGCCGGGCAGGAACCCGGGGACGTCGACGAAGGTCACCAGCGGCACGTTGAACGCGTCGCAGGTGCGGACGAACCGGGCGGCCTTTTCGGAGGACTCGATGTCGAGCACCCCGGCGTACATGGCGGGGTTGTTGCCGACGATGCCCACCGACTGGCCGCCGATGCGGGCGTAGCCGCAGGTGATCTGGCCGGCCCAACGGGGGGCGTATTCGAAGTACTCGCCGTCGTCGACGATCGCCCGCACGACCTCGCCCATGTCGTAGGGCATGTTGGCGTTGTCGGGGATCATGTCCGACACCTCGGGCACCAGCCGGTCGGCGGGATCGGCCGAGGGGAGGAACGGCGGCTCCTCCAGGTTGTTGGCGGGCAGGAAGCTCAGCAGGAACTTCACGTCGTCGAGCACCGACCGCTCGTCGGGTCCGGCGAACTGCGCGACGCCCGACTTGGACGAGTGCGCACCGGCGCCGCCCAGCTCCTCGAGCGTGACCTCCTCGCCGGTCACCGTCTTCACCACGTCGGGGCCGGTGATGAACATGTGCGAGGTCTCGTCGACCATGAAGATGAAGTCGGTCATCGCCGGGCTGTACACGGCGCCACCGGCGCACGGGCCCATGATCACCGAGATCTGCGGCGTGACGCCGGAGGCCTTCACGTTGCGGTGGAAGATGCCGCCGTAGCTGGCCAGGCTGACCACACCCTCCTGGATGCGGGCGCCCGGCGCCGTCGTTGAGGCCCACCAGCGGCGCCCGGCCTTCAGCGCCAGGTCCATCACCTTGTGGATCTTCTCGGCGAACACCTCGCCCAGCGCCCCACCGAACACGGTGAAGTCCTGGCTGAAGACGAACACCTTGCGACCGTCCACCGTGCCCCAGCCGGTGATCACGCCGTCGCCGTACGGGCGGTTGTCGGCGTCGAGGGAGTTGGAGCGGCTCCGCGCCAGCTGGTCGAGCTCGTTGAACGACCCCTCGTCGAGCAGGTACTCCAGCCGTTCGCGGGCGAGCATCTTGCCGCCGGAGCGTTGGCGCTCGACCAGACGGTCCGATCCGGCGTGGAGCGACTCCTCCCGGCGCCGATTCAGGTCGTCAATGCGCTCGCTCATGCTGTTTCCCATACGGAGCGCAACGCTAGAGCCGAGTGGCACAGCCGCACCAATGAGCCCCACCCCGTCGGGCCGCCACCACGCTTCGGGTGGGCGGCTTGGGCACCACCGCCGCGGATCGGCCCCAGCTACGGTTCGGTGGTCGTCCTCGGGAGGAGCCCAGGTGCAGTTGCCGGTGATGCCGCCGATCAAACCGATGCTGGCCAAGGCCACCACCACCGTGCCCGAGGCCGACGGGCTGCTGTACGAACCGAAGTGGGACGGCTACCGCTGCCTGGTGTTCCGCGACGGCGACGAGGTGGAGCTGGCCTCCCGGGGCCAGAAGTCGCTGACCCGCTATTTTCCCGAGCTGATCGATCCGATCCGACAACAGTTCCCGCAGCGGTGCGTCGTCGACTGCGAGGTGGTGGTCGTCACGCCCGACGGCCTCGACTTCGACCTGCTGGGCAACCGGATCCATCCCGCGGAGAGCCGCATCGACCGGCTGGCGGCCGAGACCCCGGCGTCCCTGGTGGCCTTCGACCTGTTGGCGCTCGACCAGCTCGACCTTCGCCCGATGGCGTTTGCCGAGCGGCGCGGTGCGCTCGCCTCGCTGCTGGACGACGCCAACCCGCCGATCCATCTGTCGCCGGTGACCGACGACCCGGCGGTCGCCCGCGACTGGTTCACCCGCTTCGAGGGGGCCGGGTTCGACGGGGTGATGGCCAAGCCGTCGGCTGGCGCGTACGAGGAGGACAAGCGCTCGCTCACCAAGGTGAAGCACCGGCACACGGTCGACGTGGTCGTCGCCGGGTATCGGGTGCACAAGTCCGGCGACGGAGTGGGCTCGATGATGCTGGGGCTCTACGACTCGCCGGAGGGTGACCCGTCGGCCGCACTCCAGCACGTCGGCGTGGCCTCGGCCTTCAAGGCGGCCCAGCGCCCGGAACTGGCCGAGCTGCTCGAGCCGTATCGCCTGGGCGAGGACGACCCCCACCCGTGGTTCGAGTGGGCGGATCCCCAACGCCACGCCGACGGCGAGGTGCGCATGCCCGGCGCCCCCAACCGTTGGTCGGCCAAACGCGACCACAGCTGGGTGCCGCTTCGGCCGGAGCTGGTGGCCGAGGTGGTCGTCGAGCAACTCACCAAGGGGCGCTTCCGCCACCCCGCCCGCTTTCAGCGATGGCGCCCGGACCGTTCCGCCGCCTCCTGCACCTACGACCAGGTGGAGATCGCCGCACCGGCCGAGCTGTTCGAGCTGTTTCCCGAGGCCCCTACGCCGTAGCCCCAGCCACCCGGCTGCGGCGCCATCACAGGGCCGCACCGGCCGAGCTGTTCGAGCTGTTCCCGGAGGCCCCCACGCCGTAGCCCCGCCCCGGACTTATTCGGCGGCCTCGTCGACCTCGTCCTGGCGGTCCTCCTCGCGCAGCCGCGGCGAGGTCTGACCCTGGGGTCGGATGCCGGTGACGTTGTCGTACAGGTCGCGGATCTTGTCCATGTCGGCGGTCACGTCGCCACTCAGGCGAAACGACGGACCGAACCCGCCGGTGCGATTGGGCCAGTCGATGTACCCCATCGCCACCGGCACGTCGGCGGCGCGGGCGATTCGGTAGAAGCCGGACTTCCAGTAGTCGCGCTTGGAGCGGGTCCCCTCCGGCGTGATCACCAACCCCATGCGCGGGCCGGTGCGGAAGCGTTCCTCCAGCTGCTCGACCAGGCCGCCGGGATGGGCGCGGTCGACCGCGATGCCCCCGGTCGCCCGCATGATCGGGCCCAGTGGACCCCGGAAGAGCTCCTCCTTGCCCAACCACCGCAGCGGCACGTCCTTCGCCCAGGCGTAGGCCAACATGAACAGGAAGTCCCAGTTGCTGGTGTGCGGGCCGGCCACCAGCACGCACGACTCCTTGGGCGGTTCGCCAACGAAGTTCAGGCGGGCGAGTCGGAGGAAGAGCTTGGCCAGGATCTTCTTCATCCGTGCGACCTTACCCGTGGGTTTCGGCCCGTTCGAAGGTCGACGCGGCGAGGCGGCTCGACGGCCGGGCTCGCCGTCTCCGGGCCGTCGGTTGCGCCCGGTTCGAGCGTCCGGTCAGGCGGACTGGTCGCACCAGTCGAGCAACCGGTCGGCGTCCCAGGTGGTGAGGATGCGTTCCGGGGGCACGCCCCGTTTGCCCAGTCGGTCGTACCCGTGTGCCACCCATTCCAGTTGTCCGGGGGCGTGCGCGTCGGAGTCGACGGCGATAAGGCAATCCCATTCGAGTGCCAGATCGAGCAGGTCGTCGGGCGGATCCTGGCGCTCGGGTCGGCAGTTGACCTCGACCGCGGTGCCGAACTGGGCGCAGGCGGCGAACACCAACTCGGCGTCGAAGGCGCTCTGCGGGCGGCCACGGCCGACCAGCTTGCGGCCGGTGCAGTGGCCGAGGATGTCGACGTGCGGGTTGACCGCCGCACGCACCAACCGTTCGGTCATCGGCCGTTTGTCCATCGACAGCTTGGAGTGGGCCGAGGCGACCACCACGTCGAGGCCGGCCAGGATCTCGTCGGGCAGGTCGAGGGAACCGTCCGCCAGGATGTCCACCTCGCAGCCGGTGAGGATCCGAAACGGCGCCAGCTCCTCGTTGAGCGCCGCCACCTCCTTCAGCTGGTCGGCGAGCCGTTCGGGCGTGAGCCCGTGCGCGATCGTCAGTCGCGGCGAGTGGTCGGTGAGGGCGAGGTGGGTTCGGCCCAGCGCCTTCGCCGTCAGGGCCATCGTCCGAATCGAGGCGCCGCCGTCCGACCACGTCGAGTGGCTGTGCAGGTCGCTGCGGCAAGCCTCGATCAGCTGTGCCCCGGCACCGACGTCCAGCCTTGTGCGCGCCTCCAGCTTGTTCAGGTAGGTGGGCGTCCGCTCGAGCACCGCGTCGGCGATCACCGACGCGGTGGACGGTCCCACCCCGTCGAGGTCGGTCAGCGTGTCGTGGTCGGCGCGCCGCAGCAGTTCGTCGTCGTCGAGGGCGGACACGGCGTCGGCGGCCTTGGCGAACGCCTTGGCCTTCGCCGCCGGCTCGAACCCGCGATCGAGGTAGTACACCGCCAGGTTCAGCGCCGCGATCGCTCGGGAGTTGGCCGTCATCGCCTGCAGGCTACGCCCGGCGACCTCGACGGCTACCTGCCCTGGTTGGCGACCGCCTTGGCGGCCGCTGCGATCTCCTCGGGGTCGCCCAGGTAGCGGTCCTCGACGGCCATCGTCGTGCGCGGGCGGTAGTCGGCGCCCAGCTCGTAGCGCATCGGCACGCCGGTGGGGATGTTCAGCTCGGCGATGTCGGCGTCGCTGATCCCCTCGAGGTGCTTGACCAGCGCCCGCAGCGAGTTGCCGTGGGCCGACACCAGCACCGTGCGGCCGGCGTTGAGGTCCGGACAGATCCGGTCGAACCAGTAGGGCAGCACCCGGTGGAGCACCATCGACAGGCTTTCCGAGCCGGGCAGCAGCTCGCTGGGCACGTCGGCGTACCGGGCGTCGTTCACCGGGTGGTGCTCGGAGTCGTAATCGACGGTGGGCGGCGGCACGTCGAAGCTGCGGCGCCACTCCTGGAACTGTTCGGCCGACACCTCATCGCGCACCTCGGCCTTGTTGCGCCCCTGGAGTGCGCCGTAGTGGCGCTCGTTGAGTCGCCAGTGGCGGCAAACCGGAATCCACTGGCGGTCCATCGCCCGCAGCGACTCCTCGGCGGTCCGGATCGCCCGCTTCTGCAGGGAGGTGTGCACCACGTCCGGGATCACCCCGGCGTCGGCCATCAGCCCGCCGGCCTCGATCGCCTCGATCATCCCCTGATCCGACAGGTCGACGTCGGCCCACCCGGTGAAGATGTTGGCCAGATTCCATTCGCTTTGTCCGTGACGGAGCAGCACCAGTTCCATGGGCACATCGTGCCAGGCGCGGCGGTGGAGCCGCTATCCCGCGGCCGACGCCGTGCCGTCACCCGGGAGCGATTGGGCCCCTGGAGCGATTGTGTGCGTCCGGGAGCAGCCGGACACGGCCGGCATCCGATCGACCGGTCCCCCCAGCGGCGGCCGGCTGGTGACCGACGGCACCACATCACACCCTCACACGACTTGATAGCGGGACACTCAACTTTTATACTGACGCCCGTGACCGGGAGGTTGCCGGCGGCCGATCCGCCCGGCAGACTCACCGACAACACCTTCGAAACCCCCGCATCATCGAAACAAGCAACAAGGAGACCCAGCCATGCCAAAGGCCGTAGGAATCGATCTCGGAACCACCAACTCGGTCGTCAGCGTGCTGGAGGCCGGCGAACCGATCGTGATCCCCAACTCCGAGGGCAGCCGCACCACCCCCTCGGTGGTCGCCTTCGCCAAGGACGGTGAGGTCCTCTCCGGCGAGGTGGCCAAGCGCCAGGCGATCACCAACCCCGACCGCACGATTCGCTCGGTCAAGCGCCACATGGGCACCAACTGGTCGGTCGACATCGACGGCAAGGCCTACAACGCCCAGGAGATCTCGGCCCGCACCCTGCAGAAGCTGAAGCGGGACGCCGAGAGCTACCTGGGCGACACGGTCACCCAGGCCGTCATCACCGTGCCGGCGTACTTCGACGACGCCCAGCGCACCGCTACCAAGGAGGCGGGCCAGGTCGCCGGCCTCGAGGTGCTGCGCATCATCAACGAGCCGACCGCCGCGGCGTTGGCCTACGGCCTGGACAAGGGCGGCGCCGATCAGACCGTGCTCGTCTTCGACCTGGGCGGCGGCACCTTCGACGTGTCGATCCTGGAGATCGGCGACGGCGTGTTCGAGGTGAAGGCCACCAACGGCGACACCTCCCTGGGCGGCGACGACTGGGACGAGACGGTCATCGACTGGCTGGTCGCCACGTTCAAGGGCGCCCACGGCATCGACCTGAGCAAGGACAACATGGCCATGCAGCGCCTCAAGGAGGCCGCCGAGAAGGCCAAGATCGAGCTGTCCCAGGTGCAGCAGACCCAGATCAACCTGCCGTTTATCACCGCGAACGAGTCGGGCCCGCTGCACCTGGACGAGACCCTCAGCCGGGCCAAGTTCCAGGAGCTGACCTCCGACCTGCTGCAGCGGTGCAAGGTGCCCCTCGAGCGGGCGATCACCGACGCCGGCATGTCGAAGGGCGACATCGAGAACATCATCCTGGTCGGTGGCTCGACCCGCATGCCCGCCGTCGCCGACATGGTGCACGACCTGCTGGGCAAGGAGGCCCACAAGGGCGTCAACCCCGACGAGGTGGTGGCGATGGGCGCCGCGATCCAGGCCGGCGTGCTCAAAGGCGACGTCAAGGACGTCCTGCTGCTCGACGTCACGCCCCTCTCCCTCGGCATCGAGACCAAGGGCGGCGTCATGACCAAGCTGATCGAGCGAAACACGACGATCCCCACCCGCCGCACCGAGGTGTTCACCACCGCCGAGGACAATCAGCCGTCGGTGGAGATCCACGTGCTGCAGGGCGAGCGGGAGATGTCCAACTACAACAAGACGCTGGGCAAGTTCCAGCTGGTCGACCTGCCCCGGCGCCCGCGGCGTGCCCCAGGTCGAGGTCACCTTCGACATCGACGCCAACGGCATCGTCAACGTCTCCGCCAAGGACCGGGCGACCAACAAAGAACAGTCGATCACCATCACCGGTCAGTCCTCGCTGAGCAAGGAACAGATCGACCAGATGATGAGCGACGCCGAGGCCCACGCCGACGAGGACAAGGCACGCAAGGAGGAGGCCGAGACCCGCAACCAGGCCGACACCCTCGTGTACCAAACCGAGAAGCTGCTCCGGGAGCACGGCGAGAAGATCTCCGAGGACGAGCGCAAGGAGGTCTCCGACTCGCTCGGCTCCCTCAAGGAGGCGCTCAACGGCGACGATCTGGAACTGATCAAGCAGTCGACCGAGGGCCTGATGATCGCCAGCCAGCGTTTCAGCCAGCAGATCTACGAGTCGGCTGCGCAGGGCGGCGACCCGATGGCGGGTGAGGCCACCACCGACGGCACCGGTGGTGACGACGATGTCGTCGATGCCGAGATCGTCGAGGACGAGGACGACGCATGAGCGCCGCCGAGGAGGGCTCGGCCGCCGAGGTCGAGCCCGAACCCACCGAGACCTCCGAGGACGTGGGGTCCCCGGAGGTCGACGGGTCCGAGGATGCGGCAACCGAGTCCGAGCCCGCCGACGACGTGACCCCCGACGAGGGAGCCGTCGCCGGCGAGGAGTCGGACGAGGCCGCCGCAGCGGCCACCTCGTTTGCCGGGGACACCGCCGAGCAGCAGCTCGACGAGTGCGCCCAGCTGGTGGAGACCATCTCCACCGAACGCGACGAGATGCGCGCCCTCGCCCAGCGGGTGCAGGCCGACTTCGAGAACTACAAGCGCCGGGTCGAGACCCAGCGTTCCGAGCAACAGGACCGGGCGGCCGAGGAGCTCGTCCGCTCGCTGCTCGAGGTGCTCGACGACTGCGACCTGGCGGCCTCCCACGGCGCCGAGGAGGTGGCGCCGGTGGCCGCCAAGCTGCTGGCCACCCTGGAGCGCCAGGGCCTCACCGCGGTCACCGAGGTCGAGGTGCCCTTCGACCCCAACCTGCACGAGGCGGTGATGTCCGAGGAGGGCGACGACGAGGAGCCCACCGTGGCCGCCATCATGCGCACCGGCTACCAGTGGCGCAAGCGGCTGCTGCGCCCCGCCATGGTCAAGGCGCTCCTGATCCACCCGGCGAGCGGCACGACTCGCCCACGAACTGCCGAAGGAGGCGCCCAGGGCTCCACAACGCGAATGGTTTGAAAAGGACTACTACGACGCTGGGCGTCGATTCCACGGCCACGCAGAAGGAGATCACCTCCGCCTACCGGAAGTTGGCGCGCAAGAACCACCCCGACGCCAACCCCGGGGACGCCAAGGCCGAGGAGCGGTTCAAGAAGATCTCCGCCGCCTACGACGTCATCGGCGACGAGTCGAAGCGGGCCGAGTACGACGAGGTCCGCAAGCTCGCCGCCGCCGGCGCCGGTCCGGACGGTTTCCTGGGTGGTGGCTTCGGCGGCTTCTCCCCCGGTGGGATGGGCGCCGACGCCGGCGACCTCAGCGACCTGCTGGGGGGCCTGTTCAACCGCGGCGCGCCCGGCAGCGGCGGTGGCCGTCGACCGCGGCCCACCAAGGGCGCCGACCTGATCACCGACGTGTACCTCAGCTTCGAGGACGCAGTGCACGTGGCCTGACCACCGGCGTGCAGCTGAGCACCGACGCCCCCTGCCCCGACTGCAGCGGCACCGGGGCGGCCCACGGCACCAAACCGCGGGTGTGCCCCGACTGTTCCGGCCGGGGCGTCACCCAGGAGAACCAGGGGTTCTTCGGCTTCAGCCGGCCCTGCGTCACCTGCAACGGCTCCGGCCACATCATCGACAACCCGTGTCTGCTGTGTCGTGGCAGCGGCAAGGTGCGCGAACCCCACGAGGTTCGGATCCGCATCCCCAGCGGGGTGAGCGACGGCGACACGATTCGGGTCGGCGGCAAGGGCGCGCCCAGTTCCGGCGGCGGCCCGCCCGGCGACCTCATGGTCCGAGTGCACGTGGCCGCCCACCCCCGCTTCACCCGGGACGGCCTCAACCTTCGTCTCACCGTCCCGATCTCGATCACCGAGGCCGCCCTCGGCACCAAGCTGCGGGTGACCACGCTGGACGGCGGAAGCGTGACCCCCTTCGGATCCCCGAGGGCACCGCCTCCCACAAGATCTCCTCGGGTGAAGCGGGCCGCGGCGTGGAGACCAAGAAGGCCACCGGAGACCTGCTGGTGACCGTCGAGGTGACCACCCCCACCAACCTCACCACCGATCAGCGGGCGTTGCTGGAACAATTGCACGCGATGATTCCCTCGCCGCGAGAGGCTGACGTCAAGGAATCGTGAGCCCGTCCGTCGACCACCAGAGGAGGTAAGACGCCATGCACGACCAGGACCAGGCGGTCTACGTCATTCGGTGGCCGCCGAGTTGGCGGGGTTCATCCCCAGACCCCGCATCTACGAGCGGAAGGGTTTGGTGGAACCGTCGCGCACCGGTGGCGGCAGCCGCCGCTACAGCCAGTCCGACATCGATCTGCTTCGCCGGATCCAGGAGTTGACCAACGAGGGCCTCAACCTGGTCGGCGTTCAGCGGGTGATGGAGTTGGAGCGCCGGCTGATGGAGGCCCAGGCCGAGAACGAGGCCGCGGCGAGCAGGCCAAGCGCACGATCGAGCCACCCGGGCCGCCGCCGAGGAACAGCTGCGGGCGCAACGACGCGACCTGGTGCCGTTGCGCCAGGACGTGGTGCTGTACCGGGATCACCGCCGGGGCACGCGTCGCTGAACCCTATTCCTCGGTTTCACCCGAGGTCGGACGCCCGACCGAGGCCGGACGCAAGATCGGGGACCGCCCGACGTCCTTCAGGTGGGAGAGCCCGGTGTTCGTGACGGAGCGTCGGCCTGTGGCCAAGGACCCGACAAGGAAACATCCAGCTCACGCTTGGGACGTGGGATCGATCCCGATCTCATGCCATCAGAGCAGCATTCGTGCCCCCCTCGATGACTTCTTGGGACCGACGAATCGGCCCGGCGACTACCCCCTCGGTGCCACCCACCGCTCAGCATGAACCCGACCCGACGAGATGTCAACGGCCACTTTTTCTGACACTTCGTCAGGGACGGACGGGTCGACCCGCGCGCACGTCGGGCCGGCGGATGGGCCGAAGGGACCTCTCAGCAGAACGCGACACGCGGCGGCCGGTTCACCCCCTATGGTGGGGAGTGCCGTGACCGAGGGGTCTCGGTGAACCTCTCCAACGCCGGAGAATCCGGTCGCCGGGGGGCGAGCCTCAACCTCGCGAGTGCGGCACCCGGGCAGAGCGCCCGGGTCACCGCCGAGACGCCCTGCGTCCCGGCCGACATCGAGGAGGAAGCGGATGTCCCAACGGCATCAGAAGTCCCAGACCTCAGTGATCCCCGAGGCCCGGGAGGACCGAAAGCGCGAACATCGGCGCCTGCGTCAGAAGGTCCGCCAGACCTTCACGTGGCCGCCATCGAGGGCGATGCGGACGAGGTGGTGCTCGACCGGCCCCACGCCACGCACGGCTACCGCGAGGACCACGAGATGCCGACTTCCAACGCCGTTCCGGCGCCGCCGAACCGCACCAAGCACTGGAAGCAGTCGTTCTGGAAGCGCCGCAAGAACGAGCGTCGCCGGCGCGCCGCCGAGCTCAACTCGGTCGGCTGACCCAGGCGCCCCAGCGGGCGCCCGACACGTCGAAACGATGGCCCTGGGCCTGGCACAACCGGCCCGGGGCCGTTGTCGTTTTGGTGCCCCGCCGCTCGTCGATCCGTCAGCCGGTGGCTACTCCTGAACCAGCTCGATGAGGGTGCCGAAGCTCCCCTTGGGGTGCACGAAGGCCACGGTGGTGCCCCGTGAGCCGGGGCGTGGTTCCTGGTCGATGGCGGTCGGCGCTGGCGGCCACCATCGACGCCAGCGCCTCGGCCACGTCGCCGACGCGGTACCCGATGTGGTGCAGTCCCTCGCCCCGCTTCTCGATCGACTTGGCGATCGGCGAGTCGTCCCGGGTGGCGGCGGTCAGCTGATGTAGCTTTCGGTGCCGGCCACCTTCACCAGCGCCTCCTCGACTCCGTCGGACTCGACGATCTTCGCTGGGCCACCTCGGCCCTGAACGCCTCGGCGTAGCAGGCGATGGCGGCATCCAGGTCACGCACGGCGATGGCGACGTGGTCGATCTCGGTCAGCAGCATGGGTGGGCTCCTTGTGGTCGGTTGGATTGCGTGTCGAGGTCGGGCCGGTTCAGGCCTGAGACCCGGCCATGCGCTGGAACAGCGTGATGCGGTCCTCGCCGACCGCCTCCCGCTTGGCCTGGTCGGTGACGCCCTGCCCCGCCTCCGGCGCCAGGCACAGCACGCCGAGCTTGCCTTCGGCCTGGTTCTTGTGGACTAGGCGACTTGCCCACCTGGTCGAGGGCGAAGACGTCGGACATCACGGGCATGATCGCACCCTGGTTTGATCAGCTCGGTTCATCTCCCCACGCCTCCTGGTAGTTGGCGAAGTGTGACGAGATGATGCTCTTCAGCTTCATCCACAGGTGGCGGTTGTCACCGGATCATGTAGCTGCTGGTGGCGGCGCAGGTGACGACCTTGCTGCCTGCTTGCGATGAACACCGAGGCCCTATCGCCGACCGACCCGGATGCTCGAACACGATGTCGGGGTCGTCGCCGATCAGCCCGCGAACCTTCTGCCCAGCCGGCGCCATTCGCCCTCGTCCTGGGTGCGTTCGTCGGACCAGAACCGGTAGCCCCCGGCCTTGCGGTTCTACGACGAACTCGCAACCCATCGAAAAGGATGCGCAGCTCGGCCTGCTCGGGCTGGACACGACGCCCACCGGGTGCGCCGCCGCCGTTGAGCACCAACTGGGTGGCGTAGGCGCCGATGCCGCCGGTGGCGCCCCCAGATGAACACGTTGTCGCCTTGCTTCATGCGGGCGGCGTTGTCGCCCACCAGCATGCGATACGAGGTCGATGCGCACAGCGCATTGACCGCCGCCTCTCCCAGTTGAGGTGTGCGGGCTTGGGCATCAGCTGGTTGGCCTTGACCACCGACAGGTCGGCCAGGCCGCCGAAGTTGGTCTCGAAGCCCCAGATGCGCTGGTTGGCGGCCAGCATCGAGTCGTTGTGGGCCGAGTGGTCCTGGTCGTCGAGGTGGTTGCAGTGCACGGTGACCCGGTCGCCGGGCTTCCAGTTGCGCACCGCCGAGCCCACCTGCACGACCACGCCGGAGGCGTCGGAGCCCACCACGTGGTGGTCGAGGGCGTGGCGCTTGCCCCACACCGACTCCCGGCCCAGCCGGTCGAGGAACCCGAAGGTGGACAGCGGCTCGAAGATCGACGTCCACACCGTGTTGAAGTTGATCGAGCTGGCCATGACGGCCAGGTACACCTCGTCGGGTGCCAGCTCCGGCGTGGCCACCTCGTCGACGTGCAGGCTCTTGCGGGGGTCCTTGTCGGCCGACTCGTAGCCCTCCCACATCGTCTGTTCGTCGCGCCGCACGTGAGCAGCCCGGTAACTCTCGGGGATGGCCAGGTTGGCGAGGTCCTCGCCGCTGGCGTCGGACTGGATGGCGTCAAGAATCTCCTGCATCCGGGCGAGGTTACCGGTCGGTAGGTTCGGCCACCGAACTTCGCGCGTGTTTCAGCCATTGTGAAACGGGGGTCCACCCGCCCCGCCACCTGCGAGGCGACACCAGGGCCGGAGCGATAGCTTGGGTGCCAAGGGGGACATATGAACGTCGAGGACGTACTTCAGGGAAAGAAGGCCGGCTCGGGGGAGTCGAGCCCGATCGCCACCGCCAAGCCGGACGAGACGGTGGCCGACGTCGTGGCCCGGCTTCGGGAGCACAACGTCGGTGCACTCGTCGTCTCGGCCGACGGCTCGGCGATCGAGGGAATCATCTCCGAACGCGACGTGGTTCGGCGCCTTGCCGACGAGTCGTCGGCGGCGCTCGACCGCCGGGTGTCGGAGGTGATGACGTCGCCGGTCCGCACCTGCTCAATGGGCGACGATCTGGCCGAACTGGCCCAGCGGATGACCGACAACCGCATCCGCCACCTCGTCGTGGAGTCGGAGGGCCTCATGGTGGGCATCATCTCCATCGGCGATGTCGTCAAGTCGCGCCTCGACCAGCTCGAGGCCGAACGGGCCCGCCTCAAGCGGGAGCAGGAACAGATGACGGAGTACATCCAGACCGGCCGGTAGCTCCTGGCCAGGGCCGGCCGGGGTTCAGCCGGTGCCGCCCTCGATCGACGCGAGTCGCTCGGCGTGCGCCGCCTCGTCGATCACCCCGGCCTCCAACAGCCCGTCGGCCAGCAGGCGCCGGGTGGCCGACTCGCTCTCGTCGCCGTACGCGGCGTACCCCAGATCGGCTTCGACGAAGACGGTCAGCCGGGAGGCTCGTACGCTTCCGCCGCTCGTGATCTCGAGGCCCACCTGGGCCACGCCCGAGCCCGTACCGGACGCCCCCACGGTTCCGTCGAACGACACCGTCACCCCGTCGGCGGCCGGTTCATCGGGAAGCGCCACCTCGAGCGAGGCGACGCCCTCGGTGCTCTGGGTGAACTCGCTCGAGTCACCCGCATCCGCCGCGACGAACTCCGCCCCGAAGCCCACCGGTTCGTCGATGGCGGCGAAGGATTCCGACAGCATCAGCGTTGACGACACCCCCGTGCCCGGCTTGGTCGGGGCGCCGGTGGCGGTCACCGTCGTGGCGTCGCCGGTGTCGGCGGTGTCGGCACGGGTCGAGCTCGTCGCCGCCGCCGGATCCGCCTCGTCGCTCCCCCCACATCCGGCGACCAGCATCGTGACCAACGTCACATACAAACACCGGCGGCGGAGAGCGGAGCCTGACACGAACGAAGTCTAATGTTGCCCAACTCACCGGTAGGCGTCGGCATCCCGCCACGCTCGGCCCGGCCAACAAGGAGACCGCACCATGGGCGATCAGCCGTCGGTGTTTCCACGAGTCCGAATCGGCGCCGCCCTGGTGGCGGGAACCCTGCTTGCGGGCATGCTGCTGGCCGCCCCGGCCACCAACGCCGAGCCCCCGTCCGCCGGTTCGCCGGACGTCGAGGTCGGTGCGGCCGCCGACCTGACCAGCAAGCCCTATGCGCCGGGATCGATCCAGATCGACGCCTCGGAGCTGACCACGGGTGGCGACACCGTCACGGTGGTCTCCGATCCCGACGCCGGATTCACCGACGCGTCGATCACCACCTCGGCCGCCGGACCCGCCGTCGAGTTGGTGGGCGACGCCACGGAGGCGGTTCCCGCCGGCCCGACCGAGCGCACCTTCACAGTGGAGGTCCCCGACAACGCCGGGGACGATGCCGAGGCCCTGATCGCCCAGGCGACCTCGTCGGAGGGCGTGTCCACGGTCTCCGCAACCCTGAAGGCCGCCGACGGCACCGGCTCGACCAGGTCGATCAGCGACCAGGTCTGGGTCACCGAGTTCGACGGCGCCACGCTGGTCAGCGAAACCGGCGAGCAGGATCTTCGCCTCCAGAAGGTCGGACACCTCCAGAGTTCGGGGGCCGTCGACGGCGACACCGCCGCCGGCTTGCGTCGCACGATTCAGGGCGCCACGGGCTCCAGGGTCTCGGCCACGGCCGCCGACTGCACCGGGGTGTGTGTCTCCGGCACGGTCAAGTGGACGGACTCCGAGGGCGGTACCCACCCGGTGCCGTTCGCCCCCGTGCAGATCCGTGACGACGAAACCCCGCCGGTGGGCGCCGAGTCGGAGCTGATCACCACGGTGACCACGGCGCTCGACGGCACCTACAGCGCCTCGGTCGACAACGACGACGGAGTCGGTCAGGGCGACCGGGATGTGTTCGTGCGGGTCCTGGCCGCGGGCGAGGACTTCAGCATCGGCGGCCAGTTCATCGAGAGCCCGGTCACCGCCGAGGTGGCCTCCGGCACCGAGCTGACCATCGACCTGACCGCCAACAACACCGACGACAACAACACGGCCTTCTCCCTTCAGAACGCCATGTACCTCGGCACCAAGTACCTCGACACCAGGGTGGATGGCGGCCTGAGGTTCCTCGACGTGGTGTACCCCGACCCCGACGGTTCCTTCTACGACACCGAGAAGCTGCACGTGCTGGCCCTGGACCGCTTCGACTGGGACGTCATGTTGCACGAGTACGGCCACTTCGTCGCCAACGAACTCGACATCGAGAACAACCCGGGCGGCAACCACTCGAGCGCCGACAACCTGTCGGTCACCAGGGGCAGCAAGGAGATCGGCGTGCCGCTCGCCTTTGGTGAGGGCTGGCCGACCTACTTCGCGGTCACCCTCCTGCAGATTCAGGACGTCGCCGCGCTCGGCGTGCCCAACGCCGGCGACTCGCTCTACCAGGACACCGAGGACCAGGTCATCACCGACGACCTCGAGGCGGGCGGATCCCTCGGCGAGGACAACGAGTACACCGTCATGTCGGTGCTGTGGGACCTCTACGACACACCCGAGGACGGCCTCGACAAGGTGGCGCTGGGCGACAAGGTGGTGTGGGACCGCCTGGTTGCGGGCGGTACCGACGACCCGGGCACCCTCTCCGACGCCTACCGACTGCTGGCGTTGGACGGCGTCGGCGCTGCCGACCCGGTGAGCTGCGTGTTCTCGGGCCTGAACGTGGCCCCCCGCCTGGAGGACCCGGGCGTGACCAACGTGGGCAAGGACGACACCGTCCCCACCTTCACGTGGGCGCCCGGCAACGGCGGCGACTTCCCGAACGACAGCTTCGTGGTCGAACTCCGAGACGCAAGCGGCAACACGCTGCTCGAGTCCTCGGACCCACTGGACGACACCAGCTACACGCCGTCGGAGGCGGAGTGGCTCTCGGCCTTGCGGAAGTCGGAGGGCACGGTGCGGATCGCCGTCGTCGGCACCCAGACCGCCGAGCCGGTCACCGGGCCCTACCGCAGCTGCATGGCCGACATCGGCGTGAACGCGCTTGCCGATGCCGGCGGCCCCTACAACGGCACCGCCGGCGAGGCCGTGACCCTCGACGCATCCGACTCGGTCGTCCCCGGTGGCTCGATCACCAACTACGAGTGGGACTTCGACGGCGACGGCACCTACGACCAGTCGACCACGACGCCGACGACCACCCACGTGTACGGCGCGCCCTTCGAGGGCACGCTCAAGGTGCGCATCACGGCAGGGGCCGCGCCCTCGACCGCCGGCCTGATGTCCTTGGCCGCACCGGGCGACACCGACGTCGCCGAGGCGAGCGTCGAGGTCGCCGCGGCGCCCGTGGCCCCCTCGAGCAACAACAACCCGCCGTCCTCGGAGAACGCTCCGACCGCGACGGCGGCGCCGACCCCGGTTGCCGCACCGGCGGCCACGCCGGTCGCCGAGCCCCTTCCGCTGGCCCGCACCGGCGCCGACTCCCGGCTGCTGATGCTGATCGGGGCGGGGCTGATCCTGGCCGGCGCCGCACTCCAGCTGCGCCGCCGCCGGGCCTGAGGGCCCACCGACCACGAACCTGAGTGGGCGGCCGGCTCCGGCCGGTTGCCCACTCGCGTAACGTCGGCCGCATGCTTGCCGCCGCCGCCATCGCCCAACATCCCGACGACCCGCTGAGTGGTCTGGAGATCGGCGATCGACCCGAGCCGGAGGTGCCCGACGGCTGGACCACCGTCGAGTTGCGGGCGGCCACCCTGAACCACCACGACCTGTGGTCGCTACAGGGCGTCGGACTTCCCGAGAAGCGGCTCCCCATGATCTTGGGCTGCGACGGCGCCGGGATCGACGCCGACGGCAACGAGGTGGTCGTGCACGCCCTGGTGGGCGACCCCGACTGGCGGGGCGACGAGACCCTCGATCCCAAGCGATCGATTCTCTCCGAGCTGCATCCCGGCACGTTCGCCCAACGGGTGGCGGTGCCGCGGCGCAACCTGGTGCCCAAGCCGCCTTCGCTCAGCTTCGAGGAGGCTGCCTGCCTGCCCACCGCCTGGCTGACCGCGTATCGCATGCTGACCACCCGAAGCGGAGTTGCGGCGGGCAGCGCCCTTCCCCCGGGGAGCACGGTGCTGGTGCAGGGCGCCGGTGGCGGCGTGGCCACCGCATTGATCGCGCTCGGGTCGGCGATGGGGCTGCGCATGTGGGTGACGTCCCGCGACGAGGCCAAGGGCGCCGCGGCGGTCGAACGGCTTGGAGCCGACGCCCACTTCCCCTCGGGGGAGCGGCTTCCGTCCAAGGTCGACGCCGTGATGGAGACGGTCGGCGCCGCCACGTGGGGCCACTCGATCCGGTCGTTGCGCCCCGGAGGCACCGTCGTGGTGTGCGGCGCCACCAGCGGCGACCCCACTCCCGCCGAACTGACCCGCATCTTCTTCCTGCAGCTCTCGGTGATCGGCTCCACCATGGGCACCCGCGACGAGCTCGACCGGCTGCTGTCGTTCCTCGACGTCACCGGAGTTCGGCCACAGATCGACGCCACCTATCCGCTGGAGGATGCGGCGGGCGCATTCGCCCAGCTGCACCATGGCGACGTGTTCGGCAAGATCGCCCTGACGATGTCCTGACCGGTGCGAACGGCCCGGGGGTGACCCGGGGAGTTACCGGCGGGTAACCTTCCCGTACCCACCCAACGCCCACGCGCACCCCGAACTTGGGGGCGCAGCATCCAGGGAGATCTCATGGCAGGTTCAGTCATTCTCGGCGGAGCACGCACTCCGTTCGGCAAGTTCTCCGGCTCGCTCGCCGGGTTCTCCGGTGCCGAGCTCGGGGGTAAGGCCATCGCCGGCGCCCTCGAGCGCACCGGTGTGTCCGCCGACCAGGTCGACTACGTGCTGATGGGCCAGGTGCTCCAGGCCGGCGCCGGGCAGATCACCGCCCGTCAGGCGGCCATCGAGGCCGGCATCGGCCTCGACGTGCCCGCCACGACGATCAACAAGGTCTGCCTGTCCGGCATCAACACGATCATGGTGGCCGACCTGCTGATCCAGGCCGGCGAGGCCGAGGTGGTCGTCGCCGGTGGCATGGAGTCGATGACCAACGCCCCCTACCTGTTGCGCGAAGCCCGCTCCGGCATGCGCATGGGCGACAAGAAGGTCGTCGATTCGATGATGCACGATGCGCTGTTCTGCGCGATCGGCGAGCTGGCCATGGGCGCCGCCACCGAGCAGTACGCCGCCAAGGCGGGCCTGGAGCGCGGCGTGCAGGACGAGGTCTCGGCCCAGAGCCACGAGCGTGCGGCCGCCGCCCAGAAGGACGGCAAGTTCGACAACGAGATCGTCCCGGTGGAGATCCCCCAGCGCAAGGGCGATCCAATCCTGCTCGAGGCCGACGAGGGCGTTCGCCCCGGCACCACCGCCGAGTCGCTCGGCAAGCTCCGTCCGGCCTTCTCCAAGGACGGCAACATCACCGCGGGCAACGCCTCCCAGATCTCCGACGGCGGCGCCGCCGTCATCGTCTGCTCGGCCGCCAAGGCCGAGGAGCTGGGCATCAAGCCCCTCGGTGAGATCGTGTCGATCGGCCAGGTGGCCGGGCCCGACGCCTCCCTGATCTCCCAGCCCGCCCAGGCCATCAAGGCGGCGCTGGCCAAGGCCGACCTGTCGGTGGACGACATCGACCTGTTCGAGCTCAACGAGGCCTTCGCCGCCGTCGGCTGCCAGTCGATGAGCGACCTGGGCATCTCCGACGACATCGTCAACGTCAACGGCGGGGCGATCTCGATCGGCCACCCGGTGGGCGTGTCCGGCACCCGCATCGTGTTGACGCTGCTCAACGAGCTGCAGCGCCGCGGTGGCGGCACCGGCGCCGCCGCGCTGTGCGGTGGTGGCGGCCAGGGCGACGCCATGATCGTGCGCACCGTCTGACACCATCCGCCCCGAGCCGGGGAGGAGCTTCGTAGTGGGGAGCTGAGAAGCGCGCTGTTGCGCACTCTCGACTCCCACTTCGGCAGGAGCGTCGTAGTGGGGAGCTGAGAGCGCGCTGTTGCGCACTTCTCGACTCCCCACTTCGTGCGTTTTGGGCGCCGATGCGTGGCCGCTGGAGCGAGGTCAGCTGGTGGTCGAGAGGAACCCGACCAGCGTCGCCCCCCACCAACAGGCCTGGGAGATCGCCCCCGCCGCCAGCGTGGTGACCAGCAGGCGGGTGGGCACCTCGTGCGGACCCGACGCGGGAGGCAGGGCCTCGAGCTGCTCGACGTGACGGGAGGCGGCGATCCCGTTGATCGTGGCGATGAGGACCAGCACCATCTTGAGCGCGGTGCGGGGCACGGTGGGATTCGGCGACAGCAGGACCCCCGACCCGACGAGGCCGATCAGCCCGAGCCAGATCATGGGGCCCACCGCACGGTGCAGGCTGAGCAGGTGACCCAACCGTCGTCGGCCGGTGAGCCACAGCACGCCGTAGAGGTCCGACACCAACACGGCCCCGAATCCGGCGAGCAACGCGGCCAGGTGGACAAAGAGGGCCGCCCGGTGAACCGCCTCGGAGGGTTTGAGCAACGTGGCCGCCGTCACCGCGGCCAACCAGAGGGCCGACACCACCATGATCGGCCCCCCGAGGGGCCTGGTCGATCGGTGCGGACCGCCCGTCGAGCGTGACGCCTCCAGGGGTGGCGTGTCCGCTCGTCGGGGCGCCACCTCGGTGGCCGTCATGTCGATCGCCTCGTCGACTGGGCGTTGGGGGCCTCGCTTCGGCGGGTGGCCTGCATCGAAGCGGATGGATCGGAGCGCTGGGTGCGGTCCTTGGTGGCAGCCCGATCCGCCTGGGGCGCGGCTGTGGCCGCGGCCTCGGCGCTACCGGACCCGGAGGTGGCGTCATTGGAGTCGGCAGGGTTCGCGTCGGACGACTGGGGGTCGGCCGTGTCGGCCGCCACCTCGTCGCCGCCGGCCGGATCGCTTCCGGCGCCGGCGAGCGTGCCCTGGTCCGAGTTCGACGCGGCGCCGGAGGTGGTGGTCGCCGACGTTGCCTCCTCCAGGGTGGATGCGTCCTCGTCCACCGAGATCGGCACGGACTGAACCTCCGACTCGGGCGTCGCCGGTACGGCCGACGGGTGTTCCATGGCGGTAACGGTGCCGACCAGCGGCGCCCACCATCGGAACGCCGATCAATCCGGCCACGCTCATCAGGCCGACGATCACGAAGGACCGGGGCGGACGTCCGGATGCGGACGACGACGCCTTCGCCGGGTTGGCGTGCGCTGCGTCGTCGCGACGTTCGGGGGTGGGGGTGGGTGCGGGGTCATGGCGGGCTCCTTGGCGAAACGAACGGGTGATGGGTCGACAATCGGGGGCCCGGCCGGATGCGGGAGGGTCGCATCCGGCCGGGCCCGGGGTTGATTCCGGTATGAGCTGGGTCGGGTCAGCCGATGAGGGTGCCGAAGCCTTCGGCGGCCGGGGCGTCCTCGGTCGCCTCCGCGTCGGCCGGTGCCTCGCCGTCAGCCGGGGCCTCGCCGTCGTCGCAGCCCGGACCGCCGCGACCCTCGGGCCGCCCGGCGGTGTTCACCCGCTCGGTGATCCGCTCGGTCAGCTCGGCGGACTTCTCGTCGGCCTCGGCCTGGGTCAGGTCGCCTTCGGCCACCTCCTCGGCCAGGTGCTCCTCGGCGTCGCTCACCAGCGCGTCGACCACCGACTGCACCTCGACTCCGTTGGCCTCGGCCACGTCGGCCAGCGACGTGTCCTCGTCCAACTCGGTGCGCAGGTCCTCAACGGACATGCCCAACACCTCGGCGACCGACTCGAGGCGCTGTCCCCGATCACCGCGACCGCGGCGGCCGGACTCCTCGCCGGCCTGGTCGGGTGCGGCGCTCGCATCGGGCTGATCTGCCGTGGTCTGGTCGGTCTGTTCGGTCTGGGCCGTGGTCGTCGTGTCGTCCTGGGCGGACGCCGGGCCGGCCAGTGCCAGGCCGGTCACACCGACACCGCCGGCGAGCAGCGCGGCGGCGGCCCACTTCTTGAACGTCGACGGGCTGGTCTGACCGGGAACCGGGGTGGGGGTGGGGGACATGTTCATCGTGTGTGCCTTTCATCGAAGTCCCGAACCGTTCGGAACAACGACCACACTGAACCGCCAACGTTGGAGCCACGTGAGAAACCGGCGGTTCTCAGCAAACTCCAACCTGCGCCGCATCCACACCCCGCCAGACCGTGACTCGACCCCGGCCCGAGGACGCCCGAACCTGCGGCCGTGCGTGTGAACCGGCACGAGGGTGCCCACTGCGGGCACGATCGTGGCGGTTCGATTCAGCTCTCGGCGGGAGGCTCCGGGCGCTGGTCGTCGGCGGGCGCGGCAGGCGAGCCGCCGACGTGGGTGCGACCCTCCAGCGCCCGACCCAGCGTCAGCTCGTCGGCATACTCGAGGTCGCCACCAACGGGCAGCCCACTGGCGATTCGACTGACCTCCAGGCCGGGCAGGTCCAGCAGCCGGCTCAGGTAGAGGGCGGTGGCCTCCCCCTCGAGGTTGGGGTTGGTGCACAGGATCACCTCGGTGACGTCCTCGTCACCGATGCGGGCCACCAACTCCCGGACGTGCAGGCGATCCGGCCCGATGCCCCGCAGATGGTCGATCGCCCCACCGAGCACGTGGTAGCGACCCTGGTAGGTGCCGGTGCGTTCCACCGCCACCACGTCCTTGGGCTCCTCGACGACACACAGCACGTGGGCGTCGCGCCGGTCGTCGTCGCAGACGCCGCACAGCTCGCCCTCGGAGACGTTGAAGCAACGGACGCACAGGCGCACCTTGTCCTTCACCTCGGTGATCGCCCGGGTGAGGCGAGCGGCCTCCTCCCGATCGGCGTCGAGTAGATGGAAGGCGATCCGCTGCGCCGATTTGGGTCCCACGCCGGGCAGGCGGCCCAGCGAGTCGATCAGCTCCTGAATGGGGGCGGCATAGGCGGGCACCCGATCAGGCTCCGGCGGCCGGGCCCGGCCCGTCCTCGTCGTCGCCCGCAGCGCCACCGAGACCCAGTGCCGAGGGGTCGAGCCCCATCGCCGACAGGTCCAGGCCGGCCATCGGGTCGGCCGCCTGGTGCGATCGGCCGACCTCGGCCACCGCATCGCGCCACGCCGCCAGGATCAGGTCCTCCAACAGCTCGGTGTCGTCGGGGTCGACGACGCCGCGGTCGAGCTTGACGCCCACCGGCAGAAAGTCGCCGGTGATCGTCACGCGGACCTTGCCGCCCCCTGCGGAGCCCTCCACCTCGGTCGCCGCCAGCTCGGTTTGGGCCTCCACCATCTGCTGTTGCATCTGTTGGACCGACTCCATCATCGAGCCCAGGTCGAGACCTCCGAGCAGCGCAGCCATCGGGTCGTCGGCCTGGGGGGCATCGGACGCCGGGGCGTCGTCGTTGCCGGAATGCTCGGGTGTGCTCACGTCAGCTCCAATGGGTTGGACGGTCGAGGTGCCGGGACGACCGGTCGGCCGGGGCCCAAGTTAGGTCGGCGCCGCCGCGGTCGCGGTGCCGCGTCGGTTAGGTGCCCTCTGGCTCGATCAGTTCCGCTCCCGGGAAGGCCTCCAGGAGGCGCTGCGCCGCGCTCAGCGGGGGGTCGGCATCCTCAAGATCGTCCACCACCAGACCGTCAAACTCGGAGTTGTCGGCCCATTCGGCGTCGTCGGCATCGTCGCCCCCTCGGGGTGCCGGGCCGCCGTCGTGGGCGCTGCGGCCGTGACGACCGGAGGTGTCGCGCCCCGCAACCCCAGCAGCGCCGGTCCCGGCCCCGGCGACCAGCTTGAAGTTGACCGGCCGACCCACTGCGGCCGACACCGCTTCACCGAATTCGCCCTGACGGGCCAGGGCGCGGTCGAGGATGGCCGGGTTGTCCAGATGGAACTCCAGCCCGCTCCCCGCGTCGTCGAAGCGGCCGACGAACAACGCCTTGGTGACCGGCTTCAGCCGGCCGATCACGTCACCCATGGCTGCGTTGAGTTGCTCGGCCTCCGACGTCGCCGGTGATGCGGCCCCAGCCGGGGCGGCCGATTCCTCCGGAGCCGACGGTTCGGACGGACCGGCGGGCGCCTGGGCGGGTGCCGGACGGGGCGCCGCCTGGGGTGCCGGCGACGCGGCGGGCGGCTCCTCCGCCTGCGGCGCGGGGGCGACGGGTGGTTGTTCCGATGGAGCGGGCGGCGGTTGGGTCGCCTCGCCGGTGTCCACCAGTGGTCGGGCCGGATCCAGCCCACCGTCCCCGGGTGACGCTGCGGCTTGGGGTGGGTTCGGGCGGCGCCGACGGGGTGGCGGCGGCGGTTCGTCCGCCGGATCGACCGAGATCGGCTGGCCTTCGGCGGTTCCTTTCCGGTCTTGGCCCGCAGCATCGCCCGGGCCTCCTCCCTTGGACTTGTGTCCGCCCGAGTGGGGCTCGCTCCGGACGTGGGGCCGGGTGCCGCCGGTGCCGCTGCGGGTGCGGGCCCCGCCGAGGCGGGGGCGCCCTCCGTCGCCGCCGCAACCTCCGGCGACGGTTCCTCGGCCGCCGGTGCGGGTTCATCCCGAGGGCCAACGGCCGCAGGCGGGGCGACCGCGGCAGGTTCGCCACCTGCGGCCGGGGTGGGCGACGGGGTCGGAGCCACGCCTGCGGCCAGCGCCCGCTCCAGCGCCTCGACCCGGTCGGCCAGCGCCTCCACCGACAGGTCGGCGGCGGGTGCGGTCAGGCGCACCAGGGCCACCTCCAACGGCACCCTGGGGTCGGACGCCTGACGCATGTCCACCAACGAGGTGCCCAACTGCTCCAACGCCCGGGTCAGCCGGGCGGGCCCGAAGCGTCGGGACAACTCGGTCAGTTCCTCCCGGTCGGTCTCGGTCACGTTGGCGCCCTCGACCCCCATCGTCAGGAGGAACAGGTCGCGCAGATCCGCCACCAGGGCTTCGGCGAGCACGCGAGGGTCGCTGCCTTGGCCCAGCGCATCGGCCACCGCCGCCAACGCGGCGCCGGTGTCCTGCTCGGCGAGCGCCGAGACCAGCCCGGCCGACGGCTCCTCGCGGGGGACCACCCCGCCACCGGCCACCACCTGGTCGAGGGCCGACAGCGTGTCCCGGGCCGAGCCGCGACCCTGGCGAACCACGTAGCCGATGGCGTCCTCGGCCACGCTGAGGTCGGCCTCGCCGATCACCCATCGGACGTAGTCCTCCAACTCGGCCGGCGAGAGCAGCTCGAAGTTGAAGTGCTGCGTGCGGCTCTTGATCGTGGGCAGCACCTTCTGCGGGTCGGTGGTGGCCAGCACGAAGGTGACGTGTGGGGGCGGTTCCTCCAGCGTCTTCAACAACGCGTTGGAGGCGGCGCCCGAGAGCATGTGCACCTCGTCGAGGATGTACACCTTGTTGCGGCCGGCGGAACCAAGCCCGGCCCGACTGACCAGGTCGCGCATCGCGTCGACGCCGTTGTTGGAGGCGGCGTCCAGCTCGTGGAGGTCCATCGACGTGCCGGCCTCCATCGCCAGGCAGCTGTCGCAGGCGCCGCACGGCTCCCCGTCGGCCAGATCGGTGCAGTTCAGGGCCCGGCCCAGGATGCGGGCGGTGGAGGTCTTGCCGCAGCCCCTGGGGCCGCTGAACATGTAGGCGTGGCCGACCGTGTCGGTGCGCACCGCGTTGCGGAGGGCGACGGTGATGTGATCCTGGCCCCGAACCTCGGCGAACGTGCTGGGACGGAAGCGGCGGTACAGGGACTGGTACGTCACGCTGCGAGGATACAAGGGGCGCCGGGACCGACCATGCGGCCCACGCAGCGTCCTGCGTCTCGGCCGAAACCCGTCGTGCGGGTCCCGGCGAGGGACGACCAGGCGGTCTGCGGCACTCCGAACGCTCCGCTGAGGGCTGCTGCCTTCCGGCCCTGACCCGGTTCACGGGGTTCGGTCGCACAGGACCCGGTCGTCCCACGTCGGGACCCGCCGCTTCCCCCACAAGTGGGGCCTCGGCGTGGTTCACACGATATCGTGTCGGAGCGCGGAACACGCCAACGGCCCCGGTCGTGGTTGGTTCGGCGACACGAGGAGAGGTGCGAGAGCGGCCGAATCGGCACGCTTGGAAAGCGTGTGACCTTCACGGGTCCGTGGGTTCAAATCCCACCCTCTCCGCTCGTTGATGTCGCGAGACATCGGAACCCCCGGGCCCACGGGTCCGGGGGTTTCCGCGTGCTGCGCCGGGCCCGACCGATGGCCAGCCGGGCGATGGTCCGGCATCGGGTGACGGACGCCACCGTCATAAAGGTTGCGCTACTGTAACCAAACCGTAAAGTAGCCGGGTCGCTCCTCACCCCCCTGGAGGCACCCATGTCCACGCGACCCACCCTGCGCCGCGCCGTCACCGGGCTTGCCGTGCTGCTGTTGGCGGCCACCGGCTGCGTCGCCGCTCCCCGGAACGCCACGACCCACTACCAGTCGGGTGCCGCGTCGTACTACAACGTCGGCGGAGGAACCGTGGCCTTCCCATCGGTTCGCACGTCAAACGGCTGTGCTCATCGCACTGCGGCGCCCGGGACCGTGCTGCATCTTCAACGCGGCAGCCGCTCCACGACGTGCGTCGTCAACGATCGCGGCCCGTTCATCAGCGGACGCATCGTCGATCTGCAGGCGCATCAGTTCCGCCGGCTTGGCCCCATCTCCGCCGGCGTCCTCCACGACGTCGAGGTGCGCTACTAACCCCGAGCGCGGCCCCGGGTCGGGCCCGGGTCATCACGGCGCGTCCTTCGGGCATGCCCGGCGGGCGGTTGCGCCAGATCCGACGGCCCTACCTGTTTGGCGGACCGCCGGGGACCGCGTAGAGTTGCCCGTTCATACCAGCGCTCGTAGCTCAATTGGATAGAGCACCTGACTACGGATCAGGAGGTTGGGGGTTCGAGTCCCTCCGAGCGCACGTTCGTCAGCCGTCCCTGAGTTCCGAGGCGTAGATGTCAGGACACTCGAGGTCCGACACGTCCTGCAGACCCGGTGGCAACCTGGGCGCCCCGGCAGTCGTTGGCACGCCGAAGAACAGCAGGTTGGACGAGTCGAGATAGTCCTCCCAGGTCCTGAGGTCGGCCGAGGCGCTGGTTTCGTTCCAGATGTAGGCGGCGTCCCACGCGGCAATGATCATCTTCCGTTCCAAGAAGCAGTAGCGGTACAACGTCATGTCGTCGACGGGTGGCATCGGCTCGATCGGCTCGACGGGCACCGATGGGGCCGTCGTCGCCACCTCGGCGGCCTCGACCGGCGCCTGCTCATCCTGGCGGGCGGTGCCCAGCAGGAAACCCAAGGACCCTGCGACCAGCGCGACCACAAGGAGGGCCGCACCCACACCGAGGACCAGGCCGACCGAACCGCGCCGCGTGCCGTCGGTTGGGGGAGTTGGTCCTGTCGGCCAGGAGGGCGGCGCGGTGTAGCCCAGCGGCGAGGGACGGGCCCCGGGGTGACCGGTGGGCGCCGCTGAAACCGGCGAAGGCGACCCCGGCCGGTGCCGGGAGCCGAATCGGAATCCGCCCCCGGGGCGGCCCAGCCGCCCGGCGCCGATGAACGACCGTCGGAGGTCATCGGTCGAGGAACGGCCGGTTGCCGTAACGGTCAAGGTGGACCACCTCGCCGATAGGTCGCCGGGTGGTGGGTCCGTAGCGGCCGTTGGGCCAGCCGATGGGAATCAGGCACACGGGGTTCACCTTACGGGGCAGCCCGAGAATCCGGCGGGCCGTTGGGATGTGCCACAGCGGCAGCGTCTGGATGGACGCGCCGAGGCCAACCGCGCGGCAGCCCAGCAGCAGGTTCTGCACCGCCGGAAAGACCGAGCCGTAGAACGACGACACCGCGATCTGGGGCCGCCCAACCGGCTTGTGTTTGATGCCCCGCCGATAGCACGGGATGACGAACACCGGCAGGTCGGCGAAATGCTTGGCCTGCCACCGGCCCGGCCGCATCTGCCGAAGCGCCTGCTCGTCGCCCTTCGCCAGGCGGGTCACGATGGGATCGAAAGCCCGGAACAGCGGCCCGTACAGCTTGGCCAGGCGTTGCTTCTGCGCCCGATCCTCGACGACGAGATACGACCAGTCCTGCGAGTTGCTACTGGTGGGCGCCTTGAGCGACAGCTCCAACAACGGCAACAGGACCTCGTGGGAGACCGGCTCGGTGCGCAGCCGTCGGATGGCCCGCTGGGTACGCATGGCGTCGTCGAGCGGCATGTCGAGGCGCGCCAACGCTTCGGCCGGGCTGGGGATGTCGTCCATGACGCTCCGTTCGGGCGGGTGGAATCGGTGTCCACAAGTGCAGCACAACGAGCCGGGCGCCGGGGCCGGTGAGATCGCCGCCCGCAGCGCGTCCCATGGGCGGCCCCGATGTCACATCTCCCAGCGACGACACGACCGGGGCGCGGGAGGAACAGTGGACGGGGATCGATCGACCGAACACACGGTGACCGTGCTGGGCGACGTCACCCTCGACGGGCAGCGGCTGACGCCGGCGCAGGGCGCGCTCGTGTCGGCGCTGGTGCTCCACCATCCCACTCCGACGACCACCGAGGCCCTGATCGACCTCGTATGGGACGACACCGCCCCGGACACGGCCCGGCAATCGGTCCAGAACCAGATCTTTCGCCTGCGACAGCGCTTCGGTACCGAGGTCGTCGCCACCAACCCCTCCGGCTATCGCCTGAGGGCCGTCTCCGACGCAAGCGCGTTCGAAGCGGCCCTGCCGGGTTCCGACGGAACCACGCAAACCGCGTCGACGCCGGACCGGCTCGAGGCGGCACTCGCCCTTTGGCGGGGCCTGCCCTATCGCCGGCTCAACCATCCGGCGGCGGACGGCGAGCGGGCGCGCCTGCTGGATCTGCACGGGTCGGCCTCGGAGCGCCTCGCCGCCGAACGCATCGCCGAGGGGCGGTTCGACCGAGCGATTGTCGAGCTGACCGCGCTGTGTCGTTCCCACCCGTTTCGTGAACACCTCTGGGGCCTGCTGATGGTGGCGCTGACCGAGGTCGGACGCCGGGTGGAGGCCCTGGCCACCTTCAACCGGCTGACCCGCCTGTTGGATGCCGAGCTGGACACCCGCCCGTCCGCCCGCCTTCGGCGGCTGCGTTCCGCCATCGACCGGGACGAACCATTGGGATTGATCGAGTTCGTCGACCACGTCGGCCCGAACCGGGGTCGGGGCCCCTCCTGGACCACGCGCCCCCTTGCGGTGAACCACCGGGTCGCAGTGCCCACCGGCTGACCCTGCGATCGCCCGACTGCCCCACCGCCCCACCGCCCCACTGCCCGATCTAGCCTGCACCGTGACGGCGGGGACCTCGCCTTCGGCTCGGACGATCGGTCCCCCGGCACGGCAACACCGAGGAGGCGCCCATGAGTTCGGGGTCGTGGGCATCGTCGCCCGGCACCCGGCGGTCGATGACGGCCAACAGGGGACGGGACACCACCCCGGAACTGGCGTTGCGCCGCGCCGTGTGGCGTCGGGGTTTGCGCTACCGGGTGGACGCCCGACCGGTCGGCGGGCTGAACCGGCGGGCCGACCTGGTGTTCACCCGGGCGAAGGTGGCGGTGTTCGTCGACGGCTGCTTCTGGCACAGCTGCCCCATCCACGCCACCCGACCTGCGGCGAACGGCGACTTCTGGGCGGCCAAGCTCGACGGAACGGTCGCCCGCGACCGGGAGACCGACGCCCGACTCCGGGCGGAGGGATGGACGGTGCTGCGGTTCTGGGAACACGAGGACCCGGCCGCGGCCGCCGACCGGGTGGAGGCAACGGTTCGAGCCGCCGGCCCAGACATGCCTCGCAGGATTGTCCAGTAAGCCGGGCCTCCAGGTTCTACCCTGGG
>JAWKIE010000004.1:0-196330 GCA_041394485.1 Microthrixaceae bacterium
ACCGGACACAACGCGACCCGGCTCCACGCCGGCCGGGCGTGCCGGGCACACTGGAGTCCATGAGCGCCACCGAGACCTCCCCCGCACCGTCCGGCTCCGACCGGGTGTACTTCCGCCAGCTGCTGGCCGGACGGGACTTTGCGACGAACGATCCGATCGCCCGGCAGATGGTGAATTTCGTGTACGCCATCGGCGACCGCGAGACCGGCGAGGCGGTGCTGGTGGACCCGGCGTACGCCCCGGGCGAACTGGTGGACGTGCTCGAGGCCGACGACATGACGCTGACCGGTGCGCTGGTGACGCACTATCACCCCGACCACTCCGGCGGGGACATGATGGGCCACAACATCGCCGGGGTGCGGGAGCTGCTGGAACGCACCAACGTGCCGGTGCACATCCAGGCCGACGAGGTGGAGTGGCTGGCAAAGGTGACCGAGGTGTCCAACGACCAGTTGGTGACCCACGCCTCCGGGGACGAGGTGATGGTGGGCCGGGTGCCGATCACCCTGATCCACACGCCGGGGCACACCCCGGGCAGCCAGTGCTTCGTGGTCGACGGCCGGCTGGTGGCCGGCGACACGCTGTTTCTCGAGGGCTGCGGGCGGACCGACCTGCCCGGCGGCGACCCGGCGGCGCTCTACGAGAGCCTCACCCAGCGCCTGTCGCGGGTTCCGGACGACACCACCCTGTACCCGGGGCACCTCTACTCGTCGGAACCGTCGGCCTCGATGGGCGACACCCGCCGGCACAACTTCGTGTTCACGCCCCGCAACGTCACCGAGTGGATGGGGATGTTCGGCCGCTGACCGGCGCCGGCACACCCCACAACCCGGCGGGCACGCCAAGCGACGCCGCGCCCGGCGAACCTGGCAAGCTGTGACGATGGACGACGAGCCCGACGAGCGCGGAGAGACGGGCGAACTCCCCACCCACCGCGCCGACCCCGGGCGGCTGGACGACCCCGGCTGGAGCCGCCGCCACACGCAGGCCGCGTCGACCGCCGAGCCGCCGAGCCCGCTCGGCGACCGGATCCCCCCGTGGTTCCTACGGGCGCTGGCGTACACGGTGATGGCCGTCGCCACGCTGGTGTTGTTGCGGGCCACGATCTACCTGCTGCGGGACCTGCTGTTGATGCTGGTGGTGGCGCTCTTCTTGAGCTTCGCCATGGAGCCTGCCGTGAACTGGCTGGCCGATCGGGGGTGGCGCCGCGGCGCCGCCACCGGGCTGGTGTTTGTCGTCGTGCTCATCGGCGGGGCGATGCTGACCTACGCCATGGTCGACCTGGTGATCAGCGAAACAAGCCGTCTGGTGGAGGACGCCCCCCGGTACGTCCGTGACGCCACCGACTGGGTGAACGGTCGCTTCAACACGGAGGTGACCTCCGACGACCTGGTGAGCCAGATCGAGACCTACCAGGGCGACCTCTCCGCGATGGCCACCAACGTCGGGGGCAGGGTGGTGACGCTGTCGGCGGCGGCGATCGGTGCGCTGTTCCGCCTGCTGACCATCGGCCTCTTCGCCTTCTACCTCACCGCCGACGGACCCAAGTTTCGGCGCACGATCTGCTCACGCCTCCCACCCGACCGGCAACGCATGGTGCTCGACCTGTGGGAGCTGGCGATCGCCAAGACCGGCGGGTACCTCTACAGCCGGCTGGTGCTGGCCACCCTGGCCACCGGGTTCAGCTGGGTGGCGATGGAGATCATCGGCGTGCCCTACGCCCTGGCGCTGGCGCTGTGGATGGGGGTGCTCAGCCAGTTCGTTCCCGTGATCGGCACCTACCTGGCCGGCGCGTTGCCGCTGCTGATCGCACTGCTGAACCGCCCGGTGGCCGCCCTGGCGCTGCTGATCTTCTTCACCGTCTACCAGCAAGTGGAGAACTACCTGTTCGCCCCCCGGGTGACCGCCCGCACGATGAACATCCATCCGGCGGTGGCCTTCGGTGCAGTGATCGCCGGCGCCAGCCTGATCGGCCCCGTCGGCGCGCTGCTGGCCCTCCCGGTGGCCGCGATCGTGCAGGCGTTCCTGTCGGCCTACCTGCAACGCCACGAGGTGGTCACGTCGGAGCTGACCGCCATTTCGGTGCCCGCCGACGCCGCCGAGGACCTCCGCGGGCCCGGCGGGATGGGCGACCTGGGCGAGGACCTGTGGGCCGACCCCGAGGCCGCCTCGCGCGGGGAGACGCCCGGCGGGGCGCTGATCACCCGGATGCTTCGTCGAGCAGGCGAGCGACCTCGTCGCTCAGGCTCACCCGACCGTCGATCCGGTAGCGGCGGGCCCGCTCGCTGAGCTGCTCGGGCTCGTAGCGGTAGTTGACCATCAGGGTCAACGACCTGGCCACACCGTCGGGCGACCGGTCGGCGCCCCAGCACACCCGCGCCAGCTGAGCACCGTTGCCGAGGTGGAAGTTGGCCACCGGGTCGGGTGACCTGCCCGAGTCGTCGGTGGTGCTGAGGTACTCGGCGGCCAATCGCATCATCGGCTCGGCCAGCTCGTCGGCCTCGTGGCTGACCATCCACACGTCGTCGACCAGCAGACGCGAGACGTCGTCGGCGCTGCGGTTCATGCCCAGCCGGGCCAAAACCCCCTGCGGGGGTTCGCCCGGCACGGCCTCGGCCACCGTGTCCTCGCCGCCCTCGGGCGCAGCGACCGCCGCGGGCGGGGCATCGTCGATCGAGCCCAGCACGTGCTGCGCGAACGACGGGACCGGCGACAACGTGACGTAGGAATCGAGGTTCGGCTGCTCGGTGCGAAGCCGGGCCACAGCGGCCTTGATCAGCTCGTTGCCCAGGCCCAACCCGGCCAGCCCCCGCTGAGGGGAGGAGATGCTCCAGAACACCGCCGTGTCCGCCGAGCCGAGGTCGACGGTGGGCGCCGCCGGGTCGGTGATCGGCCCCAGTGAGTCGGGCATGCCTTTGGTGAAGGCCACCCAGACGAAGGCCAGCGGCTCGTCGTCCATGCCGGGATGAAACAGCGCGAAGGCCGTCCGATCGGTGTCGAGGCGATCGCGCAGCTGCTCGATCGATTCGATCGGGTGCACCTTCTCGAGCACCGAGATCCGTTGCAGGAGGCTGGCGGGGGTGTCCCAGTCGAGGCGACGCACCTGGATCAACGACGGGGTCATCAGCACGCGCAGCCGTGAGCGCACCAGCAGGTCGAGCGCCGCGGCCGCCGGATCCGGATCGCGATCGGCCACCTCGGCGGCCGCCGCCCGCAGCTCGATGAGGAACCGAACACCTCCGGGCGCCGCGCTCAGCTCGTCGAGCACCGCGTCGGCCTGCATGCGCAGCGCCTGCTGCGCCTCGGCGAGCAGCTCCAGTCGCTGCCGATCGGCGGCCCGCCCGTCCGGCGAGACCGAGCCGAGCGCTCCCAGGTTGGCCCGCCGGTCGGCGTCGGGCAGGGACTGGTCGGCGAGCGCACGCAGCAGGTTCTCCCGGGCCGGGGGCACATCCTCGGCCCACAGGGTGACCAGCTCGGCGGCCAGGCGCCGACGCTCGGACAACTCCGGCGCCTCGACGAGGCGGGCGAACACCCGGTCGAGACGACCAAGGTCCCGGCTGGAGAGCTGGGAGTGGCCCTCCGGATCACGCGGGCTGCGGTTCCAGACCCCGATGCGACTCAGCACGCCCTGCAGCCCGGACCGGCTGCGGCGGCTGCTCATGACGCGTCGGCGGCCTCGGGGGCCGGTGGGCGGTAGACCGCCACCAGCAACCCGACCCCGCCAAGGATCCCCAGCCCGGCCGACACCGCCAGGCCCAGCCAGCCGCTGAGCGTGTCGTCGAGGCCGAACGCGTGGTCGAGCGAATAGGTGCCCGGCCCCAGCATGGCCACGCCGACGGCCGCCACCGCCAGGATCATGTTGTACTCCCAGCCGCTCTTGACGATGAAGAAGCCCTCCTTGCGGTGCACCGTCCAGCCGGCGACGATCATCAGCCCCACGATGCCCGCCGCCATCAGCGGGGTGAGCATGCCGACGGCCAAGCCGAGGCCGGCACCCACCTCAGTGCTCGCCGCCATCAGCGCCATCACCTTGCCGGGCCGCATGCCCATCGAATCGAACCACCCGGCGGTGCCGGGAATGCGGCCGCCCTGGAAGAACTTGCCGTAACCGTGCAGGGCCATCGTGACGCCCACGGTGACCCGCAACACCAACAGCGCGGTGTCGATCGCGGCGGCATCGGGACGAAACGATGCCGCGTCTTGGGCAAGCAACTGTGCGAGCACGGAGAACCTCTGAGGGGTCGACGGTGAGGGTGCCCACCGGGTGGGCGCTTGCCGATTCTAGATTCCGCTCGGCAAGCGGGCCCCCTTCGTGCCGTAGGCCGCCATTCTCTACCCTGTGCACACCACGCTCGCCGAGGAGTCAGCTACATGGGAACAGCCGATCTGGACGAATTTGCCGCCGGGTTCGATTCGCCCGACGAGTCGGAGTGGATGTCACTGGTGGACAAGGCCCTGCGGGGCAAGCCGATCGACACGATCACGACGACCCGGCGCGACGGCATCGACGTGGGTCCGCTCTACCGTCGCCCCGAGGGCGACGCCGCCACGGCCGACGGCTTTCCGGGGCAGGCGCCGTTCACCAGGGGGATCGCCCCCGCCGGGCGGGCCGAGGGCGCCTGGGACGTCCGCTGCGTGATCGACTCCGCCAACCCGACGACTGCGGCGGTCGAGGCGATCGGCGACCTCACCGGCGGGGCGACCAGCCTCACCGTGCGATTCGACGAGGCCGCCCGGCGCGGCCTGGGCCCCGGCGACGACGGGTGGGCCGACGCCGCCGGGGTCGGCGGCCTGCTGGCGCTGGACGTCGACGCGCTGGACGCCGCGCTCAACGGCGTCTTCCTCGAGGCCGCTGCGGTCCACCTGGAGGCCGGTGCCTCCTTCGAGTGTGCGGCGGAGCTGCTGGTGGGCGTGTGGCAACGACGTGGGATCGACCCGGCCGAGGCGCTCGGCGGCTTCGGCGCCGACCCCGTCGGTGCCCTGGCGGCCAACGGATCGCTGCCCGGCGGCATCGCCGAGGCGCTGGCCGCCGCCGCCCGGCTGGCCGCCCGCACCCACGAGGCCTTTCCCGAGGTGACGGCGCTGAGCATCAACACGGCCGCCCACGCCGAGGCCGGCGCCACGCCGGTGCAACAGCTGGCGGCGATGCTGGCCACCGGACGCACCGTGTTGGAGGCGGTGACCGACGGCGGCCTCAGCCTGGAGGCCACCCTCGCCCAGGTGAGCGCCACGGTCACCCTGGACGCCGACATCTGGGGCGGCATCGCCCTGCTGCGCGCCGCCCGCCGCTGCTGGAGCCACCTGGCCACCTCCGCCGGCGCGCCCGAGGCCGCCGCGGCCCTGGCGCTGCACGCCCGCACGTCGGGGGCGATGATGACCCGGCGCGACCCGTGGGTGAACCTGCTGCGCGGCACCGCCGCCACCTTCGCCGCCGCGGTGGGCGGCGCCGAATCGATGACGGTGGCCCCCTTCGACGCCGCCCTCGGGCACAGCGACGGGTTCGCCCGGCGCATGGCCCGCAACACCCAACTGCTGGCCCAGGACGAGTCCGGCCTGGGCCGGATCATCGACCCGGCCGGGGGCTCGTGGTACGTCGAGTCGCTCACCGACGCGCTCTGCGAGGCGGCCTGGGATCGATTCCAGGAGATCGAACGGCGCGGCGGCATGGTCGAGGCCCTCACCTCCGGCTGGTGGGGCTCCGAGGTGCGCTCGGCGCGGGAGGCCACGCTGAAGCAGATCGCCACCCGTGCCCGTCCGATCACCGGGGTCTCGGAGTTTCCGTTGATCACCGAGGACGTCCCCGAACGCCCCGCCCCCGACCTGGCACCGCTGCGCGAGGCGGCGCTCGAGCGTTGGAACGACGGCGCACACGGCGCCGGTGTCGGCGACGGCACCGACACGACGTTGCCCGAGCCGCTGGGCACCGTGCGTTGGTCCCAGGGCTGGGAGGCGCTGCGTCAACGCAGCGACGACGCCGCCTCCGCCGGAGCCCGTCCTCGGGTGTTCCTGGCCAACCTGGGCCCGCCCGCGGTGCACATCGCCCGGGCCTCCTGGGCCCGCAACGCCTTCGAGGCTGCGGGCATCGAGGCGGTCGAGAACGACGGGTTCGAGTCGCCCGAGGCCGTGGCCGAGGCCTTCGCCGCCTCGGGCGCCCCGCTGGTGGTGCTGTGCTCCTCCGACGACACCTACGACGCCTGGGGCGCCGCCGCCGTCGAGGCGCTGGCCGCCCACCAACCACGACGGCTCTACGTGGCGGGCCGGACCCGACCCGCCTTCGAGGGCTCGAAGGACTCGATCGACGCCTATGCGGGGGTCGGGGTCAACCTGCTCGACCTGCTCGGCGACGCCCACGACGCCGTCGGGACATGACCGACGCCCGGGGGGCGCCGGAGCTGGACGGCGAGCGCCTCGCCGCCTGGACGCTGAGCCTGGCCTGGGCCGAACACCAGAGCTTTGTGGCGGTCGGGCGATGGTCGGGCGCCGCCACCCTCGACGGGGTCACCGCAGCGCTGGCGCCGGTGAGCGCCCACCACGGGCGCCGCGCCGACCAGCTTCGGGCACTGTGGCCCCAGCGCCGAGGCGGGCTCGACGGGGCCGCCGCCGCAACCGCCCCGCCCGAGGTCGATTCCGACCCGCTGAACGGCCTCATCAACGCCGTCATCGAGGCGGATGGGTCCTTCGGACCATCGGGCGATCCGGGATGGTCCACCCACACCTCGCTGGCCGCCTTGGGCATGGTCACCCAGGTGATTTTGCCCAGGCTGATGGTGGGCTACAAAAAAATCCTCAAGTTGTCCTCGGCGCCGTCCGACACCTCGATTCGCCGTGTCGGAGAGCTCGCACTGGCCGACGCAACCGCCGATTTCCTTGCTGTGACAGCAAAAATGGCCGCCCTCGACGGATTTCCGAGCGTTTCGGCACTCGTGGGCATGTATCACCGACCGAGCGGGTAAAACCTCACTCAGACCTTCGAAATAGGTCGCATGGCGGGTGGTGCCCCTTGACGGCGTACGTATCCTGCTTAGTGCCCCGGTTCGCAGATGGCAGACCCAGACGACCCATCCTCCACTAGGGCAGCCGACCCAGTCCCCCGTCAGAGCATCACCTCAAAGCGTTGGATCGCCCCGGCGACTCGACGCGGCCCGGGTGCGGTTGTGGCGCACCACCCAGCACCGTCCCCAGCAATGGAAGGAACCACGTGGCGAAAGATCGAGTAGAGCGCGACGAAGAAGACCTGGTCCGCCTGTACCTCACCGACATCGGCCAATACCCCCTCCTCACCAAGGACGACGAGGTTCGCCTCGCCCAGGTGATCGAGAAGGGCGCCGAGGCCCGTGGGCAGCTGGAGGACCCGGAGGTCACGCTGACGCCGGCCAAGAAGCGCGAGCTGCGCCGGGCCGCCCGCAAGGGCGACGCCGCCGAGCAGACCTTCGTGCAGTCCAACCTGCGCCTCGTCGTCTCGATCGCCAAGAAGTACCAGGCGTCGGGCCTGCCGCTGCTCGACCTGATCCAGGAGGGCAACCTGGGCCTGATGCACGCCGTCGAGAAGTTCGACTGGCGCAAGGGCTTCAAGTTCTCCACCTACGCCACCTGGTGGATCCGCCAGGCGATCACCCGCGGCATCGCCAACACCGGCCGCACGATCCGGCTTCCGGTTCACGCCGGCGACACCCTGGCCCGGCTGCAGAAGGCCCGTGCCCGCCTCGAGCTCAAGCTGGGCCGTCCGGCCACGCTGCTCGAGCTGGCCGCCGAGGTCGAGATGCCCGAGGAGAAGGTGACCGAGGCGCTGCGCTTCGCCGCCGAGCCCCTCTCGCTGTCCGAGCCGCTGCGCGAGGACGGCGACGCCGAGCTGGGCGACGTCGTCGAGGACCGCTCCGCCGAGTCCCCCTTCGAGGTGGCCGCCACCGCGCTGCTGCCCGAGGAGATCTCCCGCCTGCTGTCGCCGCTGGATCAGCGCGAACGCGAGATCCTCAAGCTGCGCTTCGGGCTCGACCGCGGCGAGCCCCGCACGCTCGAGGAGGTGGGCGAGCACTTCAACCTCACCCGTGAGCGCATCCGCCAGATCGAGGCCCGTGCGATGAGCAAGCTGCGCCACCCGTCCTCGGACACCGGCGCCCGCGACCTCCTGGCCGTCGAGACCCTGCGACCGGGGCCCCGGCCCCGCCCCCCGGGGCAACCGTCGTGGAGGTGTCTGGGTACCTGGTGGGCTCCCCCGCCTTCAAAGCGGGTGGGACGGGCGATCCCCGTCCGGCGGGTTCGATTCCCGTCCACCTCCGCCACTCGAATCGTCCTCGGGCCCGGCCACTCGGTCGGGCCCGGCGCTACAGGCTGGGCGCGTCTACGGGCCGGGCGGGGCGGCGGCGCGCCTCGCCGGCCGAGGCGTTCGGCCAGCCGGTCCCGCAGCGAGCTCTCCCCGGGCCGGGCCAGGGCCCAGGCGGCAACGAGCAGAGCGGCCGCCAGCAGGCTGGGCAGCAGCAGCCCGGTCCGCTGGGCGATCGTCGAGCCGCTTCGGCGGTCGATCGTGGCGTACAGCACCCGCTGCTCGGACACCGCCGTGCGCTGGAGGACCTCGCCCGACGGGTCGACCACCGCCGAGAACCCGGTGGGGGCGGCCTGCAACACCCATCGGCCCGACTCGATGGCCCGGAGCCGGCTGTTGGCCACCTGCTGGGACTGCACCAGGGTCAGGGAGTACGACGCTCCATTGGTGGGGTTGAGCACCATCTCGCCCCCGGCGGCCACCCCCTCACGCACTCGGCGCGGAAAGAAGACCTCCCAGCTGATCACCGTGGCGGCACCCACCGTGGCGCCGTCGGCCAAGGGAAGATCGACCACGGCCGTACCGGTGCCCGGCACCTGGTCGCGGCCCGGCAGCAGCCCACCGCCGATCGCCTCCTCGATCGGTTCGATCAGCGGGCGGAACGGCACGTACTCGCCGAAGGGCACCCGCCGCTCCTTGTCGTAGCGGTCGCCGAGGGTGCCGTCGGGGCCGTACACCACCGAGAAGTTGGCGAAGTGATCGGCGTCGACGTCCTCCACCACACCGACGACCAGCGGCGCTCCCAGCCGCCGGGCCTCGTCGGCCAGCACGGTGTTCCACGTGTCGTCCGCCAGCGTCCCGTTGACGTTGACCACGTTCTCGGGCCACACGACCAGGTCGACCGCACCGCCGCCCTCGATCTGCAGGCTCGCCTCCAGGTGCCGGGCGAACACGTCGGCCGGGTCGGTGTTGAGGGCCAGCGTGCCCTGCGGACCGCCACCCTGCACCACCGCCACCCGCAGCGGCGCCAGCGCGTCGCCCGCCGGCGCCACCACGCCCAGCAGGCCGAGCACGGCGGTGGCGCCGATCAGCGCGCCGCCCCACGCCCATTGGCGGCGCACGAGCGCGCCCAGCCCGCGGCCAGGGCGGCGATGGCGATCGTCAGCAACACCGGTCCACCGATCCGGGCGATCGGGGCCAGCGGACCGTCGGCCTGGGTCAGCGAGGTCATCGACAGCGGCACCCCGCCGAAGGGGGCGTGGTAGCGGACGAGCTCGCTTACCCCGAGCGCGGCGGGCAGCGCCAGCACCCGGGTCGGGCCCGGCGGGGTGGCCAGCCCGGCCAGCCCCAGCAGGGCGGCGAAGACGACGGTCGCGATCACGTAGCCGGGCGGGCTGAACGAGGCGATCCACATCAGCGACGGCGCAAACCAGCCGAGCCCCACGCCGAAGCTGCGCCAGAATCGGGACCGCGGCGCCGCATCGGCGAGCAGGGCCACCCAGCCCGCCAGGCCCGCCAGCGCCAGCGGCCACCACCCCACGGCGGAAGCCCGCCACACACCGCCAGGCCGGCGCCGATCGGCGCGGCGGCGGCCAGTGGGCGCCCGGGGTTCCAGCCCGCGGTGGCCGTCCCGGGCGGAGCGTCCTGAGCCGATTCGGAGGGGGAGTGGCGTCCGGCACCGGTTCAGTACACCAGACTGAGCCCGATGAGTGGCTACCCGAGCACACCAACCCCAGACCACGCCCGTAGTGGGGAGTGCAGAACGCGCCCTGGCGGGCCTCTGAACTCCCCAGTTCCGGACCGCCACCGAAGTGGGGAGCCGGGAACGCGTGTTTGCGGTTCTCTCGACTCCCCACTTCGGGGTGCGGGCGCGAGTCCGAGTGCGGGTGCGGGTCGGGTGCGGTCGGGTGCGGTGCGGGCGGGTGGGGGCCGTGATCCTGGCCGCCGCCGGGTCGCCGGTGTGGTTGGACGTCACCGTCGGCGTGTTGTTGCTGGTGTCGATGCTGGGCATCGTCGTGCCGTTGTTGCCCGGGGTGGCGCTGGCCTGGGTTGCGCTGGCCGTCTGGGCGGTGGTGGAGCGTTCGGTGGCCGGATGGCTGATGCTGCTGGCGGTCTCGGCGCTGGCGGCGGTGGGCTTCGTCGTGAAGTACCTGGTGCCCACCCGCCGGATGAAGGAGGGCGGCGTGCCCACCACCACCCTTTTGGCGGGAGGAGTGCTGGGCATCATCGGCTTCTTCGCCATTCCGGTGGTGGGCGCCCCGCTCGGCTTCGTCGTCGGGGTCTATGCCGCCGAGCGGTATCGCCTGCACACCCATGAGCTGGCCTGGCCGTCCACCAAGTCGGCCCTGGGCGCGGTGGGACTGTCGATGCTGATCGAAACCACCACCGTCGCCGCCATGGCCGCGCTGTGGATCGCGGCGCTCGTGCTGTCGTGAGACGACATGGTCGCCGGTCTGGCGACGACGGTGACCTCGACGGCGGTGACTCCGTTGACGAGACCGATCCGGACGTCGACGGGATGCACCGCCGCCGGACGCGGGTGGTGCCGGTGGCGCTCTGGGCGCTGGCCGTCGTGGTCGGCGTGGTGATCGGCGCCGTCGTCGTGCAGCGCCTGCTGCCCGAGGACGCGCCGCGGCGGTCGTCGGCGGTGGTGCCCGTGCCCGGCGACGACGAGACCGGCGGCCGGGCCGAGACCGCCGAGGTGCTGCTGCCCGCCGGCACCCCGGCGGGCGACGAAGCGGTGCCGTCAGCGGGCCCACCCGATGCCAGGCTGCGCGTGGACGCGCTCGACCTGGACGTGCCGGTGGTCGAGGGCGTGGACCTTGGCTCGCTGTCCCACGGCGTGGGCCACTGGCCCGGCACGGCGGGCCCCGGGGAGGCCGGCAACATGGTGATCGCCGGACATCGCACCACCCACGGCGCCCCGTTTCGCCGCCTGGACGAGCTGGCGGTTGGCGACGAGGTCACCATCGGCGTGGCGGACCGCGACGTGGTCTACCGGGTGACCGGAACCGAGATCGTCGATCCGGACGACGTCGAGGTGGCACGCCCCACCGACGACGCCACCGCCACGTTGTTCGCCTGCCATCCGCCCGGGTCGGCCCGACAGCGCCTCGTGGTGCGACTGGTCCACACCGCCTGAGACGACCGCCGGTTTGCCCACAGGCCGGGCGCACCGCCCGGCGCCGGGGTGACCTGCTGCTCAGCCCAGGGCGGACTTCGCAGCGCTGCGGCCCTGGCGGATGCACCCGGGAATGCCGATGCCCCGATAAGAGGCCCCCGTGAGGATCACGCCGGGCACCTCCTCGGCCAGGGTGGCCTCGATGGCGTCACAACGGTCGAGGTGGCCCACGTCGTATTGGGGAAAGGCGTCGGGCCAGCGGACGACCGAGCACGCCTCGACCGGGCCGTCCAGGCCGGTGAGCTCGGCCGCCTCGGCCAGCACCCGGCCGACCAACTCGTCCTCGGGCAGCCGGGGCGACTCCGGGTCGCCGTCGTGGCCCACCGAAATCCGCAGCCGCACCAAACCGTCCTCGGCCAGATGCGGCCACTTGGTGGACGCATAGCTGATCGCCACGGTGATCCGGCCCGACCCGTGGGGCACCAGCAGGCCCGCCCGACCGGGGGGCGCCGCCACCCGGTCCGGCCGCACCGCCAGCCGCACCATGGCCACCGAGGCGGTTCGCAGCTCGTCCAGCGCCGCCACCGTCCTCGCCCCCGGTCCGCCCCGAAGCAGGTTGGCCGCAGCCGCGGCCGGGACCGCCGCCACGACCGCGTCGGCGTCCAGGGAGCGACCCTCGCAGTCCACCACCAACGCTCCGTCGGCCCGGCGCACCGACCGGGCGGTGACGCCGTCGAGCAGCGTGACGCCGCGTTCGACCAGCCGGGTGCGAAGCACCTCGACCAGCTCGCCCATGCCGCCCGGCAGCGCCCGAAACGGCGGGTTCGACCCGCCCGGCACCGGCACGCCGGCACCAGCTCCTGCACCGGCACCGGCACCGGCACCGGCTCCGGCACCACCGTTCACCGAGGCGGCCTGCGGCCGGATTTCGGCCAGCGCCGCCGCCAGCGAGGGGCCGGACCGGGCGGCCGCGTCCAGCTGCGGGGCCACCGCCGCCAGGCTGAGCCGGTCGATCACCCCCGCATTGATCCCGCCCAGCAGGGGCTGCACGAGCCGTTGGGCGATGCGATCGCCGAAGCGCTCGCGGACCAACGCCCCGATCGAACAGTCCTCGACAACCGGGGGCCCCGTGCGGTTGAGCTCGGCCCGCACCGCCTCGACGTCGGACGGATCGACAAGCGACGACCCCTCCAGCGAGGACGGATCGACCGGGACGCCGAGCACCAGTCCGGTGGGCATCGGATGGGCCGCACCGTCCATCCAGATGGCCGCCCCGCCCGCGGAGGGCGCCCGGAGGCGGTCGCCGAGGCCCAACTCGTCGGCCAACGCCAGGCCTTCGGGCACGCGGGTGAGGAACATGTCGGCGCCCTCGTCGGTGGCCACCCCCGCCACCGGCGAGGTCCGCAGCTTGCCGCCCGGCCCGGCGAGGTGGTCGTCGACCACGGTGACCTGCACCGCCGAGTGGGCGGAGGCCTCCCACGCCGCCGCCAGTCCTGCGATGCCTCCGCCGATGATCACGAGCCGTTGCGAGTGCACCACCCGTTCCTACGCCGCGCTCCGCCGGAAAGGCAATCCGGGCGGCCGTCGGGCGTCGCTTGCGGCCCGGAGGCCGATGAGAAAGGCCACCAACAGTGATGGGAGATTCACCGGGTGTTGCTGTGCCCAGCGACACACCCACGGCGTTCACCGAGTTCGGCCCAAGAACCGGCACGGCGTTCACCGTGGTTCACCACATCCCTGGAGGACCTTCATGAACCACCGCCGATTGGGCGCGGCCCTGGCTGCGTTCGCACTCTCGTTGGGGGTGGCATCGATGTCACTCCCGGCCGGTGCCGAACCCGACCCGAACGAACCGTCGAACTTCACGGCATCCGCCGAGGTCGCCGGTGTGAAACTCGGGGGGGTCGGGGCCAGCCTTGGCTCGCTCGACTATTCGGGAATCGATCCCGAGGTCTGCTTCACGATCGGCGACGACGTCACCCTGGAGGGGTTGCTCGGCGGCAACACCGACGTGACCGACGCGCTCGACACGCTGGCCGGCGAGGTCGACGGCGCCCTGGCGGGCGTCGTTGCCGGCCTCATCGGCGGGCTCCCGATCCCGCCGGTGCTTCCCATCCCTGCGGCCACCGACCTCTCCGGGGCGTTGACCAACCTGGCGATCCCCGCCGGCGAGTACTGCAGCGTCCAGGACCTGCTCGATGCGGTGCTCCCGCCCGAACTGGTCGACCTCACCGACGAGATCGAGAGCCAGCTGGCGCTCATCATCGAGCCCCTCAACACGGTGTTGGAGGCACTGCCGGTGCCGCTGAGCATCGACATCGACGACGTGCTGACCCAACTGGGCGAGGATCCGGTCGAGACCGCACTCGACACGCTGCTCGGCGAGCTCACCGCCGCCCTGGACCCGCTGATCGACACTCCGCTGGGTCCGCTGGTCACCGCCGGTGACGGCGAGATCAGCCTGGCGGGGGTTCCCGCCATTCCCCTGGCCAACCTGGCCGTGACCCGGGCCACCAGCAGCCAGAGCGGCGCCAGCGCCATCGCCAAGCCGGTGGAGTCGCTGCCGATCGAGCTGGCCACCGGCATTCCGATTCCGGGCGGTGTGGTGCAGAGCGCACCGCCGGACAATCCGGAACCGGCGATCGACACGGTTGCCTCGATCCCCCTGCTGGGACTTGGAACCGTGACCGCCGCCGATTCGCTGGCGCACGCCCGCACCTTCGACCCCTGCGCCCCGATCACGCCCGTCTCGCGGGCGACGACCGAACTGGCCGACCTCAACGTCGAGAACCCCCTCGACGGCCTGGGCGACCTCGGTGACGGCCTGGGCGTGCTCGATGAACTGCTCGGCCCGCTCACGACGGCGCTCGGCGACCTCGACCTCGAGGGCCTGGACGCACTCGACGAGCTGACCGCCCTGACCGAGGGCGGCCTCATCTCGCTGGAGGCCGGCTCGGCGAACACGATCAACGAGTTGACCGAGAACCCGGACGGCAGCCACGGCGTGTCCGCCTCGGCGGTCTCCGACGTGCTGACCCTGACGATTCTGGGCGGCACCGACCTGGAGATCACCGCGGAGATCTCGGGCGGCGAGGCCTCGGCTTCGGCCACCGGCCTCCCCAACGGCACCAAGGCGGAGGCAACCTCCCCGACGATCAGCATCACCGCACCGGGCGGGACACCCCAGACCCTGAACACCCCCGGCGAGACGATCACGATCCCGGTGGGCGAGGACATCACCATCCCGGCGATCACCCTGCCGCTGCCGGCTCCGACCGGGCCGGTCAACCTGACCGGGCCGATCACGGTGTCGTTGGAGGACGTCACCATCGGGCTCACCGATGAGACGATCAGCGTCGACGACCCCACCGAGGCCTCCGCCACCACCGGGGCGCTCAGCGTGGAGCTGGGCGGTCTGACCGTGAGCGACATCACCCTGTTCCCGGGCGGACTCAGCCTGGACTCAGATGACGTCGACGAACTCAGCGCGCTGCTGCCCGCCGAGTTGACCGACCTGCTGGGTGCGATCCCCGACCTCGACATCGGCGTCGCCGCCACGATCGAGGAGCTGCCGCTCTACTCGGGTGCCACCGTCGATCTCCCGAGGATCGACGTCGGTGCGGTGTCGGCGAGCGTCAAGGTCCGCGAGGGTGGGCTGATCTGCCCGCCGGAGACCCCGACCACGACGACGACCGCGGCGCCGTCGACGACCGCCGCTCCGTCCTCGAACAACAACCCGCCCTCGGTCGAGAACGCACCCCCGGTGAGCGTTGAATCGGACAACCCGGTGGACACGACGCCCAACGACGCAACCGGCACGCCCAACGTGACCGTCGGCGGGTCGTCGCAGACCCCCGCCTCGCCATCGACGGCGGCGACGCCGGCGCTGGCCTCCACCGGCCTCAACGCCGGACTGCTCCGTGGCCTCGCCGGGCTGATGCTGATGGCCGGCGCAGCGCTGATGGTGACCGCCCGGAGGCGGACCCGGGAACCCGTTGGAGGGGTCGGTCTGCCCGCCTACGTCTCGATGGCGTCGGCGGGCAGGCCGGTTTCGGGCACCTGGTCGTGGATCAACTCGGCCAGCTCGCCCATCGTGGTGGGATCGTCGTTGACCACCGCGGTTCGGGCGAACGCCAGCCCGAGCGACTCGGCCAGGCGGGCCGCCTCGATGTCGAGGTCGTAGGCCACCTCGAGATGATCCGAGGTGAAGCCGTGGGGCACGACGAGCACGCCGTCGGTGTGCTCGTCCGCCGCCAGGCGTTTGAGTTCGTCGAGGATGTCGGGGCCCATCCAGGGTTCCGGCGTCCGGCCGGCCGACTGCCAGCCCAGCGACCAGCGGTCGGGGGCCAGCGAGGCCTCCTCGGCGATCGCGGCGGCCGACGAGGTCAGCTGGGCCACGTAGGGATCGTCCTCGAGCACCCGGAGGGGCAGCGAGTGGGCGGTGATCAGCACCTTGGTGGCCGCGGGCAGGTCGGCCAGCGCCTCGACCACCTCCCGGGCCAGGAACCGGCGGTAGGCGTCGAGGGACCACCACGAGTGGATGCCGGCGTAGCCCACGCCGGCCTCGGCGCACGCCGCCCGTGCCCGGTCGTGGTACTGCCCGACCGACGCGGCCGAATAGTGCGGAGCCAACACCAACCCGACGATGTCGGTGACCCCGACGTCCACCAGGTGTTCGACGCCGTCCTCGACGAAGGGCGCCGCATGCTTCTGACCCAGCGCCGAGGCCCACCGGCCGGGCTGGTCCTGCTGGAGCGACAGGGTGATCGCCTCCACCTGGTCGGCGGTGCGCGCCCGCAAGGTCGACGTGCCGCCCAGCGCCTCGTAGCGGGCGCGAAGCTCGGCCAACGCCTCCTCGCCGGGCGGTCGGCCACGACGAATGTGGGTGTAGTAGGCCTCGATCTGGTCGGGCGACGCCGGCGAGCCGTACGCCATGATCAGCGCGCCCCGCCGACCCTCGTGTTCGGCGATCGGGTGCATCATGAACCCTCCCCGGGTCCGTCGGTGTCGCCGGCCGGGCCGGCCTCGGCCAGGCCCCGGCCACGGTCGTGAACGAACTCGACCAGGGCCTCGAGCACCTCGGGGTCGGTCTCGGGCAGGACGCCGTGCCCCAGGTTGAACACGTGGGCGCCCCCGGGGCCAGCCTCGCGCAACACCACCTCGGCCTCCGCCAGCGTGGGCTCCACCCCGGCCAGCACGATCGCCGGGTCGAGGTTGCCCTGCACCGGCAGGCCGCCGACCCGGGCTCGGGCCTCACCCAGGGGAACGCGCCAATCGACCCCGACCATGTCCGCGCCCGCCTCGGCCAGCAGGGCGAGCAGTTCGCCGGTGCCCACCCCGAAGTGCACGCGGGGCACCCCGAGGTCGGCCAGCTCGGCGAACACCCGCTGCGAAGTGGGCAACACGTAGCGCCGATAGTGGGCGGGCGTGAGGGCCCCGGCCCAGCTGTCGAAGAGCTGCACCGCGCCGCAACCCGCCGCCACCTGCGAGCGGATCGAGGCGATCGCCAGGTCGGCCAACGCCTCCATCAGGTCGAACCACAGCGCCTCGTCGGTGAACATCAGCGCCTTGGTGGCGCCGTAGGTGCGCGACGGGCGGCCCTCGATCAGGTAGCTGGCCACCGTGAACGGCGCCCCGGCGAAACCGAGCAGCGGCACGTCGGTGGCCGACACGACGTTGCGGATCGTCTCGAGCACGTAGGGCGTGTCGGCCTCGGGGTCGAGGGGCCGCAGCCGGGCCAGGTCGGCGCGGCTGCGGAACGGACGCTCGACCACCGGCCCGACCCCGGGCACCACGTCGATGCCGACGCCGATGGCGTGAGCCGGGGTAACGATGTCGCTGTAGAGCACCGCGGCGTCCACCCCGTAGCGGCGCACCGGCTGCAGCGTGATCTCGGCGGCCAGCTCGGGCTGGGCGATCGCGTCGATGATCGAGCCCTCGCCCCGCACCGCCCGGTATTCGGGCAGGGAACGGCCCGCCTGGCGCATGAACCAGACCGGAACCCGGTCGGGGCATCCGCCGCGTGCGGCGACCAGGAAGGGCGACTCGCCCGCCGACTGGGCTGCGGGCTGGGGTTCGGCGGCGGGGGAGGTCGGGCTCACGGCGCGGCAGCCTACCGCCGGGGGTGACGCCCTCCCGGTCCGCCCGCGTGGGACCAACCCGACGGGCGTGGGGTCGCCCGCCGGGAAGGGGCCGGCGCCCGGTAGGCTCGTCAGTCCCCCAAAACGGCGTCGACCGCCCGACTTGGACCAACCCAGCGCGGAGGAATCGCCGTTCTCGTGAGCCGAGACCCTCAACTCACCGCCGAGCAGGCGTACATCGATTTCGCCTACGAGTGCCTCGAGGCCACCCGTCGGGCGGCCGAAGGCGTGCGCGACACGGTCGTTCACGAGGCGGGGGGAACCTTCCAGGCCCGCCACGAGCGCGACGTGTTGTGGGAACGGGTGGACTCCCGCCTGGCCCAGCTCGACCTGGGCGACAGCGCCCTGATGTTCGGCCGGATCGACCGCGAGGGCTCCGACGACCCGGATCGGGGCGAGATCCGAACGGTGGGCGACCCGCCGCCCGACGGCGCCGACCCGTTCTACATCGGCCGCATCTCGGTGGCCGACCGGTCGCAGAACCCGGTGGTGGTCGACTGGCGGGCGCCGGTGGCCGAGCCGTTCTACCGGGCCAGCGGATCCGACCCGATGGGGCTGGTGCGCCGCCGCCACTTCGCGGTTCGGGGCCGCTCGCTGCTCGACATGGACGACGAGCTGTTCGGGTCGGCCGCCGAGGCGCTGGACCAGGGCACGGTGCAGGGCCACGGCGCCCTGGTGGCGGCCCTCGAGGAGCGACGCTCCGGCAAGCTGTCCGACATCGTCGCCACGATCCAGGGCGAACAGGACGAGGTGATCCGGGCGCCGCTGCCCGGCGTGCTGGTGGTGCAGGGCGGTCCCGGTACCGGCAAGACCGTGGTGGCGCTGCATCGCGCCGCCTACCTCCTCTACACCCACCGCTTTCCGCTCGAGGGCCAGGGAGTGCTGGTCGTGGGCCCCAACCGCCTGTTTCTGTCCTACATCGACCAGGTGCTGCCGTCGCTGGGCGAGGCCGGGGTGCACACCGCGGTGATCGGCGACCTGATCCCCAACACCCGGGTGGCCGGCACCGATCCCCTGCCCGTCGCCCGCATCAAGGGGGACGTGCGCATGGTGCCGCTGGTCCGCAAGGCGGTCAAGGACCGCCAGCGGGCGCTTCGGGAACCGCTGGTGGTGCCCTTCGGCGTGCAGCGGCTGCGCCTGAGCGTGGCGGAGAGCCGAAACATCATCACCGACGTGCGACGGCGTGTCCGCAACCACAACGCCGGACGGCGACACGTCGAGGACCGCGTGTTCGGCCTCCTCGCGGAACGCTCGCGGCAGCCGATCTCGCCCGACGACCTGCGGTCGCGAATCCGCACCACCGACGAGGTTCGGTACGCGCTCGAGTGGATGTGGCCGGTGCTCAGCCCCTCGGAGTTGCTCAACGACCTCTACAGCTCGCGGGCGCTGCTGAGATCGGCTGCGGGAGGCCGGCTGACCGACGACGAGCTGGCCCTGCTGCTCAGCCCCCGCCACGACGACGCCTCGGCCCGGGTGTGGGCCTTTGCGGACGCACCCATCCTGGACGAGGCCCTCGTGCGGCTGGGGCCGCGACCCAAGCACCGCCAGAGCGAGGTGGTGCGCACCTACGGACACATCCTGGTCGACGAGGCCCAGGACCTGTCACCGATGGAGCTGCGCTCGCTCAGCCGCCGCAGTCTCGGCGGGTCGATGACCGTCGTGGGGGACATCGCGCAGGCGACGTCACCCTGGGCCCACGACAGTTGGGACGACGTGATCGCCGGGCTGCCCCAACGGCGCCCCTCACGCACGGTGGAGCTGCGCACCGGCTACCGCCTTCCCGGCCCGATCATGGAGCTGGCGTCCCGGTTGCTGCCCCTGGCCGCCCCCGGGTTGGAGGCGCCGAGCTCGATCCGGGAGCACGGCGAGACGCCGGTGATCGAGGCGGTGACCGGGGAGGGGCCCGGCTTCGGCGGGATGTTGGTGGCGGCGGTCCGTCGGGAGGTCGAGGCGGTCGACCGTGGCAGCGTTGCGGTCGTGTGCACCGGTGCCGCCCTCGACCGGTGCGAGCGGGCGTTGAGCGAGGCCGGCGTCGGATTCGGACGGGCCAACCGCCACGGGCTGGATCAGCAGGTCACCGTCGTCGAGGTGCGCATGGTGAAGGGCCTGGAGCTCGACTCGGTGATCGTGGTCGAACCGGCCGACATCATCGAGGCCGACGACCGCGGGGCCCAGGCGCTGTACGTGGCGCTCACCCGATCCACACGGCGACTCTCGCTGCTGCACGAGCGCCCGCTGCCGGCGGTGCTGCGGGGCTGACGCCGGGATCAGCCGAGGCGGCCGGACATGCCTTCGAGGAGGGCGCCGAGACCGAACTCGAACGACTCGTTCATCTCGTCCAACGTCTGCCCGGCGGCCACGGCGGCCTCCTCGCCCATCACGCTGCCCATCAGGTAGCGGGCGGTCGTTCGCACCACCAGGCGGGCGTCGGCCTCGCCGAGACCGGCCGCCATGAGGTCGACGGCGATCGCCTCGACTCGCACCACCAGCGCCGTCGGCCGGGTGCGCAACAAGGCGGCGAAGGTGGCCGGGTGACGGCGAGACAGCTCGAGGAAGGCGGTCACCTCGGTTCGCACCAGCTCGGTCCACGGCGCGCCGCCCGGCGGGATCCGCCCCGCCACCGCCGGGGTCCCGCCGGTCGCGGCCGTGCTCGCGTCGGGGTCGAGTTCCGCCATCAGGTGGGCACCGATCGCCTCCATCAGCGCCTGCCGGTCGGCGACGTGGTGGTAGGTGGCCATCGTCGAGGAGCCCAACCGGGCGGCGAGGCGCCGCATCGACAATGCGTCGGGCCCCTCCGACTCGATCAGGTCGATGGCGGCGCTCACGATCCGCTCCAGGCTGAGCGGCCTGCGGGCCCGGGGGCTGCCATCGGCGCCGGGTGCTTCGACGGCCTCGTCGACCGGTGCCCGGGCCACCGTGGGTTCGTCCGTGCTCACGCGTTGTGATTCCACCAGCAAGGGTTTAGCATGCCCACCGACACTTGTACGGTGTACACTCGACGGAACGCCGGGCGGCGGTGCCACTTCGACACGCCGACCGGGGCCAACCGTGCTGCTGTGATTCACACGATCTCTTTGGGGGAGACACCATGACCGCCACCGTGATGCCGGGCAACGACACCGACCCGAACCGCACCGACCTGGGCGACGTCGACCGCATCATGTCGGCCTACGACGACGACGGCTGGGCCGACGACATCGGCCGCACCGTCGAGCTCAACGCCGACGCCTGGTTCACCTGGGACTACGAGCGATCCCGCCCGGCGCTGTCCAAGCTCTACGAGAAGGCCAAGACGTCGCAGTGGAACGGCACCACCGACCTCGACTGGAGCACCGAGGTCGACCCGGAGGAGGTGGCCCACGGCATGATGCAGTTCTCGATGGAGCGCTTCAAGATGCTCCAGGGCCTGCCCGGTTCGCCGTTCAAGAACTTTGGCGAGAAGGAGTGGCTGCAGGTGGGCGTCGAGTCCCAGCGCTTCCAGCTGAGCCAGTTCCTCCACGGCGAACAGGGCGCACTGATGGTGGCCGGCTACGTCACCGCCACCACCCCGTGGATCGACGCCAAGTACTACGCCGCCACCCAGACGGTGGACGAGGCCCGCCACGTCGAGGTGTTCGCCCAGTACCTCAACGAGAAGCTGGGCGGCGCCTACCCGATGAACCCCAACCTGGGGGCGCTGATCACCGACACGCTCACCGACTCCCGCTGGGACCTCACCTACCTGGGCATGCAGATCATGGTGGAGGGCCTGGCCCTCGCCGCCTTCGGCGCCATGTTCCACACGACCACCGAGCCGCTGCTCAAGCAGCTGCTGCGCTACGTGATGTCCGACGAGGCCCGCCACGTCGCCTTCGGGGTGCTCACCCTGCGCGAGTACTACGAGGGCCTCTCCGACGCCGAGATGCGCGAGCGCCAGGAGTTCACCTTCGACTGCGCCGAGCGCCTGCGCAACCGCTTCTTCATGGTCGACATGTGGGAGCGCCTCGGGGTCGACCCCCGGGCGGTGCTCAAGATCATGCAGGAGCACCCCGCACCGCAGCAGTCCGACTTTCAGCGACTGCTGTTCTCGAAGATCGTGCCCAACACGAAGAAGCTGGGGCTGCTCGACTCCTCCGACGGATGGCTGCGCCGACGCTTCGAGGACCTGGGCGTCATCGAGTTCGAGGACTGGGTGGACACCTCCGAGGAGTACGCCAACCTGGACGCCTTCGAGTCCGAGGCGAAGGCGGCGACGGCCTGAGCCCAGGGTCGGCCGGCATCCGGGCCGGCCTGAATCGAAGCGGGCGCGGTGGGCGTTAGCCTGAGCGGTCCATGGCCCCAGCAGTCGGGCGGGGCCCGACGCCTGTGAGGCATCCGTGCACAGACACACTCGATTCCCCGGTGCGCTGACGGCGGCCGGTGCCTCGATGGTGGTCGCCACCCTGCTGCTGGCGGGGTGCAGCGGCGACGGCGACGCGCCCACAGGCGACCCGGCGACCCCGGACGCCGAGCTGACCTACGACTCGCCGTTGGCCGAGGCGCTCAACCTGGGCGACGCACCGGATCTGGCCACCAAGCAGCAGGAACAGGTGGCGGAGTGCATGGCCGATCGCGGCTGGGACTACACCCCGGTGGCGATCCCCGGGGGCATCGAGGACGAGCTGGGCTCGCTCGATGCCTACGCCGCCCTGTTCGACGAGGAGTACCGCACCAAGTGGGGCTACGGCATCTCCACGATTTACACCGCCGACGGCGGCTACGCGGACGGGGCGCCCGACGGGGCGGCGATCCTGACGGAGGACCCCAACGAGGCCTACGCCGACTCGCTGTCGCCCGAGGAGCAGTCCCGGTACTACACCGATCTGCTGGGTGCGGGCGTCGCCGAGGAACTGGCCGTGCCCGCCGACGACGGCGCCGGACCGACGATCCCCGGCGACGCCGCCGGGGCCGATGTGCCGGGCGATCCAACGTCGGGCGATCCCAACGTGGGCGGAGCGTCCGACCTGGACACCGGCGAGGGGACCGACCTGGAAGGCGACCTGGAGCAGCTGGAGGGGTCCTGCACGCTGGCCGGCCTGAACGCCGAGGGTTCCGACGAGCTGAACCGCCTCGAGCAGCTGTCGGCCAGGCTGGACACGGCCGCCGCCGACCTGGGCATCGACTCGACCGAGGCGCTGGTCGAGGAGTCCTCCGAGCTCCAGGCCGCCCAGCGGGGGTGGGCCGAGTGCATGGGCGAGTCCGGCTACGACGTCGAGGCGGTGGACGACCCGACCCGCGTGATCTCCGAGCGCCTCGACCAGGTGCTGTTCGGGGCGGCCGCCGACCCCGAACCCGACCTTGGCGGCGTGACCAGCGTGCCGTCCGGCGACGCCGCTCCGGACGCCACCGCACCGGACGCCACCGCATCGGAGCCACCCCCGGACGAGGACGAAACGGCCGACCCGACGGACGACCCCGGCGAGTCCGAGGTGGTCGCCGGCGGCGGCGAGTCCGGCTCCGAGCAGGCGACCAGCCGTGCCCAGGCCTTCGACCCGACCGACGTCGACGTCGCCGCACTCAAGAAGCTGCAGACGGACGAACTCGAGATGGCCGAGGCCGACCGGGACTGCCAGGCGGAGTTCTTCCGCCCGGTCTACGTGGAGGCGCGCACCGAGGCGGAACAGCGCTTCGTCGACCGCAACGCCGAGCTGCTCGACGAGCTGTCCCAGCTGGCCGGACCGGCCTGAGCGGTGACACCTCGTCGAATCGCCCTGGGGGCCGTCGTGTTGTCCCTGCTGGCCGCGCTGGTGGGCGTGTTCGTCGGGCGCAGCATCGAATCCCCGGCCGACGCTGCGCTCGACGCCCAGGCGCCCGCGTCCGGCCCGATCACCGTGCCGGTGGAGCGTCGGGTGCTGTCGGCCGACCTGCGCATCCGCGGCACCCTGGGCGCCACCGACTCCACCGAGATCACGCTGGCCGCCTCCACGATCGGGGCCGCCGACAACGTGGTCGTGCGGGCTCCGAACCAGGACGACACCGTCAACGAGGGCGACGTGATCCTCGAGGTGGGCAACCGCCCGGTGATCGCCCTGGTGGGCGACCTGCCGATGTACCGCGACCTGGGCCCGGGCGACCTCGGCGACGACGTGCGTTTGATCGAGGAGGCGCTGGCACGTCTCGGTCTCTTCTCCGGCACGCCCGACGACACCTTCGACGCCGACACCTCCGCCGCGGTCGAGCAGCTGTACGAGGACCGGGGGTTTGCTCCAGCCAGCCCGCCACCCGAGGTGACCGAGGAGATCGACCGGTTGAACGCCGACGCCAGCGCAGCCGCCGCCGATGGGGACCGGGCTGCGCTCGACCGGGCCGAGGAGGCCTTGGCCGCTGCTCGGGCCAAGGCGGGCGCACGCCTGCCCGCCAACGAGCTGGTGCTGGCGCCGCGCCTGCCCGCTCGTGTGGCCAACGTGGCGGTCAAGCGGGGCTCACGCATCGACGGCGCCATCATGACGCTGGGCTCTGAGGTCGTCCAGATCCGCTCGTCGGTGGCCGAGGTGGACCGCACGCTGGTGAAGCCCGACCAGACCGCCGACGTGGAGCTGACCGACACCGGCGACCGGTTTGAGGCCACCGTTGTCGCCGTGGCGTCCGAGCCGGGCACCGGCGGTGCCGGTCCCGAGCGCTATGCGGTGACGCTGGCGCCCACCGACCCGCCCGAGAACAGCTTCGGGGCCGACGTCACGATCACCCTGCGGGTGCGCAGCACCGATGGCGAGGTTCTGGTCGTTCCGGCGGCGGCGCTGTCGCTGGGCGGCGACGGCGCCACCCGGGTGGAGGTGGTCGACGGCTCCGACACCTCGACGATCGAGGTCATGCCCGGCCTCACCGCAGGCGGTCTGGTCGAGGTGACCCCGGCCGAGGAGGGCGAGCTGGAGGAGGGCGACGAGGTCGTAGTGGGCAGCGCCGACGGCTCGCCGATCTCCACGCCCGAGGGCGACGCCTCCACCGACGCCCGTGGGTGACCCGGCCGCGTCGGACACGCCGTCGGGCGCGGCCCACGCGCTGGTGGAGCTGGACGGGGTCTGGCGCACGATGGACGCGGTCGATCCGATCCACGCCGTCGCCGACGTGTCGCTGCGGATCGAGCACGGCGAGTGGTGGTCGATCACCGGTGCCTCCGGGTCGGGCAAGTCCACACTGCTCAACCTGATCGGGTGCCTCGACCGGCCCACCGCCGGCGAGTATCGATTCGACGGCATCGACGTCGCCTCGCTCACCGACGCCCAGCGGGCCGGGCTGCGGGCCCACCGCCTCGGGTTCGTGTTTCAGGCCTTCCACCTGCTGAGCACCCGCACGGCCACCGAGAACGTGGCCCTCGCCGACCTGTACCGACGCGGGCCTCGACAGGACCGACGCGACCGGGCCCGCGAGGCGCTGCACCGCGTGGGTTTGGGCTCGCGGCTGGACGCCACGGTGACTACCCTGTCCGGCGGCGAACGCCAGCGGGTGGCCATCGCCCGGGCCCTGCTGGGCCGACCCGAGTTGTTGCTGTGCGACGAGCCCACCGGCAACCTCGACTCGGCCACCACCGGCGAGGTCCTCGACCTGCTCGAGGAGTTGCACGGCGACGGGCAGAGCCTGCTGGTGGTGACCCACGAGGCCGACGTGGCCCGGCGCAGCGGTGCGGTCGCCGAGATGCGCGACGGCGCCCTCGCCGAGAAAGACAACAGAGACGGCGCCCTCGCCGAGATCAGCAGCCGCGACGGCGCCCTCGCCGAGAAAGACAACCGCGACGGCGCCCTCGCCGAGAAAAGCAACAGAGACGGCGCCCTCGCCGAGTCGGCTCGGCCGGACACCGGGCGGGCGCGATGAGCGACACCGGCGCACCTCCCCGTTCGGCGCTGGCCACCGTCGACCTGGTGGACGAGGCGCTCAGCTCGGCGTTCGCCCGTCCCGGCCGTGCGCTGCTGACCGCCCTGGGCACGGTACTGGGCATCGTCACCCTGGTGGCCACCGCCGGGCTCAGCCGCACCGCCGGACAACAGATCGTCGACCGCTTCGACGAGCTGGCCGCCTCGACGGTGGACGTGCAGCCCGCCACCGTCCCGGGCGGGCTGGACGGCACCGAGACCGTCGTCGTCGGCAACCCGATGGGGTGGGACGCCGCCGGCCGCGTCGCCCGGCTGGCCGGCGTCGATGCCGCGGCCACCCTCAGCGACGTGCCGCTGCCCCAGGGGGCCGCCATCTCGGCGGTGCCCGTCATCGACCCCGGCGCCGCCCAGACCGTCCCTCCGACCATCCTCGCTGCGTCCCCCAACCTGTTGGCCTCCGTACGGGGCGAGTTGGCGGCCGGTCGCTTCTTCGATTCGGGCCACGACCGTCGGGCCGACCAGGTGGCGGTGCTGGGCGTCGACGCCGCCGCCCAGTTGGGCATCGGGCGGCTGGAGGCGTCGCCGGCGATCCTCATCGGCGACGACCCCTACTCGGTGATCGGCATCATCGCCCGCACCGAACGCAACCGGGAACTGCTCGACGCCGTCGTGGTTCCGGAGGGCACCGCCAAGGAGCGGCTGGGGCTGGCCGCCCCGTCGGGCCTGGTCGTCGAGACGTCGGTGGGTGCCGCCGGTCAGGTGGCCGATCAGGTGCCACTGGCCCTGTCGCCCAACGAACCCGACCTGATCACCGCCACCGCGGGCTGGGAACCCTCCGACGTGCGGCGCGGCGTCACCGAGGACGTCTCGGGGCTGTTCCTGGTGCTGGGCGGCGTGGCGCTGCTCGTAGGCATGTTGGGCATTGCCAACGTGACGCTGGTGTCGGTGCTGGAGCGCACCGGCGAGATCGGGCTGCGCCGCGCCCTGGGCGCGGGTCGACGCCACATCGCCGCCCAGTTCCTCGCCGAGAGCGCCGTGCTGGGCACCCTGGCCGGCATGGTCGGTTCGGCCACCGGGGTGGTGCTCACCGTCGGTGTGGCGGCCAACCGGGGCTGGACGCCGGTGCTCGACCCATGGTTGCCGCTGGTGGCCGTGGTGCTGGGGTCCTTGGCCGGACTGCTCGCCGGCGCCTACCCGGCCTGGCGGGCGGCTCGCCTTCAGCCGGTCGACGCGTTGCGCTCGGCCACCTGAGGCCGACGCGGCGCCCGGGCCGGTCGGCAGCTTGGCCGGTGGGGCCGCTCAGGCGGCCTTGACCAAAATCCGGTCGGAGGCGAACGATCCGATGCCCACCGTGTCGTCCTTGATCGAGACGGTGGCCGAACCATCGGGTGACAGCGCCACCAGCGTGCCGGTGGCGCCTGGCTGGAGGTGGTGGCTCTCGAGAAACTCCAGCATGCCCTTGGCGAACTCCAACTCCTCCGGGATGCGGGTGATCACGAAGGCGTCGCCTGCGGCGAGCTCGGACAGGGCCACCAGGTCGGGCGTGCGGTAGTCGCTGCCGGGGATCGGGTTGCCGTGCGGGCAGGTGGTCGGGTCGCCCAGCAGTTCGGTCATCGCCTCCTCGACCGGGGTGGAGATCACGTGCTCCCACTTGCCCGCCTCCTGATGTGCGAGCGCCCACGACAGCCCCAGCACGTCGGTGAGAAACCGCTCCGCCAGCCGGTGACGTCGCACGACCTGCTCGGCCAGGGCGGCGCCCTCGTCGGTCAGCGAGATCTTGGCCCGGGTCACCACGAGCAGGCCTTCGTCGGCCATCTTGTGCACCATCTCGGACACGGCGGGGCGGGACACGTCCAAGCGCTCCGCGATGCGGGCCTGGATGACCGCCACATCGTCCTCCCGCAGCTCGAAGATGGCTTCGCAGTACTCCTCGAACGCGGGGTGGTATTCATTGAGTCTGGCGTTGCCGCGGCTCGACGTCTGCATCCCCCCAGCGTACGCCACCCCGACGACGGCCGGTCGCCTGGTCCGGGGCGGTCCCACCCCTGGCTACTGTTGGGGGCGATGGCGGCGAACCCACAGGCCACCTTCGACTCATCGGCACCCGGCGAGGGGCACTGGTTCGAGGGCTTGGCCGATCACCTCGGCGGCGCGTATCTGCGTTATTCGTTCACCAAGGGCACCGTGCGCGAGGTGGACTCGCTGATCGGGCTGCTCGGTCTCGAGCCGGGGCACTCCCTCCTCGACGTCGGCTGCGGCCCCGGGCGTCACAGCCACGAGTTCGCCCGGCGAGGGGTCGAGGTCGTCGGCATCGACATCTCGGACCGATTCATCCAGCTGGCCAGGGCGGATGCACCCGACGGGGCCACCTTCCAACGCGGCGACGCCCGGCTGCTGGACTTCGGCCCCACCTTCGATGCGGCCATCTCGCTCTGCCAGGGGGCGTTCGGGCTGGGCGGACCCGCCACCGACGCCGACGATCCGCAGCTGCTCGAGCCGGACCAGGCCGTCCTCGAGGGCATCGGCCGGGCGCTCCGCCCCGGCGGACGCTTCGCCATCTCGGCCTTCTCGGCCTACTTTCAGCTGGCCAACCTCGAGACCAGCGACCAGTTCGACGCCGCGTCGGGCGTCAACCACGAGCTCACCGAGATTCGTTCCGAGTCCGGGGAAAGCACCGAGGCCGACCTGTGGACCACCTGCTACACGCCCCGCGAGCTTCGCCTGCTGATCGAGCGAGCCGGGCTGGAGGTCGACTCGATCCACTCGGCGGACACCGGCACCTACCGGCCACTGGACCCGTCGATCTCCACCCCGGAGCTGCTCGTGCTGGGGCGGCGCCCGTGAACGGGCACGACCGCCCGGTGAGCCGTCGGCGGGTCGCCGCCACCGTGGCGGCGTTGGCCTTGGTGACCGTGACGGCGCTCGCCACGCTTGCCACCCCGCGGCCGGCTGGCGCCCAGGACGGGCCGGAGCCGCAGAACGTCCCGCTCGCCTTCGAGTCGCAGGTGGACGACGTCAGCACCGACGAGCTCACCGTGTTCTCGCTGGCCACCCTGGGCGACCCGCGGGGCTGGGGCCGGGCCGGCTTCACCTTCACCGCCGACGAGAACAGCGAGTACCGCGTGATCCTCGCCGAGCCGGACGTGGTGGACCTGCTCTGTGCGCCGATCCAGACCGACGGTTCGCTGAGCTGTCAGAACGGCCCGGTGGTCGCCCTCAACGCCACCCGCTGGCGGGAGGCCGTCGACGGCTGGACCGACCTCAACGGCTTTCGTCAGTACCTGGTGAACCACGAGATCGGCCACCTGATCGGCCAGTTCCATCCGGAAAACCGCTGCCCGGTCGCCGGTGAGGCCGAGTCGCTGATGGCGCCGCAGTCGCTCGGGCTGGAGGGCTGCCAACCTAACGCCTGGCCGCTCGACTTCGAGGTGCTCGCGGCGTCGGTCCGCCCCGTCGCCCTGGCGCCCGACCCGACGGTCGAACCCGACGCCCGCTCGGTCAACCCCGGCGGCCAGGTGCCGCCCACCACGGTCGCGGGGGGAACCCCGACCACCGACGCTGCCACGGCGGCGACCACCACGGCGGTTGCCGCAGCCGACGTCCCGGCGACCCAGCCCGAGGACCTGCCAGCTGCCACCAACGACGAGGGTGAGACCGTCGCCACGCTGGGCGACACTCCGCTGTCGACCCCCGGCGGCGCCGACACCCTGGACGACGCAGGCCTCTCGTCGGTCGGCGACCGCACCTCGGTCGACTCCAACACGTCGCTGCCGCTGATCGTGCTGGCCGTGGCGGCCGGCCTGGCGCTGATCATCGGGCTGGTGGCGCTCATCCGCACCCGCCGACGCCGCCGACCGGTCGTCATCCCAGACGACGATGACGTCGATTCCGGCGACGACGCTGTGGTCGACCAGGGACCCGTGGGCGACGGCGACGCCCCGCCGACCGAGATCGACCTCGAGGCGGGCCCGCTCCCGCCGGTGGGCGCCTCGACGCACGACGGGGCCACTGCGGACATCGGGGCCTCCGAGGATGACGGGGCCGGGCCCGGCGGCGCGGCAACGGGGGAGATCCCGGTTGCCGGCTCGTTGGCCGCGGCGGCTGCGGCAAGCCCCTTCCCGGACGAGGACACGGCCGCGGCGCCGGCGGTGTCCGAGCCCGACTGGACGATCCGACTCGCCGGCGGCGCACGTCGCGAGGGGGCGGTGGCCTGGCTCGTCCCACGCCGGTGGTCCTCCGAGGAGGCCGACGGCTTCCAGAACGCCGTTCTGGGGCTCGCCGTCGAAGACGCCGACGAGCCGCCCGACCCGGCCACCGTCGGCCAAACGCTGGGCGAGTTCCTCCGGGCGCACCCGCACCTGGCACCCGACGACCACGAGGCGATCGGCGTCACGCTGACCGGCACCCACGAGGTGGTGGCCGCCGCGCTCGGTGCGGCCGAGGTCGTCGAGCTTCGATCCGGGCTGGCCAAGCCCGCACGCCGTCAGGGCGTCCTGCGGCTGCGCCATCACGAGTCGTCCCCGCTCGAGGTCGAGGTCTCCTCGGCGGCCTCGGCGCCACAGCGGGGTCGCATCACGGTCGAGCGCAACCAACCCCGACCCACCTGATCGGTCGGCCGCTCGCAACGGCCCGGGCGTGCGGGTGTCCCGGTGTGCGGCCGGTGGGGTGCGAGACTGGCGACCATGTGGCGCCACGCAGTCCGGCTGTTCGTGACCATCGCCGTCCTCGCGTCCGGCTGTGGCGACGAGGTCGCAGCCGACCCCCCGGCCTCGCAGCGCGCCGACACCCCGGCCGCCACGACAATCGCGACCACGGCGGTGCCCTCCACGCCGCCGGCCTCCTCGCTGGACGACGACCCCGCCGAGTGGCCGCTCCGGCAGCGGCTGGCGCAGCTGCTCATGCCGGGGTTCAACGCCGGTCCGGGGGGCACCACGACCAACCCCGACGAGATCCGGGCGCTGATCGACGCCGGCGCCGGCGGGGTCTTCGTCGGCCGCAAGGAGCAGGCCATCTTCGACTCGTCCGTCATGGTCGATGCGCAGGCCGCCGGGGTGCCTCCGCTGGTGGCCACCGACGGCGAGGGCGGGGCGGTCGACCTGTTGGAGTCGATCATGGAGCCGCTTCCCCCGGCCCGGGAGATGGCGGCGTGGGACACCGAGCGCATTCGCTCGGCCGGGGCCTCCCGCGGCACCGACCTGCTCGAGCGCGGGGTCACGGTCGACTTCGCGCCCGTCGTCGACGTCTCGGGCGGCTCGAACCCGCTTGGCGACCGCACCTGGTCGGCCGACCCGGACGAGGTGATCCGGACCGCCGGCGCCTTCGCCGAGGGCCTGTGCGCCTCGGGGGTGTTGCCGACGTTCAAGCACTTCCCCGGCCATGGCGGGGCCGACGCGCACGGGGACGACGCCCCGGCCCGAACCCCGGACCTGGCCTCGATGGAGGAGTCGGACCTGGTGCCGTTCAAGGCGATGATCGCCTCGATGGGCGACCGTTCGCTGCTGATGACCGGCCACCTGGACGTCCCCGGGTTGACCGATGGCGGCGAACCGTTCTCGCTGAACCCGGAGGCGATGACGTACCTCCGCGACACGATCGGCTACGACGGGGTGACCGTGACCGACGAGCTGGCCGAGATGGGCGCGATCACCGAGCGGGGCATCTCGGTGCCTGATGCGGTGGAGGCCGCGCTGGTGGCCGGCAACGACCTGGCGCTGTACTTCGGGGACGTCACCCAAATGAACGAGGTGCTCGATCACCTCGAGGGTGCGGTGGGCGCCGGGCGGCTCAGCGAGGCCCAGGTCAACACTTCGGTGGCCAGGATCGTCGCCCTGAAGGCGGCCGACGCCTGTCCGGCGCCGGGTTAGCGGGTCAGCCCGCCTGAAGTCCGGCCCGCAGGCCGAGACGGTCGAGCAGCTCCCGGTCGCTGTTGCCCTCCGGGTTGTCGGTGGTCAGCAGCTTCTCGCCGTAGAAGATGCTGTCGGCGCCGGCGCTGAAGCACAGGGCCTGCAGCTCGTCGGTCATCTCGGTTCGGCCGGCGCTGAGGCGTACCGCCGAGTTGGGCATCAGCAGGCGGGCGATGGCGATAGTGCGCACGAACTCGAACGGGTCCAGGGTCTCGCCGGTGGCCAACGGGGTGCCCGGCACCTGCACCAACTCGTTGATCGGCACCGATTCGGGGTGATGGGCCAGGTTGGCCAGGGTGACGAGCAGCCCGACGCGGTCGGCGCGTGTCTCGCCCATGCCGACGATCCCGCCGCAACACACCTTCATGCCCGCGGCCCGCACGGCGTCCAGCGTGTCCAGGCGGTCGCCGTAGGTGCGGGTGGTGATGATCTCCTCGTAGTACTCGGCCGACGTGTCCAGGTTGTGGTTGTAGTAGTCCAGGCCGGATTCGGCGAGCGCCTCGGCGTGCTCGTCAGTCAGCATGCCCAGGGTCATGCACGTCTCCAGACCCAGGGCCTTGACGCCCTCGATCATGGCGCCGACCCGCTCGATGTCGCGGTCCTTGGGCGACCGCCAGGCGGCGCCCATGCAGAAGCGTTCGGCGCCCGCCTCCTTGGCACGCCGGGCCGCGGTCAGCACGGCGTCGGTGTCCATCAACGGTTCGGGCTTCAGGCCGGTGTTGTATTGGGCCGCCTGCGGGCAGTACGCGCAGTCCTCCGGGCAGGCGCCGGTCTTGATCGACAACAGCGTGCTCAGCTGCACGGCGTCGGGTTCGCGATGGGCCCGATGGGTGCTTTGGGCCCGCCACAGCAGGTCGGTCAGCGGCAGCTCGAAGAGTTCGGTGACCTCCTCGACCGTCCAGTCGTGGCGCAGCCCGTCGGCCGCACCGGTCGAGGACTCGGCGTCGAGGGCGTCGGCGGGCGGGGCCGCCGTCCGTGGGTTCATCGTGTCGGTCACGCCTCAAAGTGTCGCGGCCTTCGGGGCCCCGGGCCAACCCTGTGCTTGCATGTGGTGATGACCAACCCGCCGAACGATCGCCCCACCCCCACCCGGGTGACCTACCACCTCAGCCCGCGCGACGTCTGGGAGCGCCAGGCGGCGAGCCCGTCCTACGTGCCGGAGGCGTTCCCCGACGAGGGCTTCGTGCACACCACGATCGGCCTCGAGACGGTGCTGATTCCGGCGAACCACCACTACGCCGACGATGAGCGGCCCTACGTGTGCCTGACGATCGACCTGGACCGGGTGTCCGGCGAGGTGCGCTTCGATGCCGACCCGCTGGTCTACCCGCACATCTACAGCCCCGTCCCCACCGAGGCGGTCACCGAGGTGCGCGACGCCCATCGCAGCGAGGACGGCACGTTCACCGGGTTCGGACCGCCCCGCTCCGCCGCCTAAGTCACCGCACGGCGCACCCCTGTGGAGGATCCAGCAGGTCCAGCATGCGAAATCCTCCACAGGCCCCTGCGTGAGGCTCCTTGGGGCCGGCTACTCGACGGTGATTGGCAGGCCACCGGTCGGCGACAAGCTGGCGATGGCCGTCGACGTCGGCTCCGGCCCGTCCACCCGCCAGCCGATCTGCTGGACGAGTCGCGCTGCAAACACCTGCAGCTCCAGCGTGGCCAGCGTGAACCCGACGCAGTTCCGACGGCCGCCGCCGAACGGCACGAAGGCATAGGGCACCGGCTCACCATCGGCCCACCGTTCGGGCCGGAAACTCAACGGATCGTCCCAGACGTCGGCCATTCGGTGGGTGACATACGGGCTGTACGCCACCATCGCACCGGCGGGGATCGTGTGGCCGAAACACTCGAAGTCGTCGACTGCGTGACGCACGCTGACGGTGCCGGGCGGCCACAGCCGAAGGGTCTCGCGCACGGCACCGTCCACCAGCGGCATCTCGCGCAGCGAGGCGACCGTCGGCGGATCGTCGCCCAGGGTGTCGCGCACCTGCGTTCGCAACGCGTGGCAGGCGGCCGGGTTGGCGCCAAGGGCATACACCAGCCACGACACCGCCGACGACGTGGTGTCGTAGCCGGCGGCGATCAGGCTGCGAACCTGATCCCGGATCTCCGGATCGGTCAGCGAGTCGCCATCGTCGGTGCGCTCGCTCATCAACGTGGTCAGGATGTCCGGCGGCACTGCTTCACCAGTCCCCTGCCCACTGCGTTCCCGACCTTCGGAGCTGGACGAACGCCGACGGCGATCGATCTCCCCTTGTACCAACTCGTCGACGGCCGCCCGGGCCCGCAGCGCTTTGGCGTAGCCGTTGAAACGCAGGTTCACGTCCAGGCGAGCCGCCGGGTTCTTGTTGACGTAGGCCAGCGCCGGCTCGAAAACGGCCCCGATCCGGTCGGCCAGGTCGCCAAGGTGAGCCCCGAACAACGCCCGAACCACGATGCGCCGCACCGTTTGACGGCCCTCGGCGTAGGCGTCGAGCGACCGGCCGGTGGTCCATTCGGCGAGGGTGCGGTCGACCTCGTCCACGATGAGGTCGAGATGGCCGTCGACGCGCCGCTTCGCGAACGCCGGCTGCACCAGCTTTCGCCGCCGGGCATGTTCGGGCCCGTCGGTGACCACCAAGGCCGTCGGGCCGTTGGCCGGGATCAGGGTGGACAGCGCTTTGCCCCACAGGAAGTTGTCCGGCCGGTCCTGGAGGATCAGCCGGTTGGCCTCGGGACCCATGAGCATAGTCATGCGCACGGGCCCGTACCCGATGTCGACGGCGGGGGCCCAGCGCTGTGCCACCACGTCGAGCAGGCCGGCGATCCCCCGTTGGGCCAGCCGAGCCAACCGCACCTGTTCCAGCACACTCGGCCGGGGAACGGTCGAGCCGCTGGAGGTGCCCATGGTGCTCATGGTGCCCCGGACAGGAATCGAACCTGTGGCCCTGCCCGCTGAGGAGGCGATCACGAGATGCCAGTGTCCATAGTGCCCATGGTGCTCATGGTGCCCCGGACAGGAATCGAACCTGTGGCCTACCGCTTAGGAGGCGGTCGCTCTATCCAACTGAGCTACCGAGGCGAGGCGCACAGTCTCGCAGCATCACGGAGAATCCGACAGCCGGAAGTCACTCGCTGGGCGCGTGGAAGCGCCGTCCGGTGATCTCCTCCGCGGTGATGGCCACGTAGTGGTGTTTGCTGCCGGTTTCCCACGGAAACAGGGGCAGATCCTCGGCGCGGACCATCTCCTCGGTCGTGTGCAGCTCGCGGGCCTGACCCTTGACGACGACACTCCAGGCGACGCCGGCCTCCAGGTCGGTGTGGTCCACCTCGTAGGCGACGCCGGTGCCCAGCACCGCTGCGGCCAGTTTGGTGCCCGGGTCGGTTCGAAACACGATGACGTCGTCGTCCACCACGTGATTGATCGGGAAGATGTCGGGGTGGTCGCCGATCGCCACCGCCAGCCGGCCGGTGGTGGCCTTGGCCAGGAACTCCCAGCACTGTTCCTCGGACAGCTCCTCGGTCGGTTCGGCCTGGCTCTCGGTCATGGTCGCTCCCCCATCATCGACGTGATACCAACTCAGGTCTACCAGCACCGACCCCCCGAGGGCAGCGCAGGTGACGCTCGGCCATGATGGGACGATGCACGACGAGCACAACATCGCCGAACGCCGCATCCGTCGGCTGTTGGACGAACGGATCCGTCCCGCCGTCTACGGGCCGGGCACACCGCTGGCGGTGACGGCCCATCGGGTGAACGGCGAACCGATCGGCGTGGCCGAGGCGGAGGCCGCCGAGTTCGAGCCGTTCCTGGTGGGCGATCGGTGGGGACCGGCATGGGGCACCACCTGGTTTCGGATGACCGGCACGGTGCCGTCGGAGCTGAAGGGACGCCGGGTGGAGGCGCTGATCGACCTCGGGTTCGTCACCGGTCAGGTGGGCTTCAACGCCGAGGGCCTTCTCTGGCGCGATGGCGCCCCATTGCACGGGCTGCACCCCGCACGGCAGTGGAGCCTGATCAGCGAGGAGGCGGCGGGCGACGAGCGGGTGGATCTGCTGGTGGAGGCGGCGGCCAACCCGTTCGTCAACCTCAACGCGGCGACGCAGGCGGGCGACGTGCAGACCGCGTCCGACGAACCGCTGTACCGGCTGACCAGGGCCGAGCTGGCACCACTGAACACCGAGGTGTGGCACCTGGCGCTGGAGATCGACTTCCTGGTGCGCCTCGGGTGGCAGCTGGACGCGTCGGCGGGCTCGCGCAAGCTGCGGCTGCTGCATGCGCTCGGTCGGGCGGCCGACGCCCTCGACCTCGACGACGTCGTCGCGTCGGCGCCGGCGGCCCGCGCCGAGCTGGCCGAGGTGCTGGCCGCACCGGCGGTCGCCTCGGAGCACCGCAGCATTGCGATCGGCCACGCCCACATCGACACCGCCTGGCTGTGGCCGCTGCGCGAGACCCGCCGCAAGTGTGCGCGGTCGTTCGCCAACAGCCTTGACCTGATCGCCAGCGACCCCGACTACCGCTTCGGGTGCTCCCAGGCCGTGCAGTACCAGTGGATGCTCGACGAGTACCCGTCGGTTGCCACCGGCATCGCCGAGGCGGTCGCCGCCGATCGCTGGGTTCCGCTCGGCGGCATGTGGGTGGAGGCCGACGGCAACCTGCCCTCCGGCGAGGCGATGGCGCGGCAGTTCCTGCACGGCCAACGATTCTTCCGGGAGCACTACGGCGTGACCTGCCGCGAGGTGTGGATCCCCGACGTGTTCGGCTACCCCGCCTCGCTGCCGCAGATCTTCGCCCTGGGGGGCGCCGACAACTTCGTCACCCAGAAGATCTCGTGGAACCGCACCAACACGTTTCCTCATCACACCTTTCTCTGGGAGGGCCTGGACGGCACGACGATGCCCACCCACTTCCCACCGGCCGACACCTACAACTCCGAGATCGACCCGGGCGAGCTGGTGCCGGCGGCCCGGAAGTTCGCCGAGCGGGCGGTGGCCAACACCTCGCTGTTGCCGTTCGGCCACGGCGACGGCGGCGGCGGTCCCACCCGGGAGATGATGGCCCGCATCGCCCTGGCCCACGACCTGGAGGCGGTGCCCCGGGTCAGCGTCGGGTCGCCCGCCGAGTTCTTCGACCGGGCCCTGGCGGAGTTGCCCGACCCGCCGCGTTGGGTGGGCGAGCTGTACCTGGAGATGCACCGGGCCACCTACACCGCGCAGGCCAAGACCAAGGCGGGAAACCGCCGCGCCGAGGCGCTGCTGCGGGAGGTGGAGTGGTGGGCGCTGGCCGCCGCCGGCGGGCGGGTCGACGGCGCCTACCCGTCGGCCGAACTGGACGAACTGTGGAAGGAGATGCTGACCCTCCAGTTCCACGACATCCTGCCCGGCAGCTCGATCGCCTGGGTGCACCGCGAGGCCGAGGACACCTACGAACAGATCATCGCCCGGTGTGAGGCGCTGATCGCCGACTCGCTCGCACGGATCGGCGCTGGGGAATCCGGCGCTGGGGGATCCGGCCGGTCGAGCAGCGCCGCGACGCCGCAATCGGGCGCCGACACATCGCAGGTGGCGACGCTGGCCAACCCGGCGCCGCACCCACGGCCGGGCGTGCACCTCGTCGAGTGGCCCGCCGGCGCTCCCCGGCCGGCGGGCTCCCAGCTGCTGTCCGACGGCCGGGTCGCCGTCGAGGCCGACCTGCCGGCGGGCGGATGGGCGGCGCCGTCGGCGGGCGAACCACAGACGCCGGTGCTCGTCGACGCCGATCCGGACGGGGGCGGCACGATGAGCAACGGTCTGCTGACGCTCGCCTGGGACGCCGACGGCTTGATCACCTCGCTGATCGACCACCGGGTGACGGGCGGCCGGGAGGTGCTTCGTGACGGCGAGCGGGGCAACCTGCTGGAGCTGTCCGAGGACCTGCCGCTGGAGTACGACGCCTGGGACCTCGAGGCCTACTACGCCAACTCGACTGTGGCGCTCACCGACGCCGACGAGGTGACCGTGATCGACCACGGACCGTTGGTGGTCTCGCTGCAGGTCAACCGCCGCCACGGCCGGTCCACGTTCACGCAGGTGGTGCGGATGGTCGCCGGCTCCGCCCGCATCGACGTCGACTACGACCTCGACTGGGCCGAGACCGACAAGGTGCTCAAGGTGGCCTGGCCGGTGGACGTGCACACCCACGAGGTGGCCTCCGAGATTCAGTACGGCCACGTGGTGCGACCCGTGCACCAGAACACGTCGTGGGACGCCGCCCGCTTCGAGTTCTGCGCCCATCGGTGGATCGACGCCTCCGAGCGGGGGTACGGGGTGGCGCTGCTGAACGACGCCAAGTACGGGCACGACGCGCTGGACGGCACGCTCCGCCAGACACTGCTGACCGCCTCGACCTATCCCGACCCCGCCGCCGACAAGGGCCGTCACCGGTTCACCCTGGCGCTCCTCCCCCACCCGGGCGACCTGGCCGAGGGCGACGTGGTGGCGGAGGGCTGGCGCCTCAACAACCCGGTCCGCGCCGTCCCGACCCCCGACGCCGACGCCACCTCGGCAAACGCGCAGCCTGCCGTGCCTCCGGTGACCTGCAAGCTTCCCGGGGTCAGCGTCGAGGCGGCCAAGGCGGCCGAGGACGGCTCCGGGGACCTGGTCGTCCGGCTGGCGGAGGTGCACGGTGCCCGGGTGGCCGGTTCGGTGGCGCTGGGCGCTCCGGCAACCTCGGTTGCGGTCTGCGACCTGCTCGAGGACGAGCTGCCCGAGGGCGACCCCCGGAGATCGGGTACCTCGGCGGTGCTGCGCGACGAGCGCCTGGTCGACGTGACACTGCACCCGTTCAAGGTGCTCACCCTGCGGTTCGCTCCCTAGCCTCGATCCGGCATGCTGAGACCGTGAAGAACTAGGTTCGAACGCGACAAATGCGCTCCGTTCCAGCAAACTTGAGGGTGTTGAGGACCACAAGGAGGCTGGGATGGAACGCATCCGTCAGGTGCAACATAGCGCGTCACGATCGGTGCGTTATGACGGGGACGATGAGACCGACAAGATCGTCGCGTTGGGCGGCCTGGGGCCGCTCGCTGAGTACGCCGACTGCCTCGGTCTGACCAGCGGAATGACGGCGGCGGTGCCCTATTCGGGGCCTGGAACGCCGGTTGTAGATCGGGGCGGCCTGTTGGTCCATAGCCTGTTGATGTTGAACGCCGGAGGTGATTGCTGCACCGACCTTGGGATGCTCCAAGCCGCCGGAGGCGTGTTGGGTGACGTTGGTTCGGACACCACGTTCCGGCGGATGATCGCCGACCTCGCCAAGACACCCGGATCGACCGGCGCCATCGACGAGGTGATGCGTGAGATCCGCACCAGGGTGTGGGCCGAGCATGGCTGGTCTGATCCCGGCCGCCGAGTTCTGTTGGACATCGACGCGACGCTCACCCGTGTGCACTCGGAGAAGGAAGACGCCAAAGGCAACTACAAACGCGGGTTCGGGTTCCACCCGGTCGCCTGTTTCGCTGACTGCTCCGGCGAAGCCCTCGCTGTTGAGCACCGGCCCGGCAACGCCGGCGCGAACACCATCGCCGACCTGGTCGGGATCATCGACGCCGGGTTGGACGCGCTCCCCAGATCTGTCGCCCAATCGCATCGCCCCGGCGCTGTCACAGCTGGCGCGACCAACGAAATCCTGGTTCGCTCCGTTCGGCCGGGCACACCCTCGGATTCCTCTGGGACATGTGGGACCGCAACCTTCGGTTCTGTGTCACCGGCCGCTCGAACAACATCTTGAGCTGGTGATCCTCGGCTTCGACGAGAACACCCTCTGGGAGAACGCTTTACGGCCCCGGGGTGTCGACTGGGACAGCAACGATTCTGATGTCGACGCCCGCAAAGCACAGGTCGTAGGAGTCACCGGCGATCCGGCGATGCTGAAATGGGTTGGCCTGAACGAGCGACCCAAAGACGACCTCGATGTTCACTACCCGCCAGGCACCCGGATCGTCATCCGGCACGAACCGTTGCATCCCGGGGCTCCAGCAGCGCATGTTCGACACGAACGGCTGGCGACACACCATCATCATCTGCGACCTCCCCGACGACTCAGCACTCGAGATCGACCGGCTCCAGCGCGAACACGCCCACGTCGAAGAGAACATCAAACGACTCAAGACCACCGGACTCGACGGTTCCGTTCCCCGACACCGCCCGCAACAAGGTCTGGACCTCAATGGTCAGCTGGGCCCCACACCCTCTGCCGATGGACCAACTCGACCTCCTCAAAGGAACCGAGTTCGAACACACGCCCACCCCAAAGCTGAGGCGTGCCTCTTCGCCACCCCGGCGATCCTCCCGCGTCCGCAACCGGCCTGGCTCTGGCCCAAACACTGGCCGCGGAACCCACCTCCGAACCGCCGGACGGCACTCCGCACCATGAACACCCCCACACCACTCCGAGCCTGACCGTCGCACGCTCCGAGCAACCAGCCGCCCGCTGGACCAGCCAGCCGGGCTACTTCACCGACCACCAGCAGCGGCCCGAACAACCCTCAGACCCTGGGTTGGGTCAGCGTCAGCACCCGGGCCCTCCCCGAGCAACCCAACACGCCCAGAACCAACGACCATCACACCCAAGCAACCTTCAGATAACACCGAAACGTGCGGATCGCGGCTAGGTCGAGGTTTGTACCGGTGACTCCCAACCGAGTCTTGGATTACGCGGTCAGATGTGGGGACGACGGGTGGGGCGTGGTCGGTTCATGAGGAGCGCAATGTTGATGTTTCCGGGTTGGTCCCGGGGGATGCGACGGCCAATGGTGATGAATGCGACGGTGACGAACACGACGTCGACGAGCTATCTCACTGCGTGTGGGGTGCTTATGGTTCTCGGCCGTCACATCCGATCTGGTGGGTGTCGGGGATGACTCGGGCGAACCTGGTGACCACCCCGATTCATGAACGTCTGTTCCGCTTAAGGAACAATGTGGGCTCAGCAGATTTCATTTCGGATGTCACCGGCTACTACCTCCAACCGGGGCGAGCGTCGGTGAGGAGTCCGAGGGCTGATCGATGGCACGGTCTCGGCCGAGCTCACCGCATGGCCCGCCGAAACAACCCGACAGCCCACTTCTTGGGACTTTCCGGGCTATCGGGTTGAGGTATGTTCGGGTTGAGGTGGGGTTACAGGGCTGGTTGCCTGTCGCCCATGGGATCCAGGGTGAGCATCCACCATTCCGGGCGCCCGATGTGGTATTACCTAGAATGTGGCATCGTTGGTGAAGAAGGCCCAGGGCAGCAAGGCGTACTACTACCTGGTCGAGTCGGCCCGGGTGAACGGCAAACAGGATCGTGAACCAGACCTACATCGGTCCGGTCCGAGGAGGTCGTGGCCCGGCTGGAGCGGTCGGGGCGCAATTGAACCGGACCGGACCGCACACCGGGCGTTCGGTGATGTGGCGGCGGTGTGGTCGATCATCGAGGCCCTCGATGTGGTCGGGATTGACGGGTGATGGGCCCCCGCCGTTCCGACGCTGCAGCGTCGGTGGGGACCTATGTGGCGTTGATCGTGTTGAACCGTGCAGTCGCACCGTGTTCCGAGGCCTTGGCGTTCTCGGAGTGGTGGGCGGCCACGACCGGTGACCGGCTGGTCAAGGTCCCCAAAGCCGGGTTGGATCACCGCCGGTTCTGGGACGCCATGGACCAGATCGACGGTTCCCAACTCACACCGAGATCGAACGCGCTCCACTGCACCCGGATGGTCGACGTGTTCAACATCGACCTGTCGGTCTGGCCGCTCGACATGACCAACTACGCCACCTACATCGACAGCACCAACGGTGCGGCTCCGATGCGCAGCGCGAACGCGAGCAGAAACGCAGCGACGCTCGACACGATCGGCCTGCAGGACGGGTCGTGTCAGCCGACGGTGGGATCCCGCTGGTGTCCCACACCTACCCGGAGCAACAAGCCCGTGCGTCTGATTCACCACGGTGGTTGACGAACTCGTCGCCCGCTGGGGGTGACACTCGCCACCCACACCGGCGATCTGACCGTCGTCTACGACGCCGGGCAGGACTCCATCGCAAACCAAACCCACCTCGACCGGACCGCGTTGGCTCACGTCGGATCGCTCCCACCATCGGACCACCCCGAGTTGTTGGCCATCCCCACCAGCACCTACCGGCCCGTTGACACCGACCGATACCCCGGGCTCACCCACGCAAAACATCGTCACCGCGCTCGGCGCCAAACGCCACGTGATCGTCTGCTCCCCAACCCTGCACACCGAGCAGCCGCGGTCTCGAACAAACCCTGACGAAAGCACGACGTCAACTCGACGAACTCGCCGCCCGACTCGCCGACGTGGGGCTCCGACGGACCCGCAACCGGGTCAGGCCGACATCGACAGGTTCTGTTCACCGCGTTGGATTAAGGAGTGTCTCACCGTCACCACTACCCCGGGACCACCCCAGCCGACATGGTCCTCGCCACCAACCCAACCAGACAGGCCGGACCGAACTCGAGGAACGGATCTTCGGGAAGCGGGTCCTGTTCACCGACCGGACCGACTGGCCCGCAGCCGATGTCGTCGCCGACGTACCGGTCCCAGAACAGTGTCGAACAAGACTTCAAACACGCAGAAGAACCCTCACAGCGTCGCGTTCAACCCGATGTGGCACTGGATGACCAAAGATCGGGGTCCACACGTTCACCTGCGTGATCGCGCTCGGCCACCAGACTCCTCGAACGCACCGCCCGCCAAAGCCGGACATCCACTATCGCTACAACGACTCCTCAGGGATCTCGCGGAATCAAGAAACCACCCTGCTCTACCAAGGCGACAAAGGACGACCGCGCGCACGCCGCATGACCACCACCATGACCCCCCACCAACAACGCCTCTACGACCTGTGCGCTCGACCGATACGCCCCAACCAAACGGCTTAGGTAATACACCCGACACACCCCAAACCGTCGCCACCAACGATTCCCGGCCATCCCCGACCACCAGCCAGGAAAGTCCCGCTAGGCGCGAGTGAGTTGCTCGGTCCCTGCCATCAACTCGACGGTGGCGTCGACCGAGGCAGAGCGCATCGTCGTCGGTGACGTTGGCGACGGTGACGAACTCGGTGGTCAGCGCTCCAGGGTGATGGTCGCCCGCGCGTAGCCGTGGTCCTCGGCATTGACGTAAACGGCGTCCGCTGCGACCTGTTCGACCAGTTCGACGACGCCCGGACCCAGCTCGGCGATGATCGACAGCGACGAGATCGAGGTTGTCACGAATTCGTGCGCCTGCCTTGCGCCCGACCCGTCGCGTTCGGCGAACAGATCGCTGGCCCCGGCCGCGTGGATGTCGCCCGACAGCACCACCACGTTGTCGTGGCCCGAGTCGGTGATGGCCTGAAACAACCGCTCGCGGGCGGCCACGTAACCGTCCCACTGATCGAGGTTGAGCACCAGGTCGTCGAGCACCAGGGGGAACACGACGGTCTGCTGTGCGATCACCGGCCAGGTCGCCGTGCTGGCTTCCAGCCCGGCGGCGAGCCACTCCTCCTGCTCGGCGCCCAACATCGTGTTGGCCTTGTCCAGGCGGTCGGTGCATTCGGCCGCCGACACGGCCAGCTGGTCGCCGCACACCTGATCGCTCCGATACTGGCGTCCGTCGAGCACGAAGAACTCGGCCAAGGTGCCGACCCTGACAGACCGGTAGATGCGAAGCGAGCCGTCCTCCTCCGGCGGCCCGGTGCGAATGGGCATGTGTTCCCAGTAGGCCTGGTACGCCGCGATGCGTCGCTGGTCGTAACCGGCGGGGTCCTCGGGTTCCTGTGGAACGTCGCCCGCGTAGTTGTTGCCCACCTCGTGATCGTCCCAGGTGACCACCCACGGCACCTGTGCGTGAACCTGCTGCAACATCGGGTTGCGCTTGTAGGCCGCATACTGCACCCGGTAGTCGTCAAGCGTCTCGGTGACCCTCGCAGGCACCTTCGGCGTCATGAGACCGCCGCCCTGTTCGTAGATGTAGTCGCCGAGGAAGACCACCAGGTCGAGGTCGTCCTCGGCCATCGCCCCGTAGGCGGCGTAGGTACCCGAGTTGAACTCCTGGCAGGAGGCGAACGCCAGCCGCAGTTCCTCGGGCGTGGCGTCGTCGGAGGGCATCGTGCGGGTACGGGCGGCCGGGCTGCGGATGTCACCCACCGAGAATCGATACCAATACCAGGTGTCTGGCTCCAGTCCGGCGGCCTCTGCGTGCACCGAATGCCCCCAGCGCGGCTCGGCGATCTCGGAGCCGGCGGCGATCACCGCGTCGAACCCCTCGTCGGTGGCCAGCTCCCAGGCAACCGGCACCGGCTCGTCGGGGAGCCCGCCGGTCGGGTCCAGCGGGTCGGCCACCAAGCGGGTCCACAGCATCACCGAGCCGGGCAGGGGATCTCCGGACGCAACGCCGATGGTGAACAGCTCGCGGGGCAATCCGTTCGGGATCGGGGGCATCGGCTCGGTCTCGCCGCCGAGCCCGGCGGCGCCGTCGATGCCCGGGTCGTCGTTGCTGCAGCCCGCGAGCGTGACCGCTGCACCGGCGGCGGCCGCCGCGAGCATCGTCCGGCGCGTCACGGTGGAGCGCTCATCCGCGTCGCCGAGGGAGCCGAGCCGACGTGGAGGTTCGCAGGTCCGCAAATCGGGCGCCTTTCGAGTTCGGGCCGGTCGATCTAGTCGGGGACGCTATCGGAGGTCCCCGATCGGGAGTGGCTTCCCGTCATGGTGGATCGAGGCGGGAATCGACGGGGCGGCGGGATCGTCGTCGTGGGTCGGTAGCCTTTTGGGATGACCTCGCAGGCGTCGGCTGAACCGGCGGACCGCCAGAAGGCGCCCAGGCCGGGGCCCAACCGGGTCCAGCGTTTTGCGGTCGTCGGGGTGTTGGTCACGCTGGTCGACCTGGCGGTGCTGGTGCCACTGATCCGCCGCTGGGGATTTGAGGCGTTCACCGCCGACCTGGTGTCGGTGAGCGTCGCCACGGTCGTCTCGTTGCCGCTGCACCGCTTGGTGACGCTGGCGAACAGCCCCACCCGCCGTTGGTTCGAGGATCACGCCGGCTCGTACCTGGCGGGGCTGGCCGGGTCGCTGGCGGTGGACGTGGTGGTGTTCACCGCGTTTACGCAGGCGCTGGACGTGCACTCGGTCCACGGGCTGGTCATCTCCAAGGCGGTCGCCTTGGCGTCGGCCGTGCTGGTGCGGGCCACCGCCTACCGCTCGGTGCTCGGGGCGGTCGTGCGAGCGGACCAGTTCGTGCCCGGCGACCCGCCACCGCTGCCCGGCGACGTCCCGCGGCTGAGCGTCGTGATTCCCGCCTTCGAGGAGGAGGACCGAATCGCCCAGACGATCGCCGAGGTTCGGTCGCAGCTCTCCGGCGTCGCCGAACGCGGCGGCGTCGAGGTGATCGTCGCCGACGACGGATCGCTCGACGACACCAGCCGCCGCGCCGCGGAGGCCGGGGCCGATCGGGTGGTGACCCTGCCCGAGAACCGCGGCAAGGGGGCCGCCGTCAAGGCGGGCATGTTGGCGGCCTCGGGCTCCACCCGGGTGTTCCTGGACGCCGACCTGGCCTACTCGCCCGATCAGGTGCTCGAGTTGTTGAAGCGCACGGAGGCCGGTTGGGACGTGGTGGTGGGCAGCCGCAAACACACCGCCACCACCACCCTGGTGCGTGCGGGCCGCCTCCGGCAGCTGGGCAGCAGGGCGATCAACGTGTTCACCTCGCTGGTGTTGTTGGGGCGATATCGCGACACCCAGTGTGGGTTGAAGGCGTTCCGGGCGGAGGCGGCCGAGGCGATCTTCCCGCTGACCCACATCGACCGCTTTGCCCTCGACATCGAGGTGCTCTACCTGGTGGAGCGACAACGGCTGTCGCTCGCCGAGGTACCGGTCCAGGTGGCCAACAGCGAACGCAGCACCGTCCGGGTGTTTCGGGACACCGCCCGCCTGCTGCGCGACCTCGTCCGCATCCGGCTGCTTGCCCGGAACGGCAGCTACGACGCTACCGACACCGTGTCTGAGAGCGCTTCGACGGTAGGATCGTCGGCTGCCTAGCTCTCGCGTGCATCTCGGCGCGCCCGGAAGGACCCAGCCATGCCAGCCACGATCGTGGTCGGAACCCAATGGGGTGACGAAGGAAAAGGAAAGTTCACCGACCTCTTCGCGAAGGAGATGTCGATGGTGGTTCGCTATCAGGGCGGACACAACGCGGGTCACACGCTGGTGGTCGACGGCGAGTCCTTCGCGTTGCAGCTGGTGCCGTCGGGCGTGCTGTACGACCACATCATCCCGGTGATCGGCAACGGTGTCGTCGTCGACCCCATCGTGTTGCTGGCCGAGATCGACATGCTGACGGCCAAGGGGGTCGACTGCTCCCGTCTTGCCGTGTCGGGCAACGCCCACCTGATCCTTCCCTACCACCAGGAGATCGACGCGCTGACCGAGCGGTACCTCGGCAAGAACAAGCTGGGCACCACCAAGCGGGGCATCGGCCCCTCCTATGCCGACAAGTCCACCCGGGTGGGCATTCGGGTGCAGGACCTGCTCGACCCCAAGATCTTCCGCAAGAAGCTGGAGGCGGTGCTCGACGACAAGAACCAGGTGTTGACCCGCGTCTACAACCGGCTGCCCTTCGAGGTGGACGAGCTGGCCGAGAAGTACCTCGGCGAGGTTCGCGACCGCATGATGCCCTACGTGGCCGACACGGTCGGCCTGGTGCACGAGTCGCTCGAGGCCGGCCACCACGTGCTGTTCGAGGGGGCACAGGCCACCTTCCTCGACCTCGACCACGGCACCTATCCGTTCGTCCTCGTCCTCGCCGACCGCCGGTAGCGCCTGCACCGGCGCCGGGGTGGGCCCCCGGCACATCGATCGTGTGGTCGGCATCGCCAAGGCCTACATCCGCGAGTGGAGTGCCGGGCCGTTCCCCACCGAGCTGTTCGACGAGGTGGGCGACCACCTGGTGGACGTCGGCCACAGGCTTCAGCACCAACACCGGTCGCCGTCGGCGCCAGGATGGTTCGACGCCGTCATGATGCGCCAGGCAGTGCGGGTGAACTCGTGTCGAAGTCGCTCTGACCAAGCTGGACGTGCTCGACGACCTCGACGAGGTGTCGGTCTGCGTCGCGTACGACGTCGACGGCGAGCGCCACGAGACGTTGCCGTACCACCAGAGCGACCTGCACCGGGCAACACCGATCTACGAGACGCTGCCCGGTTGGAAGACCGACCTGACCGCGATGACCGAGGCCGGGCCGACTGCCGCCGAGGCCCGCGACTACCTGGCGTTCCTCGAGGACCAGGTGGGCTGCTTGATCAGCCTGGTCGGCGTCGGGCCGGAGTGTCGCGGGCAGTTCATCCACCGCTCCACCGCCTGAAACCCTTTCCTCGGCCTCGGTGCCGGTGTGGCTTCCCACTGCACCCGGTTCACGCCCGTTGAACCCCGTGCCCGTGGAGGGTTCTCATGGCTGGTCTCGGAGGGTGCCGTGGCTGGCATAAGCGTCGTTGGGGTGCCTGGCGGGGCCTGCGGTGATCATCGCCTCGCTGCTCGCACCCGGGCGCCGCCGGTGCACAGGACGACCCGCCCGCCGGGGATCCGATCTATTGCGCGGCGTTAGGCGACGTCTGAACAACGCCACTACCGGCTGCCCGCCGACGACGGACTTCACCGGCAACTCGCCGAGGGCGCACCGCATTGAAGCGGAACTCCGCGAGGTGGCACCGCCCGACCTGGTCGACAGCTCGACGCACTCGAGAGTTCTCCGCCGCCGCCAGGCGGAGTCGCCACGACCGGAGGGCGGCATCGCCAGGCTGACCATGATGCAGCGTGAGTCGTTGATCGACCGTTCCCAGCGGTCCTCGACCCGCTGAACGAGTTCTACGTCGACACGTGTCCCGGCTCCAGCGTCTTCGCCCTGCTGTATCCCGGTGCCTGGTGGATGGCGAGTCGTTCCCGCCGACCTTGGCGGTCAGCCTCATCCCGAGCGGATTCCGGGTGGAGGCGGGCGAGGATCGCTACGTGCGGACCCGACCTTCCTGACGCCCGGAGGTCCCGGCCGATCTCAGCCGTTCAGACGTATGATCGGCGGTCTGACAGCGGGGCTGGTCGAGTGGTCGATGTGAGGACTTTGTCGGAGCCGTCGACGACGGGTTCGGCGAGGTACTTCACGTACCTTCGTCCCAGGCTGCCGGAGCTCAGCCCGCCGCAGCTGCCACGCCTCGTCATCGGCCTGACCCCCGAGGGCCAGAGCGTCGCTCGACCAGGCGCTCGAGGAGGAACCGGGGCCCTACTCGATCCTTCGAGATCGATGACCTCCGCCACCGCCAGGTTTCCGGCAGGCTCCACCTGAAAATGCTCCCCGCCGGCGCGTCGATGCTGCGGAGGTGAGCCTGGACGGCATCGAGTTGGTGGTGGCGATCGAAGCGGCCGACTGTGCCCCGGAAGCGCCATCGACCACGGTCGGAACCGCCCACTAATCATCTTCGGACGCACGGTGCGAACCGTGGACGATACCACCGATGCGGCGCCCCTGTCGCCAAGGTTCTGAGTAGGTTCGGCTCATGCCTCGGCGTCGGACGTTCGTTGGTGAGGTCGATCGGGTTCGGCTCGCGCTTCGTGCAGTGGCGACGTTCGCCATGGTGGTCGCGGCATCGCGCCCTCGACTCTCAGGTGGGGGCGCAAACGCTCGACCCGGCGGACAACCCGCCTACCGCCCCCACTGCTGCAATTGACCCGCCTGCTGATCCCGGTCACCGATGCGCACCCAGTATCAACGGTTGAGGGCCGAACAGGACCTCCTGGTGGACGGGGCCCGTGAGGATGCACCCGAGGGGTTGTCCGATGAGCTCGACGAGTTCGAGCAGATGCGGCGAGCACCGCCCAGCGGGTCGGCGCGGCGGGCGATGGCCGTCCTGAGCTATGCCGACCAGGTGGCGATCACCGAGGCGGCCGCGCGAGCGTACTACCGCTGATCGACCGGTACCAGGCCGAGTGCCCCGGCGCCGACTATTCCGCAGCGCTGTTTCTTGGCTGCGACTCCGAGTCGGCCCGATCGCGCCGACCGGAGTCGCCAACCAAGCCTCGAAGGCGACCAGGTCTCCGGCAAGAGCGAACAGTTCACGGTTGAACCCGACGCCTACAGTGCGGCCGGTGCCCGCGGCTCGCTTCGAGCCGACAGCGTCGTGATCGCCGGCATCGAGGGCCTGGTCGACGGATCCCTGCGGGCGATCCTCCGGCTCACTGCACCCCACCAGGGCTGATCGCCCACGGGTCGCTCCTCCCCGACGACGCCACCTTGCCGACTGGAGTGCCGAGCAACTGCGGCTGATCAGGCGGTGGGCGGTCAACCGCGACAGGCTGACCGATATCGGCATGCACCTCATCGGTATCGCCCAGCTGGTCGAGGCGGTCACGGCGGCGGCGGCACCCCGGCGGCAGTGCGGAGCCCGCCGAGTGGCAGGAGCTGACGGCGACCTACCTCGGTTACCTCAGGCCCACCGACTTCTGCTGGGCACCTGCCCACCCGGGCCGCAGACCCTCGCTCCGAACACCCCCGACACGGCTCCATGGGCCCCGGCGCCGCAGTCGCGTCCATCCGACGCGGGGCCGACCTCATCCGACGCGTCCGCCGAGCCGCTGGCACCGAGGTTCACCGGTTGAGAGGCCGGGTGCCGGCGGCCGGTCCGGCTCAGGCGTTGCGGCGGAGCCACTCGATCGCCACGCCGGTATGCATCGCCGCACCCAGCGGCAGGGCGTCCTCGTTCATGCGCATCACATCGGAGTGGCACGATGGGGCTTCCAGGAAGTTCTCGATGTCGGCCGGACACACGCCGAGAAACGCCATGGCCCCGGGCACCTGCTGCAGCACGTAGCTGTCGTCCTCGGCTCCCATCACGGGCGACGGCAGCGGCAGCATCGTGCTCGGCCCGATGACGGCCCCGCAGACCTCGCCGACCAGGTCGGTCATGGCGGCGTCGTTGACCGTCACCGGGTAGCCCCGGTGGTAGTCGATCTCGGCGGTGCAGCCGTGCGCCGCGGTCACGCCGTGAACCACCTCGGCGAACAGCTCCTCCACCCGGTCGCGGGTGCGACCCGACACGCACCGCACCGTGCCCTCCATCAGCACCCGCTCGGGGATGACGTTGTGGGTGGTCCCCCCGGTGAGGTGGGCGACGGTGAGGATGGCGGGGTCGAACGCCTCGATGCGTCGCGTGACCATCGTGTTGAGCGCCCCGACCAACTGGGCCGCGGCCGGCATCGGGTCGACGCCGAAGTGCGGGGTGGAGGCGTGGGTGCCCTTCCCTCGGACGGTCACGGTGAACTCGTCTGCCGACGCCATCAGCGGTCCGGGCCTCATGCCCAGGTACCCGGTCGGGATGTTCGGGGTGACGTGCATGGCGAAGGAACCGGTCACCGGGTTGGTCAGCCCGTCGGTCAGTACCCCCTCGTCCAGCATCACCCGGGCCCCGGCGTGACCCTCCTCGCCGGGTTGGAACACCAGCCGGACCGTCCCCGCCAGATCCGCTCGACGGGCGGTAAGCAGGCGCGCCGCGCCCAGCAACATGGCCACGTGGCCGTCGTGGCCGCAGGTGTGCGCCCGGCCGTCGACGGCGGAGCGGAAGGGCTCGCCGGTGTTCTCGGTCATCGGCAGCGCGTCGGTGTCGGCGCGCAGCAGGATCGTCGGCCCATCGGCGTCACCGACGAGGTCGGCCGCCACCCAGCTGGCCCGCTCGCCGGTGCGCACCGACTGCCCGAGCGACTCCAGCTCGGCCACGATCAGGTCCCTGGTTCGGGGGTTGTGCAGGCCCAGCTCGGGATGGGTGTGGATGTCCCGGCGCCACGCGACCAGATCGCCGGAGATCCCACTGGCCTCGGCCACCAACCCGGCGAGGCTGGCGTCGGGCGTGGCATCGGTGGTGGCGCGGTCCTCGGTGGTGGAATCCCCCATGTCGGCGACTCTACGGGAACCGGTCGGTGCCCGGCGCCCGGTTCGTCGAGGCGGTGCCGCCGCCTGAGGCACAATGGGGCGGTGCGAGTATGTGTCATCGGATCGGGCGGACGCGAAGCGGCGTTGGCGGACGTGTTGGCTCGGGACGCCACCGAGGTGCTGGTCACCCCGGGGAACCCGCTGATCGAGGGCTCGGTCGACATCCCGCCCGAGGACCTCGACGCCGACCTCTACGTGATCGGGCCGGAGGCGCCGCTGGTGGACGGGCTGGCCGACCGGCTCCGGGCCGAGGGGCGGCTGGTGTTCGGCCCCGGCGCCGACGGTGCCGTGCTCGAGGGCTCCAAGGCCTACATGAAGGACCTGCTGCGCGACGCGGGCGTACCCACCGCGGCCTACGGGTCCTTCACCGAGGCCGATCCGGCCCGGGCCTTTCTCGACACGATGACGCCGCCCTTCGTCATCAAGACCGACGGCCTGGCAGCCGGCAAGGGTGTGCTGGTCACCGACGACCTGGCGGAGGCCCGCAACACCGTCGACGACTACCTGTCAGGTGCGGCGTTCGGCGACGCCGGGCAGAAGCTGGTGATCGAGGAGGGGCTGGTGGGCCCCGAGGTGTCGGTGTTCGTCGTGTGTGACGGGCACCGGGGCGTGTTGCTCAGCCCCGCCCAGGATTTCAAGCGGATCGGCGACGGCGACACCGGGCCCAACACCGGGGGCATGGGCGCCTACAGCCCGTACCGTCCCGAGGGCGCGTTGGCCGACGGGGCACTCGAGCGGGCGGTGGCCGACGACTTCATCGCCCCCACGTTGGCGGCGCTCCGCGACCGGGGGATCGACTACCGGGGGGTGCTCTACGCCGGGCTGATGCTGACCGCCGACGGCCCGAAGCTGCTCGAATACAACGTCCGGTTCGGCGATCCCGAGACCCAGGTGGTGCTGCCCCGCATGACCTCCAGCCTCCTCGAGCTGCTGGCCCAGGCGGCGGCCGGTTCGATCGAGGCCCAACCGACGTTCTCCGACGATGCGATGGTCAACGTCGTGTGCGCCTCGGAGGGCTATCCCGTGGCGCCACGCACCGGCAACCGCATCGACGGCCTCGAGGCCGCACGGGCCGTGCCCGGCGTGCACGTGTACGGCGCCGGGGTGCGCACGGACGATGACGGTGCGCTGGTGACCTCTGGCGGGCGGGTGCTGTCGGTCTGCGGCCGCGGCCCCGACGTGGCGGAGGCCCGCCGCCGGGCCTATGCGGGGGTGGCCGAGCTGAGCTGGCCGGGCATGACCGTGCGCACCGACATCGCCGCCGCGGCGGCGACCTCGTGAGCGGGGACCGGGCGCCCCGGGTCGGCATCGTCGGTGGCGGCCAGCTGGCCCGCATGATCGCCCAGGCGGCGGTGTCGCTCGGGGTCGAGGTGCACGTGCTGGCGGGGGCCGCCGACGAGGGCGTGCCCGGCGTGTTCGCCTCGGTGACCACCGGCGATCCGGACGATCCCGCCGCGATCGCGGCGTTCGCCGACACGGTGGACGTCGTCACCTTCGATCACGAGAACGTCGACTGGTCGGCCCTCGACGCCGCCGTCGCCCGAGGGGTGACCGTCCGTCCCGGCCCGGACACGATGCGGTTCGCCGACAAGGCGTTGCAGCGCGAACACCTCGCACGGGCCGGCCTGCCGCTGCCGCCCTTCGAGATCGTCGACCCCAACCTTCCCAAGGTGAACGGGGTGACCACCGGCGAGGCGGTGCGACGCTTCGCCGCCGCCCACGGCCCCCGCGTCATCGCCAAGGTCAGCCGGGGTGGCTACGACGGGCGGGGCGTGTTCGCCCTGGAGGGCGTCGACGCCGTCTCCGCGTTCGTCGCCGACTGGTGCGACTCGGCCAGGGTGGCCGGGGCCTCGGCACCGGCTGACTCCTCCGCGGCCGGCGTACGCCTGGTGTTGGAACCGGCGCTCGACCTGGCGGCGGAGGTGGCGGTGGTGACCGCCAGGCGCCCGTCCGGGGAGCACGCCACCTACCCGGTGCTCGAGACGATCCAGCGCGACGGCATGTGTAACGAGGTCGTGGTGCCCGCCCGGCTGGACGACGCGTTGGCCGCCGACGCGCTGCGGATCGGCACCGAGGTGGCGCTGGCCACCGGAGCGGTCGGGGTGATCGCCGTCGAGCTGTTCGTGACCACCGGCGGGGACGTGCTGGTCAACGAGCTGGCTCCACGGGTGCACAACTCGGGCCACCTCACCGCCGACGCCTGCGTGACCGGTCAGTTCGAACAGCACCTCCGAGCGGTGCTCGACCTGCCCCTCGGCGACGTCGCGCTGCGAACCCACGCCGCCGCCATGGTCAACGTGGTCGGGTCGGGTGTGCCGTCGGGTTGCGTCGAACCGCGGGCCCGGCTGGCAGCGGGACTGGCGGTCGACCCGGAGGCCAAGGTGCACCTGTACGCCAAGACCCCGAAGCCCGAGCGCAAGATCGGCCACGTGACCGTGTGCGCCCACGACGTCGATGCCGCGCTGGGCCGCGCCACCGCCGTGGCGCGAGCGCTCGACGGCGGAGCCCGGACCCCCACCAACACTCACGAAACGAGCTCGACCGAATGACCGACTCCGACACCGACACGATCCGCCCGACGGTGGGCATCATCATGGGCTCGTCGTCGGACGCCGACACGATGGCGCCCGCCGCCGAGGTCTTGGCCCGCTTCGGGGTGAGCCACGAGGTGCGGGTGATCTCGGCCCACCGGTCGCCGCACCGCATGGTCGACTACGCCTCCGGAGCCGCCGAGCGGGGCTGTCGGTGATCATCGCCGGGGCGGGCGGCGCCGCCCACCTGCCCGGCATGGTCGCGTCGATGACCACGCTGCCGGTCATCGGGGTGCCGGTGCCGTCCAAGCACCTCTCCGGCGAGGACTCGCTGCTGTCGATCGTGTCGATGCCCGGCGGGGTCCCCGTGGCCACCATGGCCATCGGCGGCGCCGAGAACGCCGGGCTGATGGCCGTTCGCATGCTGGCGTTGTCCGATCGGCGGCTGGCCGAGGCGCTCGCCGACCACGCATTGGCGCTCGAAAACAAGGCGATCGCGCAGGACGCCTCGCTGAACGACCGCACCGAAGGAACCCCCACATGACCGACCAACCCCGGGCCATCACCAACGTGCTGGCCACCCGCTACGCCTCCCCGAGCTCCGGGAGCTGTGGTCGGCCGAGGGCAAGATCGTCCTGGAGCGGCGGCTCTGGATCGCCGTGCTGACCGCGCAGGCCCAGTTGGGCATGGACGTTCCCGACGGGGTGATCGCCGACTACGAGGCGGTGGTCGACTCGGTCGACCTGGCCTCGATCGACGCCCGCGAGCGGGTCACACGCCACGACGTCAAGGCCCGCATCGAGGAGTTCAGCGCGCTGGCGGGACACGAGTTCATCCACGCCGGCATGACCAGCCGTGACCTCACCGAGAACGTGGAGCAGTTGCAGCTGCGCCGCTCGATGGAGCTGCTGGCCGACCGGGCGCTGGCCGCCCTGGCCCGCCTGGCCACGTTGGCCGCCGAGCACGCCACCACGGTGATGGCCGGTCGCTCCCACAACGTGGCCGCACAGGCCACGACGTTGGGCAAGCGGTTCGCCTCGGCCGCCGAGGAACTGCTCGAGGCCCACGACCGGCTGCGGGCGCTAATCGACCGCTACCCGCTGCGCGGCCTGAAGGGGCCGGTGGGCACGCAGGCCGATCTGGTCGACCTGCTCGGCTCGCCGGAGCAGGTGGCCAACCTGGAACGTCGGGTGGCCACCCACCTGGGCTTCTCCAACGTGTTCACCAGCGTCGGTCAGGTGTACCCCCGCTCGCTGGACTACGAGGTGGTGACCGCCCTGGCGCAGCTGTGCTCGGGCCCGTCCTCGCTGGCCACCACCATCCGGCTGATGGCCGGCAACGAGCTGGCCACCGAGGGGTTCCGGGAGGGTCAGGTGGGATCGTCGGCCATGCCGCACAAGATGAACGCGCGCTCGGCCGAGCGGGTGTGTGGTCTGCGGGTGATCCTCGACGGCCACGTGGCGATGATCGGCGGGCTGGCCGGGCACCAGTGGAACGAGGGTGACGTGTTCGACTCGGTCGTCCGGCGGGTGGCCCTCCCCGACGCTGCCTTCGCCACCGACGGGCTGTTCAACACCTTTATCGACGTGCTCGACGGTTTCGGCGCCTACCCGGCGGTCGTCCGGCGCGAGCTCGACCGGTACCTGCCGTTCCTGTCCACCACCAAGGTGCTGATGGCGGCGGTGCGCAGCGGCGTCGGCCGGGAGACCGCCCACGAGGCGATCAAGGGCCACGCGGTGGCGGTCGCCCGGGAGATGCGCGAGTCGGGCACCGAGGGCAACGATCTGCTCGACCGCCTGGCCAACGAACCGGCGCTGGGCCTGGACCGCGCCCGCATCGACGCCGCCCTTGGCGAGCCGCTCGACTTCGTCGGCACGGCGCAACAGCAGGTGGCCTCCGTGGTGCAGCGCATCGAGCGGACCCTGGCGATGTACCCGGGCGCCGCCGACTACACGCCGGGCCTGGTCCTGTGAGCGGGGCAGTGCGATGGAGCTGATCTACTCGGGCAAGGTGCGCGACATCTACGACGCCGGCGACGACCGGCTGGCGATGGTCACCTCCGACCGCATCTCGGCCTTCGACGTCGTCATGCACGAGGAGATCCCCGACAAGGGTCGCGTGCTCACCGCCACCTCGGCCCACTGGTTCGACCACCTCGCCTCGGTGGGCGACGGCTCGATCGGGTCACACCTGATCAGCACCGACCTCGCCGACGTGCCCGACGGCGACGCACACCCCGAGTGGGCCGGGCGGGTGATGCTCACCCGTCGGGCCGAGATGTTGCCGGTCGAGGCGATCGTGCGCGGTTACGTGTCGGGCTCCGCATGGCGCGAGTACTCGGCCTCCGGCACGATCCACGGCATGGCGGCGCCCGAGGGCCTGGTCGAGTCGTCCCGGCTGCCGCAGCCGATGTACACGCCGTCGACCAAGGCCGCCGTGGGCGATCACGACGAGAACATCAGCGTCGAGGCCGCCGCCGACCTCCTGGGCGGCGGGTTGGCGCAGCGGGTCGAGGCGGCGGCGCTGGCGATCTTCGCGGCCGGGTCCGCTGCCGCTGAGCGGCGGGGCCTGATCCTGGCCGACACCAAGTTCGAGTTCGGCCTGATCGACGATCGACTGGTGCTATGCGACGAGGTGCTCACCCCCGATTCGTCCCGTGTGTGGCCCGCCGAGGGGTATGCGCCGGGCGGCCCACAACCGGCGTTCGACAAGGAGCCGCTGCGGGCCTGGCTGTCCGAGCAGCCCTGGGACAAGACCCCGCCGCCGCCCACGCTGCCGCCCGAGGTGGTGGCCGAGACGGCGGCCCGCTACCGGGAGGCCTACGCCCGCCTCACCGGGCGATCACTCGACGACTGGCCCGGCGCAGCGACCTGAGTCGGGCGCACCCACAGCGGTGAAGCGCCGGTGTGCGATCATGGCGCCATGACCTTCGACGTCGTCGTTGACATCAGCCTGCGGCCCGGGATCTCCGACCCCGAGGGCGCCACCATCGAACGATCGTGCGGGGCCCTCGGCTTCAGCGGCATCAGCGGAGTGGCGGTCGGCAAGACCGTGCGCTTCACGCTGGACGCCCCCGACGAGGCCGCCGCCCGCGCCGAGGTCGAGGACCTGTGCAACCGGTTCCTGACCAACCCGGTGATCGAGGACGCCGAGGTTCGCCTCAGCGAGGCCGCGCCGGCGGGGGCGGCCTGATGGCCCCGGTGGTGGCGGTCATCCGCTTCCCCGGCACCAACTGCGAGTTCGACACCGCCGAGGTATTGGCCGACGCCGGCGCCGAGCCCCGGCTGGTGTTTCACGCCGAAGAGTCCCTCGACGGGGTCGATGCTGTGGTGTTGCCCGGCGGATTCGCCCACGGCGACTACCTGCGTCCGGGTGCGATCGCCAGGTTCTCGCCGATCATGCCCGCAGTGAGCGCGCTCGCCGAGGCGGGCCGCCCGGTCGTGGGCATCTGCAACGGCTTCCAGGTGCTCTGCGAGGCCGGTCTGCTGCCCGGAGCACTCCAGAAGAACGCCCGGCTCAAGTTTGTGTGTGGCCCCAGCATCCTGTCGGTCGAGGGCGTCGACACGCCGCTGACCCGAGGGCTGGAGATGGGCCGGCATCTGTCGATCCCCGTCAACCACTTCGAGGGCAACTACACGGTGGACCCGGCCACGCTCACGGCGCTGCGGGCCCAGGACCGCATCGTGTTCCGCTACGTCAACAACCCCAACGGTTCGATGGACGACATCGCCGGCGTGTGCAACGAGGCCCGCAACGTCGTCGGGTTGATGCCCCACCCCGAGCGGGCGGCGCACGAACTGCTGGGATCGACCGACGGCCGGGTCATGATGGAGGCCCTGGTCGAGTCGGCCGCTCTGCCGGTCCCGGCCTGAGCCCCACGGCCCCGACTCGGCGGTGATCACCGGCGGGGTGGACCTGGCGGCCGACCCCAGACGGACGGCGCTGTGCACGATCGACTGGTCGACCGGTGAGGTGGAGCTGTCGGACGCTCCGGTGGGCGACGATGAGATCGTCGCCCTCGCCCATCGGGCGACGTTGAGCGGCTGGGACGTTCCCCTGGGTTGGCCGGACGCCTTCGTGGCGGCGCTCGGCGAGCACCACCCCGGACCCGCAGCGGGCGAGGGCGTGCCCGAGGCGGGACCCGGCGCCCGGCGCCTGATGCGCTATCGGCTCACCGATCGACGCTTCGCCCGGCACTCGCCGAACGGTCGGTGGCCGTTGTCGGTGTCCACCGACCTGATCGGCGTGCCGGCCCTTCGGGCGGCGGCCCTGCAACGGCGCTTGTGCGACGAGGGGTTGATCGTCGACCGGGCCGGCACCGCCGGGGTGGTGGCCGAGACCTACCCGGCGGGCACCCTGGCGGCCTGGGCGCTGCCGTCGCGGGGTTACAAGGGCGCCGCCGGTCGCGACCTCCGCGCCGGGATGGTCGATCTGCTGACCGAGGCGTTGCCCCGGCTGGAGTGGACCGAGGCGCTTCGGGCGTTGATGGTGGCCTCCGACGATCGGCTCGACGCGCTGGTCTGCGCCCTGGTGGCCCGTGCCGTGGCCACCGACCGGGGCACGCCGCCACCGGCGGACGACCTGGCGGTCGCCCGCCGGGAGGGTGGATCCACGTCCCAAGGGTCGGCCCGTCCGATCTACACGACGGCTGAGCGCCGTTTCGGGCGCACCAGGATGTCACCCGGTCTCGAGGTGGGTGACAAGTTCGCGAGTCGCGACGATGTCACCCGGATGGAGGCCGGGTGACATGTTCGAGGCGGCGCCGACAAGGGCGCCGTTCGTGGCCGAGGGTCAGCCGGTGAAGGTGGGGGCCAACGGCGCGGCTGCGGTGTCCTCGCCGGAGGCCGGCGCATCGTCGGTGGACGAGGGAGGGGCGGTCGTCGTGGTCGGCTCCTCCTCCTCGTCCGGGAAGTCGTTGGGCCGGATGGCCAGCGAGGTGAAACCGTTGTTGAACGCCTCGACGTCGCTGGAGGGGTTCTCCAGGGTGGAGGTGCAGTCCTGCTTGCCGATGTCGGTGTCCTCGGAGCCGTCCCACGGCACCTCGACGACGCCTCGGTTGGTGCCCTCGGCGCAGCTGGGGGCGTTGATGCTGGTCACCTGCACCGGCTCGCTGCCGTCCCGAATGGCGGCCTCGTGGGTGTCCAGCCAGTCCATCGCCGCGCCGACCGAGGAGGGGTAGTCCACCGGGTCGCCGAAGCCCTGGGAGACCGCCACGGCGGGGATGCCCGCCCGTGCACCGGTCTGGGCGGAGCCGACGGTGCCGGAGAGCTTGGCCAGCCGCCCGATGTTCTGGCCCTCGTTGCTGCCGGTCATCACCAGGTCGGGGGCGCCCTCGGGCCCGGGATTGTCGAGGGCGTGCTGGACGGCGTCGGCCGGGAACCCGTCGACGGCGGTTCCGGCGTAGCCGCTCTGGGTGGTGCCCGGTGCGGCCGAGGCCCCGCCGGGCGTGGTCTTGTCGCTCGATCCGCTCTGGTTCTCCGCCGGTGCCGAGACGACGACCGTGGTGTCGGGCCGGGCCCGCAGCGCCTCGACCAAGGCATCGATGCCGTCGGCGCCGATGCCGTCGTCGTTGCTGACCAACACCACCAGCGGATCATCTCCCTGGGCGCCGGCACGGGCGTTGCCGACGGCCGTGACCGAGAGCAGCGTCAGCAGCGCGGCGGCCGCAACGGCGGCGGCGCGGCGAATCGCCGGACGGTTGGATCGTGCCTGCGTGGTCGAACTCATGTAGATCCCCTTGTGGCCGGGTGCCGGTGGACCAACGGTGTCACCGGTCACGTCGACTGCTGGAGACGCAGCGTAGCGGCAGAACCGCCCGGTTTGCGGAGGAATCTCGTCGGTCGGGTTCGGGTGTGCCACCGGTGCCCGACACGAGGCCCCGTGCCGGCGTCCCCGCCGTCGTTCCAGGGCCGTGCGCTCGGGGAAGGCGGTCGGCGTTCCCCGGTAGGCTGACGTCGTGAGCGACCCCTCCCACCAGGCCGCATCCGACGTCGAGACCAGCGGCGGTGCCTCCGACCCACCACTCCACCAGGCGCTGGGCCTCACCGACGAGGAATTCGCTCAGATCGGCGAGCTGTTGGGCCGGGCGCCCAACGATCTCGAGTTGGCGATGTACTCGGTGATGTGGTCGGAGCACTGCTCCTACAAGAGCTCGCGGGTGCACCTCCGCCGGTTCCCCACCGAGGCCCCGTGGGTGCTGGTGGGCCCTGGCGAGAACGCCGGGGTGATCGACGTCGGCGACGGCATCGCGGTGGCGCTTCGCATCGAGAGCCACAACCACCCCTCGGCCATCGAGCCCTACCAGGGTGCGGCCACCGGCATCGGCGGCATCGTCCGGGACATCTTCACGATGGGCGCCCGCCCGATCGCGCTGATGGACCCGCTTCGTTTCGGCCCGCTCGACGACGTCCGCAGCCTTTGGATCGCCGAGGGTGTCGTGTCGGGCGTGTCGGGCTACGGCAACTCGGTGGGCATCCCCACCGTCGGCGGCGAGGTGGTCTTCGACGAGACCTACACCGAGAATCCGCTGGTCAACGTGTTCTGTCTCGGGATCATGCCCACCGAGCGACTCGTGCTGGCCAAGGCCTCCGGCGAGGGCAACATCGCCGTGTTGCTGGGCAACGCCACCGGTCGCGACGGCATCGGGGGCGTCAGCGTGCTCGCCTCCGCGGAGTTCGCCGAGGACGACGAGACCAAGCGCCCCAGCGTGCAGGTGGGCGACCCGTTCGAGGAGAAGCGCCTGATCGAGGCCACGCTGGCCCTGCTCGACGCCGGCCTGGTGGTGGGCATCCAGGACCTGGGCGGGGCGGGCCTGACGTGCGCCACCTCGGAGACCGCCTCGAACGCCGGCATGGGCATGGACGTCGACGTGTCGGCGATCCCGCAACGGGAGCCGCACATGAGCGCGGTGGAGGTGCTCACCTCGGAGAGCCAGGAGCGCATGCTGGCCATCGTCGAGCCGGAACACCTCGACGAGGTGCTGGCGATCACCGATGCATGGGAGGTGCAGGCCTCGGCGATCGGCACGGTGACCGAGGGCGGCGTGCTCCGGGTCGTCGACGAGCCCGGCGGCGACGTCCTGGCCGAGGTGCCGGCGGCGACGTTGCACGAGGATGCGCCGCTGTACCACCGCCCGCTGGCGCCCCCCGAGGACCTCGAGGAGCGCTGGGCGGACGAGCCCGGGGCCTCGGAGACCGCCGGCGTCGACCACACCGCGGCGCTGCTGGGGATGGTCGCCGACACGTCCTGGGTGTATCGCCAGTACGACCACCAGCTGTTTCTCAACACGGTCGTGGGCCCCGGTGGCGACGCCACCGTGCTGCGACTGCGCGACCCCCGCACCGGCGCCGAGACCGGGCGCGGGCTGGGTCTGAGCGCCGACGGCAACCATCGCTGGTGTGCCTCCGACCCCGAGCGGGGTGCGGCCATGGTGGTGTGCGAGTCGGTCATGAACCTGGCGGCGGTGGGCGCCCGCCCGCTGGCGCTGGTGAACTGCCTGAACTTCGGCAACCCCGAACATCCCGAGGTCATGTGGCAGCTGTCCGGTGCGATCGACGGCATGTCGGCGGCCTGCCGGGCGATGGACGTGCCCGTCGTCGGCGGCAACGTCAGCCTGTACAACTCCTCGGGCGGCCGCGACATCGACCCCACACCGGTGGTGACCACGCTGGGCATGGTCGACGACCTGTCGGCGGTGCCGCCGGGGTTGGCGCTCGCCGACGGCGAGTCGGTGGTGGTGCTCGGCAGCCGGGTGGATGGCCTGGGCGGTTCGCGGTGGGCCTGGGATCAGGGGCGGCGCGGGGGTCGCACGCCCGATCCGGACCTCGCCGCGGTCCAGGGTGTGGCGGACCTGACCCGGACGCTGGTCGCCGATGGGCTGGTCGGCGCCGCTCATGACGTGTCCGAGGGCGGGTTGGCGCTGGCGCTGGCCGAGATGGCGATCGCCGGCAACGTCGGCCTCGAGGTCGACGCCGACGCCACCGGTGCCCTGTCCGACACCGTGGGTGGATGGTTCGGCGAGTCGGCCGGGCGCATGGTGGTGTCGGTTGATCCGGAGCGGCTGGACGACCTCGTCGAACGGGCGGAAACCGCTGGAATTTCAACGGTTGTGCTCGGTTCGGCCGGGGGGTCCAACCTTCGCCTGGGCACCACCGTTACCGTTGGTGTTGACGCCCTCCGTGACAACTGGACCAGCCGGTTGCCCGGGGCACTCTCCTCCGGCAGTCTGGCGGAGTGAACCGACCGTTTGGCTCCCGCACCGCAGCGTTGAAGGACCGGCCATGACCTTGCCCAACGTCACCGCACCCCCACGACTCGGCGCCACAGGTCGGCAGGCCGCTGCGGCCACCTTCGAGCGGATCGCCCGCCATCGACCCTCCGGGCCGAACCGATCCGTGCGCGACCTGACTCCGTTGATCTTTCTGGCAATGATTCTGATCCCGTCGCTGATCGTCTTGGGACTGGCGATCGCCGACCCGGGCTCGGCCCCGGTCGAACCCCGCATCCCGCAGGCGGTGACCGCCGCACCCGGGTCGTGATCGGCGATCGTTCCCTGCGACGGAACGATCGGGTGAGTGCCGTGCGCAACATGGTGCGGCCGGCGTCCCCGTGACACACTGAGCGGAGTGTCTCCCCTGGACGATTTGGCCCCTGACCACGGACCCGAGGCTGACGCGTCACCCGCGCCCGCCGAGGTGGCCGACCCCGACGCCGATCGCCCCAAGGAGGCCTGCGGCGTCTTCGCCGTGCGGGCCCCGGGACGGGCGGTGGCGCACCTGACCTACCTGGGCCTCTATGCGCTCCAGCACCGGGGCCAGGAGTCCGCCGGCATGGCGGTGAGCGACCGCGAGCACCTCACGGTCACCAAGGAGATGGGGCTGGTCTCCCACGTATTCGACGACCGCACCCTGGCGACGCTCGACGGCGAGCTGGCCATCGGCCACACCCGGTACTCGACCACCGGTTCGAGCGAGTGGTGGAACGCCCAGCCGGTCTACCGCTCCACCGGCGACCTCAACTTCGCGCTCGGTCACAACGGCAACCTCACCAACACCGCCAAGCTGGCCGCCGAGACCACCATGTTGCCGGGCACGGTCGCCAGCGACACCGACCTGATGGCCGAGCTGCTGGCGCTCGAGGTGGAGGTGCAGCGCAACCGCAAGGTGCCCGCCGACGACCTGCTGGCCGAGGCGGTCTGCGCCGTGGCGCCCCGGCTGGAGGGTGCGTTCTCGCTGGTGCTCTGCGACACCGATCAGGTGATCGGCGTGCGCGACCCCAACGGCTTCCGGCCCCTGGTGCTGGGCTCGCTCGGCGACGACTGGGTGCTGGCGTCGGAGACCGCCGCACTCGACGTGGTGGGAGCCACGCTCGTGCGCGAGATCGAGCCGGGCGAGGTCGTCGTCATCGGCGACGCGGGCCCGCAGAGCCACTTCCCGTTCGACGACGATCGGCTCAACCCGACGCTGTGCCTCTTCGAGTTCGTCTACTTCGCCCGGCCCGACACGTTCCTGGGCGGTCGGGGTGTGCACCGGGCACGGGTGCGCATGGGCGAGGTGCTGTCCACTCAACGGCCGGTGGAGGCCGACCTGGTGATGGGCGTCCCCGAGTCGGGCATTCCGGCGGCCGAGGGCTACGCCCGCGCCAGCGGCATCCCCTTCGGGCAGGGCCTGGTGAAGAACCGCTACATCGGCCGCACGTTCATCGCCCCCTCTCAGGAGGTGCGGGCGCTCGGCGTGCGGATGAAGCTCAACCCGCTTCGCGACAACATCGAGGGTCAGCGCCTGATCGTGGTCGACGACTCGATCGTGCGGGGCACCACCACGAAGGCCATGGTGGCCATGCTCTACGACGCCGGTGCCGCCGAGGTGCACATGCGGGTGTCGTCGCCGCCGTATCGCTGGCCGTGCTTCTACGGCATGGACACCGGCGCCCGCGAGACCCTCCTCGCCGCCAACATGACCGTTGCGGAGATCGAGGAGCACCTGGGCGTCGACAGCCTCGACTTCCTCGAGCTCGACAACCTGCTCGCCGCGGTGGGCCCGACGGTGGGCACCGACAACGACCCGTCCGACGAGTTCTGCACCGCCTGCCTCACCGGTGACTACCCGGTGGAGATCCCGGTCAACGTCGGCAAGCACGTGCTGGAACAACCGTCGGCGCCGGTCGCGTCGCAGCCGTCGCTGCTCGACGAGGCCTCCCGGCCGGACCACCCCGACGGCCTCCCCGACCCCGGCCTGGATGCGCAGCCCTCGCCTCCCCAGGAGCCGATCGGCGTCGGTTCGTGACCGAGCGCCAACCGGGTGCGACCTACGCCGCGGCCGGGGTGTCCCTCGACGCCGGCGAGGAGGCGGTCCGCCGCATCCTGCCGATGCTGCGCCGCACCCACACCCCGGGCGTGATCGCCGACATCGGCGGGTTCGGCGGCCTCTTCGAGCTGCCGTCCGGCTACGAGCGACCCGTGTTGGTCAGCTCGACCGACGGCGTGGGCACCAAGCTCGAGGTGGCCCGGCTGGCCGACCGATGGGACACCGTCGGGCTCGATCTGGTGGCCATGGTGGTCGACGACCTGGTGTGCTGCGGCGCCAAGCCGCTGTTCTTCCTCGACTACCTGGCCGTCGGGCGGCTCGACCCCGATCGGGTGGAGCAGTTGATGTCCGGTCTGGTCGCCGGGTGTGAGATCGCCGGGTGCGCGCTGGTCGGGGGCGAGATGGCCGAGCACCCCGGCACGATGGACGCCGACGCCCTGGACGTGGCCGGGTTTGCCGTCGGCGTGGTGGAGCGCGACCGCCTGGTCACCGGCGAGGCGGTGCGCGCCGGCGACGCCCTGGTCGGGCTGTGGTCGCCGGGGCTGCGCAGCAACGGGTTCTCCCTGGCACGTGCTGTGCTGATCGATCCCACCGACCCCGAGGGTTCGCTGTCGGCGCCCGCGTATGCGGACTCACCCGACGGGCCGAGCGTGGCCGACGAACTGCTGTGCCCGTCGGTGATCTACAGCCCGGCGGTCATGGCGATGCTCGACGACGCTCCGGTGCACTCGATCGCCCACATCACCGGTGGGGGCCTGGTGGGCAACCTGCCCCGGGCGATGCCCGAGGGCACCGAGGCGCTGCTCGATCCGGGCACGTGGGAGCGCCCGCCGATCGTCGCCGAGATCGCACGGCGGGGCGGCGTCGCCGAGGACGAGCTGCGGCGGGTGTTCAACCTGGGCGTCGGCATGGTGATCGCCACGCCCGAGCCCGATGCGGTCATCGCCGCCACCCGCAGCGTGGGGGTGGAGGGCGCCGTGATCGGCGAGGTCGCGGCCTCCGCCGGCGCCCCGCAGGTGCGCTTCACGTCCGACCGATGAGGTGGGGGTTGGTGAAACCGGCCGATCAGCGTCTACCATGGCGAGTCGCCCTGGCGGCGCCCGACGCTTCCGTTGCGTCGCCCCAGCTCGTCACCACCGCTCTCCATCCGTAAAGGAATCACCGGTGCGCACTTACGCCCCCAACGAAGCCGACATCGAGCGTGCCTGGCACGTCGTCGACGCCGACGGCCTGGTCCTCGGACGCATGGCCACCGAGGTCGCCTCGATCCTCCGCGGCAAGCACAAGCCGACCTTCGCCCCCAACGCCGACGTCGGCGATCACGTGATCATCATCAACGCCGACAAGGTGGTGCTCACCGCCAACAAGGCGGAGCGCAAGTTCATGTACAGCCACTCGGGCTACCCGGGCGGCATCAGCTCCACCACCTACGCCGAGATGCTCGCCAAGAAGCCCGCCGACGCGGTGCGGGGCAGCGTGCGGGGCATGATCCCCAAGAACAGCCTCGGTCGTCGCATGCTCAACAAGCTGCAGGTGTACACCTCGACCGAATACCAGGACCAGGGCGGACATCCGCACGCCGCACAGAAGCCACAACCGTTGGCCATCGACCACGCCCGGGCGCGCTGAGCCCTCCACAGGAGCACATCATGGGACATCCTCTCGTTCAAGCAACCGGCCGACGCAAGCGGGCGGTCGCCCGTGTTCGGGTCCGCCACGGATCCGGCCAGATCACGGTGAACAAGCGCCCGGTCGAGGCGTACTTCCCCAACGAAACCCACCGCATGGTGTTGGCCGAGCCGCTGCAGCTCACCGAGATGGGTGAGAACTACGACATCGACGCCACGATCCACGGCGGCGGGCCCACCGGTCAGGCCGGGGCCATGCGCCTGGGTATCGCCCGGGGCCTGGTGGCGCTCGACGCCGACCTGCGCGATGCGCTCAAGCAGGCCGGGTTCCTCACCCGCGACGATCGCAAGAAGGAATCCAAGAAGTACGGCCTGAAGAAGGCACGTAAGGCGCCGCAGTACTCCAAGCGCTGATGTGGCCCGGCGCCCCGTCGCTGGTGGGGCAACGCTGAGATGAGCCTGCGCTTCGGCACCGACGGTGTTCGTGGTGTGGCCAACACCGAGCTGACGCCGACCTATGCGTTGGCGTTGGGCTCGGCGGTCGTCGACGCGTTCGCCGCCGATCAGGTGGTCATCGGCGTCGACACCCGGCTGTCGGGCGCCATGCTGGCGGCGGCGGTGTCGGCGGGCGTGGCCTCCGCCGGTGCCGACGCGATGGAGCTCGAGGTGATCCCCACGCCGGCGGTGGCCCGCGAGGCCCGCATCCGCGGCTGCCCGGGGGTGATGGTGTCGGCCTCGCACAACCCGTTCGCCGACAACGGGCTCAAGGTGTTCGGTCCCGGCGGGCAGAAGCTGTCCGACGCCGAGCAGGACCGAATCGAAACGACGATCATGTCGATCCTGACCACCGGTCGGGGCGTGCGCATGACCGACGCCAACGAGACCGCCCAGGAGCTTCCGCCCCCCTCCGGCGCCGACGTCGGCCGGATCCAGTGGGAGCCCCAGGTGTCGGAGGACTACGTGGCCGAGCTGGTGCGCGCCGGCGGCGGCGACGGGGCACTCGACGGCATGACAGCGGTGCTGGACGCGGCGCACGGCGCCGGAGCGGCGATCGGCCCGCGTGCGCTTCGCCGGTTGGGTGTCGAGCTCACGGTGATCGGCGATCTGCCCAACGGCACCAACATCAACGACGGGGTCGGTTCGACCGCGCTCGGGTCGCTCCGCGAGGCGGTGATGAACACCGACGGTGCGGTGGGCTTTGCGCTCGACGGCGACGCCGACCGGTGCCTGGCCGTCGACGAGCGCGGCAACGACATCGACGGTGACCAGATCATCGCCGTGTGCGCGCTGGAGATGGCCCGCACCGGCAGGCTGGACAACTCGGCGGTGGCGGTCACGGTCATGTCCAACCTGGGGTTCCGCAAGGCGATGGAGGCCGCAGGCGTCGGGGTCGTCGTCACGCCGGTGGGTGACCGCTACGTCGTCGACGCGATGGCCCGCGAGGGGCTGGTGCTCGGCGGCGAGCAGTCGGGGCACGTGATCTTCGCCGACGTCGCCACCACCGGCGACGGCCTGCTGACCGCCATCCGGCTGTTGCGGGTGATGGCCGACCGCAAGCAGACGCTGAGCGAGTTGGCTGGCGAGGCGATGGTGCGCCTGCCCCAGAAGCTGCGCAACGTCTCACTCGACCGACGCCCGCCGGATCTGCTCGATCGCATCACCGACGCGGTCGATCGTGCCGAGGCCAGGCTGGGCGACGACGGTCGGGTGTTGATCCGCCCGTCCGGCACCGAGCCCGTGGTGCGGGTCATGGTGGAGGCGCCGACCGCGGAGTTGGCCGCGGAGGTGGCCGACGAACTGGCCGCCGAGGTCGCCCGCGCCGCAGCCGCGTAGCGGCGGTGTCGGTGTTCGGTCGTCGCCGCCGAGGCTGATCGACCGGGGCGCCGACCCGCAGACCGACGCCGCCGGGCGTGGGGCACGTACCGGCCGCCGGCTTCTACACTGTTGGCACCGCAACCGACCGTCTGGTGGGCCCGCCACCACGTGGGCGGCCTCGTCAATCTCGCCCACCAAACCCGCCGATCCCCTCTCGGCCCAAGGAGTTGCCCAGGATGTGTGGAATCATCGCCCTCTTGCGTCGACCTGCTGCGGTGCAGCCCGTCGAGCTGTCCCCGCTGGTCGATCGGCTGACCGAAGCCGGAGACCGTCTCGAAGGCGACGGTGAGACTCCGCGCTGGGAGGCGTTGGGAGAGGCCGCCGCCGTCGCCGCATCGGTCGACCGGTCGCTGCGAGGGCTCAACGGGGCCGCGTCGCTGCTGGCCGACCCGCAACGGGCCGCCGAGCTGCGGCTGGCCTGTGAGCGCCTGGACACCTTGGCGGACCGCATCGAGGCGGCCGAGGCGTCGGGCGACGTGCCCGCCGACCAGGTCGAGGCGATCAATGCGGGCCTGATCGCATTGCGCGATCCGTCGTGGGCGATCGCCCGCGACCGGCTCCGGGCGGCGGAGGGCATCGTCGACCTGATGGGTGCCGACCCGTCGCCCGGCGCGCTCGCCGCCGGACTGTCGCTGCACCAGGCGCTCTCGGCGCTCGACCGGCTGGAGGTGCGGGGTCGGGACTCTGCCGGAATCCAGTTGCTGGTGACCGGGCACGACCTCGACCTCGATTCGTCGCCGGTCAGGGCGCTGTTGGAGGAGCGCCGCATGCCGCTGTTCGGCTCGGGTGCGGTTCGCACCCCGGAGGGGGCCCTGAGCTTCGTCTACAAGGCCGCCGCCGAGATCGGCGAGCTGGGCGACAACACCGCGTCGCTGCGGGCGGCGGTGCTCGAGGACGAGCTGCTGCGGCTGGCGCTGGAGTCCCCGAACGCGTGGACGATGGTGCTCGGCCACACCCGCTGGGCGTCGGTGGGCATCATCTCGGAGGCGAACGCCCATCCGCAGTCCAGCGAGGAGCTGGCGGCGGTGGCCGCACTGCGGGCCGGGTCGAACCGAGGCGACGTCACCCCCTTCACCACCGCCGTGCTCAACGGCGACGTCGACAACCACGCCGACCTCGCCGCCGCCGAAACCTGGAGCTCCCGTCGGAGGTCACCACCGACGCCAAGGTCATCCCCGTGTTGTGGAGCCGACGGTTGGCCGAGGGGATGATCAGCCAGACGGCGTTTCGCAACACGGTGGCACCGATGGAGGGCTCGGTGGCGATCGCCGGGCACAGCGCCGGCCAACCGGACGAGCTCATGCTGGCGCTGCGCGGCTCGGGTCAGGCGCTGTACGTCGGCCTGGCCGACGACGCCTTCGTGATCGCCTCCGAGCCCTACGGCATCGTCGAGGAGACCGCCCGCTACGTCCGCATGGACGGTGAGACCCCCAGCGACCCGGCCAACGCCAACGCCACCCGGGGACAGATCATGCGGCTGAACGCTGCGGCGGCCGGGTCGATCGACGGCATCACCCGGTGGAGCTACGACGGCACCGAGCTGCCGCTGAGCGAGGCCGACGTCGTCACCGCCGAGGTGACCACCCGCGACATCGACCGGGGAGATCACCCACACTTCCTGCTCAAGGAACTGGGCGACGCGCCGTCGTCGTTCGCCAAGACCTTGCGCGGCAAGCTGCTCGAGCGCACCGACGGGGGCCACGACGTGCGCCTTCCCGCCGCCTCCCTGCCCGAGGACGTTCGCGGCCTGCTGCGGGCGGGCACGATCGACCGGGTGCAGGTGATCGGCCAGGGCACCGCGGCGGTCGCCGGGCAGAGCCTGGCGTTTCAGCTGGGCGACCTGCTCTCGGACACCGACGTCGACGTCGACGCCCTGCCCGCAACCGAGCTGTCGGGCTTCCAGCTGCGGCCGGACATGTCCGACACCCTGATCGTGGCGATCAGCCAGTCGGGAACCACCACCGACACCAACCGCACAGTCGACCTGGCCCGGGGGCGGGGCGCCAAGGTGGTCGCCATCGTCAACCGGCGCAACAGCGACCTGGTCGACAAGTCCGACGGCGTGCTCTACACCGCCGACGGCCGGGACGTGGAGATGTCGGTCGCCTCCACCAAGGCCTTCTACTCCCAGATCGCCGCCGGTCTGCTGCTCGCCTATGGCATCGCCGAGGAGATCCCGGGCGCCCACACCGCAAACGACCCGGCGGAGCAGCAGGTGCTGGCCGCGTTGGCAGGGATGCCGACGGTGCTGGAGGCGACCCTGGGCGTTCGATCCCAGTGCGCCGAGGCCGCCGGACGTTTTGCTGTGTCCCGCCGGTATTGGGCGCTGGTGGGCAACGGGCCCAACATCATCTCGGCGCGCGAGATCCGCATCAAGTTGTCCGAGCTCTGCTACAAGTCGATGGCCTGCGACGCCACCGAGGACAAGAAGCACATCGACCTGTCGTCGGAGCCGCTGATCCTGATCTGCGCCGCCGGGTTGGTCGGGTCGACCGCGGCCGACGTCGGCAAGGAGGTCGCCATCTTCCGGGCGCACGAGGCGGCCCCGATCGTGATCGCCACCGAGGGGGCCAGCGAGTTCCCGGCGGCGATGCACGTGATCTCGGTGCCCGAGACGCACCCCCGTCTCGCCTTTATCCTCTCGGCGATGGCCGGCCACCTCTTCGGGTACGAGGCGGCGCTGGCGATCGACGCGCAGGCGGGGATCCTCCGCAAGTCCCGGGCGGTCGTCGAGGGTGCATTGGCCGACGGTGCCGATGCCGGCGAGCTGCTCGCCAAGCTGCGAACCGACCTGGCACCGCCCGCCGCCACCTGGTTCTCGGCGCTTCGGGCCGGCGAGCTGAACGGGCACCTCGAGGCGGCGACGGCGCTGCGGGTCGCCACCGCATTCCGCTTTGCGCTGGGCACGTCGCCGCTGGACGCCTATCAGGTGGAGCTGGGCAAGATCGGCACTCCGGCGGTGGTCGTCGACGACCTCACCTCGGCCCTCAACGACGCGATCGACGAGCTGACCCGGCCGATCGACGCGATCAAGCACCAGGCCAAGACGGTCACGGTGGGCATCAGCCGCAGCGACGAGTCGGTGCTGGAGATCCCGCTGGTCAAGGAACTGTTCGCCGCAGGCGCCAACCGCGACCGCATCAGCTACCGCACCCTCCGCACCCTGGCCGATCTGTCGCCGGCGGTCGCCGAGGTGCGCGGCTTCGTCCGTTACGACGTGGCCGACGCCGACCAGGCCACCCCCACCGCCACCGTGTTGGACAAGGGCGGCGTCGCCGCCTCACTGACCTCCCGGCTGGAGCGCGACCCGCGCCTGCGAGGCACCAAGCACCTGGTCGCACGCGAGCAGGAGTTGTTGGTCACCCGAGGCCGCACCGACGGCCGCACGGTCATCATCGTGCCGCAGCTGAAGGACGGGGTGACCACCGGCCTGGTGCTGTTGCACGTCGAGCTGGCCGATCGCCTGGAGCCCTCCACCGCCCGCAGCGTCCTGCAGGGGTATCGGCGTCGCTACCAGGGTCTCAGCGACGCGGTCACCGAGACCGAGGAGCACTTCCGCGACGATCTGCTGGGCGAGCAGAGCGTGATCGACCTGCTGGCGCTGCCGGTGCTGGAGCTGGCCGAACGCTGGCGAAGCAACTCGGCGTCGAAGTAGCCCGTCGGACGTGAGCCCGATCCACTGGGTGGCCTCCAACGGCCCGATGCCCGAGCGGCTCAACCCCGCCAACGCAGCCGGGTTGGGCGACGACTCGCGTGACCACGATGCGGTTGGCCACGACGCGGGTGATCGCGGCCTGCACCAGGCGGCCCAGGTGAGCTTCGCCGGGGGCCGCCCGGCCAACGCGGTGGCCGTCGGCATCGACTCGGTGGACGTGCCCCGACTGGCAGCCGTGCTCAGGCGAACGCCCGCCATGCGGGAACGCTGCTTCACCACGACCGAGCTGGTCGACGCCGCCACCGGGGGCGACGAGATCGGTCATCTGGGCACCTGCTTCGCCGCCAAGGAGGCGGTTTCGAAGGCGCTCGGATGCGGCATCGGCCCGGTGGGCTTCCACGACGTCGAGCTGGTGCGCACCGGCTCCGGCGCGCCCGGTCTGGGGCTGGGCGGAGAGGCGGCCTCGTTGGCCGCCGCCGCGGGTATCGCCGGGTGGCTGGTGTCGGCCACCCACACCGACACGGTGGCCCAGACCGTCGTCATCGCCGTCGGCCCCGACCGCTGACCAGGCCCCCGGCCCGACCCCAGCCAACCGCCAACCCGCTTCGCAAGCGGGGAGTGGAGAGCGCGCCTCGACGGTCGTGAGGGCTCCCCACTTCGTGGGTGGTCCGGTAGTGGGGAGTGGAGAGCGCTCTCGACGGTCGTGGGGGCTCCCCACTTCGGGGTGGTCCGGTGTGGGTGGACGGTGTGGGGGTGGCAAACTCGGGGTCGTGCAACCGGTGCTCACCCCCGAGGAGATGGCCGCGGTCGATGCGGCGGCGACCGATCGGATGGACGAGCTGGTGCAACGGGCCGGGGAGCGGTGGCCCGATCGGCGATGCGCCTGTTGGGCGGCGCCTACGGGCGACGCGTGCACGTGGTGGCCGGGCCGGGCAACAACGGGGCCGACGGTCGGGTGGCGGCCGAGGTGATGCGCCGGCGTGGGGTGCGGGTCAGCGTCGGCGACCACGACCAACCGATCCCCACCGACGTGCCGTTCGATCTGGTGATCGACGCGGCGTTTGGCACCGGTCTCAGCCGCCCCTATCAACCGCCGGGCACGCCCAGCGACACGCCGGTGCTGGCGGTGGACATCCCTTCGGGGTTGGACGGGCGCACCGGGGGGTTGCGGGGCAACCCGTGGACGGCGACCGCCACCATCACGTTCGCGGCGCTGAAGAGCGGCCTGGTGCTGGGCCACGGACCGGAGCTCTGCGGCCGGGTCGAGGTGGCCGACATCGGGCTGAGTGTGGCCGCCGAGGTCGGTTCCGGCGACGGCCTTGCTCGGGGTCTGGTCGGCGACGCCGACGTTCGCAGCCGGTGGCCGCGGCGGCCGCCTGACGCCCACAAGTGGAGGGCTGCGGTCTGGATCATCGGTGGCGCTCCCGGCATGACGGGCGCCGCCGCGCTGACCGCCGAGGCCGCCGGCCGGGCGGGCGCGGGCTACGTGCTGGTGAGCGCTCCTCCCGTCGACCGCGACCGACGGACGGAACCCGGGCTGCCCCACGCTCCGCTGCCGGTCGAGTCGGTCGTTCGGGACCTTCCATCCGGGGCCGGGTCCGGTGGCACCACCGCAGCCTGGGCCGAGGCGGTCGCCGACGAGGATCGGGTGGGGGCATTGGTCATCGGCAACGGACTGGGCCGGGACCGGGTGGTGATCGACGGGGTGCTGAGCCTGCTCGAGCTGACCGACACCGCCGTGGTGCTGGACGCCGATGCGCTGAGCGCAGGGGGGGCCGCCCTGCTGGACGTCTGCGCCCGGAGATCGGCCATTACGGTGCTGACCCCGCACGACGGCGAGTACGAGGCGCTGATGGGCGAAGCGCCCGGCGACGATCGCCTGGCGGCCGCATCCAGGCTGGCCGAACGGTCGGGCGCGATCGCCCTGCTGAAGGGACCGACCACGGTGATCGCCGACCCCGACGGGAGGATACGACTGAGCACCGCCGGCGATCAGCGCCTGGCCACGGCCGGTACGGGCGACGTGCTGGCGGGCATCGTCGGCGCCGGGTTGGCCCGGGCGTCGGCGACATCACCGGCCGCCGACCCCCTGGACGTGGTGGCCGCAGCCGCGCACGTCCACGGCCGCGCCGCGGAGCGAGGCCATCGGCTCGGGTTCCGGGCCGGTGACCTGCTCGACCTGGTGGCCGTGACGCTGGACCGGCTGGTCACGTGACCCGGCAGACCCGGATCGAGGTCGATCTCGACGCCATCGTCCACAACGCGGGCGTGCTGGCCGAGGCGGCGGCGCCGGCCGGGTTGTGCGCCGTCGTCAAGGCCAACGGCTACGGCCACGGTGCCGTGGCGTCGGCACGGGCGGCGTTGGCGGGCGGCGCCGTCATGCTCGGCGTCGCCTCCGTGGAGGAGGGGGCCGAGTTGCGCGCCGCCGACGTCGAGGCACCCATCCTGGTCCTCGGTCCGCAGCCGCCGGACTCGATGCGGTCGGCGGTGGCGAACGGCCTGGAGCTCATGGTGACCTCGGCGATCGAACTGGCCGCCGTCTCGGCGGCACACCGCTCGGGCGCGCCGCCGACCAGGGTGCACCTCATGGTCGACACCGGCATGCGCCGAGTGGGTGTCGAGCCCGCCGACGTGCTCGAGCTGCACGCCGTGGCGGCGTCGTTGGACGGGGTCGATGCGGCGGCGGTCGCCACCCACTTCGCACGGGCCGACGAGCCCGACGACCCGACGACCGACACCCAGCTGGCCCGCTTCCGGGTGGCGTTGGACTCCCTGCGAACGGCCGGGGGGAAGGTGCCCCTGATCCACGCGGCCAACTCGGCGGCCGCCATCACCCGCGCCGACGCACGGTTCGGGCTGGTTCGTTGTGGGATCTCGTTGTACGGACTGCCCCCGTCGCCGGAACTGGAGACCCATGAGGTGGTCCGCCGCCTTCGCCCGGCCCTGCGGCTGCTCAGCGCGATCAGCTTCGTCAAGCAGGTGCCCGCCGGCGAGGGCGTCAACTACGGCCACCGGTTCGTCACCCACCGCCCGAGCACCCTGGCCACCGTGCCGGTGGGGTACGGCGACGGCGTGCCCCGCGGACTCGGGCTCGCCGGCGGCGCCGCCCTGGTCGGTGGAGTGCGTCGCCCGATCGTCGGCGCCGTCACGATGGACCAACTGGTGCTCGACTGCACCGAGGGTCCGCCGGTGGAGGTGGGCGACGAGGTGGTGCTCATCGGCGCCCAGCCGGCGGCCGACCGCGCGGCCGAGCCCGAGTCGGTCGGGGCCGGGGAGTGGGCCCGCTTGATGAACACGATCAACTACGAGATCGTCACCCGACTCGCGGCGCGGCCGCCGCGCCACCACCTCGGGACCGGCGGGACCCCGGCACTACGCTGAGCCGGGTGACGCCCCCGAACCCCACAGCGGAGGACGATCCCATCTCGGTCGAGCGGCGACGGCTCCGGACGTTGACCCCCGCCGGCACCCGGGCGGTGGCGGCGGCGGTCGCCGACTGGGCCACGCCGGGCGACGTCGTCGTGCTCACCGGGGACCTGGGGGCCGGCAAGACCACCTTCACCCAGGGGCTGGCCCTGCGTCTCGGTGTCACCGCCCCGGTCACCAGCCCGACCTTCACGATCATGTCCCACTACGAGGGCGCCCGGCCCGGCACCGACGGCGGCGGTCTGCGGGTCAACCACCTCGACGTGTATCGCTTGGGTTCCTTGGCCGAGGCCGAAGAGCTCGGGCTGGACGAGCTCTTCGACGGCGACGCGTTGACCCTGATCGAATGGGGCGAGATGATCGAGCCGCTGCTTCCCGCCGAGCGGCTGACCGTCGCGCTGGAGCTGGCGCCGATCGACGACGCCGGTTCCGAGGCGGACCCGGGCGGTCCCGGGGATCCGGCCGACACCCGGATCCTCACGATGACCACCCGAGGTCACGGCGCGGCGCGGCGGGCGGAGCTGCACCGCCTCCTCGACGAGGCACTCCGTGGCCACGACGAGGTGTCGGATGAGCGCGGCGACGCAACCCCGGGGAAGGACACCGGGCGATGCTGATCCTGGGAATCGAGACCGCCACCGACCGGGTGGGAGCGGCGCTGGTGGATCACCAGGGGGTGTTGGCCGAGGCGCACCTCCAGGGCGGTCGCCGCCATGCCGAGGCGCTCGGCCCGACGATCGAGTTCATCATGGGCCAGGCGGGTCACCGTATCCAGGACCTGGCCGGCGTTGCCGTGGACGTCGGACCGGGGCTGTTCACCGGGCTGCGCGTGGGGTTGGCCCACGGCAAGGCGATGGCCCACGCGCTGGGGGTTCCGATGGTGGGGGTGCCCAGCCTCGACCTGGTGGCGTTTCCGTTGCGGTACACCGACAAGCGCATCGTGTCGGTGATCGACGCCCGCCGGGGAGAGGTCTACTGGGCGATCTACTGGCCGGTCCCCGGGGGAGTGCAGCGCGAGGGCGAGTTCCGTATCGGGTCGCCGGAACAGCTGGCGCTGGATCTGACCGCCGAGCCCCACGACACGATGATGATCGGCGACGGGGCACACCGCTACGAGGCGATTCTCGGGGGGATCGATCACCTCGAGCTTGCCGATCCGGCGATGTCCCGCCCGTCAGCCTCATCATTGGTGCAGCTGGCCCACGCCCGGGCGCTTCGCGAGGACTTCGTCAACCAGCGGGAGATCGAGCCGATCTACCTTCGCAAGCCCGACGCCGAGATCAACTGGGTGACCCGCCACGACCCCTGAGCGGAGCCGTATGGCCGGCGGGCGGTTCAGCCGTCCCGGTGCCGCTTGGTGAGCGCCCGGACCGCGGCCACGTCGTTGGGAGGGGTGTCCGGCCCGAAGGCGACCGCGTACAGGCTCTTGTGCTCACCACAGTTGAGGGCGAAGAGCACCGCCTCGTCGTCCGGGTTGGAGTCGCCCTCGAAGCGCACCACCTCGTCGATCGTGAGGTCGCGGGGATCGCAGACGGCGTCGCACCCGGAGCAGTGCAGCAGGCCGTCGTCGTGGGCGGCCACCGATTCGGTGTAGCCGTCCCGTTCCAGCCGGGTCATCGCTTCGGAGAGGGTTTCCATCGCCATGGGGTGAACCTACCCGCAGCGCCGGGCGCCAAACAGGCGTCGTCCTCGTTCGCTGGTGGCGGCCGGCGTTCTCGCTACCGGTGCGGCGCGATCAACTTGGCCAACGCCCCCTCGCAACGGCTCCGAAACTCCGAGGTCCTCGACGAGGTCCAGGCCGAGCGCAGCTCGTCGTCCCCGGCGGCGAGCACCCGGGGATGCACGTAGGACGATCGGGCGACCGCCCGGGTGTTGCCCAGCGCCTCGGCCGCGGCGTCGACCGCCTCCACCTCGCCCGCACCGTCGATACGCGCCCCCAGGGCGACGACCGAGCCGCCCCAGGTGCGAAAGTCCTTGGTCGAGAAGCCCTTGCCGGCGTGGGTTCGGACGTAGTCGTTGAGCATCGCCGCGGTGAGCGGTCGAGGCCGGCCGTCTTCGCCCGAATCCGGATCATCGGAGTACCAGACCAGCCGGTCGGTGCTGCGAGCGCGGAGGTCGGCGAGGTCGTCGGCCAGGTCCGGGTCCACCTCGACCCGGCGACGCTGCCCGCTCTTGGCCCGGTAGTCGAGTTCGGCGACCGGCTCACCGCTGGAGGTCGAGGTCCGGAGATGGGCCGGCAGCAGCGTCGTGACGCCGAAGTGCCCGTCCTCGGCGGAGCTCTCGTTGCCCACCCGCAGCAGGTGCCGATCGATCAGGGCCACGGCGGTGGCGGTGGCACAGCGACGGCTGCCCGCCGGCTGCCGCAGATCCTCGCTGATCGCTCGCCGGATCCCGGCGAGGGCACGCGGGAAGTGGGCGAGCCGCTGGTATTTCCGCCGCTCCATCAACGACACGTAGTCGGGGTGGTAGCGGTACTGCTTGCGCTCGGCGTCGTCGACCCCGGTCGCCTGGAGGTAACCCGACTCGTTCGGGCACAGCCACACCTCCCGCCACGCCGGCGGTATCGCGAGCGACTCGAGACGACGCCGCCGCCGGCCCCGCAACGTCCCCCCGTCCTCGTCGAGGTAGGTGAAGCCCCGGCCGCACTTCCGGCGGGTCCAGCCGTCGTCCTGGTCGCTGACGAAGGCGAGGCCGGCCTCCGGTGCCAGCACGACGGGATCGTCCTCGATGAGCGCTGTGGGGAGTCGAACCGCCATGGTCGCTACCGGTGGGCCTCGGCCGAGCCGCGCCGGTCGGGGTCGGTTTGCTCCGCGCCGCGCGGCACGATGCGACCGGCGGCTTCGCTGGGTGGCAACGGCAGTGGGGTGTTCACGGGTCGGACCTCCCGGTCGTGACGAACCGCGGGCGTGCGGCGGAATGTTCCGGCCGCCAGTACCCCGTTGTTGCCGGGTCGAACCCCACCTGGCGCCTATCGAACTCACCCGGAAGGATCGAGCGGTCCCAGCTCCTGCACGATCCCGACGGTGAAGTCGGCTCGGGCGAGCGGATCGGTCGGCCCGACTCCGGAGAGGTTGACCCCGGCGAAGGCGCCGGGGTCGACCCCGTCCTCGGTGAGCAGCCGTCGGGCGCAGGCGACCGCCTGGCGCCGTCCCTCGGCGGTGGGGTCGGGGCTGTTCAGCACGGCCGACGCCACCTCGGGGTCCAACAACAGGCCGGGTAACCGGGCGAGCCGCCGGACGGACTCCGCGTCGGACACCAGGGGAACCGGTGCGATCAGCGGAGCGGTCACCCCGGCGTCCCGGCATCGCCGGGCGAAGTGCTTCAGCGGCCCGGTCTCTCCGGCGTGGTTGAGGACGACCGCCCCGGCCCCGGCGCGTTGTTTGTTGAGGATCCGCAGCGGCCGGAACTCCAACGGGGGGGCGGCCGGGGACTCGGCGACGGTGGTGGCCAGCCCGCGTACGGCGGCCAGTGCCACCAGCTGCTGTGAGTCCAGCCCGAAGTCGGCGCCGTGGCCGGGCCCGAACCGTGCTGCGGGATGGTCGCCGGTGACACAGTGCACGGCGGCGACGCCCACCCCCGCAAGCTCGTCGAGCTCGCGCTCGGCCTCGCGGATCGTGCGGTTCCGCCCCGTGAGCGTGATCAGCATCGGAAGGCCAAACCGGTCGCGCAGCCGGCGTGCGTGTTCGGCGACGCCCAGCCCGTGGGTGTCGTCGACGTGTTCGCCGACGAGCAGCGCGGTGCCGTCGCCGGCCTCCCGGTACCGGTCGGCCAGGTCGGCGTCGAGCCCGGCCGACCACCCGGGCGACGGCCGGAAGTCGACGACGACCCGTCTGGTGGCGGGCCCCGACGTCGCCGCCCCCTCGCTCGGAGGCGCCGTGCGCAACGGCCGGTCGAGGAACGGGCACCGGCGCCGGTCCACCTCGCAACCGCCGTCGGGGTCGACCCCGCCGCACGGCCCGAAGGTCATCGCTTTCGGGCAGGCCGCCACCGGGTCGATGACGGGTGGCGGCGAACGGCGCCGGCTCACCGCTCGTCGAGGCTGTCCGCGAAGGGCAACCCGACCAGCTCGGCCCGGTGCGTCCGCCCGGCGATCGTCGTCCGGCCGACCGTTCCCGGGTCGTCGCCCGCCGGGACCAGCGCCAACCCCAGGTTGGTGGAGAAGCGCGGCGACCAGGCGGCGCTGCGCAGCTGCCCGTGCTCGTCGCCGTCGAGCGTTAGCGGCACGGGGTTGGGAAGGGGATCGATGGGCGCCCCGTCCAGCCTCACGCCCACCAACCGACGAGACCTGCCCGAGTCCCGTTGGGTCAGCAGCGCCGAGCGCCCGATGAAGTCGTATCCGGCGAACCCGATGAGGTCGGTCATGCCGAGTTCGATGGGCGTGGCGCCGTAGCCGGTGTCGGTGCCGTAGGACAGCAGCACGTTCTCCAGCCGTTCGCTGGGATTGGGAGCGCCGGGACCGATGTCGAACCGACGGCCCGCGTCGGCGACCGCCGCCCACAGCTCCAGGGCCCGGTCGGTGTCGTCGAGAAACAGCTCGTAGCCGCCCTGGTTGCTCCATCCGGACCGGCTGACGATCACGTCGATCCCCTCCAGAGTCGCGGAGCGCCGCTCGAAGTCGGCCAACCCACCCAGGTCATCGCAGCCGAGTGCCCCCAGAACGTCCCCGGCCAACGGCCCCTGGACGGCCATCGTGGCAGTGTCCAGCTCGGTCACCGTGCAGTCCAGGCCACGGCCGTGGGCCACCGCATCGAGCCACAGCCGCACGTCGGCGTCGGCGATGGAGAAGCGCCACGAGCCGTCGTCGAAGCGCAACAGGACCGGATCGTTGATCAACGTGCCCGAGTGGTCGACCATCGGTGCGTAACGGCCCGACCCGCGTGGCACCTCCGAGGTGTCGACCACGGTGACCAGCTGCACCAGCTCGTCCGCGTCGGGGCCGGAGACCTCGAGATGGCGTTGGGCCGCTACGTCCCACATCGAGACGCCTTCGGTCAGCCGTCGATACTCACCCTCAGGATCGCCGTAGCTCATCGGCAACCACATGTGGTTGTAGGTCGAGACCGCCCGGAGTCCGGCGTCCACCGTCGCCTCGAAGAACGGCGACTTCCGCACCCGCGGACCGATGGCGGCGATCAGCTCGCGGGCGTTCTGCGGGTCGTTCATCACGCCGGTGTACCGCACCCGGTTTTGTGTTGCCCAACCTGTGGAAACTCGGCACGATAGAGGAGGTCACGGGCAGGTGAGATCGTGGGGTCGGCGCCCTGAGCGAAGCCGGCGGCCGGACCCGGATGATTGGATCGGTGACGGGCGGGGTAGTCCGCACGTGTGAGGTGCACATCGACGCCCGAGACCACTCGAAGCGGCGCGGAAGCGAGGGGCACTGATGGTTGCCGACTGGCTGGGCACCAGCCCGACCCGCGCTGCGCTGGTGGCGGGCTCCGCGGTCGCCTACCTCTTCATCATCATTCTTGCGGTGCGGGTCGTGGGCCTGCGCTCGTTCTCCAAGATGTCCAGCTTCGACTTTGCGGTAACCGTCGCGATCGGTTCGCTGCTGGCGACGGTGACGATCTCCGACGCCTCCCTGACCGATGGTGCCATCGCCGTGGCGTTCCTGCTCGGCACGCAGTGGACGATCGCACAGCTCCGCCAACACACCCGGTTGCTGAAGCGGATCGAGAACCAGCCGGTGCTCCTCATGGAGGGCCCCGGTTCCTCGATGAGAACCTGCACCACACCCGGGTGACCCGCGCCGACGTCCTGGCCAAGCTTCGGGAGTCGAACGTGACAGATCGTGCCCAGGTGCTGGCGGTGGTTCTGGAGGCGACGGGCGACGTGTCGGTGCTGCACGGTGACGGGCCGTTGGACCCCCGGCTGCTGGAGGGGGTCCGAGGGCCATCGGAGGGAGGTGTCGCCGCGGCGTCGGCGAGCGGTGACCGGGAGGACGGAACAGGCTGATGGCGGCGAGGGACGAACGCGACGTCGTGGAGGCGGTGTTGGCCCGGCACGGGCGGACCAAGGGTGACCTCGTCGGCTACTACGAACGGATCGCCCCGAACCTGTTGCCGCACGTGGCCGGACGTCCGTTGGGTGATGCAGCGCTTCCCCGACGGCATCGACGGCACCGGGTTCTTCCAGAAGAACACGCCGGCCCACGTCCCCAACTGGATCGAGCGGGTGGGCGTCGACACCGCCGAGGGCGGGCACATCGAGTACCCGGTGATCTCCGACGCGGCGGGGTTGGTGTACTTCGCCAACCAGGGCGCCGTCGTGTTTTACACGCTGATGGCCCGGGCGACGGCACCGACGACGATCCGGACTTCGAGCTCACCCGCTCCTTCGCCCGACGGGTGGCCGAGGTGGTGGTCCGGCGGTCGACCTCACCAACGCGTTCCGGCGCCTGGGTCAGAAGCCCGATCCCTGGGCCGCCACCGAACCGCCGTCGGTCACGATCGCAGAGGCAGCGCAGGCGCTGGAGGCCTGAGCGCACGCGCGTCCACGGCGTTGACCAACCGGCCGATCGTGGAGCCGAGTGCGCCGTGGGCTACTCCTGTGCGGTCAACCGGCCCATCAGGGCGGCGTTGGCCGCCTCGGCCTGGTCCACCCGTGCCCAGTACGCCTGCCAGTCGCTCCAGATCGTGGCGAACTCCTCCCGGGCCTCGGCATGCGCAGCGGCCCGTTGACGACGGCGTTGCGCCGCACGGCGGCGACGGAAGATCATTCCGAACACCACGAGCGCCAGACCGACACCGGCCGCGATCCAGGCCCAGGGGGTGACCGTGATCGCCAGCACCACGCCAACGATCGCCACGATCATTCCCACCGCGTCGATCGCCCCGACGGCTCGCGCGGTCGGCTCCGGCCCGTCGGCCTCGTCGAGCATCAGTTGGAGCTGCTCGTCGGGTGCCGACGCGCTCGCCGGATCGTCGACCGTTGGCGCCGGTGCCCCGGCGGTCGCCAGATCGGGGTCGGAGTCGGCGGCTTTGGTGACGGCAGGACTCACGGTGCCCGGCCGTTGCAGCGGCAGCGGTTCGAGGGGGCCGATCGAGACCTCCACCTGGTCGGGCAGCAGGCTTCGGGCCACGGTGAGATGCTCGGAGAGCGTGGACGCCAACCATCTCCTGCCGGTTCGACGAAGCACCTCGGTGCTTCGGGGCCCCAGCTCGGGGCAGGGTTCCTCGAGCGCCAGGGACCACAGCAGCCGGTCGTGATCCGGGAGGTCGGGCACGCGGGGACGCGGCGTCTCCTGGGTGCGGCCCACCTGGTCCCGAAGCGCCAGTTCCTGGGCCAGCAGCTCGGCCTCGTCGGGTTCGGGCTGGTCGATCAGCGCCTCGATCGTCGCCAGCAGGTGCCGCCGGGCCACCAGATCGCCGTCGGCGTCGGCGTCGACGTCGGGGAGCGCAGCGCCGCCCGAGTCCGGTTGGGCCGACCGATCGTCGGCGGCCTGCCCGTCGATCCGGGACGACAACGCCTCACCGACCGTGAGCGCCTTCAGTGCGCTGCGCAGGTCGTCCCAACGCTCGAGCCCCTCCAGGTGTTCGAAGCGCCGCTCCGGCACGTCGCCGGCGGTTCGAGCCACCCGGCGAACCCAGCCGTCCTGCCGCACGGGGTCGCCCGGGGGTTCGCCCGCCCAGCCGGTCAGCAGTTCCGCGGCGCGCACGGCACCCTGCGATCCGGCCGCGTCGCCCAGCGCCAGCTCCGCCAGATCGAGCGCCACGGGCGACGAGGCGGGGTCGGCCCGTTCGAGGGCACGTGCCAACGTCTCCCAGCGCCGATCGGCCAGGTCCGGTTGGGTGAAGGCCACGGCGGCGAGAAACCATCGGGCCGGCTGGTCGTCGGTGGACATGGCCCGCTCGGCGGCGGCATCCCCGCGGGCCTCGTCGCCGAGCGCCCAGGCCACCACCGCCCGACCGGCGTCGGAGAGCCAGTGGTCGCCGGTTCGGTGCCCAAGCGCCAGCAGCTGCGGCGGTCGTCGTCGTCGATGGCCCGGCCGTCGCTCATGCGCCGCAGCAACGTGCGCACGGTCGCCCGCAGTTCGGCGTGGTCGCCGAACCGTTCCCGGCGCTCCGAGGTGATGCTCGACAGCATGATCTCGGCCCGAACCTCCTCGCCCAGTCGGTTGAGTTCGTCGATCGCCTCGGCCTGGCGACGCTCCATCGCGGCGATGCGGTCGTCGTGGGCCTCGAGTCGGTCGGTGACCTCCTGTCGCTGGCCGGCGACCTGGGCCTCCAGTTCAAGCGTTCGGTCGCGGGCGTGCTCCCAGGCGGCGGCCTGAGCCTGAACCTCGGCCATCCGCCGCTGCCAGGTGGCCTCGTCCGCGTCGTCGGCCGCGTCGTCGTCCCCCGCCCGGGTCGCCGCCTCGTCCCCCGCTTCGACGGGGGCCGCCTTTTTGGCCGTCTTGAGCGTGCCCTCCTCGACCTCGGTCCCGGCTCCCGTCGACTCCAGCGGTGCTCCCGCCTGAAGGTTGATCACCCGCTCGGTCTCGCCGCTTGCGTCGGACGTCTCGGTCGTGTCGGTGGCGTCGAACGGACCGGGCGGCGGCGGGCTGGTGGTCGGGGGCGACTCGCCCGGGCCGAGGCGGTCGGCGCCGGGGTTGACGGGCGCGGCGCCCGATGGCGGGTTCTGAGCGGTTTCGGCCGAGTCGTCCGGCGGCTGAGAGTTGGTCTCCACATGCCCATGTTCCCACCCGGCGGGGTCGCTGCGGCGGACCCCTCACCCACGGAGGGTGGCGTACCGTGCACACGGGCGCCCGCTGGTTGGCCGGCGATCACGTGCCATCCTGGGCGGGTGAGCCTGCCCGCCGCCGAGCCACTGCGGATTCGACCGATGAGGCGCCGGCACCTCGCTGCGGTGGTGCGCATCGAGGAGGCGACCAACGGGCATCCGTGGAGCCGCGACCTGTTTGCCAACGAACTGCTGCAGCCGACCTCGCGCCACTACCTCGTGGCGATGGTCGGTCCGCAGGTGGTCGGTTTCGGTGGACTGATGCAGGTGGCCGACGAGGGGCACATCACGACGATGGCGGTCGACCGGCCCCACCAACGCCGGGGTATCGGTGCGGCGCTGCTCGTCGAGCTGATGGAGCTCGCGATCGATGCCGGCGTCGTCGATGCGACGTTGGAGGTCCGGGTCTCCAACGACGCCGCCCAGGCGATGTATCGCCGGTTTGGGTTCGCCCCCGAGGGCGTGCGCCGCGTTACTACCGCTCGCCCACCGAGGATGCGCTCATCCTGTGGAAACGCGCAGCATCGACCGCGCGGCCTACCGGCGGCGACTCGAGTCGATCCGCGCGAAACTGCCCACGTGAACCAGCGTCCGCCGGAAGGCGAACCCCGACCGGCGAGCGACTCCGGGCGCGGCCTCATCCTCGGCATCGAGACGTCGTGTGACGAGACCGCCGCCGCGGTGGTGGCCAACGGCACCGATGTGTGCAGCTCGGTCGTCTCCTCGCAGGTGGACCTGCACGCCCGGTTCGGCGGGGTGGTGCCCGAGATCGCCGGGCGCGCCCATCTCGAGCTGCTGGTGCCGGTGGTCGCCCAGGCGATGGTCGAGGCCGGCGTGGGCCCGGAACAGCTGGACGCGGTGGCGGTCACCCACGGTCCCGGCCTGATCGGTGCGTTGCTCGTCGGGCTCTCCGGTGCCAAGGGGCTGGCCCTGGGATGGGACCTGCCGCTGGTCGGCGTCAACCATCTCGAGGCGCACCTGTACGCGGCGCAGCTTGAGCACGGCGAGGTGGCGTTGCCGCAGATGGTGCTGCTGGTGTCGGGCGGGCACACCCAGCTGGTGAAGGTGAACGCGCCCGGCGACTACGAGCTGATCGGCGGCACGCTTGACGACGCGGCGGGGGAGGCGTTCGACAAGGTGGCCCGCTATCTCGGGCTCGGCTACCCGGGCGGTCCGGCGGTGGAGGAGGCGGCGGTCTCGGGTGACCCCGAGGCGATCGACTTCCCTCGTGCGATGGTCAACGACGGCTTCGACTTCTCCTTCTCCGGGCTGAAGACGGCGGTGATCAACCACGTGCGGCGCAACCCGGACGAGGCCACGGTGGACCTGGCGGCCTCGTTCCAGGCCGCGGTGGTGGATGTCCTGGCGCGGAAGATGGACCGGGCGGCGGAGGTCCACGACGTGGCCGGGGTGGCCCTGGCCGGGGGAGTGGCGGCCAACACGCCGCTCCGCCTGCGCATCGCCGCCGACGCCGAGCGGGCCGGTCGCCAGTGCCTGGTGCCCGGGCGCGAGTACTGCACCGACAATGCCGCGATGGTGGCGGCGGCCGGCTGGTACCGACTGGCCTCGGACGGGCCCAGTGGGCTCGATCTGCCGGCCGTTCCGGGCCTGCCGCTCGCCGGCTGAGCCTGGCTCGAGCCCCAAGCGGGGAGTCGAGAGCGCACCAATCCGCACCTCCGGGCTCCCCACTTCGGGGGGATGGGGAAGGGGGACTAGCACTCGCCAACATCGAGTGCTAGAACTGGCACTCGTCAATCACGAGTGCCAGCCCCCGGAGGTACCGGGCGCGAACAATGGAGGCGATTGCATGAAGCTCAAGCCCCTCGAGGACCGGATCGTCGTCAAAGCCGACGACGCCGAGGAGACCACCGCCAGCGGCCTGGTCATCCCCGACACCGCCAAGGAGAAGCCCCAGCAGGGAACGGTCATGGCCGTCGGCCCGGGCCGCATCGGCGACGACAACGACCGGGTCCCCATGGACATTTCCACCGGTGACACCGTCGTCTACTCCAAGTACGGCGGCACCGAGATCACCATCGATGGTGACGACCTGCTGATCCTGTCGGCCCGTGACGTACTCGCCGTCATCGACGGCTGAGTCCACGACAACCCTTCTGAGGAGAACAACACATGGCAAAGATTCTGAAGTTTGACGACGAGGCCCGTCGCTCGCTGGAAGCCGGCGTGAATGCGCTGGCCGACGCGGTGAAGGTGACCATCGGCCCCAAGGGTCGCAACGTCGTACTGGACAAGAAGTTCGGTGCGCCGACGATCACCAACGACGGCGTGTCGATCGCCCGTGAGATCGAGTTGGAGGACCCCTACGAGAACATGGGCGCCCAGCTCGTCAAGGAGGTGGCCACCAAGACCAACGACGTCGCCGGTGACGGCACCACCACCGCCACCGTGCTGGCCCAGGCGCTGGTGCGCGAGGGCATGCGCAACGTGGCCGCAGGCGCCAGCCCCATGGGGCTGAAGCGAGGCATCGAGTCCGGCGTCGCCGCCGCGGTCGAGGGCATCGCCGAGCAGGCCAAGGAGATCGACGACAAGGGTGAGATCGCCCAGGTCGCCGCCATCTCGGCCGCCGACGCCCAGATCGGGCAGGTGCTCGCCGACGCCATCGACAAGGTGGGCAAGGACGGCGTGGTCACCATCGAGGAGTCGAACACCTTCGGCATGGAGCTGGACTTCACCGAGGGCATGCAGTTCGACAAGGGCTACCTGTCGCCCTACTTCGTCACCGATCCCGACCGCCAGGAGGCCGTGCTCGAGGATCCCTACATCCTCTTCGTCAACGGCAAGATCTCCTCGGTTCAGGACATGGTGCCGGTGCTCGAGCGGGTGATGCAGGGCGGCAAGCCGCTGCTGATCGTCGCCGAGGACGTCGAGGGCGAGGCCCTGGCCACCCTCGTGGTCAACAAGATCCGCGGCACCTTCGCCTCGCTGGCCGTCAAGGCCCCGGGCTTCGGCGAGCGTCGCAAGGCGATGCTGCAGGACATGGCCACCCTCACCGGTGGTCAGGTCATCGCCGAGGAGGTCGGCCTCAAGCTGGAGAACACCACCCTCGAGCTGCTGGGCCGTGCCCGCAAGGTGGTCGTCACCAAGGACGACACCACCATCGTCGACGGCGCCGGTTCCTCCGAGGACGTCGAAGGCCGCATCACGCAGATCAAGCGTGAGATCGAGGAGACCGACTCCGACTGGGACCGCGAAGCTCCAGGAGCGCCTCGCGAAGCTGGTCGGGGGCGTGGCCCTCGTCAAGGTCGGCGCCGCCACCGAGGTGGAGCTGAAGGAAGAAGCACCGCATCGAGGACGCCCTGTCGGCAACCCGTGCGGCCATCGAGGAGGGCATCGTCGCCGGTGGCGGCACCGCCCTGCTGCGGGCCCGGGCCAAGGTGGCAACCGCCGCCGAGGGCCTGACCAGCGATGAGCGCACCGGCGCCCTGGCCGTCCACAAGGCACTCGAGGCTCCGGCACGGCTCATCGCCGACAACGCCGGCCTCGAGGGTGCCGTCATGGTGCAGCGTGTGGAGGCCGAGACCGGCTCCAACGGGCTGAACGCGGCCACCGGTGAGATGGAGGACCTGGTCAAGGCCGGCGTCATCGATCCCGCCAAGGTGACCCGGGCGGCGCTGCAGAACGCAGCGTCGATCGCCGGGCTGCTGCTGACCACCGAGGTGCTCGTCGCCGACAAGCCCGAGGAGGGTGGCGCCGCCGGCGGCGGCGCACCCGACATGGGTGGCATGGGTGGCATGGGCGGCATGATGTAACCGCCCCGATCGGTCGGCATCTTCCACTCAAGTTGAAGGTGCGATCGGTCGAACGAGATGGGGAGCGTCCGTATCGGGCGCTCCCCGTTTCGCGTTTTGCGGCAAGCAGATCGTGGGTCGCCGGCCCGCCTCCCCGCCGGAACGCCAACGGCCGAGCGGGCTCTGGGCCGTCCGGCCCGCCGAGGGGCCCGTTCGGCCCATTGTCGTTCGACGGGTTCGTGGATACAAAAGCCTTGTGTCTCCCCTCCCTCAGCGAGCATCACGGTCGCATCGGTCATCCCGGCCCCGGCCGCGCCCGTGGTCGTGGGGCCTGCGCAGAGCCGGCAACGACCGGGGCGCCTCCCTGGTGGAGTTTGCGATGGTGGCACCTGTGCTGTTCCTGCTGCTCTTCGGCATCATCGACTTCGGCGTGGTCTACAGCCGCCAGCTCGGCGTCCGCACGAGCACCCGGGAGGTGACCCGCAAGGCGGTGATCGGTCAGTTCGGCGGTGACCCGTCCTGCGTGATGACGGGGCTGACCCCCTCGACCAACGAACCGTTGAAGGAGATCATCTGCTCGGTCAAGTCCGACATCCCCATCGATGCGGCCGACGTGCGGGTTCAGGTCATGTTCGTCGATTCCAACGGCGACGGAACCGCCGACCACACCCACTACGACGACCTGATGGTGTGCACCATGGCGCAGATGCACTCGGCGACCGGCTTTTTCGGTCCGGTGCTCAACTCGAACGCCCACAAGGCGCGCCTGACGATGCTGCTGGAGAAGGCCCCCGACATCAAACCGTCCATCCCGACGCTGGTCGCCGGCGGCGAGGCGCCGCTGACCGGTCAGGACTGGGCGTTCTGTTCGCCGTCCGCCGGTCCGGTCTGAGCACCGCCGTGCCCGCCATCCAACCTGGAGATCCTCCGATGAGCGCACCAGGAACCCCCCGTCGAGCCACCGATCGCGGCGCCACCTTGCCGGTGGTGGCCGCGATGGTGGTGCCGTTGGTGGTCATGGTGGCGTTGGTGGTCGACATCGGCGCCAAGCGCCAGCAGGAGGCCCAGGCGCAGGCGGCGGTGGACGCGGCGGCCCTGGCCGGCACCTATTCGGTGGCCTCGATCAACCCGGGCGACCTCGACGCCGCAACCGTGATGGCGCAGGGGAAGGTCGAGGAGAACTTCAAGCTTGACCACAGCGCCTGGGCCACCTGCACCGATCCGGCGCATCTGCCCGAGTTGCCCCCGGGCGAGCCGGGCGAGTGCGTGTCCTTCGACTCCAGCGGGGCCAACCCGGTGGCACGCGTGAAGCTGCCCCCGGTGAAGATCGGCTCGTTCTTCGGCGGGATCATCGGCATCGACGAAATGTCGGTCGTGTCGGCGGGCGGCGCCGACGGCGCAACGGGGCCCGGCGGATCCACGCCGGGCAGCACCGCCCCAGGATCGACGGCGGCCGCCACCTCCTCGACGGCGACGCCGACGACCACGTTCGAAGAGGGTTGCGATCAGCGGTTCCGGGACAACCACTGGTCGGACAACTACGCCGCACATCGGAGCCAGGTCGATTCGATGGTGGACGCTGCCTTGACGGTGGACAACTATGCGGGTGGCCAGTGGTGGGACGGGACCCCGGACAGCAGCTCGCCTCCCGGGTCACCGCTCTCCGCCCCGATGCGCGTCCCCCCGGGCTGCGAGGGCGTCGCCGGGATGGACCCGGTCAGCTGGCGGAGGAACGACGAGTGGCACTGGGACGACTTCTGGCACAACAGCTGTCTCGACTGGTTCCTCAACGATCGGGGATCGGTCCCCGACGGCGTGTGCGCCTTCAGCGACCAGCAGCCGCCGACCGGGAGTGGAACGTCGACCTCGATCCCGGCGACCAGCTCGCCCGGTTCCGGCGGGCCCACCACCTCGGGTGACATCACCCTCGGGTAGCGCTTGGCGCCCTGGTCGCCGGCGGCGAGGCACCGCTGACCGGTCAGGACTGGGCGTTCCGTTCCCCATCCGCCGGTCCGGTGCGAACTCCATCGTGCCCGCCACCCAACCTGGAGAGTCCCTGATGAGCGCACCAGAACTGCCCCACCGAACCACCGACCGAGGCGCCACCTTGCCGGTGGTGGCCGCGATGGTGGTGCCGTTGGTGGTCATGGTGGCGTTGGTGGTCGACATCGGCGCCAAACGTCAGCAGGAGGCCCAGGCGCAGGCGGCGGTGGACGCGGCGGCCCTCGCCGGCACCTACTCGGTGGCCTCGATCAACCCCGGGGACCTCGACGCCGCAACCGTGATGGCCCAGGGGAAGGTCGAGGAGAACTTCAAGCTCGACCACAGCGCCTGGGCCACCTGCACCGATCCGGCGCATCTGCCCGAGTTGCCCCCGGGCGAGCCGGGGGAGTGCGTGTCCTTCGACTCCAGCGGGGCCAACCCGGTGGCACGCGTGAAGCTGCCGCCGGTGAAGATCGGCTCGTTCTTCGGCGGGATTATCGGCATCGACGAAATGTCCGTGGTGTCGGCGGGTGGCGCTGACGGCGCAACGGGGCCGGGCGGTTCCTCGCCCGGCAGCACCGCGCCGGGGTCCACCGCTTCGGCTCCGACCGGTCCAACAACGACGCTCAACTTTGGCGATCAGTGTCGGTCGGACTTCGAGGACAACTTCTGGAACGACATCAGGAGCCTGGTTCAGTCGACGGTCGATGGGGTCCTTAGCAGCAACAACAACGCCGATGCGGTGTGGTGGGACGGATCCCCTGGTGTCAACGCACCGCCGTCGACCCCGATCAACCAGCCAATTCGTATCCCGCCCGGTTGTGAGGGCGAGTCCGGTGTTGACCAGGCTGCATGGGACGCCCTCAGCGCCGACAAATGGCCCTGGCATTGGAGGAGTCGTTGTCACGAGTGGTTTGTCGACCGGCAGGGCTCGGTTCCCGCCGGGGTGTGCGGCTTCACCGGGTACTACGACCCGAACGACCCATCGTCGACCTCGACGTCGACCCCCGCCACCAGCGCCCCAGGTTCCGGTGGGCCCACCACCTCGGGCGACATCACCCTGGGTTAGCGACGCTTCGGGCGGTCCCCGGGGAGGAAGCGCCGCCCGCGGTCAGTGCGACGGGGAGTAGGTGTCGGAGATCCATCCCAGCAGGTCGCCGGTGGCATCGGCACCCCGACCGGGCGTGCCACGCTGGGCAGCCTCGGGGGAGGGCACCGCTCGAAGCTGCACGACCGGCGCCTGGTCGGTCTCCGCCCCTCCGGCGAGGTCGACGGGCAGGTCGGGCGCAAACACGTCCATCATCTGTTCGAGCATCGACGCGGGGAGCGGGGCGGCGACCAACGCGGGGGCCGGTGCCGGCGGACTCGACGCGGGCTCGGTTGACGCACGCGGCGTGAACGCCGGCTGGGCCGCCCGGGGCCAGGGAGTCCGGGTCTGCGCCGGTGCCATCGGCCGCCCGGCGTGATCACGGACGTCGGCCCGACCTCGCGACGGCGAGGAGACCCACCAGGCGAGCACCACCAGGGCGCCGATGACCCCGAGTGCACCCCAGGTGCCAAGGATCGACACCGTCGCTAGCGAGGCCAGCGCCAACGCCACCCCGACCACCGTCGCAACGACGGGATGGGAGCGTCGCCGCTGGGGCCGCAGCCGGTGGTGTGCGGTCACCAGGCTGATCGCCGCCACGCCCGGAATGCCGATCAGCGCCGCGACGGCCATGGGGGTGCGACCCCAGGTGTCGCCGCCGAGGAGGAAGGCGGCCGCACCGGTGCCGAGGGCGCTGATCACCACCAGCGCCGCCTGGTGGAAGCCGGGGACCGGGGTGCGGCCGGTTCGGGCGGCCACCTCCTCGGTGCGCTGCGTCGGCCGCCGCCATCTCAAGGACGAGTCCTCCTGCGGACCGGAGACGTCCGATGGAGGCGGTTGCGGTACGGCGACGGGTCGGGGCGCATCCGGCACCGTGGTCAGCTCCAACGCCGGCGGCCGGGTCGGGGCGAGGGATGCCCGCTCACGCTCCCGCAACTCGATCGCCCGGAGGCGATCGGCCCACCGATCGTGGCTCGAACCGGCGTCCGTGGGCCTGTCCGTGTCGAAGCCGAGGCCGGTGGGCCCGGTCGGTGATCCGCTGCCGAACTGGTCACTGATCATCTTGTTGCTCCCGCCTCGATGTGCGCTCCCGACCCCCTCGGGCCGATCGCGCGGTCCGCCGCCGATCACCCTACTCCTGGTGGTCGAGAGAGGAAACCCCTCACGCAACGTGAGATCCCTTGAATAACGGTCCGGGTACGCTGACCGGGTGAACCCGGGAAGGACCGCCCGCCAAGCCCTGCCCCGCCCGCCGCTCTGGACGCCGGGTGCCCCGGCGCCGTGGGCCGAACTCTCGAGCGGGCGGCGACGGCTCACCGAGGCCACGGTCCGCCGATCGATCGATTCGGAGGTACTCGAGCGCAGCCCGATCGCGCCGGCGGGCTCCCCGGCGGCAGCGGTGCTGGCCGTCCTCGAGCCGGCGTCGGACGGCGAGCTCGAGGTGATCATCACCCGTCGGAGCGAGCGGATGCGCACCCACCGGGGGGAGTTGAGCCTGCCGGGCGGCGCCCAGGACCCCGGCGAGGACCTGGTGCGCACCGCGCTGCGAGAGGCCAACGAGGAGGTGGGACTGGCCCACGACGCGGTCGACGTCGCCGGCCACCTGCACCCCCTGCGAACGGCGTCGTCGGGTCGCTGGATCGTGCCGTTCGTGGCGATGGCGCCTACGCGGCCCGCCGTCTGGGCGGCGTCGCCCGACGAGGTGGACGAGGTGCTGCACGTGCCGCTGTCCCACCTGACCGACCCGGGCGTGTTCTGGGAGGAGCGGTGGACGATGGGCGACGCCACCTGGCCGATCTCGTTCTTCGATCTCGGGCCCGACGTGATCTGGGGTGCGACCGCCGCGATGCTGCGGGATCTGCTGGCTCGGCTGCTGAACACCCCGGTGCCGCCGCGGCAGGATCCGGCGGCCTGGGCGGCGAAGAGCGGCCCGGCCGGTGGACGCCGGGAGTAGGGTGCCGATATGCCGACACTGAGCTTCGAGGGTGAGACCCACGGCGAGATCGTGGTCAAGGTGCGCCGCTGGCTGGCCTCGCTGGAGGGCGAACCGAGCGGCCAGCTGACGCCGGCCGAGGCGATCACCCAGGGTGCTGAGGTCACCAAGGAGGCCCTTCGGGTCATCGCCTCCTCCGCCCCCGGACCGGTGGCCCAGTCCGACATCATGAAGGCGTTGACCACCATGGGGTACAAGGCCACCGACGCGTCGGCGGACGCCCTGATGAGCAGCCTCGACGGCATCGAGGAGGCCACCGGGGGCAGCGTCGTCCGTCAGGTGACCGAGGCGGGCCGGCGTGCGGCGTGGGAGATGAACGCCACGGTGGCCAAGCAACTACTGCGAACCCTGCGTCCCTGACCGGCACGCCGGGCCGGGGCGCCTTGCGGCCGCAGCGCTATCATCGTCGCCTTCCCCCGGCGGGCGCGTCCTCGTTGACGTCGCCGTCGCACACCTCATCACCCGTTGGGAGCCAGCGTGGCCGAACTTCAGATCGGATTGGGCAAGGTGGCCCAGCGGGGCTACCGCCTGGCGGAGCTGGACATCGTGCCCAGTCGGCGAACGCGAAACCCCGAGGAGGTGGACACCTCCTGGCAGATCGATGCGCTGCGGTTCGATTCCCCGATCGTCGGCGCGCCCTCCGACGGTGTGGTCAGCCCGGCGACGGCGGTGGCCCTGTCGCAGGCGGGCGCGCTGGGCGTCCTGCACTCCGAGGGCGTCTGGTGTCGTCACGACGATCCCTCGTCGGCGCTTGCCGAGATCGGCTCGATCGACCCCACCTCGGATGGGGCCGCCGCCCGGGTGCTGGAACGGGTCCGGGACCTGGGCCGGGCGCCGGTCCGGGCGGAGCTGATCGCCCAGCGGGTCGCCGAGATGCGGGCCGAGGGGGCCACGGTGGCGCTGGCGGTCAGCCCGTCGCACGTCGAGGCCTCGCTCGACGCCATCCTCAAGGCCGAGCCCGATCTGCTGGTGATCGAGGGCACGGTCGTCTCGGCCGAGCACCTCGCCGACGGTGAGCCGCTCAACCTCAAGCGGGTACTCCGTCGCCTCGAGGTTCCGGCGATCGTCGGCGGCTGCACCTCCTATTCGGCGGCGCTGCACCTGATGCGAACCGGCGCCGCCGGTGTGTTGGTGGGCGTCGGTCCCGGCCGCGTCGGCCCCACCCGGGAGGTGCTGGGCATCGGCGCCGCCTCGGCGACCGCCGTCGCCGACGCACGGGCGGCGAGGACCCGACACCTCGACGAGACCGGCGTGTACTGCCACGTGATCGCCCACGGGGGTATCTCCAACTCGGGCGACCTGGCCGCCGCCATCTGCTGCGGCGCCGACGCCGTGGTGCTCGGCGATCTGCTGGCCGCCGCCGAGGAGGCGCCCGCCGGCGGCTGGACCTGGGCCCACCGAAGCGATCACCCGACGTTGCCCCGGAGCCGGGTGGAACACGTCGCTACCTCCGGCCCGATGGCCCAGGTGCTCCACGGCCCCGCGGTGGGCGCCGACGGCACGACCAACCTGGTCGGGGCCCTCGCCCGCTCGATGGCCTTTGCCGGGCACGTCGACTGTAAAGACTTCCAACGTGCCGACCTTCGGTTGGCCGGACCCGCACCCGCCGACCGTTCCATCGGAGGGACCGCCCGATGAAGACTCCGCCAGCGATCACCGGCGACGAAGAGGTGCTGGTGCTCGACTTCGGTGCCCAGTACGCCCAGTTGATCGCACGACGGGTGCGCGAGACCCGCGTGTACTCCGAGATCGTCGCCCATGACATCTCCGCCGCCGAGCTGGCCGAGCGCGCCCCGGCGGCGATCATCCTCTCCGGTGGACCCAAGTCGGTGCACGTCGAGGGTGCTCCGGGGATCGACCCCGACATCTTCGAGCTGGGCATCCCGATGTTGGGCATCTGTTACGGCGCCCAGCTGATGGCCCGCGATCTGGGCGGCGAGGTGAACCACTCGGGTCGGGGCGAGTACGGCCGAACCGACCTGACCGTGATCGAGGGGGCCACCTCGGAGCTCCTGGCCGAGCTCCCGACGTCCCAGACGGTGTGGATGAGCCACTTCGACGCCATCGTGTCGCCGCCCGAAGGGTTTGTGGCCACCGCCACCTCACCCGGTGCGCCGGTGGCGGCGATGGAGGACGCCCGTCGGCACATGTGGGCGGTGCAGTACCACCCCGAGGTGGCCCACACGCCACACGGGCAGCGGGTGATCGAGCGGTTCGTCCATTCGCTGGCCGGGTGCTCCAACACCTGGACGATGGCCAACTTCATCGACGAGGCGGTCGCCGCCATCGCCGAGCAGGTGGGCGACGGCAGGGCGATCTGCGGGTTGTCCGGCGGAGTCGACTCGGCCGTGGCCGCAGCCGTCGTCCACCGGGCCATCGGCTCACAGCTCACCTGCGTGTTCGTCGACAACGGGTTGATGCGCGCCGGCGAGGGCCAGCAGGTGGTGGAGACCTTCCAGCGTCACCAGGGCATGGAGCTGATCCACGCCCGAGCCGGCGATCGGTTCCTCGAGCGCCTCGCCGGGGTGACCGACCCCGAGGACAAGCGCAAGGCGATCGGCGAGCTGTTCATCCGGGTCTTCGAGGAGGCCCGGGTGGGCTGACCGACGCCGACTTCCTGGTGCAGGGCACCCTGTATCCCGACGTGATCGAGTCGGGATCGGCCACGGCGGCCACAATCAAGAGCCACCACAACGTGGGGGGCCTTCCCGACGACCTCGACTTCGAGTTGGTCGAGCCGCTTCGCAGCCTGTTCAAGGACGAGGTGCGCGAGCTGGGGCGCGAACTGGGGCTGCCCGAGGAGATCGTGTGGCGCCAGCCCTTCCCCGGCCCGGGCCTGGGCGTCCGCATCGTCGGCGAGGTCACTCCGGAACGGGTCGAGCTGGTGCGGGCCGCGGATGCGATCGTGCGCGAGGAACTGCGTATGGCCGGCCTCGAGCGGGAGATCTGGCAGGCCTTCGCCGTACTGCTCGGCGACGTCCGAAGCGTCGGCGTCATGGGCGACGAACGCACCTACGGCAGCCCGATCATCGTGCGTGCGGTCACCTCCGAGGATGCGATGACCGCCGACTGGGCCCGTATCCCCCCCGACGTGCTCGACCGCATCTCGGGCCGCATCATCGCCGAGGTGCCGGGCATCAACCGGGTGGCCTACGACATCACCTCGAAGCCGCCGGCCACGATCGAGTGGGAGTGATCCTCAGGTGACCGTTGCGTCACGAGCATGACGGTTCTCATCGGTCCCGATGGGTTCTCGCAACATCGTTGTAACAAAGCGACGGGTTTGGTAACGTAACCGTCCCATGGTCTGGATCTCCCCCCACACGGATCGCGTGGCCCCCGGGCGCGCGACCTCATCGTCCCGGTCTCCCTTGGTGCGACGTGTTCGATCGCTCGCCGTCGCCTCCCTCGCAGCGGTGGTGGTTCCGGTGGTGCCGTTGGCGTTCGGCGGAACCGCCGGCGCCCAGGACTCCTCCGATCTCGCCGCCGAGGTCAAGCGCATCCAGTCGCTTCGTGAGGAACTCGGCAACAGGATTTCGGTGCTCGACGAGGAGGCCAACCAGGCCAAGCTGAAGCTGGCCGACCTCGAGAAGCGCGCCGAGACGAACCAGGCCGACGTCGACTCCGCCAAGGAGGAGATGAACGGGGCCAACAAGGACGTGCGTGCCTACGCCGTCAAGACCTTCACCGCCAGCCCCGGCACCGAGATGATGGGCGGCGAGGTCGACCCCAACTCGGCCCTGGTGCGCCGCACCCTGCTGCAGACCGCCCGCGGCAACCGCGAGGAGGCCGTCGATCAGGTGCGCGCCGCCCGCAGCGACCTGGCCACCAAGCAGTCGTATCTGGAAGACACCTCCGCCGAGATCGAGGCCGAGAAGGCCAAGGCCGATCAGGCGCGCGAGGAGATCGAGGCCACCGAGGCCACGCTGGCCGAGGAGGAGGCGCAGGTCACCGGGGCGCTGAAGGAGGCACTCGAGCGCGAGGAGGCGGCCCGCCAGGCGGCGGCCGAGGCCGAAGCCGAGCGCCGTCAGGCCGAAGCCGAGGCCGAGGCCAAGGCCGAAGCGGAAGCGGCCGCCGCCCAACGCCGCACGGTGCAGGCCACCGGCTCCACCAACACGGCGAGCGCCGCATCCGGCCGGTCCGGGGCTTCGGCTGCGGCACCCGCAACCACCTCGGCGAGTGGATCGTCCGGCAGCACAGCGGCCGCAGCACCCGCAGCGGTCGCACCGGCCGCCCCCCAGGCCGCGCCCGCCCCGTCCTCCGGCGGTTCGGGCGCCGTGTCGGCGGCCCTCTCGATGCGAGGCACGCCGTACCGCTGGGGCGGCGAGAGCCCGTCCACCGGCTTCGACTGCTCGGGCCTGGTCGTCTGGGCCTACCGGCAGGCCGGGCGCGGCGGACTGCCGCACTCGTCCCGGGCGCTGGTCGCCATGGGGCGCCGCATCTCGGTCGGGCAGCTGGTGCCGGGCGACCTGGTGGCCTACGGCTCGCCGGTTCACCACATCGGCATCTACATCGGCGGTGGCCAGTACGTGCACTCGCCGAGGACCGGCGACGTCGTGAAGACCGCGTCGATCTACCGGGGCAACGGGTCCCCGATCGCCGTTCGCATCTGAGTAGACCGGCGGTGGTACGGCGGCCACGGCCGACCAGGCCACCCGCTGGAGATGTCGGCCATGTGACGGGTTCGGCAAGTTTTGACACCGACTTGTAACACTCGTCATCTGTTGGCAAACTGACCGGATGCGGAACCCCTCCCTCCGGCGACCCACTGCAGCGACGCACGGCGGGCGGAACCGCCCACTCGCCCGACGCGGTGCACCCCGTCTGGGGGTCGCCACCGCCGCCGGGCTGATCGTGGCGTCGGCGGTGGGCTTCGCCCCGCCGGCCTCGGCGCAGGTCGGGGGCTCCGAGGAGCTGGCGGCACAGGTCGACCGCATCGTGGCGAAGCGGGCGTCGCTGAGCGAGCGGATCTCCGTCCTCGATGAGCAGGCCAACCTGGCCAAGGCCGAGCTGGCCGAGGTCGAGGAGCGCTCCGAGGTGAACGAGACCGACGTGGCGGCCGCCGAGAAGAACATGTCGGCGGCCCGGTCGCAGGTCCGCCGGTACGCGGTGCGGGCGTTCACCGGTGGCATGGACTCGGGTGCGATGTCGGCGCACGACAACCCCACCGACGCCATTCGTTCCCGCACCCTGCTCGCCAGCGCCCAGGGCAACCGCGAACAGGCGGTGGAGGAGGTGCGGGCGGCGCGCTCCGACCTCGGGGCCAAACAGCAGCTGCTTGACGAGACCGCGGAGGCCAAGGCCGACGCTCAGCAACGCATCACCGCCGCACGCGACGAGATGAAGGTCGCCGAGGAGGAGCTGGCGACCACCGAGGCCCAGGTGAAGGGCGACCTGGCCGAGGCGCTCCAGCGCGAGGAGCAGCAGCGGGTGGCCGCCGAGCGGGCGGAGGCCGAACGCCGCCAGGCCGAAGCCGAGGCGCAGGCGCAGGCCGAGACCGAACGCGCCCAGGCCCAGGCCCGGGAGGACGCCGAGGCCGCCTCGGACGCCGAGTCGTCCTCGGCGGACTCCGAGCGCGCCGGCTCGTCGTCCTCCGCCACCACCTCGTCGAGCAGGTCGACGTCCGCCCCGACGACCGCCACCGGGTCCGGCCGCTCTTCGGCGGCGGCTCCGGCCACGGCGGCGCCCGCCGCCCAGGCCCCACGCACCACCGCGGCCCCGACCACCGCCGCTCCGGCGCCGGTGGCACCCGCCCCCACCCCGGCAGCCCCGGCCCCGTCCTCCCAGGGTGAGCGGGCCGTCGCCGCAGCGCTCTCGATGCGAGGCACGCCGTACCGATGGGGAGGCGAGAGCCCCTCGACCGGGTTCGACTGCTCGGGGCTGGTGTTGTGGGCCTACGCCCAGGCCGGCCGAACCGGCATCCCGCACTCGTCGCATGCAGGTGGCGATGGGCCGCCGGATCTCCGTCGGCGAGCTGGTCCCCGGTGACCTGGTGGCCTACGGCTCCCCGGTGCACCACATCGGCATCTACATCGGCGGCGGGCAGTACGTGCATGCGCCCAGCACCGGCGACGTGGTGAAGGTGGCCTCGATCTACCGCTTCAACGGCACGCCGATCGCCGTGCGCATCTGATCGTCGACCCCGGATCCGGGCTCGGGGCGGCGTCACCCCGGGGCCGTAGGATGGGCCGTCATGTCTCCCCAGCTCCTCGACGGCCTCAACCCCGCCCAACGTGAGGCGGTGCTGCACGGCGAGGGCCCCCTGCTGGTGGTCGCCGGCGCCGGTTCGGGCAAGACCCGGGTGCTCACCCACCGCATCGCCCGGCTGATCGAGCAGGATGACGTCTCGCCGTTCGAGATCCTGGCGATCACGTTCACCAACAAGGCCGCCGACGAGATGCGTCACCGGGTGGGCACGCTGGTCGGGCCGGTGGCCCAGAAGATGTGGGTGTCCACCTTCCACTCGGCGTGTGTGCGCATCCTGCGCCGCGACGGCCACCGCCTCGGCTACCCCAGCTCGTTCACGATCTACGACCAGTCGGACGCCACCCGGCTCGTCGGGTACGTCCTGCGCGACCTCAACATCGACACGAAGCGCCTGCCCGCCCGGTCGGTGCAGGGCAGATCTCGCTGGCCAAGAACGAGCTGCGCACCCCCGAGCAGTTGGCCGACGAGGCGGGCCACATCATCGAGCGCAAGGTGGCCGATGTCTACGCCGAGTACCAGGCCCGCCTGCGGGCGGCCGGGGCCATGGACTTCGACGACCTGCTCGGGGTCACCGTCGAGCTGTTGCGCACCGAGAGCGACGTGCTCGAGAGCTACCAGCGCCGGTTCCGGTACCTGATGGTCGACGAGTACCAGGACACCAACCGGGTGCAGAACGAGCTGGTGATCCTGCTGGCCGGCGCCCACCACAACGTGTGCGTCGTCGGCGACTCCGACCAGTCGATCTACGCGTTCCGAGGCGCCGACCTGCGCAACATCCTCGAGTTCGAGTCGGCGTTTCCGGACGTCACCCAGATCGTGTTGGACCAGAACTACCGGTCGACGCAGCGCATCCTCGACGCCGCCAACGCGGTGATCGCCAACAACATGTCGCGGCGCCCGAAGGACCTCTGGACCGACGAGTCGGCGGGTGCGCCGATCACACGCTTCGTCGGCGACGACGAGGGCGACGAGGCCCGATACGTCGCCCGGGAGATCGCCCGGTTGGTCGACTCGGGCGCGGTCGACTACCCGGACGTGGCGATCTTCTATCGGGCCAACGCCCAGAGCCGCGTGCTGGAGGAGGCCCTGTTTCGCCAGGGGGTGCCCTACAAGGTGCTGGGCGGCACCCGCTTCTACGACCGGCGCGAGATCAAGGATGCGCTGGCCTACCTGCAGACGATCGTCAACCCGGCCGACGAGGTGTCGGCCAAGCGCATCGTCAACGTGCCCAAACGGGGCATCGGCGACACGACGATCGGCCGGGTCGACGCCTACGCCAGGGCCCACTCGCTGACGTTTGTCGAGGCGCTCCGCAAGGCCGACGCGGCCGGCGTGTCGTCGAGGGCGCAGCGCGGCATCGAGCGGTTTCTTGAGATCATCGATGCGCTGGCGCCCACCGAGGACGGCGAGCTCGCGCCGGCCCAGTTGTTGGAGGACCTGCTGGAGCGCACCGGCTACATCGCCGAGCTCGAGGCCGAGCACACGATCGAGTCCGAGGGTCGGTTGGAGAACCTCGCCGAGCTGGTCGGCGTCGCCGCCGGGTACGAGACCATGCCGGCGTTTCTCGAACAGGTCAGCCTGGTGGCCGACACCGACGCCCTCCCCGACACCGACGACCCGGGTCAGGGCGAGGCGGTCATGATGACCCTGCACTCGGCCAAGGGCCTGGAGTACCCGGTGGTGTTCATGATCGGCCTCGAGGAGGGGGTGTTCCCCCACATGCGCTCGATCGGCGAACCCGCACAGCTCGAGGAGGAGCGGCGCCTGGCCTACGTCGGCATCACCCGCGCACGCGAGCGGCTCTACCTGACCCACACCTGGAGCCGCACGCTGCACGGTGCTACCCAGTACAACCCGCCCAGCCGGTTCCTGGGGGAGATCCCCGACGAGCTGATCGAGGAGGCCGAGGGATCGTCGGCACGCGGCTCGCGCCGCCCGGGCACCTCCGGTAGCTGGTCGCGTGGCGACCGCCCCACGTTCGCCGGGCGGGAGGCGCGCCGGGAACGCGCCGCGGCCGGTGGGTCGCCCCAGCCCGGAGTGGGGCCCGGCATGGGGTCCGGGTCGGCGGTGACCGGCAGGCCCATCCCGGCGGCGACCGCCGGCCTCAAGGTGGGCGACGACGTCTCGCACGCCACCTTCGGCGAGGGCATCATCCTCGACATCGAGGGGCAGGGCGACAAGGCCGAGGCAACCATTCGATTCCCCGACGTCGGCGAGAAACGGCTGTTGTTGTCGTGGGCGCCGCTTGAACGCTTAACCCGGTGAGGAGATCATGATGACCGGCCCGATCATTCGAGTGGCGCAACGGCAGGCGGCGCGGCTGAGCCTGCTGCGTTCGGGGCTGACGCTCGGTTCGCTGCTCGAGCGCGCCGCCTCGGTCCACGGCGGGTCGGTGCTGGTCGACCAGGCGGCGGAGCAACGCACCGGCGTGCCGGCCCGGGTCCTCACCGTCGCCGAGGCCGCCGACCTGGTCGACCGCTGGGCCGCCGCCCTGGTGGCCGACGACAAGCTCGATGCGGGCGATCGGGTGGTGCTGGCCATGCCCAACTCGGTGGAGCTGTTTCTCGCCACCCTGGCGGTGTCGCGGGCGGGAGGCGTCCCGGCGCCGGTCAACGACGCCATGCGCGACGACGAGGTGGCACACGTCGTGCTGGACGCCGACGCTGCGCTGGTGCTTCGGGAGCCCGACGAGCTCGACCGGCTGGCGGAACGTACCGGCGTCACCGCCGGGCTGGGGCAGGATCGAGGCGCCGACCTGACCGTGGCGGCCCTCTTCTACACGTCGGGCACCACCGGCAGCCCGAAGGGCGCGGCGCTCACCCACCGTGCACTGGTGGGGGAGCTCGGCCGGTTGGCGGCGCTGCCCGCCGGGTCGGTCGTCTCCGAGTTGATGATCGCCATGCCGGTGGCCCACATCTTCGGGTTTGCGGCGCTCGCGACCGCCTCGGTCGCAGGCATCCCGGTGCGGTTTCGTCCCCGGTTCCGTCCCGTCGACTGCCTGGACGACCTCGAAGGGCGCCACAGCTCCGCGTTCGCCGGCGTTCCCGCCATGTATCGCATGCTGGAGGAGGCCGGTGCGGACGACCGGGATCTCTCCTCGGTCCGTGTGTGGATCTCGGGCGCCGACGTGATGCCTCCGGAACTGGCCCGCCGCTTCAAGCGCCGAGGCGCCGCCGTGACGCTGCCCGGTCTGGGAGCGATCGGCGAAGCCACCCTGGCCGAGGGCTACGGCATGGTGGAGACCGGAGGGGGCGCGGCGGCCAAGCTGTCGCCCCCGTTTGTGCCGCTGGGCATGGGGGACCAGTTGGGCATCCCCCTGCCGGGCTACTCCTTCCGGGTGGTCGACGAGCACGGAGCCGAGGTTCGCCTCGGTGGGGTCGGCCAGCTGCTGTTGCGGGGGCCGGGGGTGCTCGAGGGGTATTGGGGCGACTCCGAGGCCACCGACGCCGTACTCGACGCCGACGGCTGGCTGTCCACCGGCGACCTGGTGCGCCGCGGCCCGCTGGGCACCTTCACGTTTCACGGGCGCGCCAAGGCGGTCATCAAGTCGGGCGGCTACTCGGTGTACCCCGCCGAGATCGAGGCGACGCTGGAGCGTCACCCCCAGGTGCTGGAGGCCGGCGCGGTGGGGCTCGACGACCCGAAGCTCGGGGAGGTTCCGGTCGCCGCGGTGCGCCTGACCGACGGCGCATCGATCACCCCGACCCGGCTGCGCACCTGGGCGGCCAAGCACCTCTCCGACTACAAGACGCCCCGCCGGATCTTCATCGTGGACGATCTGCCCAAGACCGGCACCAACAAGCTGCAGCGTTCCGAGCTGGCGCAGCGGTTGGAGCGCCTCGACTGAGCAGTACGTTGGGTCGATGGAACTCCGCATCTTCACCGAGCCCCAGCAGGGTGCCACCTACGAGGAGCTGCTGGCGGTGGCCCGACGCGCCGAGCAGCTGGGCTTTGGGGCGTTCTTTCGCAGCGACCACTACCTGGCGATGGGCGACGGGTCGGGCCTGCCCGGCCCGACCGACGCGTGGATCACGCTGGCCGGCTTGGCCCGTGACACCTCGACGATCCGCCTCGGCACCCTGGTCACCTCGGCCACGTTCCGCCTCCCCGGGCCGCTGGCGGTGTCGGTGGCCGAGGTGGATTCGATGTCGGGCGGGCGGGTCGAACTCGGGCTGGGCAGCGGCTGGTTCGAGGAGGAACACGACGCCTACGGCATCCCGTTTCCGACCCTCGGCGAGCGCTTCGACCGGCTGGAGGAGCAGCTCTCGATCATCACCGGCATGTGGGCGACGCCGGAGGGCGACACCTTCGGGTTCGACGGCGAGCACTACACGCTGCGCGATTCGCCGGCGCTGCCCAAACCCACGCAGACACCGCCGCCGATCATCGTCGGCGGAGCGGGTCCGAAGCGCACCCCGGCGCTCGCCGCCCGCTTCGCAGCCGAGTACAACACCCCGTTCCTCGGCCTGGAGGACGTCGTCGCCGCCAACCGACGGGTCGACCGGGCGTGTGAGGCGTCGGACCGTGACCCGACCACGCTGCTGCGCTCGGCGGCACTGGTGGTGTGCGTCGGAACCGACGAGCGCGGGTTCGAGCGGCGGGCGGCGGCCATCGGGCGGGAACCGTCGGAGCTGCGCGAGCACGGCGTGGCGGGGCTGCCCGACGAGGCGGTCGAGACCCTGGGCCGGTTTGCCGAAGCGGGCGTCGAGCGGGTCTACCTGCAGGTGCTCGACCTGGCCGACCTCGACCAGCTCGACCTGATCGCCGCCGAGGTGATGCGGCCGGGGTGAACGGTGGGGCGGCGGTCAGCCGCCGTCGGGTTCGTCCGTGGACCCGTCGGTGGAGTCACCGTCTCCGAGGGTGACGTACAGGACGCCGTCGTCGGAGACCTCCCAGGCCAACTGCTTCAGCCCGGCGCCGTTCCTTGGGAAGGTCGCGTCGTCGCATCGCTCACCGGAAGCGTCCTCGGTCACCGCCGACTGGGCGAGTTCCTCGGACACGAACACCTGCGCCTCCCGGTCCCAGCGCAGGAAACAGTCGTCGTCCGTGCCCGGCGCCTTGGCCTCGAAGATCGCCCAACCGATCTCGGGTTCGGGGCCCTCGTGGCTGACCGCGATCGGCCGGTCCTGTCCCCGGCCCGACACGTCGCTCAGCAGGAAGGGACCCTGGTCGGCGATCGCCTGGGCCCGCTCGGCGGCCGGGCCCAGGGCGAACTCGTCGGTGCCGAGGCTGACCGTTGCCGGCTCGCCGCCCCCGCCCTGGCCGAACAGCACCAACACCAACGCCAGGCCCGCGCCAACCATCAGCAGGGCGATGCCGGCGGTCCGAAACTGATTGGACGTGCTTCGTTGCTCGACGGGCATGGATCTCCCTGCTCTGGCGGCGCTTCGGGCGACACAGTCTGCCCGGTGACGGCCGGCGGTGGAACTCGGCCGGGCGACGGCGTCAGCCGGCCGACCAATCGAAGCGTGCGAGGAGCGGATCGTGGTCGCTGAGCGGCTCGCCGGCCTCGTCGACGAAGTCCGAGGCCACGAACCGGTAGTCGGTGACCTCGAGGGAGATCTCGTCGCTGGACCGAAAGGCGAACTTGTCGATCTCGAGGGGCCCGTCGCACTTCGTGGCGTCACAGGCGTCGATCAGGCCGGTCGCGTCGAGGAAGTCGTTCCAGATCACCTGGTCCTCGCCGTCGTGTGCGTCCGGGTGAGCGTCCGGCCCGGCCGGGTCGATATGCAGGTTGGTGTCACCGCCCAAGATGATGGCGTTGCCCTCGCTGTGCTCCTCGATGTAGGCGGCCAGATCGGCGAAGCCCTCGGCCTGCAACGACTGGTCTTCGTCCGTGCGACCGGCTTCGCCATGGAGGTTGTACAGGTCGACGCTCAGGCCGTCGGCCGGCTGCAGGCGGTGAGCGAAAAACCCTTCATGGAGAGGCAGTCGCCCGGCCCTGCTCATCGTTGGTGTCGAGCCCACCGAAGCAACCGGCCCACGGGACTCGCTCGTCGCCATCGAGGGCAGACGGGAGATCACGCCCAGCCCGTCACCGACCTCGAGGACGTCGCGTCGGTCGGCGGCCAGGCCGACGGCGTCGGGGCCGGGGTGTTGCGGCGACTGGAAGTCGTGGGTGGCGTCGGCCCGCAGACGTTCGTGGTAGTTGACGAAGTCCAGGCCGGCGGCCAGCCCGTCCGGCTTCCACCAGTCGAAGTCCTCCTGGGTCATGACGACGTCGAAGTCGTTCAGCTTGGGGCTGATCAGCGGCAGGTGCTCGGCCGGATCGACCTCCGAGACCTCGGCGGGCAGGCCCGCGACGTTGTAGGAGAGCACGCTGAACTCACCGCTGGCCGCTCCCGGCGGTGAGTCCGTGCCCGAGCCGTCGGCCGCGTCGGTGGCGGCGGCTGTGGTTGCGGGGGCATCGGTGGCGGTTTCATCGGACCCGTCACCGTTGGAGCAGGCGGCGATCGAAAGGGCCAGGACCAGGGCCACCGGAAGCATGAGCCGACGGCGGGTGCGTGGGTGGATCACGGGTCGCGACGATAGTCCGCAACGGCGCCACGACCCTGGTGCCAACCGGCGCGGAACCGGGCCGGCAGGATGTCGCCATGGCAACATCCTCCACCGACCAGCTGTACCTGAGCGACGCCTATCTCCGCTCGATGGAGGCCGAGGTCGTGGCCGTGGACGGAAACCGCGTGGCCCTGGACCGCACCGTGTTCTACGCAACCGGCGGCGGCCAACCCCACGACACCGGCAGCCTGCGCGCCGACGACACGACCTGGGCGGTCACCGACGTGCGCAAGGACGGTGGGCTGCTCTGGCACACGTTGGCACCGGCGGACGGCGCCCGGGCCTCGGAGGTTCTTCGGGTGGGTTCCGGCGTGGAGGGCCGCCTCGATTGGGAGCGTCGCCACCAGCTGATGCGGACCCACACGATGCTGCACGTCATGGGCGGGGTGGTCTGGAACCGCTGGCAGGTGCCGGCCACCGGCGGCAACATGGAGCCGCTCACCGCCCGCATGGACTTCGAATTCGGTCCGCTGCCGGAGGGGTTCCGGGAGGAGCTGACCGAGCAGGTCAACGCCGAACTCCGAGCCGACCGGCCGATCGAGGTGAGCTTCCTCGACCGCGCCGCCGCCGACGTCGATCCGGCGCTGATCCGCACCAAGGTCAACCTGATCCCGGCGTCGGTGACCCGGGTGCGCGTGGTGGACATCGTCGGGCTCGACCGTCAGGCCGATGGCGGCACCCACGTGGCGTCCACCGCCGAGGTCGGCCGCTTCGAGATCACCAAGACCGAGTCGAAGGGCAAGGGCAACAAGCGCCTTCGCCTCAACGTGCTGGACGCCTGAGCGAAGACTCCCTTTGCCGACCCGCTGCCCGCCACCGGACGAGGTGGAGCGCCCCGCCAGCGTCGCCGGACGCTCGGTCAGCGCTCGCCCCTGCTCATCTCCTTGGTGCCGGCCCGCCGCTGGATCGCCTCGGAGAGCGCCGGAGCGACCGTGGCCAGGGTGACGCCCAGGCGAAGCTCGGTCGGTGCGACGAAGAGCTCCGCCGGGTTGGTGCGGATGGCCTTCTCCACCGCCTTGGCGACATCGGCGGGCGACTTGGTGCGGACGCCCTTGGGGAGTTCGATGTCGTTGTTGGCGAACATGCCCGCGTCACGAATGAAGCCGGGTTCCACCATGGTGACGCCGACGCCGTGGTCTTCGAGGTCCTGCCGGAGCGACAACCCGAACCCGCGGAGTCCGAACTTGGTGGCGTTGTAGAGGCAGGTGTTGGGCGTCGGTGCCAGGCCGGACAGCGACCCGATCAGCACGATCTGGCCGGGCCGGGACTGGGCGATGCAGGCCTGCGCAAACGCTCCGCTGAGCACCATCGGCGCCCGCAGGTTGACGTCCATCGCGCCGTCGATCGCCTTGACGTTGAGTTCGGTGCCGTCGGCGTCTCCGCCGACCCCGGCATTGGCGATGACAACGTCGAAGTCGCCGATCTGCTTGGCCAGCCGTTGTACGTCGCCGCGTTTGGCCAGATCGGCCTCGACGACGGTGCCACGCGCTCGTCAGCCAGGCTGTCCAGCGTTGGGCGATTGCGTGCGGTCAACGTCAGCTGGGCTCCGTAGCGGGCCAGTCGCCGGGCGATCGCCTGGCCCAACCCGCCGCTGGCGCCGGTGAGCAGGATGCGGCTGCCGGTCAGTTCCATGTGTGTTCCTTGCGTGATCGTGGAAACGGCCGGTTACGACACTATCCGGCGGAGGCGTTCGTTCCCGAGGCCCTGGCGGCCAGGGCCCGACGCACCTGGCCGACCAGTCGCTCCGGCGCCCCGGTAGTCCCACCAGGTGAACAGCAGCACCCTGACGCCCAGCAGTTCGAGACGATTTCGGGCTCGGTGGTCGCCGATGAACGTTGCCCGATCCCGGTGATGGCTCAGGGAGTTGGTGCGGCCGGGGTGCCCGGCGGCGTCGCCATCTACGGGCCGCTTCACCCGCAGACGGGAGGCCAACGGGACACCAAAGTGACACCAGGTGGGACGGCTGTGGGTCGCCGGTGGGACGCCATGTTGCCCCGGAGGTGGCCGTGCTGGAAGGCTCCCAACGTGGACCTCTTTGAATATCAGGGCAAGCAGTTCTTCGGCTCGTTCGACATTCCGGTGTCGGCGGGAGAGGCGGTCACCACCGTCGAGGAGGCGGTCGCCGCCGCCGAACGGTTGAACACCTATCCGGTGGTCGTCAAGGCCCAGGTGCAGGTGGGCGGCCGGGGCAAGGCAGGCGGCATCAAGCTGGCCGCCGATGCCGACGAGGTGCGTCAGTACGCCACCGACATCATCGGCATGGACATCAAGGGCCACACGGTCAAGGTCGTGTGGATCGAGGTGGCCTCCGACATCGCAGAGGAGTACTACGCCAGCTTCACCCTCGACCGGGCCAAGAAGGCGCACCTCGGCATGCTCTCCGCCGAGGGCGGGGTCGAGATCGAGACCGTGGCCGAGGAGAACCCCGACGCCATCGCCAAGATCTGGATCGACCCCGGTCGACGGCCTGGACGAGGCCACCATCCGGGACTGGGTTGCCGCAGCCAAGCTGAACCCCGAGGCCACCGAGGTGCGGTCGACATCCTGGGCAAGCTCTACACCGCCTACGTCGACGGCGACGCCGACCTGGTGGAGATCAACCCGTTGATCCTCGCGCCCACCGGCGAGGTCCACGCCCTCGACGCCAAGGTGACGCTGGACAACAACGCCGCCTTCCGTCACGAGTGGGACGCCTTCGAGGCCACCCAGGAGCGCGATGAGCGTGAGGATGCCGCCCACGAGGCCGGGCTGGAGTACGTCGGCCTGGAGGGCTCGGTGGGCATCATCGCCAACGGCGCCGGGCTGGCGATGAGCACGCTGGACGTCGTCAACCAGGCGGGCGGCAGCCCCGCCAACTTCCTGGACGTCGGGGAGGCGCCGATGCCGACAAGTTCGTTGCGGCGCTCACCATCCTCGACAACGACCCCGCGTGAAGTCGATCTTCATCAATATCTTCGGCGGCATCACCCGCGGTGAGGAGGTGGCCAACGGCATCATCGAGGCCGCCGGACGCATCGACCTCTCCCACCCGATGGTCATCCGCCTCGACGGCACCAACGCCGACGAGGGCCGCAGGATCCTCAAGCCGCACCTGGGCGACAACCTGCAGATGGAACCCACGATGTTGTCCGCCGCCGCCAAGGCCGTCGAGCTCGCCGCCGCTCGAGCCTGAGCCCAGTCAGACAAGGAACCAGGACCACTTATGAGCATCTTCGTCGATTCCAACACCAAGGTCGTCTTACCAGGGCCTGACCGGATCAACCGGCCGCTACTACGGCCTGTTGAACCGTGACTACGGCACCAACGTGGTGGCCGGAACCAACCCCAAGAAGGCCGGCACCGACGTCGATGGCATCCCCATCTTCGCCACGGTCGCCGACGCCGTCGCCGAGACCGGCGCCGACACCTCGTGCGTCTTCATCCCCGCCCCGGGCGTGAAGAACGCCGTCATGGAGGCGGCCGAGGAGGCGTGAAGCTGATCATCGTCATCACCGAGGGCGTCCCCGCCCAGGACGAGGCGTGGTTCTACAACAAGCTCAAGCGCGACTACCGGACGTCCGCCTGCTGGCCTCAACTGTCCGGGCATCATCAGCCCGGCCAGGCCAACATCGGCATCACCGCCGGCCACATCGCCAAGGCGCCGGTCGACGGCGAGATCTCGGTGGCATCGTCAGCCGCTCCGGCACGCTGACCTACCAGGCGCTCTACGAACTGCAGCAGCAGAACATCGGCGTCACCACCTGCGTCGGCATCGGCGGCGACCCGGTGCCCGGCACCAGCTTCATCGACTGCCTCGAGGCCTTCGAGGCCGACCCGCAGACGTCCGCCGTGATGATGATCGGCGAGATCGGCGGCTCGGCCGAGGAGGACGCGGCGGAGTTCATCGCCAACCACATGTCCAAGCCGGTGGCCGCCTACGTCGCCGGTCAGACCGCACCCGCCGGCAAGAAGATGGGCCACGCCGGTGCCATCGTGTCCGGTGGCAAGGGCACCGCCGCCGCCAAGATGGAGGCCCTGGAGGCCGCCGGGGTCAAGGTGGGCGCCAACCCCACCGAGGCCGGCGAGCTGATGGTCGAGCTGGTCAAGAACCTCTAGCGGCCCTGCCGTCGGTGGCCGCAGATGATGTGGGGGGCGCGCAGATGAGGCCGGGAGTGCGCGTATGAGGCTGGGGGTAATGGTGTCCGGCTCGGGCACGCTGCTTGACGCCATGGTGACCGCCGGACTCGACGTCGCCGCGGTGCTGGTCGACCGGCGGTGTGCGGCCGAACAGGTGGCCGAGCGCCACGGTCTGCCGCTACGGGTGGTCGAACGAAGTGACTTCTCCGCGGGGTTCGACCGCGACGGCTACACCCGCGAGGTCGTTGCCGCCTGGGACGAGGAGGGCCTCGACCTGATCGCCATGGCCGGATGGGGCACGGTGCTTGGTGCCCCCGCGTTCGAGGCCCGCCCGGGACGGATCATCAACACCCACCCGGCACTGTTGCCCTCGTTCAAGGGCTGGCACGCCGTGCGCGCCGCACTCGACGCCGGGGTGAAGGTCACCGGATGCACCGTGCACGTCGCCACCCTCGAGGTGGACGACGGACCGATCCTGGCCCAGGAGGCCGTGCCGGTGCTCGACGACGATGACGAGGCGAGCCTTCACGAACGCATCAAGGCGGTGGAGCGCCGGATCTATCCGGAGGTGCTCGCCGACGTGCTGAACCGCGGGTGGGTGCTCGAGGAGGGCTCTCCAGGTCGCTGAGGCGGTGGGGCTCAGCCGCCGTCGGGGGCTGCGGGGTCCTCGGCAGAGGCGGACTCCGTCGCCTGCTCGGCGTCGGGGCCCAGGCCGCGCTCCGCCGCGATGCGCTCCAGTTCGCCGGTGAGGAAGGCCCCGGCCAGCGGAGAACTCTCGGGGGTGAAGTGCCCGCCGTCGGGACGCAGCTGCACGCCGTCGACCTCCTCCTGGCATTCGGTGCCGTCGCAGATCCACCCGGCGAGATCGATCAGGTCGGCGTCGTCGGATCGTTCGGCGACCAGCTCGGCGATCACCGAGTTCAGCGCCACCTCCCGGCGCTGGATCTCCGCCAGTTCGGCGTCCGTCGAGATCGACTTGCTGGACGGCACGTTGGGGATCACCGTGGCGAGTACGACCAGCGCCCCGTCCTGTCCGAGCACGTCGATGGTCTGTCCGTAGAACGCCTTGATGCGGTCCCGCATCTCGTCGGAGTCGAACTCGATCAGCCGACCGTCCACCCGACGGTCGAGCACCATCCACTGGCTCACCGGCACCAGCACGATCTGGGGCGAGAACTCGTCGAGGTAGGCGGGCCACCGCTCGGCCCAGTCCGCGCACTCGGTCACGACCTCGCCCGCCACCCCCAGGCGAGGCCCGGGTGCCGGGTCGGGGTAGCAGGCAAACTCGGCCTGGTTCCACAACAACAGCGACTGGTCCTGAGGTTTGGTGTCGCCCTGAAAGTTGGAACCGATCGACCACGCCACCGAGTCGCCGAGCATCAGCACCCGAAGCTGGTCACCCGCCGCCTCCCTGGCGAGGTGATCGGTCACCGCCCGCCGGGACACCCCCGCCAACGCCACGCCGAAGGTCTCCGGGTTGGGGCTGACCAGGTTGAGGACGCGCTCGTCGGGGTTGAGCCGGGCGCGGTCGACGCACATCACCGCGCCGCACCGCAGACCCTCCACCGGCACTTCCTCGACCGCCCCGTTGCGCCGCGAGGCCACCTGCTGGGCGGCCTCGCGGGTGCGCTCGACGGCGAAGGAGTCCAGCGATCCGTCGTCCTCCCGGGCGGGCGTGGTGAGGAACACGACCGTGCGTCCGCCCTCGTCGGTGGGGCCGGCACCGAGTTCGTCGACGAGCCGGTCCATGCCCTCGGTGTAGGCCGATTCGGTGTCGGCCGCATCGAAGACGTCCAGCTTGGCGTTGGTGTCGTCGAAGGCCTGCCAGCTTCGAATGGCCAGCATGATCACGTCCGGCTGGGTCTCGGCGATGCGGGCCTGCCACTGGGCGCGCCAGTCGTCGCACACCACGGTGGCGTCGGCACAGCCGGTCCCTGCCAGGGTCACCGTGCCCGTCGCCGGCCCGTCGCCGTCGGGGTCCCCCCAGTCGGGCGGGAGGGAGAGCGCCAACACGTCCCCCAGCACCAGGGTGTCGAGGTGGTCCGGCGTGGCCACGGCCGGTGCCGCGTCGAGGGGCGCCTCGGCGGTCTGGTCGGCGGCGTAGGCCTCCTCGAGGGTTGGCCCGGCACCGGTGGTGGTGGCGAGGAGGGCGACCGCCAGCAGCACCGGCACCGCTCCCAGGCCGGCAAACTCGAAGCGGACGGGCATCCGTCGTTCCCTGATCGGCACCTCGAGGGCCAGCAGGCTGACGACGGCCAGGGCCACCGACAAGGCGAACCGCAACACGTTGAGCGCCCCCATCGACATCCCGGTTCGTTCGGGGGTGAGCGCCAGTATCACCGGCCAGTGCCACAGGTACAGGCCATAGGAGATCCGGCCGAAGAACCGGAGGGGACGCACCGAGAGCGCACGGTCGAGCGACGAGCGGGGGGTGCACATCGCGGCCAGGATCACGATCCCGGTCAATGCCGCAACGACCAGGAAGCCGCCCTGGTACAGCCAGGCCGGCGCCACGTCGGTCACGCAGACGACGAGGAACGCCAGGCCGGCGACCCAGCCGGCCGGGACCATCCAGGAGGGGCGGGTGCGCATCAGCCGCCGGCCGACACCGTCGTACAGGCCGGCGAGGGCCACCCCGATCAGCAGGCCCTGCACTCGGGTGTCGGTGCGGAAGTACAGGCTGGAGTTCTCGGGCGCATAGAGCGCGGCCATCAGCCCGGCGGAGGCGACCGCCCCGCCCACGCCGACGATCCACAGCGGGAGGTCGATTCGCCGGGCTCGGTGAATGGTCCCGGCCGCCTTGGCCCGCCAGGTGAACAGCGATCGTGACCAGCGGCCAGACCACGTAGAACTGCTCCTCGATGGCGAGCGACCAGTAGTGCTCGAGGGGCTCTTGGCGGCGAACTCGTCGAAGTAGCTCACGTTGTCGAACGCCCTGGCCCAGTTGGTCACGTAGAACAGTGAGGCGATGCCCTGACGGCGGATGTCGCCCAGCTGTTCGGGCTGAGCGAAGAACAGCGCAAACAGCGCGACGCCTCCGAGGACGACCAGCATGGCCGGGAGCAGTCGTCGGGCCCGCCGAACCCAGAAGCGCTTGAGGTCGATGCGGCCGTGCTCGGTCCACTCGCGCACCAGCAGCGTGGTGATCAGGAACCCCGACAGGACGAAGAAGACGTCGACGCCGAGATAGCCGCCGCTCATCCAATCGAGGTCGAGGTGGAAGAGGACGACGGTGAGCACGGCGATGCCGGCACGCCGTCGAGGCAGTTTCGGTGGCGCAGTGGTGGGGGATCGCCGTCGTCGGGTGCGGTGGCCGAGTCGGCGGCTGGAGCGCCCCACCGGTCGTGGCGCCGTTGCCGGCGGTTCGGTCGGTGGTGCCCGAGGCCGGGCCGGGCATCGGCGACGCCTCGGTCAGGTCGATCTCGGTGGTCGGATCGGTCAGATCGATCTCGGCGTCGGAACCCACGGGCGCGGCCAGTCCGTCGGCCGGGTTTGGGCGGATCGTTGGTGCGGGCGGTGAGGTCATGGCCGTTTGAGCGCGCACTCACAAGCACGCACGCTCGGCACACGCTAGTTCTTGGCGGTCAAATGTCGGGGTCGCCAACACGGCGCCTGCGGCAGAGCTGGGCCGACATCCACCGGGCCGGTAGGGTCGATTCCTCCCCGGCGCCCGGGAGCGGGCATCGACCGAACACCCCCGGAGACCGATCATGGCGCCACGTCGCCGAGCACTGCTGTCCACCTACGACAAGACCGGCGTGGTCGAGTTGGGCCGGGTGCTGGCGGACGCTGGCTGGGAGCTGCTGTCCTCGGGCGGAACCGCCGCGGCGTTGGCCGAGGCCGGCGTCCCGGTGACCCCGCTGGCGGAGTTGACCGGGTTCGGCGAGATGCTGTCGCATCGGGTGGTCACGCTGCACCCCGCGGTGCACGGCGCGTTGCTGGCCGATCGCGACAACCCGGAACATCTCGCCGATCTGGAGACGCACGGCATCGAACCGATCGACCTGGTCGTGTCCAACCTGTACCCGTTCGAGTCGGATCCCGGCATCGAGCTGATCGACATCGGCGGCCCCACCATGGTTCGGGCGGCTGCGAAGAACCACGCCCACGTCGGGGTCGTCGTCGACCCGGGCGAGTATCCCGGGGTGGCCGACGAGATCGGCCGCACCGGCGAGCTGTCGCCCGACACCCGGCGGCGCCTGGCAGTGAGGGCCTTCGAGGTGATCGCCGACTACGACCGAGCGATCGCCGACTGGATGAGCGGCGGGGAGCAGGACGCGCCGACGAGCGGAGCGACCTCGTCGTTGCCCGAGGCCCTCGACATCTCGGCGACCCGGGCGGAGGTGCTTCGCTACGGCGAGAACCCGCACCAGGAGGGGGCCAGGTATCGGACGGGCACCGGCGGTTGTTGGGACGACGCCGTGCAGCATCAGGGCAAGGCGCTCAGCTATCTCAACGTCTACGACGCCGACGCCGCCTGGCGACTCGTCTGGAGCCTGGGCGAGTCGCCGGCGGCGGTGGTGATCAAGCACGCCAACCCCTGCGGTGCGGCCGTGGCCGACGATCTGCTGACCGCCTACCGGCAGGCGCACGCCGGTGACCCAGTGTCGGCGTTCGGCGGGATCGTCGCCGTCAACGGAACGTTCACGCTGGAGTTGGCCGAGGAGTTGGCGCCGGTGTTCACCGAGGTGGTGGTCGCGCCCGCCTTCGAGCCCGACGCCCTGGAGCGGCTGGCCAAGAAGAAGAACTTGCGGGTGCTCGAGGCGAGGCCGCCGGTCGAACCCGAGTTGAACGTGCGAAGCATCGCCGGTGGCCTGTTGGTGCAAACGGCGGATCCCGGCGGATTCGACCGCCAGGCGATCACCGTGGCGACCGAGCGGCACCCCACCGAGGCCGAATGGGTCGACCTCGAGTTGGCCTGGCGGCTGGCCGCCCGGGTCAGCTCCAACTGCATCGTGTTGGTCAAGGACTCCTCGGCGGTGGGCATCGGCGCCGGTCAGCAGAACCGCCGCGACGCGGGCCGGATCGCGGCGGAGAAGGCCGACGGTCGGGCCAGGGGAGGAGCCTGTGCCTCCGACGCGTTCTTTCCGTTCCGCGATGGACTGGACGCCGCGGCGGAGGCCGGCGCGACGTGCGTGATTCAGCCCGGCGGATCGGTGCGCGACGATGAGGTCATCGAGGCGGCCAACGAGGCCGGTATGGCCATGGTGTTCACCGGCGTTCGCCACTTTCGGCACTAAGGACGCCTGCCCGGGCCGGACACACACCGTGGTTTGACCACCGCTAGTGGTGATATTCCGAGAGGCACGGCCGGCGCGTAGCGGCGGGTTAGCGTTGCGAACATGGCAGCGCAAAAACTGGATGGACAGGCCCTCGCCGACCGCATGAAGTCGGACCTGGCCGCCCGCGTTACCGAGCTGGCCGGCCCGGGCGTCCTCTCCGAATCGGGCCGTCCTCCGGGTCTGGGCACCATCCTGGTGGGCGACGACGGACCCAGCGCCCGCTACGTGGCCGGCAAGCATCAGGACTGCGCCGACATCGCGATGGCGTCGGTTCATCGGCATCTGCCGACCGACGCCACCCAGGGCCAACTCGACGAGGCCGTCGCCGAGATGAACGACGACCAACGGGTCGATGCCTTCATCCTCCAGTATCCGGTGCCCGATCACCTGGACTTCGAGGCTGCCATGTTGGTGATGGACCCCGCCAAGGACGCGGACGGGCTGCATCCGGTCAACCTCGGCAAGCTGGTGATGGGCGAGCGTGCGCCGCTGCCCTGCACGCCCAACGGCATCCTCGCCCTCCTGGCGGAACACGGTGTGGAGCTGGCCGGGAAACACCTGGTGGTCGTCGGCCGTGGGCTCACGATCGGACGCCCGCTGGCGCTGCTGGCGGCCCTGAAACGCCCGATGGCCAATGCGGCGGTCACCGTGGTTCACACGGGTGTGGCCGACCTGGGGGCCTACACGCGCACCGCCGACGTCATCGTGGCCGCCGCGGGTCGCCGGGCCTGATCACCGCCGACATGGTGCGGCCCGGAGCGGCGGTGGTCTCGGCCGGGGTCACGATGGAGGGTCGCCGGGTGCTCTCCGATGTGGCCGACGACGTGGCCGAGGTGGCCGGGTGGCTGTCGCCCCGCATCGGCGGGGTCGGCCCGATGACCCGCGCGATGCTCCTGTTCAACACCGTCGAGGCCGCAGCTGCGACGGCCCGGGGAACCGCCGCCTGATGGTCCACTCGACACGGTCGGCGAAGCGATGGTGAGCGGGAGGCGGGCACGGGCCGACCGGGCCTCTGCCCCCGAAGCGGCGGTCGAGCCGGACGACCTGGTGGCCGTCCTCGACGATGCCGGTCGGGTGCAAATCGCGTGGGGGCCGCTGCTCGGCGGCATCGGTTCCAGGACGGGTGCGCTGGGGCTCGGCCCGATGGACACCTACGTCCACCCGGAGGACACCTCGGTGCTCCGATCGGCCCTGGGGGCCGTCACCCCGGGGTCGCTCACCGGTGAGGAGTCGATCCGACTGCGCGACCTTCGCCAGGGCTGGCGCCGCTGCACGATCGCGGCGATTCGGGTGCCCCTCGCCGAACGGACGCTGGTGTCCCTGCGGCCGGAGGGCTCCGAGGTCGAGCTCTTCCGTCGAATCGCCGGCAGCCTGGCCCGGGCGGTGGCCGAACCGCCGACCGGACCCACCGCCGACCATCTCGACGCGGTGCTGTTGCGGGTGCTGCCGTCGTTGGCGGCCTCGCTGGATGCGGACGCCACCTGGGCGGGCCTGTTCTACCCGGACGAGCTCGTCAGGTGGGAACTGCAGCACTGGGACGACCGGGTGGGGCTCGACCCCTATGCCAGCCGGGTCGAACTGTTGCCGACGGATGATCCGGCGACGGCGGCCCTCCTCCGGGACTCCGAGTACCACTCCCGACCGTCCGCGACCTCGCCGGTCGAGAGCAGCCGCCGCCAGCACTCCGAGGGACTGCGCTGCTGCTACGAGACGGTCGCCCCGCTGGCGGGCATGTTCTCGCTGCTCGTCGGGGTCGGAACCGCGGGCCTGGGCGCGTGGGAGCGGCGGGCCCAGGAGCTGGCCGCTGCCCTGCGCCTGGTGGCCGGTGCGTGTTCGATCGACATGCTGGCCGGCGCCGGTCAGCAATCCGACCTTCCGTTGCACCTTCGGGCCGGCGGTCGGCTGGCCCCCGGACGCAGCGGGGTGTTGACCACGTCGATCGGCCAGGTCGTTCGGCCGACCGACGCCTTCTGCGACCTGGTCGGCCGACCGGGCTCCGAGCTGATCGGCACCGAGGTCGTCGACCTGGTCGCGGAAGCCGACCGGGCCCGGCTGCTCGACGCCATCGACGAGGCCTGCACGAAACGGGAGGGCGCGGACGAGCTGGAGCTGCGCATGGCCTCCGGGAGCCCCGGTGGGCCGGACGAGCGCTGGCTGCGGGTGGAGGTGACGGCGCTGGCCGGAGCCGAGCACCGCATTCCGTTTGCGGTGATCGCCGCCTCGGAGATCACCTCGGCGAAGGGGGCGGTCAGCCGCGAGCGCGAACTTCACCGCCGATACCACAGCCTGCTCGACGCCGTGCCCGACCCACTGTTCCTGCTCGATTCCCGGGGCCAGGTCCAATACGCCAACGACATGGCCGAGGTGACGTTCTCGGAGTACCTGATCGGCGGGGTCTGGGAGTTGGGGGCGCTCAGCGCCAAGATCCTCGACTCGGCGCGGCCGGCGGGAACCTCGGGTCCACGACTTCGCTTCGACGCCGAGATCCAGTTTCGCCACGGCCGCCGCCACTTCGAGGTCAGCCTGGTCACCGACCCGGGGGACAGCGGGGCCTCGACCGTGCTGGCGGTGCTTCGGGATCGAACCGACTCCGACGAGACCGCCGCCCAGCTCAAGCACCAGGGGTCCCACGACGCGCTGACCCAGCTGCCCAACCGCTCGTCGCTGATGACCTCCCTGCGCCAGGCCCTCAGCTCGCTCGACGGCTCGGCCGACGGCGAGATCGCGGTGCTCGTGTTCGACCTCGACCGGTTCAAGCTGATCAACGACTCGCTGGGCCACCTGGCGGGTGACGAGGTGATCGTCGAGGCGGCCCGCCGGCTCGGTGCCGCGCTTCGCCCGTCGGACCTGCTGGCCCGGATGGACGGCGACGAGTTCGCCGTGCTCGTGCGGGGTGTGTCCGACGACCGGCCGCTGCTGTCGTTGGTGCAACGCCTCCAGACGGAGCTGTCCTCCCCGCCGGTGATGGTCGAGGGGCGCGAGCTGGTGCTGTCGGCCTCGGTGGGCGTGGCGACCACGATCGATTCCGAGGTGACGGCCGAGGAGATGCTGCGACGGGCCGACGCCGCCATGGACCGGGCCAAACATCTGGGTCCGGGGTGTGCCGACCGCTACGACGAGACCCTGCAGGACGAGGTGCAGCAGCGCCTGGAGTTCAACGAGCGCCTGCGGCTGGCGCTGGCCAAGCGCGAGCTGCGCGTGTTCTTCCAGCCCGACGTCGAGCTGGAGACCGGACGCATCCTCGGGGCCGAGGCCCTCCTGCGCTGGCAGCACCCGACCCTCGGCCTGCTGTCGTTGGGCCGCTTCGCCCAGGTGGCCGAGGACACCGAGATGATGGTGGGTCTCGGCCGGTGGGTCCTGGCGCAGGCCTGCACCGACGCGCTCCGCTGGCGCCGGGTTCTGGGCGGTGGCTTCGTGCTGCGGGTCAACATGTCGGCGCGGGAGTTGCAGGCACCGGGGCTGGTCGATTCGGTCGCGGAGATCCTCGGTGGGCTGAACTACCCGCCGTCGGCGCTCTGCATCGAGCTGACCGAGACGGCGCTGATGGGCAACGCCCCAAGCTCGGCGGCGGTGCTCGACGACCTGCACGCCCTGGGCGTCAGCCTGGCGATCGACGACTTCGGCACCGGCTACAGCTCGCTGAGCTACCTCAAGCGGTTCCCGGTGGACGTGCTGAAGATCGACCGGCAGTTCGTGCAGGGTCTGCCCGACGGCGACGACCGGGCGATCATCGCCGCCGTGATGGCGCTCGCCGACGCGCTGGGGTTGGAGGTCAGCGCCGAGGGCGTGGAGGAGGCCGTGCAGCGGGACATCCTGGTGACGCTCGGCTGCGTGCGCGGGCAGGGTTATCTGTATTCGCCGCCGGTGCCCGGGGAGGTGTTCGACGGGCTCGCGGCGCGGGCCACACCGCTGCCGCTGCGCCCGAAGCCCACCCCGACGTGGGTCGATCTGACGGACGGGGCGGGCGACCGGCCCAACGGAGCCCGGTCGGGCATCACCGGGCCCGGCCGCGGGAACTAGCCTCCGAACATGACCCCTGGTGCACCCCCGGCGCGCGTTCCGGCACGTCCCGATCGCTCCGACGCGTCGCACCGCGACGCCCGCATCGACGAGCTCCTGGCCGAGGGCCCCACGCTGTCGCTGGAGTTCTTCCCGCCCAAGACGGAACGAGGCGTGGCCAACCTGCTGGCCACGGTCGACGCGCTCGAGGATCTCGACCCCGACTTCGTGTCGGTCACCTACGGCGCCGGGGGGTCGACCCGCGATCGCACCCGGGACCTGGTCGTGGCCGCCAACACTGACCGGTCGTTTCCCGTCATGCCCCACCTCACCTGCGTGGGGCACACCCGGGCCGAACTCGCCGAGCTGTTGGAGGACTACGCGGCCAGCGGCGTCCGAAACGTGCTGGCGCTGGCCGGCGACCCGCCGGCGGACGGCACGCCGGCGCGTGGTGACTTCACCTACGCCACCGAGCTGGTCGAGCTGATCCGTGAGGTCGGCGACTTTGCGGTCGGCGTGGCCGCCCACCCCGAGATGCATCCCCGCTCGACCGACCGGGCGAGCGACCGTCAGCACCTGGCGGCCAAGCTCGAGGTGGCCGACTTTGCGATCACCCAGTTCTTCTTCGACGCGGCGGACTATTTCGCCATGGTCGACGAGTTGACCGAGCTGGGGGTCACCACCCCGATCGTGCCGGGCGTGATCCCGGTGACCAACCCCGCCTCGGTGGCCCGCTTCGCCGACATGGCCAAGGCCAAGCGCCCGCCCGAGATGTGGGCGCGGTTCGAATCGGTCGCCGACGACGAGGCCGCGCTGCTCGAGGTGGCCGTGGAGGCGGCCGCAGACCTCGCCGAGCAGCTCCTGGCGGGCGGGGCGCCGGGCGTGCACCTGTACGCGCTCAATCGGGCGGCGGCGCCCCTGGGTGTCGGCGACCGGCTGGGCTGGCGCATGCGGCAGTCGGTGGAGGCGCCGGGCGCGTGAGCGGCGACCCGATGCCGGACCGCAACCTGGAGCTGATCGACAAGCTGGCGTGGATGGTGGAAACCCGGGGCTACGCCGTCGAACCGGTGAAGCCGGTGGACGATCCGAACCATCCCCAGCCCGGCTACACGTTCACGGTGGGGCTCGAGGCCACCTGGGGCCATCCCGAGGTGGGCCTCTGGGGGCTGGCACCGGCCGCCGCACGGGGGTTGATCGACCTGGTCGCCGCCCAGGTCGCTGCGGGCATCGAATTGCCGGTGGGCGCGGTGTTCGCCGGACTGCTCGAGAACGATCTTCGGTCGGCGCTGGTGACCGTCGACGTCGAGGTGGCCGACCCCCGGTTTCCCGGGGCTGCGTTGTTCTACGGCGAAACGCCCTTTCGCATGCTGCAGTTCGTCTGGCCCGACCGGGCCGGCCTCCTGCCGTGGGAGGACGGCTACGACCGTCGCCTCCGCGTCGCCCAGCCGGTGATCGGCCACTGGTAGGGCCCGTGGCCGTCGGAGTGATCGATCCGCGCCGTGGCCTCGACTGGATGACGGCGCCGCTGCGCGAGGCGGTGGGCTCCCAACTTCGGGACGCCTTCGATTCCAACCGGTTTCCGATGGAGCGCTACGACGAGCCGGCCGGCGATCCCGGGTGGTTTGGGCCGGACAGCGTCACCTGGTGGGTGCACTCCGACCTGTCGATGATCGTCGGAGGCTTCGGTTCGCTGATGCTTCAGGCGCTGCACCCGCTGGCGATGGCCGGCGTGTCGGAGCACTCGGACTTCAAGGAGCGTCCCGCCGAGCGGCTGTCGCGCACCGCCAGCTTCGTGGCCGCCACCACCTACGGCGATTCCGAGACGGCACAACGGCTGTGCGACATCGTGCGACGCACCCACCGACGGATCAACGGCGTGGCGCCGGACGGGCGGCGCTACGACGCCAACGATCCGGCGCTGTTGCGCTGGGTGCACGTCGCCGAGGTGTCGATGTTTGCGGCCGCCAACGCCCGATTCGGCCGACGGGTGATGACCCCGGTGGAGCTGGATGCCTACTACGACGAGGTGGCGGTCGTCGCCGAGGCACTGGGCGCCACCGAGGTGCCCCGCAGCCGGGCCGACGTCGCCGACTACTTCGCCGGGGTCCGGGCCGAGCTGTCGGGCGCCGAGCAGGCCCAGGACACGCTGCGGTTCCTGGCGAATCCGCCCGAGGGCGATCCGGTCACCCGCAGCGTCTCCGGCATGTTCTCGGCCGCGGCCTGGGGGTTGTTGCCGTCGTGGGCGCATCGGATCTACGGACGACCTGGCCCCGGCCCCGTCGAGCGGACGTGTGTGGCCGCGTCCACCAGGGTGCTCCTCGCCGCACTGAAATCCGCCGCCGGCGACAACCCGGTGCTGGAGGAGGCGACCCGCCGGGCGCGAGCGACGCCGGCGCTGGTCGCTCAGCCCAACTGATCGGCGGCACGCGATCGACACCCTGGTAGGAATCTTCTGACGTCGGTCCAGAACCGCACCGCCCGATCGTCGAGGTGGTGCACGTCGACACCGTGTCGGCCTGCACGACGAAAGGAACCATCATGCAGTACATGTTGTTGCTCTACAGCGCCGACGACGCCGGTCCGGCCCGCGGGAGCGCCGAGCAGGCCGCCGAGATGCCGCTCTGGATGGCCTACGGCGAGGCATTGGGCCAGGCCGGGGCCTTCGTGGCGGGGGATGCCCTGCACCCGGCCGACTCGGCCACCACGGTTCGGGTGCGCGACGGTCGCACCGTCAGCACCGACGGGCCGTTCGCCGAGACGAAGGAGGTGCTCGGCGGGTTCTATCTGATCGACGTCGAGGACCTCGACGCTGCGATCGAATGGGCGTCGAAGGTGCCGCTGGCACCGTACGGCTCCGTCGAGATCCGACCGGTCATGGTCTTCGACTGACGTCGCCGGATCGTGTCGAGGTCGCTGGTCGCCCGGGTCTTTGCCGAGGAGTGGCCGCGCGTCGTGGCCACGCTTCGGCGGGACTGGGGCGACCTCGACCTGGCCGAGGATGCTGCCGGCGACGCCTTTGAGGAGGCCGCCCGGCGATGGGGTCCCGACGGTACCCCCGACCGCCCCGGCGCATGGCTGGTGACGACCGCTCGACGAAAGGCGATCGATCGGGCCCGCCGGGATCGGCGTTTTGTCGATCGCCTGCCCTCGTTGCACGAGGAGTCGATCCGGGTGCCGCCGGCTTCGAACTCGCTGGTCGATGACCAGTTGGCGCTCATCTTCGGCTGCTGCCACCCCGCCTTGGCCATCGACGCCCAGGTGGCGCTGACACTTCGCGAGGTGTGCGGGTTGTCGACCGCCCAGATCGCCCATGCCTTCGTGGTGGGTGAGGCCACCATGGCCAAACGATTGGTCAGGGCCAAGGCCAAGATCCGTACGGCCAACATCCCGTTCGAGGTGCCCGACCGGCGGCATCTCGACGACCGGCTCGCAGCGGTCCTGGCGGTGATCTACCTCGTGTTTACCGAGGGGCACACCTCGACGAACGATTCGGCGCTGGTCCGGGGCGACCTCTGCGACGAGGCCCGGTGGCTGGCGGCGCTCCTCGCCGACCTGCTGCCGGAGGCCGCGGAGGTGCTCGGGTTGGCGGCGCTGATGGCCTTCGCCGACTCACGGCGCGCCACCCGGACCGACGCCGACGGCAACCTGGTGTTGTTGGAGGATCAGGATCGGTCCCGCTGGGACGGCGAGGCGATCGCGGCGGGGCGCAACCTGCTGATGAGGGCGGCGGCCGCACGTGGCCGGGGCGATGACGCTCGAGCGAACGGGTCCCGGCCCTCCGATGGGCCTCGCGATGCTGGTCCGTACGAACTCCAGGCCGCCATCGCAGCGGTGCACGCACTGGCGCCCAGCACCGAGGCGACCGACTGGCCCGCGGCGGTCGCCCTCTACGACCGGCTGGCCGAGCTCACGCCCTCGGCCATGGTGCGCCTCAACCGCCTGGTGGCGCAGTCGATGGCGTCGGGTCCGGCGTCGGCCCTCGACGCCCTGGAGCGCTCGAGGCTCTCCGAACAACTGGACGGGTCGCACTACCTCCACGCGGTGCGGGGCGATCTGTTGCGCCGCCTCGACCGCCGGGTCGACGCCGCCGCCTCGTATCGCCGGGCCCTGGACCTGGTGACCAACGAGACCGAGGCACGGTTTCTGCAGCGCCGTCTCGACGAGGTGACCGGGTAGCCGGGGTCCGCCTCCCGGCAGAGCTGCCAACGCGGTGGGTTCCCGGCCGATCAAGCCGGTAGCCTCACCGGTCCAGTCGACATCCCAGGGGGACATGTGAAGACCTACGAGAAGTTCTACATCGGTGGCGAGTGGGTGGCTCCGGCCGGCTCGGGCACCGAGGACGTCATCAACTCGGCCACCGAGGAGATCATCGGCCGGGTGCCGATGGGTACCGCCGAGGACGTCGACCGGGCGGTGGCGGCCGCACGCCAGGCGTTTCCGTCCTGGTCCACCACGTCGCTGGACGTTCGGGCCAAGTACCTGCGCGACATCGGCGCCGCGCTGACCGCCCGTTACGACGAGGTCGTCGACACGATCTCCGCCGAGGTCGGCTCGCCCAAGGCGTTCGCCCAGATGGTGCAGGCCGGCCTGGCGGTCGGCGACTGGAACTCCTACGCCGACCAGATCGAGGCGTTCGAATGGGAGAAGGAGGTGGGCAACTCGCTGGTGGTGCGCGAGCCGATCGGCGTCGTCGCCGCCATCACCCCGTGGAACTACCCGCTCTACCTGATCGTCTGCAAGGTGGCCCCTGCCCTCGCCTCCGGCTGCACGGTGGTGTTGAAGCCGTCCGAGGTGACGCCGCTCAACGCCTACCTGCTGGCCGAGGTGATCGAGGAGGTCGGGCTGCCCGCCGGCGTCTTCAACATGGTGATCGGCAACGGGCCCGAGGTGGGCGGCGCCATGACCGCGCACCCCGACGTCGACATGGTCAGCTTCACCGGCTCGGGTCGGGCCGGCAAGGAGGTCTCCAAGTCGGCCGCCGACACGATCAAGCGGGTCGAGCTCGAGCTGGGCGGCAAGTCCGCCAACATCGTGCTCGACGACGCCGACCCGTCGGCAGTGGCGTTCGGCTCGGTCTTCGCCTGCATGCTCAACTCGGGACAGACCTGTTCGGCCCTCACCCGGCTGCTCGTGCCCGCCGAGATGCACGACGAGATCGTCGACGCCGTGGTCGCCGAGGTGTCCCAGGCCAAGCTGGTCGACCCGGCCGCCGACGAACCCGACCTGTTCCACAGCTTCGGCCCGCTGGTGTCGGCCGCTCAGCGCGACCGGGTGCGCGAGTACATCCAGAAGGGCATCGACGAGGGTGCCGATCTGGTGATCGGCGGACCCGAGCAGCCGGAGGAGCACGAGCGCGGCTTCTACGTGAAGCCGACGGTGTTCGCCAACGTCGACCCCGACAGCACGATCGCCCAGGAGGAGATCTTCGGGCCGGTGCTCGCGGTGATCCCCTACACCGACGAGGACGACGCCGTCCGCATCGCCAACAACACGATCTACGGCCTCGCCGGCGGCGTGCAGTCGGCCGATCCGGAGCGGGCCAAGGCGGTTGCGCGCCGCATGCGCACCGGCCAGGTGGACATCAACGGCGGGGCCTTCAACGCGGCGGCGCCCTTCGGTGGGTATCGCCAGTCGGGCAACGGCCGTGAGCGGGGCGAGTGGGGCATCGACGGGTACCTCGAGACCAAGTCGATCCAGCTGTGACCCGTCGGTTTCGAGGGTGAGCGAGCGGTCGCCGGCCGACCCGCCGGCGACCGCTGAGCCGTCGAGCGAACCGGGGGAGGCCGACGCCCCTCCGCCCGAGGCGCCGCAGGTGACCGCGGCCGAATCCGAGCAGCGGCCCGGCGGCATGCGCCTGGCCCGTTCCGGGGTTCGGCTGGTCGCCCGCTTCGCGCGCATGGAGCCCTGGCCGTTCTCGCTGGCGTTGTTCGGTGGCACCGCCTGGGCGGCCACCGTCGTCGGCTCCACCGTGGTGATCGGCCTGGTCAACGACAAGGCGATCGTCCCGGTCCTGGCCGGCACGACCGACCGAAGCGCCGCGATCTGGGCGGCGCTGGCCCTGTTGGCGGTCGGGGTGCTGCGAGGCGGCTCGGTGGTGTTGCGGCGCTGGTACGGGTCGGTCACCGAGGCGCGGGTGCAGGCCGAACTGCGCCGACGCGTGGCCGACCGGGTGTTGGCCATGCCCCTGTCCGAGCACCGCAAGCGACCCACCGGCCAGCTGCTGGCCGTGGCCGACAGCGACGTCACGTTCTCGACGTGGGCGCTCATGCCGGTTCCGCTCACCTTCGGGCTGGTGGCGCTGCTCGTGTTCTCGGTGATCAGCCTGCTGATCTCCGACTGGACCTTTGCGCTGATCGCCGCCGTGCTGTTTCCGCTGCTGGTCGGTGTCAGCCGCTGGTTCTCGTCGCGCATGGTCGAGCCGGCCACCCGGAGCCAGGAGAAGGTCGCACGGGTCTCCGCCATCGCCCACGAGAGCTTCGAGGGCGCCCTGGTGGTCAAGACGCTCGGCCGTGAATCCGAGGAGTCGGATCGGTTCAACGGGGCCGCCGGCGCCCTGCGCACCCAGCGCCTGCGCCTGGCCCGCCTGTCGGCGTCCTATCACCCGCTGGTGGACGCGCTGCCGCTGCTGGGCATGGTGGCGCTGATCGCCGTGGGGGCCTTTCGGGTTCGCAGCGGCGCGGTCACCTCGGGCGAGGTGCTGGCGGCGGTCGCCCTGTTCGGGTGGCTCAACTTCCCGATCCGGGTGGCCGGATTCCTGTTCGAGTCGCTGCCCCGCTCGTTGGTCTCGATGGGACGGATCGAGTCGCTGCTGGAGGTGTCCGACGGAGCGGACGCCGCGCAGGAGCACTCCGCCGAGGGGCGCCGCCACGACCGGCTTCCGCCGGGACCCCCGTCGGTTCGGTTCGACGGTGTCGGCTTCGGGTTCGAGCCGGGCGTCGAGGTGCTCAGCGACGTGAACCTCGAGGTGAGACCGGGCGAGGTGATGGCGCTGGTGGGCGCCACTGGCTCGGGCAAATCGACGCTGAGCGAACTGTTGGTGCGGCTGGACGAGCCCACCAGCGGCCGCATCGAGCTGGGCGGAGTCGCGTTGGACGAGCTGACGCCCTCGGAGTTGCGTTCGACGATCGCCCTCGTGTTTCAGGAGAGCTTTCTGTTCGCCACCTCGCTGCGCGACAACGTGGCGTTGGGCCGGCATCTCGACGATGCCGAGGTGCTCGAGGTGCTGCAACGGGCCCGAGCGCGGCGCTTCGTCGAGGAGCTGCCGGACGGCCTCGACACGGTGATGGGCGAGCGGGGAGTCACGCTCAGCGGCGGCCAGCGGCAGCGGGTGGCGCTCGCCCGGGCGCTCGTGCGCCGCCCCCGGGTGCTGGTGCTCGACGATGCCACCTCGGCGGTCGACCCGGTGGTGGAGGCCGAGATCCTGGGCGGGCTCCGCGGCGACGGCTCCGAGGACGACGCGATGACCGTGCTGGTGGTCGCCCACCGGTTGTCGACGATCGCGCTGGCCGATCGCATCGCGTTCCTCGACGACGGCCGGGTGGTGGCGGTCGGCACCCACGACCAACTCCTCGAGCACCCCGGTTACGAGGCCCTGGTCACCGCGTACGAGCGCGACGACGTGGCGGGCGTGGGTGATCGCCGATGACCTCCACCGACGAGCGCAACAACCGCACGCTCGCCGCCGAGCCCGCCGGCGACGCCGACGGTGGCTCCACGGTGGCGCTGGACGTCGACCCGTTCTCGGAGGACCCCACCGAGCGTCCCGGGGCGATGCAGCTGCTGCGCGCCGGGATCGCCGCCACCCCGGAGCTGCGGGCGGGGCTCACCACCGCCATCGGGTTGTCGGTGGCCAACGCCGCCTGGCGTCTGGTGGTGCCGGTGGCGTTGCAACAGGTGCTCGACCGCGGCATCAACGGGCCGGACGGCGTCGACATCTCGTTCGTGTTGTGGGCGTGTGCCGCAGCGGCCGCCGTGGTGCTGGTGCTGACCGTCGTCGTCCAACGATTGACGCTGGCGATGGCCCGCGTGGCCGAGGACGTGCTCTATGCGCTGCGCACCCGGGCGTTCGCCCACGTGCACCGGCTGTCGATCGCCGCCCACGGCGAGTCCAAGACCGGGGTGCTGGTCAGCCGCGTCACCTCCGACATCGAGACGCTGGCGCAGTTCGCCACCTGGGGCGCGGTCAACTGGACGGTGTCCTCCGGCGTGCTGCTGGTGTCGTTGATCACGATGTTCATCTACAGCTGGCAGCTCGGGCTGCTCACCGTGGTCGTGTTGGCCCCGGTGGTGCCGATCATGGTGTTCGTGCAGCGCCGCCAGCTGGTGGCCTACGACACGTTGCGCAACCGAGTGGGCGACACCCTGGGCCGCATCGCCGAGACGGTGTCCGGTGTTCGGGTCATCCGCGCCTACCACCACTCCGAGGCGGCGCGCGGCGACCTGCACGGTGCGATCGGCGACCAGTTGGCCGCCCAGCTGAAGGCCCGGTTCTTCTTCTCGATCATGTTCCCGATGTCCGACCTTTTCGGTGGGCTGCTGTTGGCCGTGGTCGCAGGCGCAGGCGTGTACTTCGCCGGGGCGTGGGGGCTCTCGGCCGGCGTGATCGTCGCCTGCCTGCTGTTGGCCAACCAGCTGGCCCAGCCGATCGCCGAGATCGGCGAGGTGCTCGACCAGACCCAGACCGCGCTGGCCGGCTGGGGCAAGATCCTCGGGCTGCTCGATCAGCCGGTGGACGTGGTGGAACCCGTCGCAGGTACCACGCTTTCCGACGGGGCCCTGCCCGTGTCGGTGGAGCACGTCACCTTTTCCTACCTCCCCGGTCAGCCGGTGCTGCACGACGTGTCGCTCGACATCGCCGCCGGCACCTCGGTGGCGATCGTGGGGGAGACCGGCTCGGGCAAGACCACGATGTCCAAGCTGCTCTGTCGGTTGGCCGACCCCCAGCTCGGTCGCGTGATGGTCGGGGGCGTCGACCTGCGCGACCTCGACCCGGACGCCCGACGGCGGTCGATCCGCCTGGTGCCGCAGGACGGCTTTCTCTTCGACGACACCGTGGCGGCCAACGTGGCCCTGGGTCGCCGGGGCGCCACACGGCAGGACGTCGACGAGGCCTTCTCGATGCTGGGCCTCACCTCGTGGGTGTCGGGGCTGTCCGACGGGGCGGACACGCAGGTGGGTGAACGCGGTGGGGGATTGTCGGTGGGTGAACGGCAGCTGGTGGCCCTCGCCCGGGCCCAGCTGGCCGATCCCGGCCTGCTGCTGTTGGACGAGGCCACCTCCAACGTCGACCCCGAAACCGAGCGGGTGCTCGGCCTCGCCCTGACCGCCCTATCGGAAGGACGCACCACCATCTCGGTGGCACACCGCCTCTCCACCGCGGAGGCGGCCCAGCTGGTGGTCGTGTTCGACGCGGGCCGCATCGTCGAGCTGGGTCCCCACGACGAGTTGGCCGGCGCCGGTGGCGTGTACTCGCGGCTCTACGAGAGCTGGATCGGCAACACCCGTTCGGGCGGCGGCGCGTAGCCCGGTAGGATCGGCAGCCGTCAAGAACAGCGCCCATCGAGGAGTTCAACGTGCCCACCAACGCCCCAGTTCGAGTAGCAGTCACCGGCGCCGCCGGACAGATCGGGTACTCGCTGCTCTTCCGGATCGCCTCGGGCGCCATGTTGGGCCCCGACCAGCCGGTGGCGTTGCAGATGTTGGAGATCACCCCGGCGCTGGGTGCCCTCAAGGGTGTGGCGATGGAGCTCGAGGACTGTGCCTTTCCGCTGCTCACCGAAATGATCCAGACCGACGACGCCGACGTGGCCTTCGGCGACGCCGACGTGGCGTTGCTCGTCGGCGCCATGCCCCGCAAGGCGGGCATGGAGCGTGGCGACCTGCTGGCGGCCAACGGTGGCATCTTCGGCCCGCAGGGCAAGGCGATCGGCCAGTCGGCCAAGTCCGACGTCAAGGTGCTCGTCGTGGGGAACCCGGCCAACACCAATGCGCTGATCGCCCAGTCGGCGGCCGCCGGCATGGACCCGGGCCGATTCACCGCCATGACCCGGCTCGACCACAACCGGGCCATGGCCCAGCTGTCGGCCAAGACCGACACGCCGATCTCGGAGATCGCCAAGGTCACGATCTGGGGCAACCACTCCAGCACGCAGTATCCCGACCTCAGCCACGCCACCGTCGGCGGCAGGTCCGCTACCGAGGCCATCGGTGACCAGGCCTGGGTGGCCGACGAGTTCATCCCCACCGTGGCCAAGCGCGGCGCCGCCATCATCGATGCCCGCGGCTCGTCCTCGGCGGCCTCCGCCGCCAACGCGGCCATCGATCACATCCGCAGCTGGACGATGGGTACCCCCGAAGGCGACTGGGTCTCGATGGCCATTCCGTCCGACGGCAGCTACGGCGTCGACGAAGGGCTCATCTCCTCCTTCCCGTGCACCTGCGCCGACGGCGAGTACTCGATCGTGCAGGGCCTCGACATCGACGACTTCTCCCGCGAGCGCATCGACGCCTCGGTGACCGAACTGCGCGAGGAGCGCGACGCGGTCGCCGAACTCGGCCTGCTGTAGGCGAACGCCACCGCCGGGGCGGTGGTGGCAACATGGGGTTCATGTCGAGGTGTGCGCCGCAACGCGCCCGAACGCTGACGTCGGCGGGACTGCTGCTCGCCGTGGCGTTTGCCGCGGCCGCCTTGGTGGCCTGTGGGGACCTGCAGGCCGTCGACGACACCAGCGAACCGTGGCCCACCGGCGGTCGGCGGACGACCGCCGCCGCGTTCAGCCCGAACCTCATCGACGGCGAGTTCATCGGAGTGGTGAACACGCCCGGCGAAGCCCCGGCCCTCGCCAGGTGGCTGGAGGGCGACCAATTCGAGGTCATCGCCGAGCTGCCGCGTCTGGTCGCCGGCGGGACGGCCGTGCCGCTCGACACCGGCATCCTGATCCTTGGGTCCGGTCCACCCACGCCGACCATCCGGACGAGGGCTCGGTGAAGATCCTGTTCGTCGACCGCTCGGGCTCCGTCCAGACCGTGACGACACCCCCGCACGATGAGTCCGGCAGCGTCGGGTTCTCGCCCGGGATCGTGGGGCACGACGACGACCGCGCCTACGTCCAGGTCCGCAACCGGCTGTACGAGTACGCCGGCGGTTCGGAGTTTGCCCCAGTCGCCACCTTCGAGCTCGGCCAGCGCGTGTCGTGCGTCGTCGACGGGACGCCGATCCGCGTTGCCCTCGACCAGGCGAATCGGGGGAACCTCGGCGCCTCGAGCGCCGAGGACTTCAAGGTGCTCGACTGGGGCCTCCACACCCAGGTGCTCGACGGCGAGACCTGGGCGGACGGCCCCGAGTCGCCCACGTGGGTCAACGTGTTGCCGCCGGAGACCCACTGCGCCGGGGCGGGCGCCTACCTCGAGGACACCTCCGCCGAAACGATCGTTGCCCGACTCGACTCGGCCACGGGAGCATGGGAGTCCTTTGAGGTGCCACTCGACCTCGCCCGCATCACCACGTACGGCGAGCCGTTCGTGGCCACCCCCACCGGAGTGGCGCTCCTCGGCTCGCCCACCGACGACCTGCCGTTGCCGTTGGACGATGAGCTCGCGACCGACCTGGTCGACACGCCAGGGAACCGAACCGGTGACCTGTGGGATGGTGGCAGCGGCTACCCGTTTGCGCTCTCCGGCTTTGCCGAGGGCGACCGGTGGCTGCTGTGCACGACCACCTCGACGCCGGTCGACGGCGTGGCCGTTCCGTCGACGACCACCTGCACGTCATCGGAGGACTGACCGCTGTCGCTGCTCAGTCCCTCGGCAGGAAATCATCGCCGGGCACGCACCCGGCATGGGAGCCGTACCGATCCCCGATGGAGACGTCCCACGGCTGGTCCGGCTCCGGCTGTGCGTTCTGGCTCCGGTACTCGAGGCCCTCCTGAGCCACCACGCAGTTGGCGTCGGGGCGCGTCATGTCGAGAACCAATGCAACGATCGCGAGGCCGGCGACCAGCGCCATCACCAACGCTGCGACAACGAGGCCGGCGGCGATCTTGGCCCGTCGGCCGAGCTTCATCCGTCTCGGCGTTCCGGCCCGTTGGCACGCACGTCCCAGAGGTGGTGGATCGGATCGTGGATCAGGTAGCGGGCGAAGGTTTCGACGGTGAAGGAGGCTCCGTCGCTGCGGTAGCCGGTGCGGGCCCAGTGGTCGCCGGTCACCTCGTCAAAGCGTGAGGCGAGTGCCTCCGCGTTGCGTACCAGCTGATCCGCGACCGCGGCTGGGTCGCCGGCGGCGTAGTCCTGCTCGACGGCGGTGGCGTCCTGGTCCCAGTTGGGATAGCTCGGCCCGTCCTCTTCGAGCATCAGCGTCAGCCGCCGGTCGTACAACTCATAGACGTCCCGCACGTGGCAGGCGTACTCTAGAGGCGACCATCGGTCGGCCCTCGTGCGAACCCGAAGCACCTCCGGGTCGCCCGACAGCACCTCGGCCCAAGCGGCGGCGTTGTCGCGGATCATGGTGCCCACGTCGGTGATCGGAAAGGTCCTGACGTCGGCGACGCACTCGGGGCAGACTCGGTCGAGCACCCAGGTCCAGTCCTTGTCGTCCGGAGGGAGGGTGTCGTGTGGGCGCTCGCCGGTCGGGCTCATCGGACGAAGTTACCGCCCGAGAGAACGACGTCTCGGATGGTTTCGGAGATGGCTTCGGGCGCGGAGATGCCTACGGCGGGTCGGGTGCCCATTCGCCGTGCTGTTGAGACCACAACCTGTGTCCGGTGGGGGTGTGCCAGTGGAAGGTGCCGTTCGGGTTGCCCTCGGGGTCGAGGTTGGGATGCATCTTCCACCCGGTTCGGTGGGTGATGCCGTGATGGTGGGTGCACAGGGTGGCGAGCAGGGGCAGGTCGGTGGTGCCGCCGTCGTTCCAGGGGATCACGTGGTGCAGGTGCGTCCACCGTTGGGGTGCGTCGCACCCCGGAAACACGCACCCTCCGTCGCGAACGCGTGCGGCCCGGCGTTGCGCCGGGGTGGCCAGCCGGGCGCTGCGGCCCATGTGCAGCACCTCGTGGCCGTGCCCGGTGATGATCGCATGGATCACCGGCGAGCAGAGCAGGCGGCGAAGGTTGCCGTCGGCAAGCCGTGCGCTGGGGGCGAGCACGTGGCCACGTTGTCCGAGCACCCGACGAAACCAGGCGCGGGAGGTTTCGCCGGGTTCGGGTGCCGGCGGGCACGATCCGCATACGGCCGGTGCCGGTCGGCGGGAGTCCGGCTCCGGTTGCGTTGGGCGACAGGCCGCGCCGTTGTGACCGGGGTGCAGATGCTGATCCGTGGAGCGCTCGTGGGGATCTTGGAAGGGCTCGGCGGGATCTTGGAAGGGATCGGCGGCTTCAGCGTTCTGCCCGGCGTTGGCGCCGGAGGTGGCTGAACGGTCCTGGCCATCGTCTGCGCCGAGCGCCTCGACGTCGAGGTTGACGTGGGTCTCGGGTGCGTCGCCGTCGCCCGCAGCGTCCCGACGGAGGACTGCGAGCAGCGCCCGTGCACGCAGCACGGTGCGGGTGGGCATCGGCAGGTCGGGTGTTTGCTCGCGATCGTGCTGGGCGATGCGGTGCTGACGGTCGGTCTCGGTCTCGAGAAGCTGGCGGAGTTCCTCGGCGGTGGAGCCGACGAACGTGCCCCGCAGGTCGACGAGCCCGTCGAGGGTCTCGGAGAGGTGCACCCGGTCACGCTCGCCCGGCTCGGGCTCCGGGCCGTCGGCGTCCAACAGGGCGCACAGTGCTCGGAGCTCTCGAACCCACGTCTCGTAGCGTCGTCCGGGGATGCGGGCCAGCAACTCGTCCTGGAGGTCGACCAGGGCGTCGACGATGCGATCGTTGGAGGCGGCGTCGAGCGCTCGGCAGTAACTCCAGTCGATCTCGGACCTGCGGAGCGCCTCGGCGAACCGGTCGAAGTGGTTGGCCAGCGACTCGGCGGTGGCGACGCGGGCCTCGGCCTGCCATCCCGGCAACCCGTGGTGTTGTGCGAGCCAGGTGGTGGTGCGCTGGCCGACCAGGCTGTCGGTGCCCTGCCGGGCATCGAGCCCCGCCAGCAGCCTGGCCTCGGTGGCGTCGACGAAGCGGTCGACCGTCGCCAACGCACGGAGGGCCTCCATGCGCTGGGTGGCATCGAGATCGCAGAAGCCGGTGGCGGCCAACCTGCCGGCGCGGACGGCGAGCCGCCGGATCATCCCGAGTGCCGAATCGGAACTGTCGGAGGCGTCAGAGCTGTCGGCGGTGTCGGGGCTGTCGGAGGCGTCGTACCCGCCGGCCTGCCGGGCGTCGAGGTGCCTGGCCACCGCCGCCGGTCGGCCGCCGTCGCCGTCGCCGTCGATGAACCGGCCGCCCGCCCGTTCGTTCAAGTCGTACATGTGTTCGAGTATGACGACGGGGTGTGACAACGAAGGCGGCCGCCTTGCAGTTCTCGGGTGCTCGGCGCCGTTGTTCACCGACGCGTACGTGTGTGCCCGGGCCGACGGCCCGGGCACACATCGATTGGAGTGCACCTCAGCGGGTGCGGTGCCCGCAGATCAGGCGCCGCTGTTCGGGTGGCCGCTGTCGGATGCCGCACTCAGGTGGACAGCGCCCGCTCAGTTCCTGCGGCGGGAGCTCTCCCGCTTGAACACCCAACCCAGCAGCAGGAGGGTGCCGGCGGATGCCAGCCACGGCAGCAGCGTGGAGCCGGTGACGGCCAGCGTGCCCGCCTTGCCCTTGGTCTGGCTTGCCCCGGCCACTCGGGTTGCGCCGGCACTCGTGCCCGAACCGGTGCCGCTTCGGGTGGCGGTGGCCGCAACGCTCCCGCCGGCCGTCTTGGCCGTGGTGCCGCTGCCGGAGCTCCCGTTGGTGGCGCCGCCGTTGCTCCCGGGGCCTCGCAGCACGATGCCCGTGCAGCTGATGGGCTCCATGGCGGCGTTGACCAGGCCCGAGGCGTCGATGGCGGCCACGTCCACCCGTTGGCCCTGCTTGAGGGTCAGGGTGGCGCTGCTGCCGGAGGTGCCCGTCACCAGCTTGCCGTCGACCTTCCAGACGACGGAGATCCGACCGTTCTCGACGCTGTCGCCGTCCTCATCGGTCACCGTGGAGACGAACTCGGCCGGCTTGCCGAAGGTCAGCTCCGGCGGGCAGGCCACCGTGATCCTCGGCCGGGAACCGGAGGTGCAGTCCACGGAGGTCTCCGCCGACATGCCGCCCCGGCCGTCGAGGACGGTCACGGTCAGCCGGTCGTCCCGGTCGACGATCGTGGTCAGCACCGATCCCGTGGCTCCGTCGACCACCTCGCCGTTTCGCTTCCAGATGTAGCTCAGGCGGTCGCCGTCGGGGTCGGTGCCGTTGGCCACCAGGCGGGTGGGCTCACCGAACACCACGATGGCGGGGCAGTCGATCCGCACCGTCGGCGGGCGGTTCTCGTCGGTGCACTCGGCGGTCACCTCGTCCGAGGAGGCCCCGTCGGTGTCGGTAACCCGAACCGAGATCCGATCGCCGCCGGAGTACGTGACGGTCAGCGTGGGGCCGTTCTGATCGTCCACCTCGTCGCCGTTGACGTACCAGGTGTAGATCAATTCGTCACCGTCCGGGTCGGTGCCCGTGGCGGTGAAGACGGCCTCTTCGCCGTCGCTCAACTCCGGCGGGCACTCGACGGTGACCTCGGGAGCAGCGTTCTCGCTCACCGGGGTGCACGGTGCGGTGGCCTCCTCGGAGTCCAGCCCGGCCTCGTCGGAGGCGACGATCGAGATGACGTCGCCCAGCTGCACGACGATGCGAAGCTCCGGGCCGGTCTGGCCGGGAACCACCCGATCGTTGAGCAGCCACCGGTAGGTGAGCTCGCCACCCTCGGGATCGTTGCCGTCGGCCAGGAAGGTGGCCGGCTCGCCGGGCGTCAGGTCACCCTGGCAGATCAGGCTGACCGTGGGGGGTTCGTTCTGCTCGGTGCAGTCGGCGGTCTCCGGGACCGTCGAGGTGCCGCCCTCGTCGGTGACCTTCACGGCCACCTCGTCGCCGGCCGAATAGACGAAGGTGAACGCATCGCCGGTCTCGATCTGGGCCACGTCGTTGACGAACCAGGTGTAGACGAGGTTGTCGTCCTCACCGTCGGGATCGGTGCCGGTTGCGGTGAAGGTGGCCTCCTCGCCCGGCGTGAGCGAGTCGGGGCAGTCGACCGTGACCGACGGCGCCTCGTTCTCGCTGATCGGAGCGCACGGGGCCTCCACCGGGGCCGAGGCCGCGCCGCGGGCGTCGGTGGCGACGACGGTGATGACGTCACCCTCCTCGACCAGGGCGCTCAGCAGCGGCCCGCTGATGCCGGGCACCCGCACGTCGTTGACGAACCAGCTGAAGGAGATCGTGTCGCCGTCGGGGTCGGTCGCGGTGGCCGAGAAGACGGCCCGGGCACCCGGGGTGATCGAGCCGAGGCACTCCATCGCCACCGCCGGTGGCTCGTTGTCGGGGCCGCAGTCGCTGGCCACCACGTCGCTGGAGGCGCCGTTGGCGTCGGTCACCTGGACCGAGACGTTGGTGGTGTCGGTCCACGTGATCGTCAGCTGGTCGCCGGTGACGTCGGCCACCGGGCGTCCGTCGACGAACCAGGTGTAGGTGAGGTCATCGCCGTCGGGGTCGGTGCCGGTCGCCCGGAAGGTTGCCTCCCGGCCGTCGACCAACTCGTCGGGGCAGTCGATGGTGACCTCGGGAGGTTGGTTGTTGGTCACCGGGGTGCAGGGTGCGGTCGCCTCGGTGCTCTCGGCGCCGCCGGTGTCGGTGGCGGTCACGGTGACGACGTCACCCTCGTTGACGATCACGGTGAGCGACGGGCCGTTCTGGCCGGTCACCTCGTTGTCGTTCACCATCCAGGTGTAGGAGGCGATCTCGTCGCCGTTGGGGTCGATGGCCGACGCCAGGAACGTGGCCTCTTGGCCCGGCACGGTGGCGCCCCGGCACTCGACGGTGACCGTCGGCGGCTGGTTCTCGCCGACCGGCGTGCACGGGGCCTGGACCTGGGCGGAGGTGGCGTCGCCCGAGTCGGTGGCGGTCACGGTGACGATGTCGCCCTCGGCCACCCGGATCTGCAGGGCGTCGGCGGTCTCGCCGTCGACCACCTGGCCGTTGAGCCGCCAGGTGAATCCGGCGATGTCGTCGTCATCCGGGTCGGTCGCCGTGGCGAGGAACGTGGCGAGTTCGTCCGGGTTGGCGTTTCGGCACTCGACCGTGACCACGGGTGGCCGGTTCTCGCCGGTCGGTTGGGTGGTGGTCGGGCCGGTGGGCTTGGTGGTGGTCGGGCCGGTGGGCTCGGTCGTGGTCGGGCCGGTGGGCTGGGTCGTGGTCGGGCCGGTGGGCTGGGTCGTGGTCGGGCCGGTGGGCTGGGTCGTGGTCGGGCCGGTGGCCTCGGTCGTGGTCGGGCCGGTGGCCTCGGTCGTGGTCGGGCCGGTGGGCTCGGTGGTCGTGGGGCTCGCGGGTCGAGTTGTCGTGGTCGGGATCGTCAACGGGCAGTCCGTGCCCATCGTCGTCTCGTTGCCTGAGGCGTCGGTGACGGTCACCGTGAGGGACTGGCCCTCCTCCCGGGCCACACGAACCAGGTCGGTGGTTCCGTCGCCGGGGATGGCCACGCCGTCGAGATACCACTGGATCGTCAGCGCCTCACCCTCGGGGTCGTAGGCGTACAGCGAGTAGTGGGAGGGATCGCCGGGGATGACGATGTGGGTGGGGCAGTAGGTCTGCACGACCGGCGGCAGGTTCTGTGACCATGCGGCGGTGGTGGAGTCGTACGGCGTCTCGGTGCCGCTGGTGACGCCGATCAGCGCCTGGCTGCCGGCAGCGACGAAGACCCGCCCGGTGGTGCCCTGGGTGGCCTGGCCGTCGACGGTGATCGTCACCGAGTCGAGCGCGATCGACGAGGTGGCGCAGAACTCGCCGGGGCCGGAGAGCGCATCGATCGGCGTGTCGGAGCAACCGTCGGCGGTGGCCGCGGAGAAGGAGACCTCGGTGGAGTTGGCCTTCAGCGTCCAGGGGCCCGGCGCGGTTCCCTCCGCCCGGAACCGGACCGGGAGGCCGGCGGCCTGTGGGCTGTCCAATGCGGTCAGGGTGATCGTGCTCGGGGTGGCCTCGGCAACCGGATTCTGGCTGCCGGCCGCCACCAGTTGGTCGAAGCGGGCGAGGAAGTCGTCGGGGTTGGTGCCCTCGTCTCGGAGGGGCTCGAAGCCTTGCGTGAAGTGCCAGATGGCGGACTGCACGGCCGCGATCTGCACGGCGTCCCAGCTGCCGGTGTTGCCGGCGGCCAGCACGCCGGCGGCCTGGGGCAGCCCGGCCAGGCCGGTCGAGGCCCAGTCGCTTTGCTCGTGGGGTGCACCCGATGCCAGGGCGCCGCCCCTGGTCAGCGAGAACAGTGGGAGGTCGGCGTCACCGTACGGCGATCCGAGCAGTTGGGTACCGACGGTCACCGAGTTGCCGAGCGCGGCGTCGTAGACGTCGATGCCCGCGGCGGTGACGGTGGGCGAGACCGACGACGTCGCCTCCGCCCGGGATCGTGCGAACACGACGATGCTCGCTATCAGCGCCATGCTCGCTGCGACGTACAGCCAGCGTCGGTTGCGTTGGGTCACTACTCGGCCCATAGGGGTGTGCCTCCTTGTCGGGCCGGACACCCGCCATTGCACAGCGCCCGGCACTCCCGTGTGGGGCCGGTTTCGCTTGGCTCCCCGTCGGTCAAGCGACCAGTTGCGGCCGACGGATCTGTGCCTCCCCGTGCGCCCCGTTGTCATCGCCCGGGGAGCACGCCGTCAACTCTGGCGTGGAGGGCACGCCATCACATGGGCCGCGAGAACCAATCGTTCGGTGCCCGCTGCATCCATCCGCCAGGAGTGATCCGCCACGCCGTCTCAACGGCGACACCACGCAGAGTAGTGCAGGATCGTCGAGAGAGGCATCGGGAACCCGAAAAGGGAAGAATCACCCACGCGGTACGCTGCGGGCGTGGCCGAGGGGTTGTCGACATCGGAACTCACTGATCTGCTCGATCGGGCGGACGTTCGGCGCCACCTGGCGGCGGGTGCGGACGGCACCACCGGCCTGACGGTGGAGTATCGGGTGGAGCCCGACGGGCCGTCCTGGTGGTGGAGCACCCGCGACGCCACCGTGGCCACGGGGATCGGGTCCTCGAGCGACCCCGACGTGGTGCTCGTCTGTAGCGCCCGGACCGCCCGACAGCTGATCGACGGCACCTTGGAGGTGTCGAGGGCGTTTCTGCTGGGCGAACTCAGGGCGGAGGGCAACCTCGGCGCCGCCCTCGACCTGGCATCGGGACACCGGGCCGGGGCGGAGCCGTCCTCGCGAGGGCCGGGCTGACCCCGTGCCGGAGCTGCCGGAACTCGAGGCCCACGCGGGCCGACTGCGGGCCGGATGGGCCGGGGCCACGCTGTCGGGGTTCCGTCCCCTCAACTTTGCGGTGATGAAGACGGTGAGTCCGGATCCGACCGAAGCCGTGGGACGGAGTCTCAGCGAGGTGGGGCGCCGGGGGAAGTACCTGATCTGCGAGTTCGAGGGCGTCGCATTCGTGGTGCACCTCATGCAGGGAGGGCGACTGAAGGGCACCGCGCCGGCGAAGGGCCCCAAAGCGCCACGAGGAGCGCTCGCCCGATGGAGCTTCGAGGGTGCCGACGACTGGTTGCTGACCGAGGCGGGCAAGGAACGAAAGGCCGGGGTCTGGGTGTTCGACCGGAGCGGGGGAACCTCCGAGGCCGAGCGCGACCTGTTCGCCGACCTCGGCCCGGATGCCGACACGCTGAGCGCCGAGGAGCTGGGAGCGCAGCTGCGGTCACGTTCGGGGCGCCTCCACAACGTGCTGCGGGATCAGCAGGTCATCGCCGGGATCGGGCGGCGCCTGGCGAACGACCTGTGCCATGCGGCGAGGCTGTCGCCGTTTCAGCCGACGAGGAAGCTGACCGAGGAGCAGGTGGCATCGATCCACGACGCCCTCGCCGACCTGCTCTCCCGCGATCTAGCGTTCGAGGCCACGCAGGACGAGCTGGTGAACACCGCCAAGCGGCCGACCAACGTGCATCGTCTGACGGGCAGGCCGTGCCCGGTTTGTGGCGACGCCATCAGGGAGGTGGCCTACACCTCGCACGTGGTCAACTACTGCGCCACCTGCCAGACCGATGGTCGGGTACTGGCCGACAACACGACCAGCAAGTTTCTCAAATAGCCGCGACAACCAGGGGGACAGTGATGGCATCGGTGAACGCACGGGACGAGGCGCGCCACCCGCACACGGACGAGGAGCTGTGGAACGAGTCGTACTACTACGACTTCTTCACCCCGGACGGCCGCCTCGGCGGGTACCTGCGGATCGGCTTCATCCCCAACCTGGACCGCGTCTGGTACTGGGCCTGTGTGGTGGGCCCCGATCGCAAACTGGTGACCGTGGTCGACAACCAGGTGCCGATGCCGAAGGACCCGGCCTCCCTCGAGCTGCGCACCGACGGGCTGTGGGCGGACCACACCATCGAGGACCCGCTGGTGCACGCCTCCTGCAACCTGGAGGCCTTCGGCCTGCGGGTGGACGACCCGGCGGAGATGTACCGGGCCGAACCGCGTGGTGAGCGGGTGGCCTTCGGCTTCGAGCTCGACTGGGAGACCAATGGCGAGGCCTATCTGTGGCCACCGATCACCCCCCGATACGAGGTGCCCTGCCGGGTGTCCGGGCGGGTGATGGTGGGCAAGGAGACCCTGGAGATCGACGGGTTTGGGCAGCGCGATCACTCGTGGGGGGCCTCGCGCGACTGGTGGGCCAACACGTGGTGCTGGAACGCAGGACGGCTGGAGGACAACACCCGGTTTCACACCACGGGAGCCTTGGCGGCCGGAACGGACTTCGGGGTCGGCTACGTGATCGACCCCGGTGACCGGCTGTTCGAGGTGGAGGAGGTTCGCGTCGACACCCGGCTCGGACGGGAGGGCTTGGCCGACAGTGCTCGGCTGGGCTTCGGTGACCTCGAGCTCGAGGTTGAACCGCTGGCGTACTCGCCGGTGCTGTTGGTACACCCCGACGGGCGCGAGGACCGGTTCCCTCGAGCCCTGGCCAGGTTCACGGCCCAGGATGGCCGCACGGGTCACGGATGGATCGAGTGGAACCAGCCGCCAACCGAGGTGTGAGCCGGCCGGCGGGTCCGGGGCTCAGTCCCCGGCGCAGACCTCGCCAATGCGCTTGGCCAGCGCCGCGTTGGCCGACGTGTAGGCGTCGTCGTTGTAGGCGCCCGGGCTGACGGTGCCGGCCTCGGCGGCCTTGCGTGCCTCGGCGGCCACCACGTCGACGTCGTCGTCGGAGCCGGAGCCCAAGGCCTCCTTCAGCTGGTCAGCGGCGTCGTCGATGTCGGTTGTCGAGGTTGCGCCGAGCAACGCCAGGTTGAGCTCGGCGAGGGCGGCGCCCGCCTCGACGCAGTCGCCGATGCCATCGGGCACCGTCAGGTCGGTCCCGTCGGGCAGTGAGAGATCCACCCCTTCGGGAAGCGTGATCTCGGAACCGTCCGGGAGTGTGATGCCGGTGGGACTCTCCGAGCCCGACTCCGACGTGGACGTGGTGGAGTCCTCCGACTCGTCACCGTCGACGGAGGCGTCGGTGGTTGCCGGTGCGGAACCGACGGCCTCGGTCGTTGGCGGCGGTGAGGTCGTGGTGGAGGCCTCGCCCGAGTCGAGGTCGTTGCCGCACCCCACCACCGCCAAGGCGCCAACCATCACGGCGCCGATGGCCATCGCGCGCATCCTGTCTCGGCCCATGTCGTGGCTCCCCTTCGCTGCCGCCCGATCCTCGGCGACCAACCTACCGGCGTCGGCCTCGGCGCCGGTGTCGTCGGGCGCAAACCGCCTGAGAGGTCGCTATGGTGGAGGTTCAAGTACAGCGCGGGTCGGCTCGGCCGGACGACGGGCGTCGTTGAGTGGCTGTTCAACGCCGGGTTGACCCGAGATCACGACGAGGGGACCAACACATGAAGCAGCACATTCGCGAAGTAGGAGTCGTCTCCACGGCGGCCCTGGCGTTGATCTTGGCCGGGTGCGGCAACGACGTCGAGCCGGAAGCGACGGCCACCTCGCAGGCGCCCTCCACGACCGAGGCACCGACGACGACGGCACAGGACCCGTCGACCGACGCCGGAGAGCCAACCACCACCTCGTCGGCGCCGAGCGAGTCCTTGGACGTCTCCGGCGTCGGCTACCACGACGCCTTTAGGTTTGAGCTGGTCGGCGCCGAGCTGGGGACGACCAGCATCAACCAGCCGGGCCTGCTCGTCCAAGCCGACCTGGAGAACCTGAACGAGGACGCCGACGCCTCGTTCTCGCCGCAGGTGGCGCTGGAGGGCCCCGACGGCACCGCCGTCGACGGACGGGTGACCTCCGAGCGGGTGCCCAGCGGATCGTCGGGCAGCGCCGAGTTCGAGTTCGAGTCGGGCGACGAGGGCATCGACTCGCTCGACGGGCTGACGCTGCTGGTCGGCCCCGACGGGGAGGCGCAGACCCGGCTGGCACTGGACGGCTCCGGCGAGTCGGTGAGCCGGGCCCCGGTTGAGCTGGAGGCCGACGACCCGCAGGTGAGCGCCGGCGACGTCGAGGTGGAGATCGACGAGTTCGAGCTTCGCTGGTACGACGTCAACTTCAACCAGGTCGGCGACGACGAGATCGTCCTGTTCGCCGAGATCTCGGCCACCAACGGCACCGAGGGTCAGACCTGCGTGCGCGATGCGATCAGCTTCATCGGCCCCGACGACGACCGCACCGGAGCGGACGGGCGCGGCGACTGCATCCCGGCCGGCGAGTCGGAGAAGGGCACCGGGATCTACGCCACGATCGAACAGGCCGAGGCGGGGGAATGGACCTTCGAGGTGGCCGGTGACTGGGGAACCGATGGCGAAGAGGTCACCGGCGAGATCACGTTCGAGCTGACCGAGGAGATGCTCTCCGGCGCCACCGGCGAGGACGGGGATGCCTCCCAGGACGATGACGCCGCCTCCGACGACGAGGGGGCCGGCGACGACGGTTCCGAGGACGGGGGTGCGTCCCAGGACGATGAGTCCGACTCGTCGACCACCGACGTCACCACGTCCTCGGACTCCGAGGACAACGGCGACTAGCCGGAGCGGTTGTCAGCCGACCTTGCGCTCGCCGAGCCGGCGGCGGTTGACCCACTGCGCCTTGACGTAGTCGCGGTTCATCATGGCGATGAAGTCGATCGAGATCTCCTTCGGGCACGCCTCGCCGCACTCGCCGTAGTTGCGGCACGAGCCGAAGAACTCGTCCATCTTCTCCACCATGGCGATCGAGCGGTCCCACCGCTCGGCCTGGCCCTGGGGCAGCAGGTTGAGGTGCTGCATCTTGGCCGAGGTGAACAGGTTGGCCGCCGAGTTGGGGCACGCCGCCACGCAGGCGCCGCACCCGATGCAGGCGGCGGCGTCCATCGCCGCCTCGGCGGCGTCCTTCGGGATGGGGATCAGGTTGGCGTCCGGCGTGCCACCGGTGGTCACGTCGATGTAGCCGCCCGACTCGACGATGCGGTCGAAGCTGGCCCGGTTGACCATCAGGTCCTTCACCACGGGAAACGCCGCGGCGCGGAAGGGTTCGATGACGATCTCGTCGCCGTCGTTGAACTGCCGCATGTGCAGCTGGCAGGTGGCGGTGGCCTTCTGGGGCCCGTGCGCCTGACCGTCGATCATGACGCCACAGGTGCCGCAGATGCCCTCCCGGCAGTCGTGGTCGAACACGATCGGTTCGCGGTCGTGCGCGATCAGGTCCTCGTTGACGTAGTCGAGCATCTCGAGGAACGGCGCGTCGTCGGCCACCTTGGTGGTGTAGGTCTCGAACGCGCCGGGGGCGTCGGGGCCCGCCTGGCGCCACACCTTCAACGTGAGGTTCAGCATTTCGGTCATCGTGTTGTCGCCTCTACTTGTAGGACCGCTGGGAGGGGTCACGTCTTCGAAGATCAGTTCTTCCTTGTGGAGCACGGTGTCCTGGGCGATGTTCGGCCCGCCGTACTCCCAGGCGGCGACGTACTGGAAGTTCTCGTCGTCGCGCAGCGCCTCACCCTCGGGCGTCTGGGACTCCTCCCGGAAGTGACCGCCGCAGCTCTCCACACGGTCGAGGGCGTCCTTGGCCTGGAGTTCGGCCAGCTCCATGAAGTCGGCGACCCGCAGGGCCTTCTCCAGGCTCTGGTTGACGCCCTCGGGGGTGCCGAGGATCTTGACGTCCCGCCAGAACTCCTCCCGCAGTGCGGGGATCTCGGCCAGCGCCTTCTCCAGTCCGGCCTGGTTGCGGGACATGCCGATGTAGTCCCACACCAGGCGGCCCAGTTCACGGTGGTAGTGATCGACCGACTTGGTGCCCTTGACGGCCATCAAGCGGTCGATGCGGCTCCGGAGCTCGGCCTCAGCCGTGGCGAAGATCGGGTCGTCGGTCGACACGGGGTCGTCGCCCAGCTTCTTCGACAGGTAGTTGGCCACGGTGGGCGGGCCGACGAAGTAGCCGTCGGAGAGGCCCTGCATGAGGGCGGAGGCCCCCAGGCGGTTGGCGCCGTGGTCGGAGAAGTTGCACTCACCGAGTGCAAACAGGCCCGGCACCGTGGTCTGCAGGTTGTAGTCCACCCAGAGCCCGCCCATCGTGTAGTGGGTGGCCGGGTAGATGCGCATCGGCACCTCGTACGGGTTCTCGCCGGTGATGCGCTCGTACATCTCGAAGAGGTTGCCGTAGCGCTCCTCGATGAGGTCCTTGCCCAGCCGCTCGATCGCGCTGGCGAAGTCGAGGTACACGCCGTTGTGCAGCGGGCCGACACCCCGGCCCGAGTCGACGGCGGTCTTGGCGTTGCGCGAGGCGATGTCGCGGGGCACCAGGTTGCCGAACGCCGGGTACTTGCGCTCCAGGTAGTAGTCGCGCTGGTCCTCCGGGATCTGTGCCGGGGGCGTATCGACATCGTCGACCGACTTCGGCACCCAGATGCGACCGTCGTTGCGGAGCGACTCCGACATCAGCGTCAGCTTGGACTGGAACTCGTCCGCCGGCGGGATGCAGGTGGGGTGGATCTGGGTGTAGCAGGGGTTGGCGAAGGCGGCGCCCTTCTTGTGGGCCCGCCACGCCGCCGTCGCGTTGGAGTTCATCGCGTTGGTCGACAGGAAGTAGCTGTTGGAGTAGCCGCCGGTGGCCAGCACGACCGCGTGGGCCGAGTGGCGGGACAGCTCGCCGGTGATCAGGTCGCGGGCGATGATGCCGGCGGCCTCGCCGTTGTCGTCGACGACGAGGTCGAGCATCTCCATCTTGTTGTGCAGGGTGCAGGTGCCCGCTTCGATCTGCTGGGCCAGCGCCTGGTAGGCGCCCAACAGCAGCTGCTGGCCGGTCTGGCCGCGTGCGTAGAAGGTGCGGCTGACCTGTGCCCCGCCGAAGGAGCGGTTGGCCAGCAGGCCGCCGTACTCACGGGCGAAGGGCACGCCCTGGGCGACGCACTGGTCGATGATGTTCAGCGACACCTGGGCCAGGCGGTAGGTGTTGGCCTCGCGGCTGCGGAAGTCGCCGCCCTTGATCGTGTCGTAGTACAGGCGGTAGATCGAGTCGCCGTCGGCCTGATAGTTCTTGGCGGCGTTGATGCCGCCCTGGGCGGCGATCGAGTGGGCGCGTCGGGGGCTGTCGTGGAAGGTGAAGACCTGCACGTCGTAGCCGAGGGCGCCCATGGTGGCGGCGCAGGCGCCGCCGGCCAGGCCGGTGCCCACCACGATCACCTTGAACTTGCGGCGGTTGCTGGGGTTCACCAGCTTCATGTTGAAGAGGTGGTTGTCCCACTTTTCGGCCAGCGGGCCGTCGGGAACCTTGGAGTCGAGGGTGATGGTCATGTGGCGCTCCCTACGAGACGATGCCGGTCATGGCGGCCAGCGGCATGATCGAGTTGCCGACGCCGATCAGCACGGCCAGGCCGATGGCGAACCCGCGGCGGGCGGTGTTGTATTTGGGGCTGTTGACGCCCAGGCTCTGAAACATCGACCAGGCGCCGTGGTACAGGTGCGTGGCCAGCAACAGGTTGGCGATGATGTAGAAGATCGCCACCGGCGGGCGACTCATCGAGGCGACGAAGTTCTCGTACGGCAGCCCCCGCACGAAGTCGGGATTGGTGGCCCCCCACGTGAGGTCGGCCAGGTGGAACAGCAGGTAGGCCAGCACGATGGTGCCCGACACCGCCATGGTGCGGTTGGCGTAGTTGGCGGCGATGTAGTTGCGCTTCGACTGGTAGTTCACCGGCCGGGCCTGTCGGTTGAGCAGCACCAGGCGGTAGGCGGCCAGGATGTGCACCAGGAAGGCGCCGATGAGGCCGATGCGCATGATCCACAGGAACACGGTTCTGGGCAGGATCGGGTAGAGAAGCTCCCTGAGGAACTCGCCGTAGTGGTTGATGTCCTCGGCGCCGATGAACATCTTCCAGTTGCCGATCATGTGGAAGACGATGAAGCCGATGAGCATGATGCCCGAGAGCGCCATCACCCATTTCATGCCGACCGTGGTGTCGACAAATCGGATGGGCCAGGGAAGGTTGCGGCGCGTCGGACGCTGCGCCTGCGGTTCCTGGGCTCCTGGTCGACGTTGGACCACCTGCGCCATGGATTGGGCCTCCGGTTGCGCCGACCGACGGCCGACTGGGGTGTGTAGACGACTCAGACGCCGGCCGAGCCAGCATCTCCGAGCAACCTACTCCTCGGGGGTGAGGAGCAACCAGAAGGGCACGCCCGCCGAATCGTCGCTCAGCCGGTAGCGGGCCGGCGGGGTGATGGGCGAGTCGGATTCAGGGTCGACGTCGAGTGAGAGTTCGAGGACGAGCGGGTCCTCGAGTGGCCGGACGAGCGGCAGCGTGGCGATCGTGCCCACCTCGCCTGCGGGCGGCGGGCCGGTGAACGCCCAGGAATGCGCGCGGTCGCCCCACCGGGCGACGGCGACGACCCGCACGTCGGAGGTGGCGGGAGCGGGTCGGCCGCACAGCCAGAGGTTGACGGCGAACCCCCGTCCGGGCGGGAGGCGTGACGGGGGAGGTTCGGGCAACACGGTGAACGAGGCCCACGCCGGGTCGCCGGGGTGCTCGGGCCACGGGGCGCTGAAGCCGCGCCCCGGACGCCCGGCCATGCGCCGCACGGTGGCGACCACGTTCGACGGCACGGACACCGACGAGGGCCGGTCCGACCGCACCCAGTCGAGTGCGTTGGGCCGGCAACGGTGCCGTCTGGCGAGCCGGCGGGAGGCGACCCCGGGCGGGCCCACGGGCCACGGCGTGACCGGACGGGTGACCCACGCGGACCTACGGGTGTGCGAGGACGGCCGCTCGCCGTCGTCGGCATCGACGACCGTCAACCCGGCTTGGGCTGCGGCCTCGCGAATCGCTCCGGGTATCGCCCCGGTTCCGGCAGCGGTCAGCGCGTTGGCGCCGAGCGCCGAGGCTCGCTGGATCAGATCCCGAGCCTCGGCCTCGTCCTCGATACCGAGGCTGTCAGCGCCCAGCTCGACACAACGCAGGTACATCGCCCCAGCCTTCCACCCCGCGCCCGGTCCCGGCACGGCCCGGAGTCGCGGCACACCGTCAGGTGGTGGGTGAGGGCCGTGGCATCACCCCTCGCCGTCGGAATCGATGGCGAAGTGGATCTCGGTCAGCAGACCCTCGTCGGCGACCTCTGCGGGACTGTTCAGGTACACCTCGCGCTGCGGTCCGACGATTCGATGTCCTCGTTCGTGAATCCACGCGGCCACGGCGGCGTAGGACTCGCCCATGTCGGCGTACGAACCGCGATGCAGCACCGATGCCGTGGTCTCGGCAGCGATCTGAACCGTCTCGACACCGTTGCCGGTGTGCTCGATCGCACCGTCGATGGGGACGCACATGGCGATGTCGCCGTCGGTGTCGGCATCGGGCGCCTGGTGGAACAGGGTGAACGGAACGCCGACCGGGTCGACCTCGGCCTCGGCCAGCGCGGCCATGACGGCGGCGAAGCCGTTGGGGATGTCGCTAAAGATCTCGTCGTGGGTGGTCGCCGTTCGGTAGGCGGCCACGACGACCGGCGGTGAGGCCTTGACGGTGATTTCGGTGGACATGATGTACTCCCTGCGGTTGATGCGGCGCTGCAGTTGCTGCGCCATCTGGTCGAGCTCGTCGCGCTGGGATTGCAGCGCGGCGAGATGTGACGTCAACACGCGTTCGGGGTCGTCGCCGTCGAGGAGTTCCTCGATGCTGTGCAGCGGCATGTCGACCATCCGCAGCGAACGGATGGCGTCGGCACGAGCGAGTTGCTCGAGCCGGTAGTACCGGTAGCTGGTCTGGGGATCGACGAACGCGGCCGACAACAGGCCGGACTGGTCGTAGTTGCGCAGCGATTTCACCGACAACCGGGAGACCTTGGCGAATCGTCCGATCGGAATCAACGTCACCGGCTCAGCATCCAGGCTCCCCCTGAGGGAGAGTCAAGGGGGTTCTCTGCTGTCGCCGGCGCTCGGCTGATCAGTACACCCAGACCGTGGTGCCGATGTTGCCCCAGGGAGTGCCCCACAGGAAGTTGATCTCGGGGTCGGTCAGGCGCACGCACCCGTGGCTGGCGGGATAGGAGGGCACGGACGGCGAACCGTGCAGTGCGATGCCGCCGTTGAAGTACTTGGGCCGCCACAGCTTGCCCAGTGGCGCGATGCGAAGGCCGTTGATCTGGCGGAAGATCCGGAAGCTGCCCCGCGGCGTGCGGTGCGAGCTGTCACCGGTGGATGCGTTGAACACGTGGTGCACGTAGCCGCCGTCGACCAGCAACACGACCTGACGGGCCAGGTCCACCTCGATAACTCGACCCGACCGGCTGCGGGCATCGGGGCGTCCGACCAGGTTGATGTGGTTCAGGGTGGCGGGGCCGGCGACGCTGTCGCGACCCAGCCCGTAGAACTTCTGGAATGCCATCACCGCGTGGGAGGTGTTGAAGCCGTACTCGCCGTCGGGGGCGACGAAGAACCCGAGCTGGCTGAGGCGGGTCTGCATGGCCTTGACGGCCGGGCCGGTCGATCCGCTGCGGAGGGTCTGGTTGGTGGGCACCGAGGCCGTTCGGCAGCCGCACGACGCGCCCAGCGTGGCCATGACGACCATGGCGATCAACAGGCGGGACTTGTTCGAGACCGTGCGTGTCGGGGTATTCCCAGGTAGTGCCGCCATTGTCACCCTCAGTGAGTCGCGCTGCCAGAAGTTCCTACATGGATAACAGAATCACGGCTGAATTGCACCAATCCCGGCGTGCCGGGCAGCCGATTCCAGGACGACGGGATACGTTGCCATCGTGAGCGCAGACGAGACCGTGACCGACGACCCGACCACCTCGCCAGCCGTGGGGGGCCGGGTGGCAACGCCGCCGGACGATCTCCCGGCGACACTGGGCGAACTGCTGGCCTCCGGGTGGAGGTCACGTCCGGTGGCCGAGGAGCTGCGCTCCAACGTCATCGCCCGCCTGCGGGCCGGCGACCCGCTGGTACCCGGTGTCATCGGCTACGACGACACCGTGCTCCCGCAGCTCACCAACGCGTTGTTGGCCGGGCACGACCTGATCCTGCTGGGCGAGCGCGGCCAGGCGAAGACCAGAATCATCCGGGCGCTGGTGGGCCTGCTGGACGAGTGGCTTCCGGTGGTGGCCGGGTCGGAACTGTCCGACGACCCCACCGCCCCGGTCAGCCCGGGCGCGGTGGCGGCGGTGGCCGAGGGCGGCGACGACACCCCGATCGAGTGGTTGCATCGCTCGCAGCGCTACGCCGAGAAGCTGGCCACGCCCGACACCTCGATTGCCGACCTGATCGGCGAGGTCGATCCGATCAAGGTCGCCGAGGGGCGGCATCTCGACGACGAGGGCACGATCCACTTCGGCCTGGTGCCGCGTGCCAACCGGGGCATCTTCGCCATGAACGAGCTGCCCGACCTGTCCGAGCGCATCCAGGTGGGGCTGCTCAACGTGCTCGAGGAGCGCGACGTGCAGATCCGCGGCTATCGCATTCGGCTGCCGTTGGACGTCATGTTGATCGCCTCGGCCAACCCGGAGGACTACACCAACCGTGGTCGCATGATCACACCGCTGAAGGACCGCTTCGGTGCCCAGATCCGCACGCACTACCCCCTGGAGGTGGCCACCGAGGTGGCGATCCTCGACCAGGAGGTGACCGTGCCCGAGATCGACGGCGTCTCGGTGAGCGTGCCCCGACCGATGGCCGACGTCGTGGCCACCTTCTCGCATCTGGCCCGCCAGAGTTCCCAGGTGTCGCAGCGATCGGGCGTGTCGGTGCGACTCACCGTGACCAATGCTGAGACGATGACCGCCAATGCGGTGCGTCGGGCGCTGCGGCTGGGGGAGGACGAGGCGGCCCCTCGGATGTGCGACCTCGACTCGCTGCCGGCGTCGACGATGGGCAAGCTCGAGATCGAGAGCCTGGAGGAGGGTCGCGAGGCGCAGATCGTCGGGCAGCTGCTGCACCACGCGGTGTTGACGGTGTTCCGCGACCTGGTCAGCCCGGGCGACCTGGGCCGGGTGGTCGACGAGATCGAACAGCACGGGGCCGTCGAGGTGGGCGACGACGTGCGGCTGGCCGAGTTCACCGATCTGCTGTCGGGCGCGCCGGAGCTGACCAAGGTGGCCGCGTCGGTCGCCGGTGACGCGGCCACGGCGGCCGAGCTGGCCTCGGCGGCCGAGCTGGTGCTCGAGGGCCTGCACCTCTCGAAGCGCCTCAACAAGGACGCCCTCGGCGGCGGCGCCACCTACTCGGGCAAGGGCTGAGGCCCGTGTACCTGTCGGATTCCACCGGTCCACCGGCAACTGCGGGAGGGTGATCGTGTCCAGGCTGCGCTACTCGCCCTGGGACGGCACCCAGGTGGGCTTTGACGTCGACGCGCTCGACATCATGGAGGAGTTGACCGACGACCTGCTCTACTCCGGCGACGTCAACGCCGCCCTGCGACGACTGCTGCAGGAGGGCATGACCGACCGAGACGGGAAGCGCTTGGAGGGTCTGGCCGACCTGATCGAGCGGCTGCGGCAGCGTCGCGAGGAGATGTTGGCCAACTCGGATCTGGGGTCGGCGGTGGAGGGCATCGGCGAGGAATTGGCCGAGATCACCGACCTGGAGCGCGCCGAGATGGACCGCCAGGAACGGGCGGCACGCGACTCGGGCGACGACGAGTGGATCCGGTCGGCCGAAGAGTCCTTTACCAACAAGCGGTTCGACCTCGACCTGATGCCGCCCGACCTGGCCGGTCGCATGAAGGCGCTCGACAACTACGACTTCACCTCCGACGAGGCCCGGGAGCGGTTTGAGGCGCTCACCGAGAAGCTTCGTGGTCAGCTGCTCGATCAAGCGTTCAACCAGATGTCGGGGGCGATGGCCAACCTCAGCCCCGAGGACCTGGCCCGCAACCGCGACATGATGGCCGAGCTCAACTCGATGCTCGAGGCCCGAGCCGAGGGCCGGGAGCCCGACTTCGACGGGTTCATGGAGCGCTTCGGCGACATGTTTCCGGAGAATCCCCAGAACCTCGACGAACTCCTCGAGGCGCTCGCCCGGCGAATGGCGGCGACCCAGGCCCTGATGAACTCGCTGTCGCCGGAGCAACGGGCCGAGCTGGGGGCGCTCTCCGAACAGATCCTCTCCGACCTGGGCCTGAACTTCGAGATGTCCCGGCTGGCCGACAACCTGCGGCAGATGTTTCCGGACGCGGGCTGGTCGAACCGCTACGACACCTCCGGGTTCGACCCGTTGGACCTGGCCCAGGCGTCGCAGCTGATGAGCGAGTTGGGCGATCTGGACTCGCTTCAGGGCCTGCTTCGTTCGGCGGCCACCCCCGGGGCGCTCGACGAGGTGGACCTCGACCGACTGTCCGACCTGATGGGGCACGAGTCGGCCGAGCAGGTCCGGCGCCTGGCCGAGCTCACCCGCCAACTTCAGGAGGCCGGCCTGATCGACACCAAGGAGGGCCGCCTGGAGTTGACGCCCGCGGGCCTGCGCCGCTTGGGGCAGAACGCGTTGGCCCAGGTGTTTCGTCACCTCCGCAACGATCAGTTGGGCACCCATGAACAGGCCGAGACCGGGGTCGGTCACGAACCCGCCTACGTGACCCGACCATGGGAGTGGGGCGACCCGTTTCGGGTCGACCTGCACACGACGGTGCGCAACGCGGTGCTGCGCGAGGCGGCCGAGGGAAACCCGCCGACGGGCCGGGTGTCGTTGTCGCCCGACGACTTTGAGATCGCAGAGACCGAGAATCAGGTTCGGGCGGCCACCGTGCTGATGCTCGATCTGTCCCTGTCGATGCCGATGCGTGACTACTTCCTGCCCGCCAAGCGGGTGGCGATGGCCCTGCACGGGCTGATCACCATGCAGTACCCCAGGGACTACCTGGGCATCGTCGGGTTCTCCGAGGTGGCCAGGGTCTTGAAACCGTCGCAGTTGCCCGAGGCCAGTTGGGACTACGTCTACGGCACCAACATGGCGCACGGCTTCCAGTTGGCGCGAGAGCTGTTGGCCCACGAACAGGGCACCAAGCAGATCCTGATGGTCACCGATGGCGAGCCCACCGCCCACATCGGGCCGTCCGGCGATCCGCATTTTCAGTATCCGCCCAGCCAGGCGACGATCGATGCGACCTTGACCGAGGTGGGTCGATGTACCCGCGCCAACATCCGGATCAACACCTTCATGCTGGAGCCCGACGGTGGCCTGGCCCGGTTCATCGAGCGGCTCAGCCAGATGAACGGCGGTCGCGCGTTTTTTGCGGATCCCAGCAATCTGGGGGAGTTTGTGCTGGTCGACTTCGTCGAACAGCGTCGTCAGCGGCTCGCCCGCCGCTGACGCCACGCCACCCCTCCCGGTGACCGGCGGGGGAGTCACGCAGCGTGGTTCTTGTCGATGAAGCTGAACTCGGCATTGCAATGAGGGGTGCGGCAGGGGCAGAATAAACCACACAGATGTAATTACATGCGTGTCTCACTAGGAGTGGGGTCGTGACATCGACCAGGTCCTGGGCTTTCCTTCGAAAGTCCGATGGCGCGGTCGGGATCGGCGCCAACTGCTTGGGGGAGAGGCACGGCTGGAGGCCCCGCACCAATGGATGACGACGCGATCGACGAGCCTGAGGAAGCCGGTTGGCAGCTGGAAGCCAACTGCCTCGGCGTTGACCCCGACCTGTTCTTCCCCGAGCGGGGCGCCTCGACCAAAGAGGCCAAGGCGGTGTGCAAGGGCTGTGTCGTGCGTGAGGACTGTCTGGAGTTCGCCTTGCAGAACGGCGAGAAGTTCGGCATCTGGGGTGGCTTGAGCGAGCGCGAGCGTCGCCGGATCCGCCGTCAGCGCGCACTGGCACGCGCCGAGAAGCGCGACGACTCCCAGACCGCCTGAGCCACCCGGGGGCCACGTTCCTGGTGAACGTGGCCTCCCGGTCATCACCACCAGCTTGGAGACGGCACCAACAGGTTGTAGAGCGAACCGGTTGCGGTGCCTGGGCTGTACTCGCCGAACGCCGACGTCAGCCGCAAGAACATGGCGATCTTCCTCAACCGACGCGGCTGCAGTATCCCCGCATGACGCCGTCCGGGGTGACGATGAGATCCATCGGCACGTCCCAGGCTTGGGCCTCGAGAATCTCGACCACCTGAAAGCCGTGGGCCACGCCGACGAGGAGGGGGCCCCCTTCGGCCGGTTGATCGGTTCGTCCGGCCAGCAGTCGGTCGTACCATCCGGCCCCGTTGCCGAGGCGGTTGCCGCGGTGGTCGAAGGCGAGCGCGGGAACCAGGATCATGCCGTGGTCGACCGGTGCGACGACCGGGGCCCCGTCGGCGGGGTAGCGCAAGGTGCGCCAGGCGACCGCCAGCTCCGTGTCGGCCGTCCACGATCGAAGCTGCGGTTCGGCGGCCGGATGCCCCGGCAGGGTCAGCCCGTGAGGTGTGGGCAGCGGGTCGGCACCATGGTCGGGGCCACCCAGACGGACGTCGGGCTCTCCCCGAACCGGCCAGTACACGCCGACCGGTCCGCGCCGGGTCGCCGCTCGCACCTGGGAATGTGCGGCCAGGTGCGTCACGATCCGTTGGGAGCACGCAGCGACCTCGTCGGCCGGGAGCGCCGAGCGTCGATCGGCGAGTTCGACCCGAAGGCGGGCTGGGTCGGGCGCACGCCGAGGGCGGTCGTTCGAGGTCACGGGCCCTCCGAGGCCATCGTGGCGGTGGGTGGGAGTAGCATCGACGTCATGGGAAACGAATGGATCTTTGTGGCACTGATTGCGCTGGTGGTCATCGGTGGGTCGCAGATCCCCAAGTTGGCCCGGAACCTCGGTCGCGCGCAGAACGAGTTCAAGCGCGGCCTCGAGGAGGGCAAGTCCGACGTCGACTCGGACGCCGACGACTCCAAGGCCTGATCGGCGAGCGGCTCGGGCGCGTCGACCGCGTCACGGCGAAGACGCCCTCGCGGTACCACCGGCTGCCCTGCGGGACGGCCGGTGATCCGGTTGAGGTTGATGAATTGGCGGGGGTTGGAGCGGGAACGAGTGGGGAAGGCGCTCAGCCGACCGAGACCGGTGTGGTCACGGAACGACGCTTGAGGATGCGGCGGCGCTCACGCTCGGAGGTTCCGCCCCAGACGCCGTGGTCGATCCGGTTGACCAGGGCGTACTCGAGGCACGTCTCCTGGACCGGGCAGTCGATGCACACCTTTTTGGCGACCTCGACTCCGACTCCGTCACTGGGGAAGAACAGGCCGGGCGGTTGCTCGACGCAGTTGCCTTCGTCCATCCATTCGCTGTCCATCATGGACTTCATGCCTCCTACAACTACCAGCCACACCATTTGTTCCCAAGGGTCGCTGCTGAGAGACCACTTGGTCTGAGAGTGGGCACAGAAGCCCTTCTCGCCAGGGGGTGGTTGGAGAAGTGGCCTCGCAACCAGCATGCTGGTGCAACATGGACGCCGACACTGCGAGACCCGGTACCGGCGACGAACCGGCCGCAACCACGGTGCCCCGGGAGGCCGCCGTGCCTCACTTCGTGCCGGCGCCGACCCCGCCGCGCCCCGGCGAGCCGCTCCGGGCGGCAGAGGCGCCGCCCGTGTTCGAGGGCCCACCGCTGGGCGGCGGCGCCTCGAACGGGCAACGTCCCCCGGCCGGGCCGGTGCCCGACTCCGACCGCATGTGGCGCACCGCCACGCTCGGAGGCATCGTCGGTGCGTTGGTGGCGGCGCTGATCTTCGGCGCGGTGTTCCTGTTGGCGCCGCGCCGCGAGATCACCGAGATTCGCCCCGCCGACGAGCTGCGGCGCGAGTCGCTCGACCTGGGCACCCTGATCGAGCTGGTCCGTCCCAGCGTCGTGACCGTCAACACCGGTGAACGGTCGGGCTCCGAAATGTTTGGGGGCACCGGTTCCGGCGTGGTGCTCTCGAAGGAGGGCCTGGTGTTGACCAACGCCCACGTGGTGTCGGGCGCCCCGGCGATCAGCGTCGACCTGGCCGACGGGCGCACCCGCGACGCCACGCTGGTGGGCAGCTTCCCCGACCGCGACGTGGCAGTGATCCAACTCCAGAACCTCGATGCGCCCGTGATCCCGGCGGAGCTGGGGAGTTCGGCCGACCTCGAGGTGGGCGACGAGGTGGTGGCGATCGGCAACGCATTGGGCCTGGGCGAGGATCCCAGCGTCACCACCGGAATCGTCTCGGCCAAGGGTCGCAGCATTCCGTCCCCGCAAGGGGGACAGCTCCTCGACCTCATCCAGACCGACGCGGCGATCAATCCCGGCAACTCCGGTGGGCCGCTGCTGGACGTGTCCGGCAAGGTCGTCGGCATCAACACCGCCTTCGCCGCCAACTCTCAGAACGTCAGCTTCGCCCTCGAGATCGACTCGGTGATGCCGTTCGTGTCCGACATCGAGGCGGGGGACAGCCCGATCACCGCCGACAGTCCCTTCCTCGGGGTTCGCACCCAGGACGTCGACGGGCTGCCGGTGGACATCCGTACCAACTTCGAGGTGGACGTCGAGGCCGGTGCCTTTGTCGCCAGCGTGGTGCCGGAGTCGGGTGCGGCCAACGCCGGGCTGCTCAAGGGTGACGTCATCGTGGAACTGAACGGATCGGCGGTCACCTCCTCGGTCGAGGTCGGCGACCTGCTCGCCGACTTCAAGCCCGGGGCCAAGCTGACGATCACCTACCTGCGTGCGGGGGAACGCCGCGAGGTGCAGGCCGTCGTCGGCCGGGTCGGCGGGTAGCAGGCTGATCCCGGGGGCCGTCAACGCGTTCCCCGCCGGGCGGTAGCATGACCCTCCTTCCGCCTGCATCGCAGGCCGCCCTCGATTCCCTGGAGCCCGCCCATGGCCTACGAAGAGCCGCTGTACGACCCCGACTCTCCGCCACGAGCCGACATGACGATCGCCTACACCGGCCCTGTGGCGCCCCACTGGGACATCCGAACCCGTTCGGGTGACCAGTCGGTCGCCGATGCCTTCGCCGCGCGGGTCAACGCACGGTTGATGCTGCTGCCCGCCCACGACCCGCAGTTTCGCCGCAACCGCGAGCGGGTGAACAAGGACGCCGAGCGGGAGCACATCCGCCTCAACTGGGATCTGGGCTACGACGAGCCCGACGACCGCTGATCGCCCTGGACGGGGGGATCGATGGCCGCTGACCCAGTCACCGGCGTGACCGAGTTCGGGCCGGAGCGCTTCGTCAACCGCGAACTGTCGTGGCTTGACTTCAACGCCCGCGTCCTGGCGCTGGCGTCCAATCCGGACACCCCGCTGCTGGAGCGGGCGAAGTTCCTCGCCATCTTCACCTCCAACGGCGACGAGTTCTTTCAGGTGCGCGTCGCCGGGCTCATGGAGCAGGTCGAGTCGGGGGTCACCGCCCGCACGGCCGATGGGCGAACTCCGGCGCAGCAGCTGCGGGAGATCTCGCGGCGGGCCGCCGAGCTGGCCGACGAGGCCGACGAGGCGTTCCTCACCGGCCTGGTCCCGGCGCTGGCCGATCAGGACATCCGCTTCCTGAAGTGGCGCGAGCTTCCCCCGAACGACCAGGACTGGCTGCGCGACGTCTTCGACGAGCGGATCTTCCCCGTGCTGACGCCGTTGGCGGTCGACCCGTCCCATCCGTTCCCGTACATCTCCAACCTGTCGCTCAACCTGGGCGTTCGGGTGCGCGACCCGTTGACCGAGGAGGTGCGCTTCGCCCGGCTGAAGGTGCCCCAGCTGCTCGATCGGTTTCTGGCGCTGCCCGGTGGCGAGCGCTTCGTCCCGCTCGAGCAGGTGATCGCGGCCCACCTCGACCGCCTCTTTCCCGGCATGTCGGTGGTGGACTCGACGATCTTCCGGGTCACCCGAAACACCGACCTGATCCTCGAGGAGGACGAGGCCGAGGACCTGTTGGTGGCCGTGCAGTCCGAGGTCCGTCGCCGCCGGTTTGGCGGTGCGGTCCGGCTGGAGGTGGACGACCATGCCTCCGAGGAGATGGTGGACTTCCTCCGCGAGGAGCTCGACCTCCCGCCCGAGACGGTCTACCGCCGGCGGGTACCCCTCGACCTCACCGGCCTGTGGGCGGTGCACGCGCTGGACCTGCCCGACGGCACCTACCGCGAGTTCTCGGGCATCACCCAACCCCGGCTGACCGCGGCCGGTGAGGGCACCCCGGCGGAGATGTTCTCCGCCCTCCGCAAGGGCGACGTGCTCGTGCAGCATCCCTACGACAGCTTCTCGGGCAGCGTCGAGGAGTTCATCCGCCAGGCCGCTCGCGACCCCGACGTGCTGGCGATCAAGCTGACGCTCTACCGCACGTCGGGCGACTCGCCGATCGTCGAGGCGTTGATCCGTGCCGCCGAGCAGGGCAAGGCGGTCGCCGCCCTGGTCGAGCTGAAGGCGCGCTTCGACGAGGAGAACAACATCGTGTGGGCCAAACGCCTGGAGAAGGCGGGCGTGCACGTCGTCTACGGCATGGTGGGGTTGAAGACCCACACCAAGGTGGCGTTGGTCGCCCGGCAGGAGGGCGACCGGGTGCGCCGCTACTGCCATGTCGGCACCGGCAACTACAACTCGAAGACCGCCCGCATCTACGAGGACCTCGGGTTGTTGACCGCCGACGAGGTGATCGGCGCCGATGCCAGCTCGTTGTTCAACTACCTCACGGGCTACGCCCGCGACGTCACCTACCACCGGCTGCTGGTGGCGCCGCACCACCTGCGGGCCGGCCTGACCTCCCGCATCCGGGGCGAGATCGAGGCGCCGGAGGGCACCGGCCACATCATCATGAAGATGAACTCGCTGGTCGACCCCGACATGATCGATCAGCTCTACGCCGCCTCGGCGGCCGGGGTGCGGATCGAGCTGATCGTCCGCGGGATCTGCTGCCTTCGGGCGGGAGTGCCGGGCCTGTCTGAGAACATCGAGGTGCGCTCGATCGTCGGCCGCTATCTGGAACATTCGCGGGTGTATCACTTCGCCAACGGCGCCGGGCACGGGCGCAGCGCCACCTACATCGGCTCGGCCGACCTGATGCCCCGCAACCTCGATCGACGGGTGGAGGCGGTCACGCCGGTGCTCGACCCCGATCTCTCCCAGCGCCTGGCCACCATCCTGGCCGTCGAGTTGGCCGACGACACGCTGGCCTGGACCCTCGACGACCGAACCTGGAACCGGGTCAACCGACCCGGCGACGGCCCCGGCGAGGTGGACACCCACGTCGTGCTCGAAGAGGAGGCCCTCAAGCGGGCCGCCCTCAACGTGATGTAGGTGAACCCCCGTGCAACCTGACGGCGGGGGCCCCCGCACGTGGGACGGGCCGCCGCCCCTGCCCGGACCCCACGGCCCCGCGGTTCGCTGGAACGACCCGTTTGCGCGGTTGGCCGTCGCCCACGCGCTGTCCACCGCCGGCGACGCCGTGGTGGCGATCGCCCTGGCCAACACGCTGTTCTTCCAGGTGGACCCCACCGATGCCCGCGGCCGGGTCCTGCTCTACCTGCTGTTCACGATGGCCCCGTTCGCCCTCGTGGGCCCCTTCATCGGGCCGGCGATGGATCGGGTGCCCGGCGGACACCGGCTGGTGATCCTGGCCTCGGCGCTGGGCCGCATGGTGATCGCATTCGCCTTGATCTCCAGCGCCGATGGCGGCTTGTTGCTGTTTCCCGAGGCCTTCATGGTGCTCGTGCTGGGCAAGACCTACCAGGTGGGCAAGGCGGCGCTGGTGCCCACGACGGTGCGAAGCGACGGCGAACTGGTCGAGGCCAACTCCAAGCTCCAGCTGCTGTCGGGCCTCGCCGGCGCCGCCGCCGCCATCCCGGCCGGCCTGGCGTCGCTGGTGGGGCCCGAGGCGGTGCTCGCGCTGGGCGGGGTTGTGTTCTTCGCCGCCTCGTTGGCGGCGATCCGGGTGCCCGACCCCCGCAAGCCCACCGAGCGCAGCGAGCCCAGCTCCGCCGCCGAGCTGAACAGCCTGCCCGTGCAGACCGCCGCTGCGGCGATGTCGTGGCTCCGTGGCGTGGTGGGGTTTGTGTCGTTTCTTCTGGCCTTCGCGCTCCGGCGGCCGGCGGACGCCGCCCCGGTGGGTCGCACGGTGGGGGAGGTGGTGGGCTCGGGGGCCGACTACGTGCCCAACGTGCCCGACGGGCCCTACCCCACCTGGTACTTCGGCGCGATCGTCGTGGCGGCCGTCGTCGGCGGGCTGGCCGGTTCGGCGCTGGCGCCGAGGCTGCGCGCCCGGGCCCGGGAGGGCGCCATCCTCACCGGGTCGATGGTGGTCGTCGCGCTGAGCGCCCTGCTGGGCCTGGTGCTCCCCGGGGTGTTCGGTATGATGTTCCTGTCCGCCGGTGTGGCGGCGGGGGCCGCGGTCGGCAAGCAGGCCTTCGACGCGCTGGTCCAGGCCGGAGCGCCCGACGTCGACCGCGGACGGGTCTTCGCCCGCTTCGAGAGCCAGTTTCAGCTGGTGTGGGTGTTGGGCGCTGCGCTGGCGGTGTTCCTGAGGCTGGGGGTGACCGCGGGATCGTTCCTCGTGCTCGTCGGCGGCGTGCTGGCCGTGGGGTTCTACGTGATGGCCGCGGCGGGGATCGATCCCAAGTTCAGGCCCCCGGGCCCGATGGCCCGTCGGCTGGTGTCGACCATCCGCCCCGGCACCTCGCCGAGGTCGTCCGGCCGGGCCGATGCCTAACCGACGTCGGGCCGCTTCGCCGACGCGCCGTCGACCGCGTTGATGCGGCCGGTGGTCACGTCGTAGACGAAGCCCGAGATGTGGTCCTTGTGGGGGATGAACGGGCTGGCGGCCAACCGGGCCATGCTCTGGGCCACGTCGGCGTACGGGTCGACGAACGACTCCAGCGCCCACCACGGCTTGATCCCCAGCTCCGCCTCCAGCTCGGCCTTGAAGGCGTCCTCGGTGACCGTTTGCAGGCCGCAGTCGGTGTGGTGCACCAGGATCACCTCGCGGGTGCCCAGCTTGCGCTGCGACAGGCACAGCGACCGGATCACATCGTCGGTGATCACCCCGCCCGCGTTGCGGATGATGTGGGCCTCACCGTTGGCCAGCCCGAGCAGGGCGAAGATGTCCATACGCGAGTCCATGCAGGCGATCACGGTGACGTGCAGGGTGGGCTGCACCCCGAGGTTGGGTTCGTGGAACTCCTCGGCGTACTTGGCGTTGCCCTCCACCATCTTGGCGGCGTTGGGGGTGAACTCTGCTGACACGTCTGCTCCTGGTCGATTCGGCTGTGTGCGCCTGATGGTGTCGGGGCCGCCGCCTCAGAGGTCGGGGAAGTCCGGCACGTCGAGGTCACCAGATTCTGGTTCCGGGCCGCCGCTCGACTCCACTCCCAGCCGTGCGAGCCAGAGCCCGGGGGCGTCCAGCTCGTTGGGGGTGGGGATGGCCTCGGGGTCGGTCACCAGCCGGGTCAGCACCTCGGGGTCGGCCCGATCGAGCACGCCGGCGACAAACGCCCGGCCCCGGTCCATCAGCCCCTGGGTGAGTTCCAGCCCGAAGAGCCGCTCGACGAATCGGCTGGCGGGGTCGGTGGTCACCCGGCGGCGCCGCAGCGCCTCGGTCACCCGGCCGCCCCCGGGCATCAGCCGTTCGGCGACGCTGTCGGTGACCCAGCCGGCCCAGCCCTCGAGCGCGGCGACGGCGGCGTCGATGCGGGGCCGCAGCGCCTCCTGCTCGGGCGATCGCAGCGAGCCCAGCAGGCGCTCCGGGTCGAGCGCCAGGGTGGTCGGGTCGAAGTCGTCGGACATCGGGTCGATGCCGCCCTCGGAGGGGTCCAGGCCCAGCATCGAGGCCACCGCGTCGGTGGACAGGTCGGTGGGCGAGGCGTCGACGTAGGCCCCGAGCAGCGCCTCGAGCTGCGGGCCGAAGGCCGCCCGGCTGAGCGCGGCGTGCAACGCCAGCTCCTGGGTGGTGATCCACAGCACCAGGTCGTCGCGGTCCAGCTCCCACTCGTCGGCGAAGGTCTCCAGGTTGGAGGCGATCAGGTTGACCTCGTCGGTGTGACGCGGCAGCGGCAGGTCGTAGCTGCCGAAGCTGCGGATCGCCAGCTGCCCGACGGTGCCGGAGGCCATCATCGTGTACAGCATGGTGCCCATCAGCGGCCCCATCGACATGAACGCCTGGAATGCCGCCGGGTCGATGCCCTGGGGCAGGTCGTCGGCGCTCGGAGGTCCCTCGGCGCCCGCCTGATCCAGCTGGCCCTTGGCCAGGGTGCTCAGCGCGTCGGACAGCCGTCGCAGCAGGGGGCCGTGGGCCTTGAGCGTCGTCTGGGCCCACTGGCTGCGGTTGACCGCCGAGACCTCCACCCCGGCCAGCGACAGGCCGGTGATCTCCCCGACGTGCAGCTCGGCCACCCGCGCCAGCTGCTCGATGCGGATGCGCTCGGCCGGGTCGATGTTGGCCTCCGGGCGACCCTCGGTGGCGATCGCTGCGGCCAGCTGGGCCAGGTGTGCGTTGTCCGGCTCGCCGGCGCCGCCCATCGACCCCATGCTGGAGAGCAGCCCCTGCAGCATCGCGTTGAGGTCCATGCCGCCCATGCCCGGAAGTCCGCCCATGCCGGGAAGTCCGCCCATGCCGCCGAGCCCGCCGTCGCCCGGGGTCTCCGAGGGGGAGTTGGCGTCGCCTCGCCGCGGGTTGTCGTCGTCGTTGCCGTCCTCGTCGGACGGGTCGAATGGATCGTTGGGTGCCACGCGGGCATGGTAGGCCCCATGGGCCCACTTGCCGACGCGTCGCTTCCAGGTTCCACCGACCAGCCGGCGGTGAACGGTCGCCCCGATCGTGTCGTGCTGGTGGGCGGCGACTGCGTACTGGGCGTTGCACTGCTCGAACGCTGGGAGGCGCTCGGCCTCGCCGCGACCGTCGTCGGTCGGGTGCTCGACGGCGAACCGGGCGAACTGGCGGGGCACCCGGTGATCGACATCGACCGTCGCGGCGCGGTGGCCGCCGCCCTCGCCGGTGCCGACGAACTGGTGGTGCTGGCCGCCTCGGGCGTCCGCGACGTGGACGGGTCGGGGATCGGGCTGGTCGACGAGGGCCTCGTCGCCTCGGTGCTGCTCGCCGCCGTCGCCGATCCGCCGGCCCACGTCACCGTGATGTCCACCGCGCTGGCCTACTCCCCGCCTCGCGTGCGTGAAGCGGATGCCCGGAGCCGGGAGTCCGACCCGTTCGGCGGACCGCGGGCCCTGCGTCGGCTTCCCGACGCCGTCGCCGGGCGGGTGCGGTTGGAGCGCCGGGCGCTGGAGTGGGGCGAGCGCCACGGTGTGCCGGTGGCCGCGCTGCGCCCGGTGCTGTGTGCCTCGTTGTTCTCCCGCGGCTGGTACGACCGGTCGGCGTGGAGGGTGCGCCGCCTCCATCCCTCGCCGTGGCCGCACGTCCAGTACGTCCACGTGCGCGACGTGGTTGCGGCGGCCGAGGTGGTGCGGGAGACGCGCACGTCGGGGGCGTTCAACGTGGCCCCGGACGACGTGCTCGACGGGCCGACGACCGCCGAACTCGCCGACCGGCGCTTCGTGGTGGGGGTGTCGGGGCGGGTGATCGTCGCCGTCGAGTGGTTGCGCTGGCTCACGTGGTGGTCGCCCACCCCGCCGTCGGCGGTGGCCCTGGTCGGCCGGGACCTGGCGGTCGACTCGACCGGGCTGCGGGAGGCCGGGTGGGGTCCGACCCACTCGAGTGCCGAGGCGTTTCTGGTGGCCCACGCACCGGCCTGGTGGCCGTCGCTCAGCGCCCGGCGCCGCCAGGACCTGGTGCTGGGCGGTGCGGCCTCGTTGCTGCTGGGCCTTCTCGGGGGAGCCGCATGGGCGCTCGTGCGGGCGTGGCGACGAGCGGCCCGGGCATAAGGGCGACGTGGGGGGCGAGTGGGCCGGCGGTCAGCCGCCGAGCATCGCCTGCAGCCGGAGACGCTCGCCGGGCGTGACGTGGGGATCGGCCAGTCGGAACCGCACCGCCTCCGGGAGTCGGCCCCGGATGGCCCGGCGGCCGCGTGAGCGGGCGAAGACCTCCACCATCAGCCGTCGACCGGCGCGATCCTTCACCCCGTCGACCTCGAACCCGGACATGAGGGCGAAGGACATGGCGGCATCGAAGGACCCCTGACCGCGGGCGGCATTGGTCCAGTCGATGATGCTCGGCCCGTCCGGTCCCAGGATGATGTTCATGGGATGCAGGTCGAGGTGGAGCACCTTGCCCCCGGCGGGCACCCCACTGCGTTCGGGAAACCACGCCGGGGCGTCGATCGCATTCAGGCGGCGCTGGAGGTGCGCCAACGTCCGCGCATGACCGACGATTCGCCACGGACGCGCCTCGAGGTCCTCCATCATCGTCGGGCCCGGGACGCGGTCCATCACCAGGTCTCGGCCGGAGGCGTCGTGCACCCTGGGCAGCGCGGTGTCCCCGTGCTCGCTCAGCCAGATCATCGCCCGAGCCTCCAGTTCGGAGTCGTGGGGCGTGCGATATCGGCGCAGGACGGTGCCGTCGGCGAGGTCGTACACGTCGGCGGCCCGGCCCGTGCCGATCAGCCGACCAGGAGGATTACTCAACGGAGGCTGGCGTCGGTGGGAGGCATGGCGACAGTGTCCCACCCGGCGGGACGGCCGGGGTGGCCGATCAGCTCTCGGGGATGATCAGCGTGCTCGCGATTCCCATCAGGTCCTCGACCGTCGTGTCGGGGTGCTGTGGTTCGAGGCCGCCCCCCGCCCGAAGCACGCTGAGGCCGTGGATCAGGCCCCAGACGGCGGTCGTCAGCGCGTCCAGGTCCTGATCGGCACGCCATCCGCCGTCCTGGTAGCGGGCGATGTGGCTCCGCAGTGCGCCGTAGGCCGCCCGGCTCGCCCGCTGGTAGTCGGCGTCGTCGGCCCGCAGGATGGCCGGTCGGAACATCAGCTCGAAGTAGCCGGGGTGGTCGTTGGCGAACCGCGCGTACGCCCGGCCGAGTTCGCCCAGGCCCGTCATGGAGTCGTCGGCCGTGACCGCTTCGAGGCGCGTCACGAACAGCTCGAACCCCTCGGCGGCGATGGCGGTCAACAGGCCCGCCTTGTCGACGAAGTGGTGGGCGGGCGCCGCGTGGGACACCCCGAGGCCTCGGGCGAGGCCCCGCAGGCTCAGGCGGTCGACCCCGACCTCCTCCACCCCGGCGACGGCGGCGTCGATCAGCGCCCGCCGCAGGTCGCCGTCGAAGTGGACGCCCTGGCCCCGTCCATCGGTGTCGGTCCGGCGCCTGGGAGGCGCTGCCGGCGAACTGTTTGACACTGTCAAGTGGGGTTCCTAGGGTGAGAGGTGAAGATTGACACTGTCAATCTAGTCGAGGGCGCCGCCGACCGGCCGGCCCCGGACCGAAAGGCACGCCGATGGAAACGAGCGAGTGGGACGCAATCGTGGTGGGGTCGGGCCCGGGCGGGCTGACCACGGCCGCCTGTCTGGGGGCGGCGGGCAAGCGGGTGTTGGTGCTGGAGCGCCACGACGTGGCGGGCGGCAACACGCAGGTGTTCCGGCGTCACCACGGCGACGACTGGTTCGAGTTCGACGTCGGCGTGCACTACGTGGGCGAGTGCGGCCCCAACGACTTCTTCTTCAAGGTCTTCGAGGCGCTCGGCGTGGGCGACCGGATGTCGTTTGCGCCGCTCGACCCCGACGGCTTCGACACGCTGATGTTTCCCGACTTCACCTTCCGGGTGCCCGCCGACTGGGCGGAGTACGAGCGGCGGATGGTGGTGCAGTTCCCCGACGAACGGGAGGGCATCGAGCAGGCGATGTCCATCCTGCGAACGGTCGGCCGTGAGGGCCGGCTGCTCTTCGGTGAGGATCGCCCCACCTTCGACGAGTGGGCCACCCGCCCGCTCAGCGACCTGTTCGACCACTGCGAACTCTCGGCCCGGGCCCGGGCGGTGCTCGACCATTGGTCCGGGTTGTACGCGGGCGGCCCCGGCCAAAGCGCCGTGCAGATGCACGCCTCGATGATCTACCACTACATGTTCGGCGCCTACTACCCGGTGGGCGGCGGCCAGATGATCGGGGCCCGGCTGATCCAGGTGATCGAGGCCTGCGGCGGCGAGGTGCGAACGCTGTCGGGTGTGGACCGCATCCTGATCGAGGACGGCGCTGCGGTCGGGGTTCGGCTCGAGAACGGCGACGAAGAACGGGCGCCGGTGGTGGTGAGCAACGCCGATCACCGCCGCACGCTCGTCGACCTCGTCGGTGCCGACCACCTCCGCCCCGAGACGGTGGCGTGGGCGGAGCAGGCCCGGATGACCCTCGGTCTGGTGTGCACCTACGTGGTGGTCGACCGCGAGCTCGAGGGCCCAACACCAACTACTTCGTGTTCCCCGACTACGACATCGACTCGCTCTACGCCGACCTCGACAGGGGGGAACTCCCCGACGACGAGTTGCCGTTCGCCTATGTGGCCATGGCGTCCCGCAAGGACCCGGCCAACCCCGAGCTGTGCCCGCCGGGACACACCAACTTCCAGATCATGACGCTGGCGCCGCGGGGCTACGACTACTGGGGCGTCGACGGGAGCCCCGCCGACGGCGAGCGCTATCGCCGCAACCCGACCTATCGGGCCCGCAAGCAGGAGCTGACCGATCACCTGGTCGACGCCGCCGAGCGCGTCCTGGGGCCGTTCCGGGAGCACATCGTCCACCTCGAGACCGCCACCCCGCTGTCGTATGAGCGCTACACCCACGGCAGTGGCGGCACCAGCTACGGCTACATGCACTCGCCCGACCAGGTGGGCGACAACCGGCCCGCCTTCCGCACCGAGATCGACGGCCTGTGGCTGGTGGGAGCCAACACCGTGTCGGGCCACGGCATCGCCGGGGCGATCAGCGGCGGCGTCCGTTGTGCCGGCGACATCCTCGACCGCCCGGTGATCGCCGAGATCGCCCTCGGTGAACGGCTGATCGATCCGGCGGCGGTCCCGCCGGACCCCGAGCACTTCGACGCCCTCGAGTTCTCGCGAGGCGCCAAGCTGCGGGCCAAGCGGGCCGGCACCACCGAGTCCCGTCGCAACCGGCGCGCCCTGACCTGACCGACCACCATCGCCGACCCGTTCGGGTAGGCCGGGTCGCCCCGATTACCGCGTTGGTGCGGCCTGGCGACCGGTTGGTCCGACGGCCCCGAGGGCCCGCACCGTCATGTCGAGGATCGTGTCCAGGTCGTCGTCGCCCACGTCGGAGTTGTCGACGATGCGCATCGAGATCAGTGGCCCCTGGATGACGTGCATCGCCAGGTCCACGTCGGTGTTCGCATCGATCTCGCCACGGGCCATCGCGCGTTGCAGGGCGATCACCGTGGGGCCTCGCGGCTGCACCCGTGCCCGGCGGAACAGCTCGCGGTTGATGGGGTCCTCGATCGACTTCGCCACCATCCACACGAACAGCTCACGGCTCTGCCGCGGGCTCGCCACCTCCAGGTAGCGACGCTGGATCTCGGCGAGGTCACCTCGAAGCGTGCCGGTGTCGGGCGGTTCGGCGGCGGCGACGTTCTGTTCGACCACTGCGAAGACGAGGGCGTCGGTGGTGCCGAAGTGCCGGTACAGCGTGGTCTTCGCCACCCCCGATCGACGTGCCACCTCCTCGGCGTTGACCGAGCCCACCCCCTCGGTCGCCAGGATCTCCATGGTGGCGCTCATCAGCTTGTTGCGGGCGACCGTGCTGGGAGGGCGAGCCATAACGAGACCCAGCGTAGCGTCACCACGAAGGCGACACCGGCGGAATGAGAACCCGGATGGATCATTACGCTACGCAACGTTGCGTAATGACGCTGGCCGGGGTACCGTGCCGTCGTCCGTTCAACCCGATCCCCAACTGGAGCACCCATGACCGCCATCACCGGCACCTACGACCGCCCGATCGACCCGCGCCTCAAGGTCTCGGCGCTGTGGACCGCAACGATGCTGATCTTCGCCTACGTCGATCTGTTCTCGCTGTACCGCCCCGACGTGCGCGCCGACATCGAGGCCGAGCGGATCTTCGCCTTCGACATCAACCAGACGTTTCTGTTCTTCACGACGTTGTACGTGATCGTCCCGTCGCTGATGATCTACCTCACGCTGGTGATGCGCCCGATGCTCAACCGCCTCGTCAACCTTGCGGTCGCGTCGCTCTACGCCCTGACGATCATTGGCGGAGCGGTGGGCGAGTGGGGCTACTACGTGCTCGGCAGCGTCGTGGAGGTGGTGCTCCTCGCGCTGATCGCCCGCCATGCCTGGAGTTGGCAGGAGGGTCGGGCGCCGCACGCGTCGAACGCCGAGGGAGGCGGTCGGTCGACCATCGGGGGCGAGCCCGGTGTGGGAACCGACCCGATGGCTACCGGCGCTCGATCAGTTCGGTGACCTCCGGCGACGGTGACCGGTACGCCACGATGGCGACGTCCAGCGGCAGGTCGCCGAGCAGGGCGCAGGCGCGGTCGATGGCGTCGATGATCCAGGCCTGGTCGTTGCCGAACACGCCGCCGCCCAACATCGTGAGGAAGACGGTGCGGTTGCCGGTCCGCCGGGCGTTCAGCGCGGCGGCGAAGGGTTGCTTCGTAGGACGCCTGAGGGCGAGGCGGGCGAACCGCCTGAAACCGGCCTGGTCCACCCGCCGGTTGTAGGCCACCGGCAGCGCCGAGCAGTAGGCCTGTGTGACCGTCTGGCCACCCGAGGCGGTGGTGACCTCGACGTTGCGGTGCACGCCGATCCGCAGCCGGGCCCGAACCTGGTCGAGGTCGTGTTCGGACATCTCGGCGAGGCGGCCGTCGAGCCGCTGCAGTTCCTTGGCCGAGAACATGGCGTAGCCGTTGGTCATCGTCCAGGCCGGGCCGCCGTGTGGGTACAGATGGTCGGCGACGTCGGCGAGGCAGTCGAGCTGGTGGTCGGCGGTCTGCCCCACCTGGCCGTTCACCTCGACGAAGTAGTTGCGGAGGATCGTCCCGGCGCCGCAGGCGACGGCGCAGGCGGGTCCCTGCGTCGGGTCGTGCTCATACCCGGCCACGCCGGCCTCCGGGGTGACGTTGGGCGAGACCATCTCGAGCAGGTTGAACTGCGACGCCGCCTGGAACAGCGCACCGGCGTGGTTCGGGTCGCGATGCAGCGCACCGGCGTCGCCGACGATCTGGCGCATCGTCAGCGCGTCCGAGCCGGGGGCTGGGTCGGGCGTGAGCTCTCGGAGCTCGGCCAGCGACGGCATCGTCAGGGTGCCGCATCGCATCGACCGGCCGTTGGCCGTCGACGTCATCACCTCGCCATCGACCCGAAGGCGGCGTCGCACCTCGTCCGCCGACGTCTCGTTGAACCCGACCAACTCCTCGAACCACATGTGGCCAGTCTCCCAGGCGGTGTGGAGTTCGTTCGACGAGCGGTACCCCGCCGGCCGTGCGATCAGGTCGGGCCCGCAGGGCCCAATCCCTGCGCCAGCCGACCGAAACACCGACGAACCAGGGTGGGGAGCGGGGTGGTGTACTCGGTGAGCACCCAGTGCCGAATCGACGAGCGCATGCACGCCAGCGCTGACGACGCGAGCAACCTGGGCTGCAGGTCCTCGTCGCCGACGTCGCCTCGGCGACCCAGCACGTCGGCGAGGGAGTCCTCCCAGCCTGACTGCAGCTGGAGGCTTCTGGCGTACACGGTGGCGTTGGCGTTGATGATCGCGAATCGGCGAACCAGGTCGTCGCGGGCCGCCTCGTAGTCCGCCGCAACCACGACGAACGAGGCCTCCAGTGCCTCCCACGGCGCTTCGGTCTCAGGCCGATCGCCCAACTCGGCCAGGATCCGGTCGAGGCGGTCCGAGTAGTCGGCGAGTACGACGTCCTCCTTGGTGGGGAAGTAGTAGAAGAACGTTCGGGGTGCGATGTCGGCGGCGGCGGCGATCTGGTCGACCGTCGTGCCGTCAAACCCGTGTTCCTCAACCAGGTCCAAGGCGGCCGCTTCGATCGTGCGCCGCCGTTCCTGCTTCTTGCGCGCTCGGAGACCCGGTTCCACGCTCACCGCCACATCTTGACATCTCATGACAGAAGGTGCAAAGTTGCAGCGACTGCGATTTTACCTTGAATGCACAGCGGGGCGGCCCGCGCCGAACGAGGAGGCACGAGCAACATGTCGAACCGGCTCTACCGTCTTGGCGAATTCAGCGCTCGGAGGCGCCTGCTCGTGGTTGCTGTCTGGGGGCTGGTGGCGGTGCTCGTCCTCGCCGCCAACCGCATCGGCGGCGGCGGCACGGTCGACAACTTCGAGGTTCCGGGCGTCGAGTCGCAACAGGCGGTCGACCTGCTTCGGGAGCGCTTCCCTGAGCGGTCCGGCGCCACCGCCATGGTGGTTTTTCACGTCGACGACGGCTCGGTCGCCGACGAGCCGGCGGCGGCCGGCATCGCCTCGACGGTCGGCGAGCTGCGGGCGCTCGACCACGTCCTGGGAGTGACCGATCCGCTGGCCTCGCCCATGTCGATCTCCTCGGATGACACCACGGCGTTTGCCTCGGTCCAGTTCGACGGATCGACGGCCGAGCTGGGCCGCGAGGCGCTCGATGCGTTGGTCGACACCGCAGCTCCGGCGGAGGCGGCTGGGGTTCAGGTCGAATTCGGCGGCGAACTCCCGACGGTACTCAAGGAACGATCCACCGGCCCGGCCGAGATGATCGGCATCGTCGCTGCGCTGCTCATCCTGTTGGTCACGTTTCGCAGCGTCTACTCCGCCGTCCTGCCCCTGGGCGTGGCGGTGGTGGGCCTGCTCGTCGGCCTGTCGCTCGTCGGCCTGCTGGGAGCGGTCATCGACATCCCGTCGGTGGCGCCGCGGCTGGGCACGATGATCGGTCTGGGGGTGGGCATCGACTACGCGCTCTTCATCCTGAGCCGACACCGGGACCACCTCGAGGCCGGAATGACGATCGAGGAGTCGATCGGTCGGACCAACGCAACCGCAGGTCAGGCGGTGGTGGTCGCCGGCGGGACCGTCGTGGTGGCCATCCTCGGGCTTCAGGTGGCGGGGATCCCGTTCGTGGCCGCCCTGGGCTACTCGGCGTCGCTGGTGGTGGCCGTCGCCGTCCTCGTGGCGATCACCTTGCTTCCGGCGCTGCTCGCGTTCGCCGGCTCACGGGTGCTGGCGAGATCGCACCGGACGGGCGCGGCCCGGACTGCCGACGTCGTCGATGCGGGCGGGGTGGTCGGGGCGCGCACGGGCCACAGCGGCTGGGTGCGGTGGGCCCACTGGGTGGCCCACCACCCCTGGCGGTCGGCGGTGCTGGCCACCCTGGCCCTGTTGACGCTGGCGCTCCCGGTGCTGGACATGCGCCTCGGTCAGGCCGACGCCGGGACGGACCCGGTGAGCACCACGCACCGACGCGCCTACGACCTGCTGGCCGACGGGTTTGGCCCCGGATTCAACGGTCCGCTGCTGCTGACGGTCGACCTGAACGCCGGGGACGACCCGGCCGTGCTCGGCGCACTCTCCGACGCGGTCGGCAACGACCCCGGCGTTCGGGCGGTGTCGCCGCCGGCGGTGAACGGCGCCGGCGACACGGCGATCATCACCGCCATTCCCACGTCGAAACCCCAGGATCAGGCGACCAGCGACCTGGTGCATCGCCTGCGCAACGACACGATTCCCGAGGCGACCGACACCAGCGACGCCACGGTGCTACTCGGCGGTCCGACCGCGGGCTTCATCGATCAGTCCGACAAGATCGCCGGTCGGCTCCCGTGGTTCATCGGCGCCGTCGTCGCACTCTCGTTCCTGCTACTGATGATGGTCTTTCGTTCCATCCTCGTGCCCCTCAAGGCGGCGTTGTTGAACCTGCTGTCGATCGGGGCGGCCTACGGGGTGGTCGTGGCCGTGTTCCAGTGGGGCTGGGGCCGCTCGTTGATCGGGCTGGACGAGGCGGTTCCCATCGCGTCCTTTGTGCCGATGATGATGTTCGCCATCCTCTTCGGGCTGTCGATGGACTACGAGGTGTTCATCCTGTCCCGCATCCGGGAGGAGTACCACCGAGGTCATTCCAACATCGACAGCGTCGTCGAGGGGCTCGGTGCCACGGCACAGGTCATCACCGCTGCGGCGCTCATCATGATCAGCGTCTTTCTGGGGTTCGTCGGAAGCGCCGATCCGGTGGTGAAGATGATGGGTATCGGCCTGGCCACCGCGGTCGCCGTGGACGCCACCATCGTTCGTATGGTGTTGGTGCCCTCGACGATGGCGCTCGTCGGCGATCCGAACTGGTGGCTCCCCGGATGGCTCGACCGGATCCTGCCCCGGCTCGACCTCGAGGGCCGAGCCGACTCCCCGGGTCGATGACGGGCGAGCCGGCGTGGGGGGTCACTCGCGGCCGGAGTGGGCCTCATAGAGCTCCCGGGGCCAGTACCGCACCGGTGAGATGCCGTCGGGCTCCACCAGGCCCGTGCGAACACCCTCGTAGTCGTAGCAGTTGAGCTCGTAGCGGTTGCCCCACGGGTCGGCGAGGTCAAACGCCCAACACAGGTCGAAGTCGATCAGGTCGTTGGCCACCAGCGGGTTGCCCGTCGGGCCGATGATCTCGCCCGGCAGCGAGCGGGTGAAAGCGGCGAAGGTGTCGAGGTCGACGCTGAACGCCACGCCGGTCTGCTGGGCCACCATCGGGTGGCCGTCGCTCACCTGGAACAACGCCAGCATGGTGTCGCCGCCGTCGGCGGAGATCTGAAGCGGCCCGCCGTCGACCGCGTCGGCCCAGAACCCGTAGTCGCTGACCGGCTCGAAGCCCAGGTGCTTGGCGTACCAGGCGGCGGCTTCGCTCCGGTCCGGAACGCGGATGTGGACGTGATCGAGCCTGCCCATGCGGAAACGAGGAGTGTCGGCCATGGATCGAGCCTACGGTCGGGTTCTGCGATCCGCGAACGAACCGCCATCCGGGAACGGCGGGCCGGGACGAGAATGGCGCCTCGCCGGGTTGGAGGAAGGCGGGGTCCGATTCGATGCCAACGATGAGGGGACGAGCGATGGTTCTGCCGCAGGCACCACCGACCGGAAGCAACGCAAATGAGTAGCGACGACCAACCATCCACCGAACCGGTCCCCGTCCCCGAGGGAAACCACGAATGGCACCGGGTGCTCGACCCCGGCGACTTGCCGGAGGGGCGGGTCACCACCGTGACCGTGGGGCGGCGCACGCTGTGCGTCACCAACGTCGACGGCGCCTACGGGGTGATGAGCAACCACTGTCCGCACCAGGGCGGCCCGTTGGGGGAGGGCTCGATCGAGAAGGGCTGGTTGCGATGCCCCTGGCACGGCTACGACTACAGCCCCTGCAACGGTCGGCCGCCCGGTGGCTTCTCGGACGCGCCCGAGGCCTACGCCGCGGAGGTGCGCGACGACGGCCTCTACGTGGCGCTTCCGGCCGAGGCCGAACACGTCCGGACGGTGTCCGACGTGATGGTGGAGACCATGGTCAACTGGGGTGTCGAATCGGTGTTCGGCATGGTGGGTCATTCCAACCTGGGCTTTGCCGACGCCATGAGTCGGGCCGAGCAGCGCGGCGACCTGCGCTACTTCGGCATCCGGCACGAGGGTGCGGCGTCCTTCGCCGCCACCGCCTACGGCAAGCTCACCGGGCGCCTCGCCGCCTGCTTCGGCATCGCCGGGCCGGGGTCCACCAACCTGCTCACCGGGCTGTACGACGCCAAGGTTGACCGGGCCCCGGTGCTGGCCTTGTCCGGCCAGGTGCCATCGTCCACCAAGGGCCGCGGCGCCTTTCAGGACCTGGATCTGGCGACGGCGTTCAGCGACGTGGCCCGATTCGGTGAGGTGGTGCTCGCCGGAGCGGACCACGCGGAACTGATGACGTTGGCGTGCAAGACGGCCCTGGTCGAGCGCGACGTGTCGCACCTGATACTCCCCGACGAGGTGCAGGTCGCAACCTCGGAGCAGCAGGCGTCGGGCCCCACCGGCCGCACCGGGTCGCACGACATCACCCCTCCAGCGGACGTGGTGGCCGAGGCCGTCAAGACGATCGGGGCGGCCGAGCGACCGATCATCGTGGTGGGTCAGGGGGCACGGCCCGAGATGGAGCCGGTCATCGAGCTTGCCGAGTTGCTCGGGGCTCCGGTGCTGACCACGTTCAAGGCCAAGGGGGCGATCTCGGACCACCATCCGTTGGGCTGCGGCGTGCTCGGCCGCAGTGGCACGCCGGTGGCCAGCTGGCTGATGAACGAGTCCGACCTGGTCATCGTGTTTGGCGCCTCGTTCTCCAATCACACCGGGATCGCTCCCTACAAGCCGATCGTGCAGGTCGATTTCGACCCGATGGCGATCGGCCGCCACCACCCGGTGGACCTCGGCCTCCAGGGGGCCGTCGGCAGGACGGCCCGGCTGCTGACCGCCGGGCTGGCCGGTACCCACGGGTGTGTCGACCAGCGCTCGATCGTCGCCGAACGCTGGAGCATCTGGCGGGAGGAGAAGGCGAGTCGGCGCTCCGACGATCGCGGCCAGGGCATGAACGCAGCGTCGATCTTCGCCGAGCTGAGCGATGACGTGCCCGACGACGCGGTGATCTGCGTCGACGTCGGCAACAACACGTACTCCTTCGGCCGGTACTTCGAGGTGGCCAACCAGGACGTACTGATGTCGGGTTACCTGGGCTCGATCGGGTTCGCCTTCCCGGCGGCCATGGGTGCCTGGGCGGCCGTCGGCGACAGCCGCAAGGTGGTGTCGGTCTCGGGCGACGGCGGGTTCGGCCAGTACGCCATGGAGGTGACCACGGCGGTGAAGTACGGCATGAACATCACCCACGTGCTGCTGAACAACGACGAGCTGGGCAAGATCTCCAAGGAGCAACGGGCCGGCGAGTTCGACGTCTGGCAGACCAGCCTGCACAACCCCGACTTCGCCGCCTACGCCGAGCTGTGCGGCGCCCACGGAGTCCGGGTGACCCGATTGGACCAGCTGCACGACGCCATCGAGGCCGCCCTGGCCCAGGAGGGCCCCTCCGTCGTCGAGGTCGTGACCGATGCGTTGCTCGTGTAGCCCTCCCGAAAGGTACTGACCATGGACACCCGGCTCCTCCCCTTGAGGGACTCGTTTCGCGCCTCCCGGCTGGCGGCCCACCGCGTCGCCGCCTACGTGGTCAGCCCGCCCCGTCGTCAGGCGATGGGGCGGATGGGCCTGCGGGCGACACCCGGCGGCTTCGGCACGCCGTCCTTCCATGGCCCGGACGGCATGACGCGGGTCGCGGTCGAGGGCACCGAGCTGGTGGTGCACTCATCGAAGGGACGGCGCTCCGAACCCATCACGACGCTGACGGCGGCCGGCTCGTTGACCGGGGTCGACCCCGACGTGTCCTGGGCGGCCGACCTCGACATTCCCGCACCCGGAGACCTCGACGCCGACCTCGAGTTCGTCGACGAGGACGCCGCCGCGCTCGCCGCCTGGTTCGCCTTCGCGTGGGGGATCCTCGAGGACCTGTCGATGGACCCCGACTCGCCGCTCGCAAGCGATCCGCAGCTGTGGCCCGAGCACTTCGATCCCGCCATCGAAATCGGCGACCCCGAGACCAATCGGGCCTCGTACGGGTTCTCGCCGGGCGACGTCGCCAAGGACGCGACCGCTGGCCCCGAGCCGCTGCCGTACGTGTACGTCGGGCCCTGGTTCCCCGACGATCTGCCCGACAGCCGGTACTGGTCGAGCGGCCGCCTGGCCATCCTCCGGTACGCCGACCTGATCACCGAGCCGGACCCGGCCGCCGCAGCCAGGGCGTTCCTGGTGGAGGGCCGTTCGCAGCTCCTGTCGCCACGTGGGTAGTGCGGTCCCCCGAATGGAACGACCGTCGGCCTAGAAGCTGTCGCCCGTTCGCCAGGACATCTCCTGAAGGGTCAGCGAGTTGCCGTCGGGGTCGGTGAAGGCGGCGTAGCGAACGCCTCCCCCGGCGGAGTCGTCGACCTCACCGATCTCCACGCCACGGTCGGCCAACTCGCGCCGGGCCGCCTCGATGTCGTCGACGACCAGGTGAAGGCCCTTGATCGTGCCGGGACTCATGCCGGCCAGGTTGGGCAACCCGGTGCTGAGGAGGATCGAGCAGGCCGATCCGGGTGGAGTCAGCTGCACGATCCGCACGCCGGTGGCCGGTTCGACATCGACGTCGACGTTGAATCCCAGGCGATCCTCGTAGAAGGTCTTGGATCGGTCAAGGTCGGTCACCGGTACCGGCACCAGTTCGAGTTTCATGTCCACGGCGTGGCCCTTCGGTCGGGGTTGGGGTCGGCCGCCGGGTCACCCCGCAGCGTCGTCTTCAACCAGGTGGTTGTGAAGTTAGGGTCGACCGCTCGGGATGTCAACCGATGGGTTGAAGAAGGTCCCGCGAGGAGCGTTACACGAGTTCGACCTCGACGGACACCTCCCGGCCGGACCGGTGACATCGCACCCGGGTGGATTCGCCCGCCCGGTGAAACGACGCAAGGGTCATCGCCTCCTTGGCGGAGGAGATCGGCAGTCCGTCCATCGAGGCCAACAGGTCGCCGGACTCGAGCGCACCGTCGCTCCACTCGTCGGTGATCATCGCACCGTCGTCCTGATCCTCGATCGATGCCGGCAGCTTGCCCGACTTGGGTCGATTCGGGCTGAGTCGTGCGCCGACCGCCTTGAGAACCGGCCAGGGGACGACCCCCCGATCGCCGTCTTCGGTCACCGTGGCGATACCCAGCAACTCGCCGCCCTCGGCCATCGCCGGCCCCGGCGAAAGGGTGGCCGGCGCACCATCGGTCATCAGCATCAACCCCCAGCCGCTCTCGACCCACTCGACGTCGAGGTCGCTGAGGTCGGAGCTGGCGGTCGGCATCGGCCACGCCCGGTCGGATCCGGCGGGGGGCGGGCCGGACAGCGTGGTCGGTGCGACGGATTCGGGGTTGGCGCCGTCCTCGTCGATCTCGTCCACCTGGTAGGCGGCCAGCCCGAGCTGGGAGTCGGTCGACCGCAACGTGACGTCGGCCTTCCGGCGGCCGAACTCCATCCTCGCCTCGGCCGGCGGGTCGTGCATCGCCACCAACACGATTCCGGCGGGGTCGACGATCACGCCCTGGGCCTCCTGGCCGTCCGACTCGATCGACGTGATCGGCGAGGTGGCGACCTGACTGGTGAACGTGGCGGTCGATTGGCGCTCCGGCTGGTCGGATCGCTGTGACAAGGCCACGACCGCGCCGACCGAGGCCATCATCGTGGCCAGTCCGGCGGCGATCACCAGCGACGTGGGGATCCGGCTGACCCAGGGGTTGCTGGTGGGACGACGAATGCTGGTGGGGGTGGGCATGGCGGCGGCCTTGGCCGCCCGCATCCGGGCCAGTTCGCTGGGGTGACGCCAGATCCGGTCGTCGGGGTGGACCGGGACCTCGGGGTCCGAACCCGACGAGCCTTCGACGCCGCCAGGGTGCGCGTCGTCGTCCGGCTCCTCCGGCTGGGTCCCGCTGGGCATGGGCTCACGATATCGACGCGGCGCGGCCGGTGGGCCGCGGCCCGGGCGGCCGTGGCCGGGGTTGGCATCACGCCGGCGGGCGGGTTCGGGCAGCCGGAAGTAGCGTCGGGGGAGTGGTACGCACCGAGGACACCTGGCTGGAACTCAGCGGCGAACCGCTGCCGGTGGAGGAGGTCCGCAGGTGGGCGGTGCGCCCGGACTGCGGGGCCGTCGTCGTGTTCTGCGGCACCACCCGTGACCACGCCGGCGACCGGGTCGGGGTCACCGAGCTGCACTACGAGGCCTACGAGGCCCACGTGGTGCCGCGCCTGGAGTCGCTGGTCGAGCAGGCCCGTCAGACGTGGCCGGCGATCCGGGCGGTGGCGGCGCTGCACCGTACGGGGAGGGTCGCGTTGGGCGAAGAGGCCGTCGTCGTGGCAGTCTCATCGGCCCACCGCGGCGAGGCGTTCGCGGCGGCGGCTCATCTCATCGACCGGTTGAAGGCCACCGTGCCGCTCTGGAAGGAGGAGGTGGCCCCCGATGGGCGCCAATGGAGTCCGACCGCGTCGGTGATCGAGGAGCCACAGTGAACACAGCGTCGTCAACGGTTCGAGCAGGCGGGTCGTCGCCGGTCGGAGCTGCTGCCAAGGCGATTCGATGAGCCCGGCGGTCTTCCTGATGGTGGCGGTGGTGCTGAGCGTTCTGGGTTCGCTCGTGGCTTGGCTGCTGCTTCGCGAGCGGTCGGAATCCTCCGACGCGATGGCCGACTTTCGGCGCACGATGTCGGCGCTCGACCCCTCGACGTCGAAGGACACGCGTGACCGCAAGTCCAAGGCGGGCGGTCGGCGAAAAGGCTGAGCCCGGACCCCGAGTGCGGGGTCGGCCCTCGTAACGAACCAATCCCGAAGCCCCCATGCGTGCCGGCACCAGCGCCATGGGGCACCATAGTGACCTCGCCCGTACTTCCGACCTGCTCGATACCGAGACCAGCGCACCTGAGAGGAATCCCCACTGGCACGCGACCTGGCCATCGACCTCGGCACCGCAAACACCCTGGTTTACGCCCGGGGTGAGGGAATCGTCCTCAACGAACCCTCGGTGATCGCCATCAACAGCCGGACGAAGGACGTGCTGGCGATGGGCCGCGAGGCGTGGCACATGATCGGCCGCACCCCGGCACACATCGTGGCCGTGCGGCCGCTTCGCAAGGGTGCGATCACCGACTTCGAGGTCACCCAGGAGATGATCCGCCTGCTGCTCAAGCGGGTGGGCGTCAGCAGGTTCAACCGCCCGCGCGTGGTGATCTGCGTTCCCTCGGCGATCACGCCGGTGGAACGCCGGGCGGTCATCGACGCCACCCGGCGCGCGGGTGCGGCGGACGCACAGCTGATCGAGCAGCCGATGGCGGCTGCGATCGGCGCGGGCCTGCCGATCAACGAGCCGATCGCCAACATGGTGGTGGACATCGGCGGCGGCACCTCGGAGACCGCGCTGATCTCGATGGGCGGCATCGTGGCGATCCAGGCGGTCCGGGTGGGGTCCTTCGACCTCGATGCGGCGCTGATCACCTGGATCCGGCGCGAGTACGGCATTGCGGTGGGCGAGCAGACCGCCGAGGAGATCAAGATCACCATCGGGTCGGCCTATCCCACCGAGGAGGAGTTTCAGGCCGAGGTGCGGGGCCGCGAGCTGATGTCGGGCCTGCCCAAGACCGTGTTGCTCAGCCCGGAGGAGGTGCGCGAGGCGCTGGCCGAACCGGTGGGAGCCATGGTGGATTCGGTGATCACCTGCCTGGGACAGGCGCCCCCCGAGCTGGCACAGGACCTGATCACCCAGGGGTTGTACCTGGTGGGCGGTGGGTCGATGTTGCGGGGGCTGGGCCGCCGGCTCGCACTGGAAACCGAGGTGCCGGTGCGCCAGGTGGAGGCGCCGCTGGAGACCGTGGTGCTGGGCGCCGGCCGGGTGATCGAGAGCTACGAGGCCCTCCAGGCGATGTTCATGGATGCCCGCAAGGGCGTCTGAGTGGGTGGAACCTCTCATCGCGTGACGTGTGAAGTAGGGTGCCGCTGTTCACACCGCCAACGCATGGTTGGGCGGATCAGGGGCGAAGGGGGGACCGATGCCACAGCTGGAAGTCGATGACATCACGCTGCGTTTCGGAGGCGTCGTTGCCCTGGATTCGCTGTCGTTTCAGGCGGGGGCCGACTCGATCACTGCGCTGATCGGCCCCAACGGCGCCGGCAAAACGACGCTCTTCAACGTGGTCACCCGCCTGTATGAACCCAACTCGGGATCGGTGCGGCTCGACGGGCGCGAGCTGCTGTCGACGCCCGCCCACCAGATCGCGCATCTGGGCATCGCCCGCACGTTTCAGAACCTGGCGCTCGTGCCGGGCCTGACCGTGTTGGACAACGTGATGATCGGCGAGCACTCGAGCACCACCGGCGGGTTCCTCAGCTCGCTGGTCGGCATGCAGTTCCTCGGGCGCGAGCAGGCCACCCGGCGCCGGGGCATGGAGCTGCTCGACCGGCTGGACCTGGCCCAGTACGCCAGGCTGCCGGCGGCCGGCCTGCCCTTCGGCACACTCAAGCGGATCGAGCTGGCCCGGGCGCTGGCGTCGGCGCCCAGCACCCTGCTGCTCGACGAGCCGGCCTCCGGCCTCACCCACTCCGAGGTGGACGAGCTGGCCGGGGTGATCCGCACGATCCGCGACGACTTCGAGCTGACCGTGCTGCTGGTGGAGCACCACATGGGAATGGTGATGGAGATCTCGGACCACGTGGTCGTGATGGAGTTCGGGGCCAAGATCGCCGAGGGCGATCCGGCCACCGTTCGTGCCGACCCGGTGGTCATCGAGGCCTACCTGGGGGCGTCATGACCCAACCGCTGCTGGAACTCGGCGACCTGACCGCCGCGTACGGGCCGGTGCAGGTGCTCTTCGGTCTCGACCTGGTGGTGAACCCCGGCGAGTTCGTGGTGATGCTGGGCGCCAACGGCGCCGGCAAGACCACCACCCTGCGGGCGATCTCCGGCCTGGTGTCGGCCTCGGGAACGATGAACTTCGACGGCGCCTCGATCCTGGGTGATCGGGCCGACAAGGTGGCCAAGGTGGGCATCGCCCACGTGCCCCAGGGGCGGGGCACGCTGTCGGAGCTGACGGTGGAGGAGAACCTGGCGGTGGGCGCCTACCTGCGCTCCGACGACGAGATCGACGACGATGTCACCCGCTGGTTCGACACCTTCCCTCGGCTCGCCGAGCGTCGCCATCAGACCGCCGGGTCGATGTCGGGTGGCGAGCAGCAAATGCTGGCGATCGCCCGGGCGATGATGGGTCGGCCCCGGCTGATCCTGCTCGACGAGCCCTCGCTGGGCCTGGCGCCGCTGATCACCCGGGAGGTGTTCGAGCGCCTGAGCGCCATCAACGAATCCGAGGGCCTGGCCGTCCTGCTCGTGGAACAGAACGCCAACCTTGCGCTCGAGGTGGCCGACCGCGCCTACGTGTTGGAGGCCGGGAAGATCACCGACGAGGGCACGGCCGCCGAGCTGCTGGCCAGCGAGTCGGTCCAACGCGCCTACCTGGGAGTGTGAGCACCGTGACCGAGTTGGGTTCCCACCGTTTCCCGGGCGTCGTCGATGAGGACGGGCGCTGATGCCGATGCTCCTGGCCTTCGACACGGCCTTTCTGCTGCAGCGCGTCTTCGACGGCTTCCAGAAGGGCGCCGTCTACGCCATGCTCGGCCTGGGCCTGGTCATCATCTACCGCAGCTCCGGACTGCTGAACTTCGCGCAGGGTGAGATGGCGATGTTCAGCACCTACCTGGTGTGGGCGCTGGTGGGGCAGGACGCGGGCGGTGGGCTCAACGTGTGGCTGGCGCTGGTGATCGTCATGGTGGTCGCCTTCGCAGGTGCCGCGGCGATTCAGGCGCTGGTGATCCGACCGCTTGGCGACCCGCACCTCAACCCGCTGGCGGTGGTGATCGTCACCATCGGCCTCTACCTGGCCATGCACGAGCTGCCGGCGCTGTTCTGGAACTCGGCCAACCACGAGTTGGCGTCGCCGCTGTTCGGTCGTGGCTCGATCGACGTCGGCGGCACCGGGCTGTCGTACCAGACGATCGGCACGGTGGCGTTGCTGCTGGTGGCGGCTGGAGCGTTCTGGGCGCTGCTGCGCTACACCAAGCTGGGCCTGGCCCTGCGGGCGGTGTCGACCAACGCCGAGTCGGCCAGCCTGAGCGGCATCGCGGTGCAGCGCACCCTGATGCTGGGTTGGGGCCTGGCCGTCAGCATCGGTGTCGTCGCCGGCGTGTCCACGGTGGGCTCGCTGAACTTCGACCCCAACTTCATGCTCGTCGTCATCATCTACGCCTTCGCCGGGGTCACCCTGGGCGGCTTCGACAGCCCCCTCGGCGCGGTGGTCGGCGGGCTGATCGTGGGCCTGATCACCGAGACCCTGCCGTACTACGTCGACGCGATCGGCGGTGAGTTCCAGCTGATGCCGGCGTTTGTGCTGATCCTGGTGGTCCTGCTGGTGCGGCCACAGGGACTCTTCGGCACCAAGGAGGTGAACCGCGTATGAGCGCCTCCGACCCGCTGAGCGGTTCCACCGACCCGAAGTCCGCCGGGGCGTCCCCGGGTTCGCTGCCCGCGCCGGACGCCGACGCGCTCGCCGCCTCGGGCCGACTCGACGCACTGTTGGCCCCGGACCGCAAAGCCCAGCTGATCAAGGGCGTCATCGCGCTGGTGCTGGCGATCGTCGTGCTGTCGCTGCCCTTCCAGTACGCCGACTTTCAGCTCGACCGCTTCTCCAAGGTGATCGCCTACGCGATCGCCGCAATGGGCCTCAACCTGCTCACCGGGTTCACCGGCCAGGTGTCGGTGGGCCACGCCGCCTTCTTCGGCGTCGGCGCCTACACCTCGGCCATCCTGGTGAACGACCACGGCTGGCCGTTGCTGGGCTCGGTGGTCGTCGCCGGGCTGATCGCCATGGCCGTCGGCGTCGTCGTCGGGCTGCCCGCACTCCGGATCCGCGGGCTGTACCTGGCGTTGGTGACCCTGTCGCTGGCCATGCTGTTCCCGCAGGTGGTCAAACGATTCGACTGGCTCACCGGCGGCTCGGAGGGCAAGCCGCTGCGCACCGAGGTGGACCTCGGCGGCGGCGTGATCAAGCCCCGCACGGTGCGCTTCGACCCGCCGTTCGGCGACCTCACCTCGTCGCAGTGGACCTACTACGTGTTCCTCGCCATCGGCGCGCTGTTCTTCCTCGTCGCCTGGAACCTGATCCGGTCGCGGATGGGCCGGGCGATGGTGGCGGTGCGCGACAACGAGATCGCCGCCACGTCCAGCGGCATCAACCTGGCCCGGGTGAAGGTGTCGGCCTTCGGGCTCTCGGCGATGTACGCCGGGGTGGGCGGTGCGCTCTACGCGCTGAACGAGGGCAACATCGTTCCCGACAAGTTCGGCGTCGAGGACTCGATCTACCTGCTGGTCGCTGTCGTCGTCGGCGGCGCAGCCAGCCTGTGGGGCCCGGCGATCGGCGCGGTGGCCATCGTGTTCCTCGCCGACCTGGTGCCCGAGGACCTCCAACCCGCCAGCCGCCTGATCCAGGGCGTGCTGCTGATCGCGCTGATCATCGCTGCTCCGGGCGGCCTCACCGGGCTGATCAAGCGGGGTCAGGCCACGGTCACCCGTCGACTGCGCAGCCGATCCGCCTCTCAGGACACCGCCACGGCCCCGGACACCCGGCAATCGCCACCCGATTCGAATGAGCCATCCCGCACTCAGGAGGAAACACCATGACCAGATCCCGCAACTGGCGCCGTTCCCGGCTCTTGGCCGGGGCGTTGAGCCTCACGATGATCGCCGCGGCATGCGGCGGTCGAGACGACTCCGGTGGTGATGCCGGGGGCGACTCTGGCGGCGACACCGGTGGCGAGGAGGCCGCCGGCGGCGCCTCGATCGTCGACACCACGATCTGCGCCGACTACCAGGCCACGGCCGGGGTCACCGACGACACGATCAAGCTGGGCACCTCGATGCCCCAGTCGGGCCCCTTCGCCGTGTTCGGCGGAATCCTCAACGGCCTCAACGCCTACTTCGACTATCGCAACGCCGACGGCGGCATCGCCGGACGTCAGATCGAGCTGGTGGCCTACGACGACGAGTACAAGGCCGACCGCACCTCCGACAACGTCAAGAAGCTGGTCGAGGAGGACCAGGTGTTCGCCCTCGTCTCCGTGCTCGGCACCCAGAACAACGTGGGTGTCCGCGACTACCTCGACGAGCAGTGCGTGCCGTCGTTTGGCGTCGCCACCGGCTCGCCGCAGTGGGGCGAGGCGGCCCAGTACCCCTGGTTGCAGGGCGGCATCCCCTCGTACGCGCTGGAGATGAAGCGGTTGGTCGACTACCTGGAGGAGGAGCAGCCCGACGCCAAGATCGCGCTGCTGCGCCAGAACGACGACTTCGGCGACGCCTACGAGAACTCGCTGACGTCGCTGACCGACGCCAATGACATGGAGGTCGTCGCCATCGAGACGTACGACCCGCAGTCGTCCACCGACACGAAGGCCCAGGTGGACAAGCTGGCCCAGAGCGACGCCACCGTGTTCGTCAACGGGGCGTCGGGCTCGCAGTGCCCGAACACGCTGAAGTTCGTCCCCGACGACTGGGACGTTCTCACCTACGTGGGCATCACCTGCAACTCCAAGCTGTCCCTGTCGCTGGCGGGCGGCAAGGAGGAGGGCATCATCTCCACCCAGCCGACGCTGGACCCGGCCAACGCCGAGGATCAGAAGGAGCCGGCGATGGAGGAGTTCCTCACCGAGTCGGTGAAGCACGGCCTGACCCAGGACGACGCCGAGCTCGGCGTGGCCGCCATCGGTTGGGGCTTCGGCGCCCAGCTGGCGGCGATCATGGAGGCCTCACCGGAGCTGACCCGGGAGGACCTGATGAAGACCGCCTGGACGATGGACGGTGAGGCGATCGGCCTGATGCGTCCCGGTTCGACGCTCGTCACCGACGGCGCCGACGACCCGTGGCTGCTCGAGGCCCTGCGGGTGGTCAAGCGCACCGACGGCGAATGGGTCGAGGAGTCGCCCCTGAAGGACTACAACGGCGAGTCCAACGACTTCGTCGGCTAGCGAGGCTCAGTCGGGTTGATCGGCCGGGTGCGGCGTCGGAGACGGCGCCGCATCCAGCAGGTCCTCGGCACCCTGCCGGACCTGCCAGTCCCGATCGTCGAGGGCGGCGCCCAGGCGTCGCTCCACCTCGGGCCCGTCGAACGCGGCCAGGGCCAGGACGGCCCGTCGCCTGACCGTGGCGACGTCGTCGTTGGCGGCCAGCACCGCGTCGAGGCCAGCGGGATCCCCCAGCGAGCCCAGCGCCGCCACCGCCGCTTCGCGCACCAGCTTGTCCGGGTGCTCGAGCACGGCCGTCGACAAAGCCCGCACCGTCTCCGGGTCGGGTCCCTCGGCTCGGTCGTCGCCGCCCGAGACCACATCGCCACCGGATTCGCCCAGCGCGGCGGCCGCGGCCTCGGCCACCAGGTGGTCGTCGCCGGTGAGGGCGTCCCGAAGGTCGCCCCGCACCGCGTCGTCCAACGTCGATCGGTGGGCGGCCGCCAGCCGCAACGTGCACAGCCGCACGCGCTGGCTGTCGTCGGCCAGACCGGCCCGGACGTCGGCCGCAAGCAGCCGATTTGCCCGCCCCAAGGCCAAAAACCGAGCGGCCCTCACCACGTCGCTTGGGTGATCTGGGCCGACGGGCGGAACGCCCGAACCGTCCCAATACAGCAGAGAGCGGCGAGAATCCCGCACAGCGTGGTGGTTCTCGGTGGATTCAGCCACTGCGCGGGGTACCCATGGCGCTCCTGGGACCTGTGGAGCAAGATTGTTGGGGCTTTCGGCTCATGGCTCACGCCGCGTTGCCGATAGCGATGTGTTGACGAACGAGGAGGCCGAGTCGTGTCCCATTCCCATATGGTGATCTTTCAAACCCAGGACGGCAATCCTGGCTACCGCCAATTCGAGGCGATCGCCGACGCGGTTGCCTTCGTGGAGTCGATCCGCAACGACCAGGGCGTCGATGCGGCTCGGATCTTCAGGTTGGAGGAGGTGCACTTCGAGTTCCGCCCGTACTACCGGGTCTCGGTGACCGACGAGCTCCCCGACGCCGCGCCGAGCGACGCACCGGCGTCCGCCCCCAGCGAGCCGGCCGAGGCGCCCGCCGCGCCCGCTGCCGAGGCGCCGGCCGCCACCGAACCGGCTGCGACGCCCTCGGCCGAGGCCGAGCCGTCCGCTCCGGCGGCCGACACCGGCACCCCGTCCGACGCCGCCGAGCCGCCGAGCGCCGAGCCAACCGCCGACGCCCAGCAGTCGACGTCGGACGACGCGTCGCCGGCTCCTGCGGCCGACGCCAACCCGACGGCGTCGGCGTGGGGATCGCCGCCCCCCGCCTCCGGTGGCTCCGACAACGGCTCCAGCGAGCCGGTTGGTGCGGGCGCCGACGGTGGCACGACCCGCCGAGGCCTGTTCGGCCGATAGCGCCGGGCGAACGCCGCCCGTCGGCTCCTCATCAGGAAACCACCACGTGCCCCGCAGCGATGCGGGGCACGTTCGCGTGACGGCTCAGCTGATCGTTCGGTCGGCGAGCAGCCCGATGGCGAAGCCGATCGAGCCGGCGATCACCGCCATGGCGGCGGCCAGGCAGGCGATCAGCAGGATCAGGAAGACGGCGGAGCGGAGCCGGGCGGCCCAGCCGTCGTTGCGCCGGCGGCCCATCCACAGGCCAAAGACCTCTCTCAGCGGGGGAAGCGGGATGAACCGTACGGTGCTCGCCCCCGTCGCCGGATCGGTGACAGGCTTGGGCCTCACCCCAAACAGCAGGTAGCCCGCGACGAGCGCGGTCACCGCCACGGTTGCGAGCCCTACGATCAGCATGAACATGACGGACCCAAGCGTACCGCCCGGCCACGCCGCCCCGAGCGACGGTGGCGCCGGGGCGGCATCACCCCCGGCCGAGCCCGCGCTCGACGGTGGCGTCGATGGCCCCGAGGTCGCCCCGCTGAGCCGGTTGGAGCCGGACCCGACGGCGTCGAGGCGCCGGCGGATTCCCGGATGGGTGCCCTGGGTCGTCGGGTTGATGACGGTGATGCTGTTGGGCGGCGCCGTTGCGGCGTCCGCCGCCGTGAGGGTCGACGAGGTGCTGTTCTCGCCCGGCAGCGTCCGCAGCACCGCCGACCGGGTCAAGATCAGCGGGGCCACCAGCTACCCGATCGACGGCGACGTGCTGTTCGCCACCGTCTCGGTTCGTCAGGCCACGCTGTTCGACACGCTCTTCCGGCGCCCGTGGGACGACACGCTGCGCTTCACCCCGATCGAGGAGGTGTACCCGGACGGCGACAAGGAGGCGGTCGATGCCGCCAACGAGTCGGCGATGGACGACTCCAAGACGGTCGCCAGCGTCGTGGCGCTGCGCCACCTGGGCAAGGAGGTCACCTTCACCGGCGACGGCGTGGCGATCGTCGACGTCTCCACCGACCTCCCCGCCGACGGACTGCTGCAGCCCGGCGACCTGCTGGTCGGGGCCGACGGGCGGCGCCTCCAGCTCACCGACGACCTCCACGCCGCGCTCGACGACAAGGAGCCGGGCGGCGAGGTGACGCTCTCGGTGATCCGTGGCGGCGCCAAACCCAAGGACGGCAACCACTCGGCCGACGCCTCCGCCACCGACGATGACGACGAGGGCCGCGGCGGCGATGCGGGCGGCGAGGACCCCAAGCCGGGAACCGAGGAGGAATCGATCACGGTGCCGCTGGCCGCGGCGGAGGACGGCCGGGCGATCATGGGCGTCAACGTCGCCGACTACAACCTCGACGTCGTCCTCCCCATGGACATCACCTTCGACTCCGGCGAGGTCACCGGGCCGTCGGCGGGGCTGGCCTGGACGCTGGCCATCATCGACGAGCTGACCCCCGAGGACATGACCAACGGCAAGCGCCTGGCCGCCACCGGCACGATCGGCCCGGACGGCGAGGTCGGCGCCGTCGGCGGCCTTCCTCAGAAGACCGCCGCCGTGCGCCGATCGGGCGCCAAGCTGTTCCTGGTTCCCGACGGGCTGCCCGAAGGCGACCTGGCCGAGGCCCGCGAGTTGGCCGACGGCGAGGTGGAGCTGGTGGAGGTGGCAACCCTCGACGAGGCCGTCGACGCCATCGAGGACTTCGTCGGAGCCTGACCGCCGGGGCGGTCGGCACCGCCCTTCGCTGTGATCGCTCGCAGCGAAGCGACCAAGTCGTCGGATCTCGCCGGCATCCACCGATTCGCCCGTCGATGCGCCGTACCATCGGCCCCATGGCTGAGCCCATGCGAGTCCCCAATGGGGGAAAGATCGACGACCTTGAACAGCGAGAGTTCTCCCGGGTGCGCAAGGGGTACGAACCCTCGGAAGTGCGCGCCACCCTGGTGCAGACCGCCGCGGAACTTCGGCGCCTGCGCGCCGAACGGGGCCGACTCTCCGACGAGCTGACCGCCGCCCGCGCCGAGACCGAACGCGTGCGACGACAAACCGAGTCCGCACCCGTGGTGCTGCCCGACGACGCGGAGCTGACGCGCGTGTTGGGCGAGGAGATGGTGAAGCTGCTCGACGACGCCCGCACGACGGCGGCCGGCATCGCCGAACGGGCCGAGAGCGCCGCCGCCGACGTGGTGTCGGAGGCCGAGGCCGAGGCGACGGCCCGCATGGAGCGGCTCGAAGAGGAACTGGCCGAACGGCGCGCCGAGGCCGAGGCGGAGGAGCGGGAGATCCTCGAGCGGGCCAACGCGGTGTTGGCCGAGCGCACCGAGGCCGCCGAGGAGGCGGCCGCCGAGTTGGCCGACCTGGCGGAGAACGAGCTGGCCGAGGCGAGGGAAGCCGCCCGCGAGCACATCGAGGCGGGCAAGGAGGAGGGTCGCCGGCTGGTGGTGGAGGCCAAGACCTTCCGGGAGCGGATCCTGCGCGATCTGGCCGGACGCCGGAAGCTGGCGCGCAAGCAGCTCGAGGCCATGCGTGCCGCCCAGGAGCGGCTGCTGGGAGCCTTCACCGCGTGTGCGGTGGCGGTCGAGTCGGCCACCAGCGAGCTGCACACGGCCCTGCCCGAGGCCAAGGTGGCGGCGGACGACGCCGCCAAGCGGGTCACCGACGACATCGAGGATGTCGTCGTGGCCATGGAGGCCGCCATCGCCACCGGCGAGCTTCCGGCGGTGGTGCTGGGCGAGATCGGTCGCCCCGACCTGTCGGGCCGCTCGCAGTTGCGCTCGGCGGCCCTTCCGGTCCGACACGAGCTCGAATCCGAGGGCGCCGACGAGGGCGCCGACGCCACCGCCGAGGTCGCGACCGACACCGCCATCGAAGAGGACGCGGACGAAGCCGGGGAGGCCCCGTCCCCGGAGCACCCCGAGGCCGGGTTCGAGATCGAAGCCGATGCAGCCGACGGCGCGACGTCGACCGACGCGGACATCGACGCCGAGGAGGCACTCGATCACACCCCGTCCGGCGACACCGAGGTATCGGCGGCCGCCGAATCCCTCGACGACGAGGCCACCGGCGAGCACTCGGTGGTGGGGGACACGGGCGACGCCGATTGGGCCGACCTCGACGTCGACGACCTCCTGGGCGAGTCGGACGAGCCCGAGCACGACGAGGCCGCGCCGAGCGGCCAGGGGCGGGACCACCTGCGGCTGGTCCCCGGCGACGCAGCGGTTGACGGCCCCGCGGCGGAGGCCGACGCCGTCGACGCACCCGAAACGGAGCCGGGGTCGGACGGTGCCTCGACGGAGCCGGCCGCTGCGGCTGAGGGCGCCGATGACGAGCCGAAGGTGGGCGACCTGTTTTCCAGGCTGCGCGCCGAACGGGACGAGGCGGTGGCCCAGGCACGCCAGACCCTCGGAGCGGAGGCGGACGATTCGGAGGTCTCCGCCGCCGTGTCCGACGATGACCAGGCCGACGAGGTCGTTGCCGAGGCCGATGCCGAGGAGATCGCCGAAGCCGACGATGAGCCTGCGGTGGCCTTCGGTGGCAGCGAGGCCGACCAGATCCTCGACCGGCGCGACGATTCGATCGGCCCGATCGAGCGGGGCGTGTCCCGCCGGGTGAAGCGGTTGGTCGACGACGAGCAGAACGAGCTGCTCGACGCGCTCCGGCGGAGCCGACGCAACGTCACGATGGCGGCGCTCTTGCCCGACGACGAGGAGCAGGTGGCGTCCCTCGTCGAGCTGCTGTCGTCCGACCTCACCGATGCGGTCGCCGCCGGGGCCGCCTCGGTGGCGGCACGGTCCGGCACGCCGGTGGCGCTCGGCAGAAAGAACCTGGAGCGCCTGGCCGACCAGTTGCGTCCCGTGATCGCAGCCCGGCTGGTCAACCCCTGGCGCGACGAGGTGGCGTCGTTGATCGCGGAGGAGCCCGACCGGGCCCAGCTGGGCGAGCGCCTGCGCGCCGCCTATCGCGAGCGGAAGACGGTCGACCTGCCGGAGCTGGCCTCCGGGGTGGTCGTCGTCGCCTACAACGTCGGCGTCGCCGCCGCCGCCAAGACCGGCCCGGGCCTCGAATGGGTGCTCGACCACGGGGGCGAAGAGGTCGAGGCGCACCTGCCCAGGGTGCGCGGCGGCAACCCGGGCGAGGCCATTGCGGCCCTGTCGTCGCCCGAGGTTCCGGACGGATGTCGCTGCCTGTTGGTCACCCGGTCACGCTGACTCAACATTTCCCAGGCGTCCGTTAGCCTGCCCCGACATGCGCATGCCCCGGGATATGCCCCGCCCAAAGTCACGAGGTGGACGCACCCCGTCGGTGGGATCGCGAAAGGTGCTCGTGGCGGTGATCGGCGGCCTGGTGGCCCTGCTGATCGTGCTGCGCATCGCCGCCGAGGTGCACCTGGAGTACCTCTGGTACGACTCGCTGAACCAGGCCGATACCTGGCTGGCCACCACCGGGGCCAAGATCTTCCTCGGCTCGGTGTTCTCGCTGGTGTTTTTCCTGGCGTGCCTGTCCAGCCTGACGGTGGCCGATCGGGTGTCCCGCCGCCAGGAGCTGCTCGGCGCCGATGAGTTCATCCTGCGATACCACGAGCTGATCGGGTCGCGGCACCGCGTGGTTCGGGTGGTGGCGGCGCTGGTGCTGGCGCTGGCCATCGGCCTGCCGGCCGTCCAGTCCTGGGACACCTGGATGCTGTTCCTCAACGGCGCCAACGTCGGCCTCTCCGACCCGCAGTTCGGCATCGACCTCGGGTTCTACTTCTTCAAGCTGCCCTTCCTCGACTACGTGCTCAGCTGGCTGTTCGCCGCGGTGATCACGATCGCGCTGGCCACCGGCGGCGTCTACTACCTCAGCAGGTCGCCGCTCCGACCCCGGGTGCCCGCAAGGCCGGGTTCCGGTACCCGGCGGTGAAGGCGCGCACCTGTCGGTGCTGCTGGCCACGCTGGCGCTGATCAAGGCCGCCGAGTACTACTTCGTCCGCCGACCGGCGCCAGCCTTTGCGGAGGCCGGGTGTTCGACGCGGCGCGGCTACACCGCCGTCAACGCCCGGCTACCCGGCCACGCTGTTGCTCACCCTGGTGTCGCTCTTCTGCGGCGGCCTGCTGGTGTATGCAACGTGTGGCGCGGGTGGGGGCTGCCGGTGTTGGCGCTCACGTTGTGGCTGGCCGTGTCGGTGCTGGGCGCCGGTGCGCTGCCGGCCTTCGTGCAGCGCTTCCAGGTGGACCCGCAGAGGCGGCCCGCGAGATCGACTTCATCAACGCAACCGGGAGGCCACCAAGGCCGCCTACGGGCTCGACGCGCTCACCACCGAGAAGTTCGACTACACCGAGATGGTCTCGGACGCCGAGGTGGACGGCGCGCTGCCGGTGATCGACCGGGTGCCGGTGCTTTCGACCCCGACCTGATTGGCGACCTTCCGGGCGCAGCAGTCAAGAAGCCGCAGTTCTCGATGGGCGAGGGTGTTCGCGATCGCTACGAGATCGATGGCGCCGAGAAGACGCCGTGCTGTCGGTGCGCGACCTGTCCCGCAACGATTTGCCCGGTCGCTCGTGGGGCAGGAGCACCTGGTGTACACCGCCGGCGAAGAGGGCGTGGCGCTGGCCCCGGCCGATCGGGTCGCCTCCGACGGTCGCCCCGACTATCTGATCGAGGACCTGCCGGTGCGAACCACCGACGAGTTCGTACTCGACAAGCCCCAGGTGTACTTCGGGCGGGGCCTGGCCGACCTGGTACGCCATCGCCGGCACCTCCCGCGAGGACGGTGAGCGGTTCGATGGGTCCACTGGCACAGCCGCGCTCGGCAGCGTGTGGCGCCAAGATCGAGACGTCGCTGCGCTTCGGGGTGATCAGCCGCTGATCTCCTCCTCGGTCGGCAAGGATTCCCGCCTGCTGATGCGGCGCATTTAACGAGCGCCTCTCGGCCCTGGCGCCAAAATTCGTGTCCTGGTCGTCCGAGGCGTTGCCATTGGTGTCCGAGGGTCAGGTCAAGTACCTGCAGATGGAGAACACCACGGTGTCCACCTACCCATACGCCCAGTTCTCGCCCACCGACGACCTGCCCGAGGGGTCCGACCTGCGCTCGCGCCGGTTCAACTCGATGCGCGCCGCCGTGGTGGCCCGCGATCGACGGCTACGACGGTTCGGTGAAGATGGCACCGGATCGACCGGGAGTTCACCGACGGTGCGGCCATCGGCGAGGACCGGTGATCGCCGCCTGGGAGCGGGCGCTGCTTTAACTGTTCACGCCCTTCGACGAGCTGCCCCGAGGATCTGCGGGCACACCTCCAGTATCCGGACGAGCTCCTGCAGCGCATGTACGGGCGCTACCACGTCGGCGTCGGAGACGTTTACCGCGACGCTCGGGCGGATCGTAGCCGCGGCGAGAAGGCAACGACGTCGCCGAGGGTCTCGGGCAGACCGCCGGGTTGATCGCCCCGCGCAGCTGATGCTGAACCGCGACGGCGAGCCGGCGTTCGTCCGATCCCGACCGCTGACGCCGGCACCGAGGCCGCCGCCCCGGGCCGACCTGGCCGCCTACGTGGTGGGCGACTCCGCGATCGAGCGCTTCGGGGACCTCACACTTCCTACACGATGAGCACGGTCGGAGCCGACGGCGAGCGGCGCAGAGGCGCCGAGGTCGGCGGCTCTACACCGCGCCCAGGTGGCGATCAACAACGACCCCGGATCTCCGAGAAGGTGACGCTGCTGAACAGAGCGGTTCCAACGTGCGCTTCGGGGCGATGCAGCTGATCCCGGTGGGCGACAGCATCTTCATCCGCTAGGTGGCACGTGGTGGGCAAGGGCGGGAGACTCTCGCCGGCGCTCAACCAGGTGGTCGTGGTGTGGAAGGGCTCGATCTCGGCGACACCGCCGAGGACGCTATCGCCGCGCGGTCGCCGGTCGACGGGTGGCGGCGAGGCGTCGGGGAGTCGCCCGATCCCTCCGACGACCAACCCGACCGCGACGACCAGCACGGCCCAGGCGGGCGCCAGTACCACCACCCCGGCACCGGAGGATCCGACCCCGCTCGGCGACGACGCCACCTTGCGCGAGCTGATGGCCAGGCGTCGCTGATGGACAGGCCGAGGCGGCCAAGGGGGTCCGACGACGGCCTGGCCGTCTACGAAGACGAAGAACGCCGCAGCGCAGGGCACTGCTGGATCCCGGGCAGCCGCGAAGGTGGCGAGGCCGACCAGGCGGGATCAGGAGAGGGCTGACGACCACCGAGGCTCCTCCCGCCAGCGAGGCGGCGCCACGGCGGCTAACCACCACCACCCCGTAGCTACCCCGTACCGAACCGGGAGCGGAGCGCGCCGGTTTGTGTACCTGCGGAGCTCCCGGTTCAGCGGGCCGGCTCGAGGGTGGAGGCGCGCGCCGGTTTGTGTACCTGCGGGCTCCCCGCTTCGGGCGGCTCCGGCACCGGGGGTGAGCGCGCCGGTTTGTGCACATGGGCTCCCGGTTCGTGGCTTAGGCGGTGTGGGCCTCGGCCTCCGCCTCGGCCTCGATCTTGGCGTCCTGGTGTTCCTCGCCGGCGAGGAGAACCATCACCACGACGACCACCGCCTGCCCCGGCGACGCAGCCAACAGAATCAGCACCCACGTCCCCGGCGGGCATGGCCATCTCGGTGCCCTCGGTTCGTTCGGCCACGGCCCTGACACCCGAAGCAGGCCCCAGCATCAACCCGACCAGCCCGGACAGCACCAGCTGGTGGTGGTGGTGCAGCGCCCAGTGCAGCAGCGTGGAGAACCCGGCGAGCCCGAGCACCGCGCCCAGCCCGAATACGGCGATGATGGCGAGGTCCCGATCGGAGACGGCGCCGAGCACCGAGTCGGCCACAGGCCCAGCATCAGCAACAGGAACGACGGACACGCCGGGCAGGGGGATCATGGCGCAGATGGCGATCGCACCGGCGACGAACACGAACGGCAACGACGGGTCCTCGACCGGGCGGAGCGGGCCGAAGAGCACCACGAACGCCACGACGGCGACGCCCACCAACGTGGCGGCACCGGGTGGCGCGTCCAGCTTCAGGCGCTGGGCGGTGACAATGATCGAGCCCACCACCAGGCCGAAGAAGGCCGGCCCGCCATGCGCACCGGTTGGGTCTCCAGCAGGTGCTCGATGGTGTGGGACAGTGCGATTACCGCCAGGCCGATGCCCACCAGCAGTGGGATGAGGAACGCCCGATCGACCTGTGAACTTCTCAGCGCCGCCGGAGACGTCGCCCTTGACCGCCGCCCCGAGCACCGAGGCGCCATCCGCGAACCGTGTCGATCAGGTGCGTGTAGATGCCCAGAACCAGGGGGCGATCGTGCCGCCGGAGACGCCGGGCGCGATGTCGGCGCGCCCATCAGAAGAACATACTTGGACCACCTGCATCGGAGCGTGTTTCAGCATCCGGCAACGGTAGTGGTTGCCGCACCGCAAGCGGCAGTCGGGCAGGGCGCCCGCCCGTGCCGGGCCGCGCTCCAGCACGACGCCGGCGTGGCCCAGCGGCTGTCATAACCGGGTCCTGTGCAATCGGACACGTCGCGACAGCTTGCGTGTGACGCCAAGCGACGGAGACGTTCAGGTGACGTGCTCCCGGAGGAGCACAGATGACCAACATGCTTGCTGCTGAAGGTGGCTACCAGCTCTTCGACTCGGTGGCGCCGAATAGTTCTGGCTGGTGTTCTCGATGGTCGTGGCGCTGCTGGCGCTGGCGCGTCGGCTCATTCAGCATGAAGGGGTGCTGGCCAAGCCGACCGGCACCGAGAAGATGGGCGAGATCGCGACGGTGCAGGAGGGGGCGACCTGCATCACCGTCAGTTCCGCACGATCGGCATCATCGTGGTCCCGCTGGCGGTAGAATCGTGTTCTTCACCTCCAGCGAGGTGATCGGCAGGTCAGCGGCGACGGCCTCAGCTTCGCCGGTCCGGGCTGTTCCGCACCCTGGCCTTCCTGGTCGGGGGCCTCGCCTCGGCCTCGATCGGCTTCCTGGGCATGGCTCTCCACCCGGGCCAACATCCGCACCGCCACCGCCGCCGCCGAGGCCCGCGACATGAACGACGCCATGCAGGTGGCGTTCCGTGCGCAGGCGGCACCGTCGAGCTGTTCACCGCCGGCCTTCGGCCTGGTGGGCGCCACCGCCATCGTCATGTTGTTCCAGAACACCGCCTCGTCGATCCTGATCGGCTTCGGCTTCGGTGGTTCGCTGCTGGCGTTGTTCCTGCGGGTCGGCGGCATCTTCGCAAGGCCGCCGACGTGGGCGCCGACCTGGTGGGCGAGGTCGAGGCGGGCATCCCCGAGGACGACCCCCGCAACCCGGCGACGATCGCCGACAACGTGGGCGACAACGTCGGCGACTGCGCGGCATGGCGGCCGACCTGTTCGAGAGCTTCGGCGTGATCCTGGTGGCCTCGATCATCCTGGGCATCGCCTTTGCTCGATGAACGTCGGCATCGGCGAAGCGGCCAAGGGCATCATCTTCCCGCTGGCGATCATGGCGATCGGCCTGCTCGCTTCGGCGGTCTCGATCTTTGCGGTCAAGGCACGGCCCGGCGAGACCAACGCCTGCCCCGATCCATGCGGCGTGCTGCTGGCGTCGATCATCACCCTGGCAGGCGCGGCGATCGTGTCCTTCGGCTACGTGGGCAACCCGACCGATTCGGCGATGTCCAACGTGGGCCTGCCGGCTCTTCCTGGCGATCGTCGCCGGCATCGTGCTGGGCCAGGTGGCCAGCCGCATCGCAGTACTACCTCGAGCACCTTCAAGCCGGTGCGTGACATCGCCGAGTCCGGCCGCACCGGCCCGGCCACCGTCGTGCTCTCCGGCATCTCCTCGGGTGCTCGAGTCGGCCGTGTGGGCCGTCGTCGCCATCGGCAGCGCCATCCTGGTGTCGATCGGCATCGGTGGCGGCGACATCAAGTTCTCGCTCTACCTGGTGGCCCTCGCCGTGTCGGCATGCTGGCCACCACCGGCATCATCGTCGCCGAGGACACCTTCCCGGCCCGATCGCCGACAACGCCCAGGGCATCGCCGAGATGGCCAGGGAGTTCGAAGGCGAGACGCAGGTGATCCTCGACAGGCCGACACATTGGGCAACACCACCAAGGCCGTCACCAAGGGAGTATGCGATCGCCTCGGCGGTCATCGCCGCCGTCGCCCTGTTCGCCGCCTTCCGCGAGATCATCGCCGAGGAGCTGTTCAACGGCGGCTTCGCCGCAGCGTTGATCAACATCGCCCGACCCGAAGGTCTTTGTCGGCTTCGCTGCTTGGCGGTGCCGTCGTGTTCCTGTTCTCGTCATGTCGATCCTGGCGGTCAGCCGCACCGCCCGGCGTGGTCGTGCAGGAGGTTCGTCGCCAGTTCGCGAAGCCCGGCATCATGAAGGGTTCGATCGGCCCGACTACGGCCCGGTGATCGACATCTGCACGTCGGCCGCACTGCGCGAGCTGGCCACCCCGGCCTGCTCGCCGTGCTGGTACCGGTGGCCGTCGGGTTCGGTCTCGGCGCCCCGGCCCTCGGCGAATACCTGGCTGCAGCGATCGTGATCGGTGCGCTGATGGCAACTACCTGTCCAACGCCGGTGGGGCCTGGGACAACGCCAAGAGTACGTCGAGGACGGTCAGCTGGGCGGCAAGGGCTCCGACGTGCACACCGCCGTCGTCATCGGCGACACGGTGGGCGACCCGTTCAAGGACACCGCCGGGCCGGCGATCAACCCGCTGTTGAAGGTGATGAACCTGGTGGCGCTGCTGGTGCTGCCCGCGGTCTTCACCCTGGCGGACAACGACGCCGCCCGTGCGATCATCACCGTGGCCGCGTCGGCCGTGCTGCTGGGCGCCGTGCTGTTCTCCAAGCGCCAGGGTGGCGACATCACCGAGGAGACCGCCGCCTGATCCGGCGTCGCCCGCTCAACCGAGGTGGTGACCCGGCGCTGAGCGGTGCGGCGCCTGCCTCGGCCGGGCTGGCCACCGGCCGTCAAGGCGGCCGGTGGATTACCCTCGGGCGGGAGTGCCGGACTCGGCGATCGAAGGGGGAGCGATGGCCGTGCGCCGGTGGAGGATCTTGGGTGCGGTCGCCGCGATGGCGGTGGCCCTGGGCTCACCGGTGTCGGTGGCCTCGGCCCGCGACGACCCCGGAGGTGCCGATGCGGTTGCCGACCGGCAACCGGAGGTCGCACCGGCGGCGTCGCTGGAGGCTCCGGCACCCGGCTTCGGGCCACGGACCGACGCCGCCACCGGGCTGACGCTCGGCCCCGGGGTGGAGACGCTGACGGTCACCGGCGCCCAACCCGGTGAGGCGCTGACGCTGGTCGACGACACCGGAGCGGAGCGCCTCACGCTGTTGGCCGACGATGCCGGCCACGCCCACTTCGCCTATCTGCCCGACGACCCGACCACTGTCCAAAGCGGCACGGGTGAACCGGCCGGAGTCTCCGGCGGCGTGGTCGAACCGGGTGACTACCGCATTCGGGTGGGCGCCGCCACCAGCGATCCCGTGCGGGTGCTCGCCACCGGCGAGGTGCCCGACGACTCCTTCTACGCCGGTCAGCAGCTTGGCGACGGCTTCGGGTACATCACGATGCGCGACGGCACGAGGCTGTCGGCGATGGTCCGGTTGCCGGGCCCGATCGAGGACGGCCCCTATCCGACCGTCGTCGAGTACAGCGGCTACGGCGCCTCCCGACCCGACAGCCCGCAGCCCGGTTCGCGGATCGCCGGGTTTCTCGACTTCGCCACCGTCGGGGTGAACATGCGCGGCACCGGTTGCTCGGGCGGCGTGTTCGACGTCTTCAACCCGGCACAGCACGCCGACGGCTACGACGTGATCGAGGCGGTGGCCGCTCAACCGTGGGTGGCCAACAACTCGGTGGGCATGGTCGGCCTGTCCTATGCGGGCATCAGCCAGCTGTACGTGGCGGCCACGCAGCCGCCGAGCCTGGCGGCGATCACGCCCCTGTCGGTCATCGACGGCCCGTGGCGGGAGCAGTGGCCGGGTGGCGTGTACAACGACGGATTCACCAAGCAGTGGTTGGCCGAGCGCGACCGCCAGGCCCAGGCCGGTGGCCAAAGCTGGGACGCCAAGCGGATTGCGGCCGGTGACACGGTGTGCGCCGACAACCAGCGCATTCGCAGCCAGAACCTGGACTTCGAGAAGTTCGGCCGCGCGCTGGAGAACTTCCCGGACGCGCTCGAGGCCCGATTCCTCCAGCGCTTGGTGCCGCGAATCAACGTGCCGGTCTACCTGTCGGGCGCGTACCAGGACGAGCAGACCGGCGGGCGCTTCGGCTACCTGCTCGACAAGTTCACGTCGGCGCCGGTGACCCGGTTCAAGCTGTTCAACGGCCATCACCCCGACGGCTACAGCCCGATGGTGATCACCGACTGGCACGACTTCCTCTCCTTCTATGTGAAGCGCCAGATCCCCAAGGTGTCCGCCCTGGTGAGCTTCTTCTCCCCGGCGGTGTTCGAGGAGGAGTTCGGGATCCGTCGAGGGTTCGGGCCCAACCGGTTCGATCCGTTCCAGCCCGGCGACTACGCCGGTGCCCGCGCTGCCTACGAGGCCGAGCCGCCGGTACAGGTGCTGGTGGAGTCCGGTGCCGACACCAACCCCCCGGGAGCCACCGGCGAGCGGACCCGCTGGGGATTCGACTCGTTCCCGCCGAGCGACGCCGACGCCTCCACCTGGTACCTGGCCGGGGACGGCGCCCTGCAGTCGTGGCGTCCCACGGTGGACGCCTCCGACCGGTTCACCCCCGAGGACGGCGCCGGGTCGATCGTGACGACCACGGCCGGGAGCTCCACTTTCCAGCAGCCCGTGTCGGCGCTCAACGCCGAGTGGAACCAGGCGCCGGAGGGCAACCTGCTGGCCTACGACACCGCACCGCTGAGCGATGACCTCGTGGTCGCCGGCCCCGGGTTTCTCGACCTGTGGGCCAAGCCGGGATCGGCCGACGCCTCCGTGCAGGTGGACCTCACCGAGATCCGGCCCGACGGCGAGGAGACCTACGTCCAGTCGGGCTGGCACAACCTGGCTCACGCCGGACTCGACGAGTCGCTCACCGACCGGTTTCAGGTGGAGTACACCTACCGGTTGGCGGACCGGGAGCGCCTCGATGCCGACCGCTGGGTGCACCGCCAGGTGCCGATCCCGGCCTCGACGCACGTCTTTCGGGCAGGTTCGCGCCTCCGGATCACCGTGTCGACGCCCGGTCGCAGCCGCCCCCTGTGGACGTTCGAGAACCCGGTCCGTCCACCGGATGCGCCGATCACCGTCGGCCGCGGCGGGCCGCACGCGTCGTCGCTGGTGTTGCCCACGCTGACGCCGCGGGCGCTGGTGGCCGCGCAGGTCGGGACGGCCGATGCATCCGGCGCCCGCTCGCTTCGGGCCTCGGACGTCCCCGCCGGACGACCGGACTGCGGCACGCTCCGAGGCCAGCCCTGTCGAACGTTTGTCGACGTGGTCAACCCGAGCGACGACCCGGTGGAGCCACCACCGACCACGGTGCCGCCCACCACGGTGCCGTCGACCACCGGCCCGTCCACCACCGGTCCGTCAACCACTCCATCCACGGCGGCGCCGTCGACCACCACGGCGTCGGGCTCCGGACCACAGGCGACGGCGGGGTCCTCCGCTCCGCCACCCTCGGC
>JAWKIE010000005.1:0-168098 GCA_041394485.1 Microthrixaceae bacterium
GCTTCGCGACGTACTCACCGGCCGGTGATCCACCGCTGCGGATGCCCCCGGAGGGCCCGCAGCAGACTGCTCTCAGGTCCTTAGATCGAAGACTTGTTTGGTGTCGGAGGGGGGACTTGAACCCCCACGCCCTTAACGGGCACTAGGCCCTCAACCTAGCGCGTCTGCCAATTCCGCCACTCCGACGTGGCCCCGGATTTCGCCCGGTGCAAGCGGGTCATCATAGCAGCGACCCCCGAACTACCCACCAGCCGGTACCGAGTGTCATCCGTCCTCCCTGACGAGCCCCGAGAGGTCGAGCGAGCCGTCGGACCGCACCTCCAGTCCGTCACCATCAGGTCCTGCCGCATCGGCGGCGCTCAGCGCCACCACCGGAAGGACCACCGCCTGATCCCTGATGGCCTCACTGGCCCGGTTCCAGCCGTCGACAGCCTGCTCGGTGCCGACCGCGGCCGTGGCGAAGGTCAGCAAGGTATCGACCCGCTGGTCGGCCAGGCCGCTGTAGTTCAACGTGCCGAAGCTGGCGAAGAGCTGCTCCGCCGCATCGGGCGCCGACCCGCCCGGCGCGGAGACGCCGGCGACCACCACGTCGTAGGAGCCCTCGCTGAGGGTTTCGGTGTACTCGTCAACCGGCAGGGGCCGGGCCCGCGCTGGAACGCCGGCGCCCTCAAGCTGATCGACCACCTCCTGGGCCATGGAGGTTGACGAGTCTGTGTCCTGGGCGAGGATGATCAGGCCGTCGTCCGGCGTCGTCACGTCGATCGAGTCGGACTTCGGCACGGCCGTTCGACAGCCGCAGCCGGAGTCGCCGGGCACCAATGCGGTGGACACAACCGCGTCGGCCCCGAAACCTGATCGAGCGAGGCGGTCTGCCCGGAGCGCGGCGAGCACGTCTCGGCGATCCTCGACCGATGAGAACGACGGTCGCCTGGTGTTGAGGTGGACGCCGAGGGTCAGCGCGGCGCTTCGGCCGTCTGAGGTGGTCCGGTGGCCGGACGAGAGAACGGTCGACGTCTTCAGCGTTGTGTCGACGGCTGCCTGGGTTGGGGGCTCCTCCGACTGCGGTCCCTGGGATCGCCAGGTGACCACCACGGTGTCGGGTCCGGGGCGGCCGCCGCCCGTCGGCGCCCGCTGCAGCGTCCACCGGGTGGAGGTGGAGCCGGTGACACGGTAGGCGCCGCTGGTGACCATGGTCTGACCGCCACCGACCGCTCCGCCGACCCTCGAGGTCGCCGCAGCGGTGACGCCGAACTCGGGGGCGGACAGGAGCAGCGGCAGGCCGACGAACGTCTCGCTCAAGCGGAACTGCACCCCACGCGCTCCGTCAACGGTGATGGCCAAACCGGGGGAACCGTCGAGCAGCTGCGCCAGGCGCCGCTGAACCGGCCCGGTGCCGGCGGTCAGCGAGCGCCGAATGGAGGCGACCACGTCGTGGGGTTCGACCAGCAGACCATTACTGAACGTCCGAGAGTCGTCCAGGGTGAAGGTCCACCGGCTGAAATCGTCATTGGACCGCCAACTGCGAGCCAGCTCGGGCGATGCCTCTTCGCCGGGCCGAGTGGCCGGACCAGTCAAGCCGTCCCAGAGCAGCCCGGCCACCGCCTGAGCCGAGGCGTCCCCGGTGCTGGCCGCTTCGGGGCCGGTTGGTGGGGCGCCGTCCACCGACAGCCGTAGGGTCGTCCCGGCCTCGCCGTCGCCGGGCGTCGCATCGGCCACGATTCGCCCGACCCCCAACATGGCGACCAGCGCGAGCGCCACGGCGATCCCCCCGGATCGGACTCCGGCCCTGGGGCCGTTGCGGAAGCTCACTGGCGAACCATCGGCAGGTCGAGCGACGGAATGACCGAGGTCGGGGCGGGTGAGGAGAACGACCTACGACCTCCGAGCGAGCGTGCGGGGGACTCGCTCGGCCGTTGGTGCCCGGGGTGGGACTTGAACCCACACGCCCTTTCGGACAAGGGATTTTGAATCCCCCGCGTCTGCCATTCCGCCACCCGGGCTTGGGTGGAGCGCCGATGGTAGCCCGAGCCGTGCTTCCGGAACCACCGAGAACGGCGGCGGGTCCGGCGTCACGCCTGGCGCCCCAGTTCGGGCCGGGGTTGGCTACCATCGGGCCGGTGAGCACCGGACTGAAGGCAGTGTTGCTGGCCCTGTTGGCCGCCCTGGTCGCCAGGGAGATCATGTTTCGCCGCAACCTGAAGGACTTCGACCCGGCAACCGCCCCGTACGGCGACTAGCCGGGCCGATACGCCGACGAGAGAGCGATCTCCGCCGCGCCGCCGGCGTGGCGTGATCGCGGCCGTTCGTCAGGAGAGCGGCCTGAACGCGCCAATGGGAGCGCCGAAGCGCTCCCATCGGGTTGAAACTTGCACTCGGGGCCGGAGTGGCCCCGGTTGATCAGGGCTTGACCTCGCCCTTGGCGATCTTCTTCAGCTTGGAGCCGGCGGAGATCTTCACGGCCTTGGTGGCCGGGACCTTGATCGACTCGCCGGTCTGCGGGTTGCGGCCCATGCGAGCCTTGCGCTCGGTCTGCTCGAAGGAGATGAAACCGGGGATGGTCAGCTTGTCCTTGCCCTTCGCCACGACCTCGCCGACGACGGTGATGAACTCGCCGAGCACGGCGTTGACGTCCTTCTCGGACAGCTCGGTGCGACGGGCGATGGTCGAGACCAGTTCACTCTTGTTCATGGGTGCCTCCTCAGCGGTTCGTCCGCTTGGATCTTGTACGAACCGACTTGGTCCGGGGTCAAGGTGACCCTATTGCGCCGCCAACCACGTTTCGCAACCCACGGCCCGGAAAATCGCCCGGAATCCGCCGATCGGCGAAGGTGAATGACAACGGTGTAACTCTAACAGTTTTGCGCGGAAACTGGAACCCCAGCGCCGCTACTCCCCTACGGGCGCAAGGAATCCCGCGCTTGAGGTGGCCAAAGGTCACGGAACGACATGAGGGCGGACGCTGAGAGTGGTCAAATACTCAGGCGCCACGGTCGATCGCCGCCCGAAACTCGCCCACCAGGTGCGCCACCTGATCGGGAGATCCCGTCTCCAACGCCGTTCTGACGATGGCCGAACCCACCACGACACCGTCGGCCACCTCACACACCTCCACCGCCTGCTGGGGTGTTGAGACCCCCACGCCCACCAACACGGGCAGGTCGCAGACGTCCTTGGCCCGGCGGGCGATCTCCTTGGCCGAATCGGCCAGCGACGCCCGCTCGCCGGTGACCCCCAGCAGGCCGACCGCATACAGGAAGCCCCGGGAGCGGTCGGCGATCCGCTCCAGGCGGTCGTCCGGTGTCGTCGGCGCGGCCAGCAGCACGGTCTCGACCCCGGCCGCGTCGGCCGCATCGATCCAGGGGCCGGCCTCGTCGAGCGGCAGGTCGGGCAGGATCGCACCGGCGATGCCCGCCCGCGCCAATTCGCCCGCAAACCGGGTGACGCCGGGGCGGAACACCAGGTTGTAGTAGGTCATCACCGCGAGCGGGATGCCCACGTCGGCGGCGCCGGCGGCCTCGATCACCTCGTTGGGGAGAGCGCCCTGCCGCAAGGCCAGGTCGGACGCCTCCTGGATGGTGGGGCCGTCCATGACCGGATCGGAGAACGGCACGCCGACCTCGATGGCGTCGGCGCCGGCCTGGGCCACGGCCTCGATCATGGGGACCCACTCCCCCAGCCCGCCGGTGAGGTACGGGACGAGCGCCTTGCCGCCCTGGTCCCGGCGGCGCCGCAGCGCCGTCTCCAGCCGCCCGGGCCGGTAGGTCCGCTCGTTGGGCGTCGGCGTCGGATCGCTCATCCGAGCACCTCCATCATCTGGGCGACGTCCTTGTCGCCGCGGCCCGACAGGTTGACCACCACGGTCCTGCCCGCCAGCTCGTCCCGAGCCCTCGACACCCACGCCAGCGCGTGGGCCGACTCGAGCGCCGGGATGATGCCCTCGGTGCGGCTGAGCAGCGTGAAGGCCTCGACGACCTCGTCGTCGTTCACCGGGACGTAGCGGGCCCGGCCCTCGGCGGCCAGGTGGCTGTGTTCGGGGCCGACGCCGGGATAGTCGAGCCCGGCGGAGATCGACTCGGCCTCGACCACCTGCCCGACGTCGTCCTGCTTGAGGTACGACGCCATGCCGTGCACCACGCCGATGGCGCCGCCGCCGACGGCCGCTCCCCCGGCGGGCTCGACCCCCACCAGCTGCGCGTCGGTGTCGGCGAAGCCCGAGAAGATGCCTGCGGCGTTGGACCCGCCCCCGACGCAGGCCACGACGACGTCGGGGTCGGCGCCGGTGAGCTTGCGCACCTGGGCGTGGGCCTCCTCGCCGATCACCCGATGGAACTCACGCACCATCCACGGGTACGGGTGCGGGCCCATGACCGAGCCGAGGCAGTAGTGGGTGGACTCGACCGTGGCCACCCAGGAGCGCATCGCCTCGTTGACGGCGTCCTTCAGGGTGCGGCTGCCGCTGGAGGCGGGACGCACCTCGGTGCCCAGCAGCCGCATGCGGAACACGTTGAGTTCCTGGCGGGCCATGTCGACCTCGCCCATGTAGACGACGCACTCCATGCCCATCAGGGCGGCGGCGGTGGCGGTGGCCACGCCGTGCTGCCCCGCACCGGTCTCGGCGACCAGCTTGGACTTGCCCATGCGCTTGGCCAACAGCGCCTGGCCCAGCACGTTGTTGATCTTGTGCGAGCCGGTGTGGTTGAGATCCTCCCGCTTGAGGAGCACCCGACACCCGAGCTCCTCGGACAGGCGGCGGGCCTCGGTCAGCGGGCTGGGTCGGCCGGCGTAGTCGTTGAGCAGGCCGGTGAGTTCGCTGCGGAACGCCTCGTCCGCCCAGGCGTCGCGGAACGCCGCTTCGAGCTCCTCGCAGGCCGGCACCAGCGTCTCGGGCACGAAGCGCCCGCCGAACTCGCCGAAGCGCCCTGACGGGCCTGGATCGCCCATGTGCGTTGTGTTGGTCACCCGTGCTCCCGGCCTCTCGAAGTCGGGCGACACCCTACGCCGGGCGGGTGGCGCACTCGAAGCGACTTCCCGGCGCTCAGACGCTGAAGGCGGCCTCGATGGGGCGGTGATCCGAGCCGCGGGCGGGGCCGACCCGCAGCGACCTGGCCGTGACTCCCCGGGACAGCGCCCGGTCGAGCCGGGCGATCGGGATGCCTGCGGGCAGCGGCCCGATGCCGGTGTCGGGCCAGGTGAGCCCCAGGCCGGTGCCGACGTCCCGATGGGCGTCGGCCAGATCGGCGGCGGCCACCAGGTCGCGCATGGGGCGGAGGCGGCCGATGGCGTTGAAGTCGCCGATGAGCACCACCCGTTCGGAGCGATTGGCCACCTCCGCCAGCTGCTCGTGCTGGGCCCGCCAATCGTCGAGCCCGAAGCAGGGCGGCAGCGTGTGGACGCCGACGACGGTGACCACCCCGCCCGGCGTCCGAACCTCGGCCACCGGCGTCGGCGACCCCGTCAGGTTCTCGACACGCGACGACTCGACCGGCAGGCGCGAGAACATGGCCGCGCCGAACGCGTCGTTGCGGGGCGTGGCCTCCACCAGCCGGTAGTCGAGGAGCGTCGCCTCCAGCCGCTCCAGGAACGCCGGGGTGACCTCCTGAAACACGGCCACGTCGGGCTGTGCCGCCACCACGTCGGACAGGTCGAGCGAGTCGGCGGCCCGGTAGTAGGCGAGGTTGGCCGAGTAGACGGTGAGGTTGGTCGCCTCGCCCGAGGGTCCGCCGCCCCGGTCGCCGAGCATCAACCCGGCGCCCACCAGCAGCACGGCGACGGTTGCGGCGGCCGCGGTTACCACCTGGCCAGGGCGGCGGGTTCGGCGCACCAGGCCCACCCCCATCGCGGCGACCGCCGGAATCGCCGCCAGCGCCAGCGCATGGATCGGCACCGCCAGGGTCTGAGCGAGCACCAGCGGCCTCGGACCCGACACGCCGAACAGCCACAGCAGGTCGATGGCGACCGCCGGTGCCAGGCACACGGCCACGACGGCCGCAGGCAGCCAGGTCGACAGTCGACCGGGAGGCGTCGCGGCCGGGCCAATCGGGTGCCCGCTCACGAGCCGTCGCACCGTGTCGTCGTGGTGTCGAGCTGTGGCACTCCGCTGGGTCAGGCGGCCGCGGTGCGCGCCATGGCGTCCCGGTAGAGCTGCTCGTAGGAGGCGGCCAGCCGCTCCATCGAGAACGAGTTGGCCCGCTGGTGGCCGTTCTCGATCAACCGCTCGGCCAGTGCCGGGTTGTCGAGCACGGCGTTGATGGCCTTGGCCAGCGCAGCGGGGTTGTCCGGCTCGGCCAGCAGGGCGTTGCGGTCGTGCGTCGCCACGTTGGTGTAGCCGGGAATATTGGAGGCGACCACCGGGGTGCCGGCCGCCATCGACTCCAACAACACCACGCCGAAGCTCTCGCCCCCGAGCGCCGGGGCGCAGAACACCGACGCGCCCGCCATGCGGGCGTCGCGCTCGGCGTCGCTGAGCCGCCCCAACCACTCGACGCGTTCGTCGCCCTCGGTGGACGCCTGGAGCTCGTCGGTGAGGGGTCCGGTGCCGGCCACCCACAGGCTGAGGTCGTCGGGCAGGTGTTTCATCGCCTCGAGCAGCACCGCCAGACCCTTGCGGGTCTCATGACGTCCGACAAAGAAGATCGACGGCCGCTCCGAGGGCATCGGTGTCACCCGGCGGAACGCCTCGGTGTCGACCGCGTTGTAGAGCACCAGCATGTCGTCGTCGGAGAACCACACCCCGGCCGTCGTGCGGGCGTCCTCGGACACCGCGACCCGCACGTCGAGGTGCCGGACGGCCCACGATCCGAGCGGGCGAAGCCACGACGAGTACGCCGAGAAGTCGCCCGACGCATGGAACGTGCCCACCATGGGGCACGGCTTGACCACCAGCGCGGTGTGGGTGATGCCCGGCACCAGCGGCTCGTGCAGGTGCAGCACGTCGAAGTCCTCGTCCCACATCGCCCGCATCACCCGGAGCTGGGCGGAGAGGTCGGGGGCGAGCGGCGCCACCGAGCCGTTGGTGGCGAAGGGAATCGACGCCGAGCGGGGTGACGCCGGGCTCCGGAGGTGGGCCGTCGCAGGGGGCCAACACCCGCACCTCGTGGCCCCGTCGACGGAGCGCCCGGGCCAGCCCGAGCACCTGACCCTGCACACCGCCCGGCACGCTCAGGCTGTAGGGGCAGACCAGACCGATGCGCATCGCCCGCAGGCTACCGGTCGGAGCGGGAGGCGGACTCGCCCGGAAGCGGCGCCGGTGAATAGCCGGCGGCCCGCAGCGCCTCGACGTCGCTGGGCCAGTTGGCGCTCTGCAGGTGCCACTGCTCGGGATGGGCGGCGATCAGCTCCTCCAGCTCGTAGGCCAGATCCTGGGTCAGCCGGGCCACGTCCGCTCGCAGCCGACCCTGGCGCGTCAGGTCCATCGGCGGACGCACCACCCCGCACCGCGGTTGCCGGCGGTCTCGTACACGGCGGTGGGCAACAGCGGCGCTCCGGTGCGGAGCGCCATGGTCACCGGCCCGGCGGGCAGGCGGGTGCGCTCGCCGAAGAACTCGACCTCGGGGCCGCCACCGCCGATGTCGCGATCCGACAGCAGGCACACGACGTGCTTCGCCTTGATCGCCCGGCTGATCGAACCCACCGCGTCGGGGCCCAGCGGCACCACGTGGATGCCGAGGGCCTCGCGCTTGTCGCGGAACCACTCGAAGAGCTCGGGCGGTTCGATGCTCTCGACGACCGCGGTCACCTCCACCCCGTGCACCCGGGTGAGCCAGGCGGCCGCCCACTCCCATCGACCCACGTGGGGCAACGCCAGGATCGGGCCGATCCCCGACTCGATGGCGGCGTCGACGTGGTGCAGGCCCCGGCTGTCGAAGTTGGCGTCCAGCTCGTCGATCGACATGTTGGGCAGGCGCAGCAGGTCCTCCCAGTAGCGGCCGTAGGAGCGGAAGGCGGCGTTGGTCAGCGCACGACGACGCAGAGGGGTGAGGTTGCCGCCGGTGGCCCGGTCGAGGTTGCGTTCGATCAGCAACCGGCGTTCGGCCAACAGCGGCGCCACCGCGGTGCCGAGCCCTTGGGACAGCAGGTTGGCCCCGGTACGCGGCACGACACCCGCGGCCGCGGTGCCCACCTTGAACAGGTCGAGGAGCGAGATGCCCAGCACGGTTCAGGGACGCCGAGGGTCAGCGGGGTGACGCCGGCGGAACGGGATCAGCGGCGCGAGGCCAGGCGGCGGTCGCGAGCCTCTCGGCGGATCTGCCAACGTTCGGCCATGGTGGCCTCGCTGCGGCGGGGGCGGCGCCGCTGGCGGGGAGGACGGGGGCGCTCGGCGGAGGCCTGCTTCCACACCTTGGCGAACCGCTGGACGGCGGTGGCGACGTTGAGCACCACCATCAGGATCAGCGCCGGGATCATCAGCACGGGGAACAGCAGCGCCACCAGGAAGATGATGAATCGCTCGGCCCGCTCGACGAGACCGCCTCGGGCGTCGAAGCCCAGCGAGTCGGCCTTGGCCCGGATGTAGCTGACCCACGAGGCGCTGGCCAGCACGGCGACCGGCAGCCACACCCAGTTGGGTTGGTTCTGGCTGAAGTTGATGGCGACGGCGCCAAACAGCAGGGCGTCGGTGACGCGGTCGACGACCGAGTCGAAGAAGGCGCCCCGCGGGCCGGCGGTTCCGGAGGCCTTGGCGACGGCGCCGTCGAGCAGGTCGGGCACGCCGGTGAGTACGACCAACAGCAACCCGAGGTGCCACCAGCCGATGCTGATGACCACGGCCGCGCCCACCGCCATGACCAACCCGGCGATCGTCAGGTGGTCGGCGGTGATGCCGGTTCGCTTGATGTGATGACCGACCGGCTTGAGCTTGGCCTCGACCTGTGGACGGAAGTTTCCGTCGAACATGTGTGTCTCCCCTCAGGGTGCTTACTTTTGCAAGCGTAGTGAGGCCGGTGCCCCCTGTGAAGGGTAAACGAGCCGGACGTGCCTGATGGCACCCGGCCTGACAATCGGCTCAGGCGTCCGCCAGATCCGCGCCCAGGCACATTCTGGGAGGGGAAGTGGCGCCATGGAGCCAGGATCGCGCCCAGAACTCGGTTGGGCGCGATCGTGGCGGAGTCTCAGGCGTCGACCTGGTCGGCGTCCCACTGGTCGGGGTTCTCCTCGGCGAACCACTCGACGACCTCGCCGGTGATGCCGTCCACCAGCACGATGCCGCGGTTCTTCGGCGGGTTCTCGGCCGAGTAGATGAGGATGCGCCACGTGGGGGTGGACAACCAGCCCCGCCAGACCTGCTGGGCCGAGGCGTGACCAACGGGGAAGCCGACCACCGACCCGGCGGTGGCGAAGGCCTCCTGGTCGTCGACGTTGAGCGTGCGCCCGGCCACCAGCCCGAAGAGGCCGAACAGCGCCAGCAACCCGCCCGCCACCGCCAGGCCGCCGTTGACCACCGCCTCGCCCTCGTAGATCACCGACACGGCGATGGCGCCGAGGCCGAGCACCAGGTAGATCAGCGCGGGGATGCGACGCCGGTTGTTGTTGGGGAACGTGATCGGCCCGGCGACCGCGGTGAGGTCGAGGTCCTCGGGCAGTTCGTCGACGTGCTCGTCGACGCTGCCGACGTCGAGATCGGACGCGGGGTCGCCCCCGGGCTCGGCCGCCTCGTCGCCCTCGTCGTTGGTGCGCTTCGAATCGCTCACGGCCTCATCCTTCCATCCATGCGGCGGGGGCACCGCCCGGCCACCCGGCCCGGAGTCGATCCCAGGCCTCCGGCAACGCCACCGGCAGGGTGCGGGTGTCGGCGGTGGCGGTCATGAAGTTGGCGTCGCCCACCCAGCGCGGCACGACGTGCACGTGCAGGTGATCGCTCTGGGAACCGCCGGCGGCCTCGCCGAGGTTGACGCCGACGTTGACCGCGTCGCAGCCGAGGCCCTCGCGGCAGGCCACCGTCAGGTCGCGGACGAGGGCCCAGAGCTCGGAGAACTCCTCCTCGTCGAGGTCGACCAACCCGGGCACGCCCCGGTTGGGCAACACCATCGCGTGGCCGGCGGTGTAGGGAAACAGGTTCAACAGCGCAAAGCACCGGCGGCCGCGGGCCACGACGAACTTGTCCCGGTCGGAGGCCGGCGCCGCCAGGATCCGCTCGAACAGCGTGCCCTCGGGCGTGGGCGGCGCCTCGCCGGTGGGCTGGCCGATCGGGTCGTCGCCCAGCGTGCCGACGTACTCCGACCGCCAGGTGCTCCAGAGGTGGTCGAGGGTCACGACGACGCCGGCGACGAGGCGGCGTCGATCACGCGCTGGTCGACGCCGGGCGCCTCCGGCACACCCTTGGAGTCCACCTCGGCCGCCAGGCGTGCGATGAACTCGTCGACCGCCACGTCGCGCTCCACCGACCCGCCGCGGGGGTTGACGCCCACGGTGTCGGAGGCGACGTCGTCGTCGCCCACCACCAGCACGTACGGCACCTTCTGACCCTTGGCGTTGCGGATGCGCTTGCCCAGCGTGTCGTTGGCCTCGATCACCTCGGCCCGGTAACCCGCCTGCTCCAGCCGCGCCGACAGCGCATGGGCGTAGTCGTCATGGGCGTCGGCGACCGGCAGGATCGTCGCCTGCACCGGGGCCAGCCAGGTGGGGAACGCACCGGCGTAGTGCTCCACCAGCACGCCGAAGAAGCGCTCGACCGACCCGAACAGCGCCCGGTGGATCATGATCGGCCGGTGGCGTTCGCCGTCGGAGCCGACGTACTCCAGCTCGAAGCGTTGGGGCAGCTGGAAGTCGACCTGGATCGTGGACATCTGCCAGGTGCGTCCGATGGCGTCGCGGGCCTGCACCGAGATCTTCGGGCCGTAGAACGCGCCCCCGCCCGGGTCCATGACCAGCTCGAGGCCCTGCCCCTCGGCCACTTTGCGCAGCGCCTCGGTGGCCTCCTCCCACTCGGCGTCGGTGCCCACCGCCTTCTCCTCGGGCCGGGTGGAGAGCTCCAGGTAGAAGTCGTCCAGGCCGTAGTCACGCAGGAGCGACAGCACGAAGTCGAGGAGCGACCCCAGCTCGTCGGCCATGTTCTCCTTGGTGGTGAAGATGTGGGCGTCGTCCATGGTGAGGCCGCGCACGCGGGTGAGGCCGTGGAGGACGCCGGACTTCTCGTAGCGGTACACCGCACCGAACTCGAACATGCGCAGCGGCAGCTCGCGGTAGCTGCGCATCCGCGCTCTGAAGATCAGGATGTGGAACGGGCAGTTCATCGGCTTGAGGTAGTAGTCGGTGGAGTTGCCGTCGCCGTCGAGGTCCAGCTGCATCGGGGGGAACATGCCCTCGGCGAACCACTCGAGGTGCCCGGAGGTCTGGAACAGGTTCTCCTTGGTGATGTGCGGGGAGTTGACGAACTCGTAGCCGGCCTCGGCGTGACGCTTGCGCGAGTAGTCCTCCATGAGCATGCGGACGATGCCGCCCTTGGGGTGGAACACCGCCAGGCCGGAGCCGATCTCGTCGGGGAAGCTGAACAGGTCGAGCTCGGCGCCGAGGCGTCGGTGGTCGCGGGCCGCGGCCTGCTCCAGCCGGTCGAGGTGGGCGGCCAGGTCGTCCTTGGAGGTCCAGGCGGTTCCGTAGATGCGCTGGAGCATCGGGTTGGACTCCGAGCCGCGGAAGTAGGCGCCGGCGACGCGCATCAGCTTGAACCAGCCGAGCTTTCCGGTGGAGGGCAAGTGCGGGCCGCGGCACATGTCGACGAACCCGTCGCCGTTTCGGTAGAAGCTGATCTTCTCCCCCGCCGGTGCCTCGCCGTCGGAGTCGTCGCCCGCCGAGGCGGCCGACATGAACGCCGGCTTGTACGGATGGTCGCCCATCTCGGCCATGGCCTCGTCCAGATCCAGCTCGTAGCGCTCGAAGGGCTGGTTCGACTTGATGATCTGGGTCATCCGCTTCTCGATGCGGGCCAGGTCGTCCTCAGAGAAGGTAGCGCCGTCGGGCAGCTCGAAGTCGTAGTAAAAGCCGTCCTCGATGGGCGGGCCGCCGGCGAAGGTGGCGCCGGGCCACATCTCGAGCACGGCCTGAGCGAGCACGTGGGCGGTGGAGTGACGCAGATGCTCGAGCACCTCGGGGTCGCGCTTGGTCAGAAACTTCACCGTGGCGCCGTCGGGCAGCGGTGCCGACAGGTCGCGAGGCTCGCCGTTCACCTCGGCGATCAGGACGGCCTTGGCCAGGCCCGAACCGATGTCGGCTGCCAGGTCAGCGCCGGTGGACCCCTCGTCCAACTCGCGCTGGGAACCGTCGGGAAGCGTGACTGAGATGGCTGACATAGGCGTCGCAGGCTACTCCCCTGCCCCGTCTTCGCCGGAACCTGACTACGGCCGGCAAGGGCACTCTGGAGGAATGGTTGCGACCGTGAGGAGCCTTCACTATGGTCGCCGGTGTTCGTCAAAGGAGATCGGGCCGGCGGGCCTGGCGGGCGAGCCGATTGGCGGAAGCTTCATGATTCAGCGCAGTTCCTGGCGTACCCGGACTCTGATTGGCGGGCTCGCCGCGTCGGTGATGCTGGGGGTGGTGTCGCTGACGGCCCAGTCCGCCGACGCCGCATCGTCGGTGAAGCTGGGCGATCGGGTGTGGGTGGACATGAACGGAAACGGGCGTCAGGACTCGGGCGAACCGGGGATCGACGGAGTAACGGTTCGGATCTATGCGGTCACGTCGACCGGCGACCGGTACCTGGGCAGAAGGACCACCGTGCGTGGCTGGTGGGCGGCCTACGTCCCGGCGGGCGGGTGTTACCGGATCCGCGTCGAGGCTCCTGACGGCTACACCCCAACGAGCCGCGATGTCGGCTCCGACCGATACGACTCCGACATTTCGGAGTGGGGCCACACTCACCGGAGGTGCATCACCGGCCACACCTACACGCTGGATGCCGGCTACCTCCCCCCCGATGTCCCGGAACCCACCGGCCAGACGATCACCTTCTATCAGGATCACAACCGCAACGGCGTCCGCGACACCGGCGAGCCCAACGCCCCCGATGGTGCGGTCACCGTCACGTTGGGCTACATCGCCTCGTTTATCGAGACTCCGGGTGAACAGACCGTCGACACTGTCGACGGCGTGGCAACCCTGCCCGCGACCTGGGCGCCATTCGAGGGCGGCGCAGAGGTCGCTCCCGAGGCGGTGATCGTCGAGCGGTTGACGCCCGGCCGCATCAGCGCTCCCCCGCCGCCGGGGTCGGACAACCGATCGTTGGCGTTCTGGGGGACCTCCGCGGAGGTCACCTTGGATCCCGCCGTCAACATCGAGATCGGGCTGGCCGAACCTTCCGGGCCGACGGAACTGGGCCAGACGTACCTGGACCTGAACGGGAACGGTCTCGCCGAGGCCGATGAGGGCCTCGCGGACGTCACGGGAACCATGGACATCGTCGGGTACCCCAACACCCCCCAATTCGGAAAGTACCCGGCGATCTCAGCCCTCGGCTTGGGCACGGTTGCGGGTGGCACCCTGAGCGTGCCGAGCTTCCTGTACCCGGGCGAGTGTGTCACGGCCCTGATCGCCGGCGGCCAACACGGGACGGGATTGGACTTCGATGGTCGCCACCTCCAGGGGTGGCTTCCCAACGTCGATTTCACCTGGGGCGCCTTCGACGCTGCTGAGCCCAAGTCCGACCTCAGCAGCGGTTTGGACGCCGACCTGACCTGGCGACTGTGTGACGATGACCCGGCTCGCCTCCTGGGCGTTGTGCCGCCCGAGCCGGCGGCTTGACCGCTCAAGTGGGGAGCTGACACGTACGTCTGAGCGCGGTTTGGGCTCCCCGCTTGGGAAGGGGAGGGTCAGACCGGCGTCAGCGGGCGGGGCTTGAGCACGGTGGCCGAGGAGGCCCGATCGATCAGGTCGTCCGAGCCGGACTCGGGCTCGGCCGCATCCGGCCGCTGGTTGGCGACGTCCATGTCGGCGGCACGCGGGGCCGCCGAGCCGCCGCCTGCGGGCACCAGCGGGCGAGCCGCCAACACCGAACTGGACGACGGACGGGTGACGGCGCTCGATGGCGAGGCCGTGGCTGCGGGCCGGAGGTGGCGACCGGCGCGCACCTCGGCACCGGCGCCGGAGAGCACGGTGGCCGATGAGGCCGCCTCGGCGGCGACGGGCTGCGGAGTCTCCTCGGCGGGCTTGGCCGACTTCGTGGCGTAGGTGTCGGAGTACTCCTGCCCGGTGAGCCGGCGAATCTCCCACATGACCTCGTCGGTCAGCTGGCGAAGCGCCAGCCGGTCGCCCATGCGCTCCAGGTAGCGCTCCGGTGAGATGGGCTCGCCGAAGCGGATGTGCACGTTTCGGAACGGCCTGGGGAACTTGGCGTCGGGCGGCTGGACCGCCAGGGTGCCGAGCAGACCCACGGGCACGATCGGCGAGTTGGTCTCCATCGCCAGCCGGGCCATACCGGTGTGGCCCCGGTGCAGCATGCCCGACCGGCTGCGGGTGCCCTCAGGGTAGATGCCGAAGAGCTCACCGCGCCGGAGCACGTCGGCGGCGGCCTCGAGGGCGTTCTTGGCGTGCTCACCGCCGCGGCGGTCGATCGGGATCATGCCCATCGCCGGGAACAACACCCGGGTCTTCCAGTCGTCGAGGTACTCCGCCTTGCCGACGTAGGTGATTCGGCGCGGCAGCATGCAGGGCACGAAGAACGAATCGAGCACCGACAGGTGGTTCGGGGCGATGATCGCCCCACCCGACTTCGGGATGTTGTCGATGCCCTCCGTGGTGACCCGCCACGCAAACTTGAACGCGGGCTTGAGCATCGCCTTGATCGGTGTCTGAAGTTGTCCGACTTCGAGAGCCATGTCGATTCCCCTTGCGATTGGTCACCCTGGGAGCGCTTCATGCCGGTCGCCGTTCAGCGAAACAACATGACGATTTGGTGACGATCCCCATTCTGTCCGACCCGCCCGAGAATTGATACGTCAATCGAGGCGATTTCTCATGATTGCCTGAGAGATTTCATCCTGCCGACGCATTGAACGGGCATCAGCGTGACACGTGTCGTCGGAACCACCACCCAAGGTGAACCGGACGACGTACGGGGGTGCGGTCCGCGTTGCTGATCAGCGTTCGAGGTCGACGCCCAGCAACATGGCGGCCTCGGACACACCGGCCCCCGCCTCGACGGCGGCGTCGATGGCGTCGATGGCGGCGGGCGTGTCGAGGTCGTCGTCGAGTGCGGCGCGAACCTGTTCGAGCGCCGCGTCGCCCTCCCCCGCGCCCCGCCAGCGCTGCCACCGCTGCTGGGCGGCGGGCATCAACGCCTCGGTGTACTCCCACTCGGTTCGGTAGTGGTTGGTGAGGATGCCGAGGCGAATCGCCATCGGATGGAACTCCTTGGACAGCTCGCTGACGAATGCCAGGTTGCCGAGCGACTTCGACATCTTCTCGCCGTCCATCCGCACCATCGCCTGGTGCATCCAGTGGCGGACGAGGGGTTCCCCGGTGGCCGCCTCGGACTGGGCGGCCTCGCACTCGTGGTGGGGGAAGATCAGGTCGCTGCCGCCGCCGTGCAGATCGATCGTGGTGCCCAGCTCGCGGAGGCACAGCGTGGAGCACTCGATGTGCCAGCCCGGTCGGCCCGGACCCCACATCGACTCCCAGGCCGGTTCGTCCTCGGCGGACGGTTGCCACAGGACGAAGTCCAGCGGGTCACGCTTGTTGGGGTCGTCCGGGTTGCCGCCCCGCTCGGCGGCCAGCTCCAGCATCTCCTCGCGGGAGTAGCCGGAGAGCTCGCCGAAGCGCTCGAAGGTGGCCACCTCGAAGTACACCGATCCGCCCGACTCGTAGGCGTGGCCCGAGTCGATCACCATGCCGATGAACCCGCGGATGTCGGGGATCGCCGAGGTGGCACGCGGCTCGGAGTACGCCGGCAACATGCCCAGCGCCTCCATATCGGCATCGAAGCGGGCCATCTCGGCCGCCGCCAGGTCGAGGTAGTGCACGCCCAACTCCCGCGCCTTGGGCAGGATCGAGTCGTCGACGTCGGTGATGTTGCGCACGCAGCGGGTCTCGTGGCCGAGGTCGCGCAGCCGCCGCTGGAGCACGTCGTAGGTGAGGTACGTGGCGGCGTGGCCCAGGTGCGTCGAGTCGTACGGCGTGATGCCGCAGGTGTACATCGTGACCACCTGCCCCGGTTCGAAGGGGACGATCTCACGCCGAAGGGTGTCGTAGAGACGCACGGCTGGGACTCCTGGTCGCTTGGGGGTGTCGAAGCGCCCGGAGGGCTACTTGCCCGACTTGGCCTCGGCCGGCTTGGCCGCCGGCTGCTTCGTCGCCGGGGCGGCGGCCTTGCCCGGGGTCTTGGTGCGCCGGTCCTTGGGGTCGATCCCGGTGAAGCGCACCGCCGCCCGCGTGCGGTACTTCACGTTGAGCTGCAACAGCACGGCGGCGAACGCCTCGATGGGGGCGGCGTTGGACAGCTCGCCGGCGTCGAGGCCCCGCAGGTCGGGGATGGCGTTGACGATGTCCAACGTGGCGTTGGTGGCCGCATCGTGATCGGAGCACACCAGCACGTCGCTCTCCACCGGATTGGCCAGGTCGCCGAGCTCCTTGGCCGGCACGTGGTGCATGGCCGCCGAGACGAGCGACTTGGGGATGGCCGCCTGGATCGACGCCGCCACCGAACCGCGTGGTGGCACCAGCGGCTGAAACTCGTGCGCCACCTTGGCCAGCGCGTTGGCCATCGAGATGACGACCTTGCCGGACAGCAACCCGGCCAGCGGCATCACCGTGGCGGCGGCGGCGTCCCAGGGGGTGGCCACCACCACGACGTCGGCCCGGGCCGCGCCCTCGTTGTCGCCGGCGTGCAGGTTGAGGTCGTGGTCGGGCCACTTGTCCTTGATGCCGTCGACCACCTCCATCGCGCGGTACTTGGATCGTGATCCGACCCACACCTCGTATCCGACTGAGGACAGCCGCGCCGCCAGGCCGCTTCCGGCCGGTCCAGTTGCTCCGAGTACACCGATCTTCATGGACGGCGATGGTAGCTGCGGGGCGCTCGCGGGTTCGGATTCCCGCCGGACGCGCGCGACGAGGGATCAAGTGTGGAATGTCAGGCGGCGGGCGAGGCCATCGCCGCGGACCCAACGGAGGTAGGACGTGTCAGCACCGCAGAGCGAGTCGCCAACCACGGGGGCGTCGGAGGCCGACACCGGGCGGCGCCGCTTGGCGATCGACACCCTGCTGATGGCCCCTCCGACCGGGGTGCGGGCCCGCGCCGAGGCCCTGGCGGAGACCGGCATCGACGGGCTGTTCACCTTCGAGGGCCCGCACGACGCCTTCTTGCCGCTGGTGGCAGCCGCCGAGGCCGGATGCTTCTGCTACACCAACGTGGCGATCGCGTTCCCCCGCTCCCCGCCGCACCTCGCCCACCAGGCGTGGGACCTGTCCGCCCTGAGCGGCGGTCGTTTCGCCCTGGGGCTGGGCACGCAGATCAAGGCCCACATCGAGCGGCGCTTCGGCTCCACGTGGAGCCATCCGGCGGCGCGCATGGAGGAGTGGGTCGGCGCCATCCGGGCGTTCTTTGCCAACTGGCAGGACGGCGAGCAGTTGGCCTTCGAGGGCCGCTTCACCAGCCACACGCTGACCACCCAGGCGTTCAATCCCGGGCCGTTGCCCGACGGGCCGCCACCGATCTGGCTGGGTGGCCTCGGCCCGAAAATGGTGGCGATGGCCGCCCAACACGGCGACGGCGTGTTGCTGCACCCGTTCACCAGCGACACCCACCTCGCCGACGTGGCGCTGCCCAGGATGGAGGCGGGCATCGGCCTCCGAGTCGACGGCTCGCGGCCGACGGTCGTCGGCCAGGCGATCATCGCCACCGGGCGCGACGAGGCCGAGCAGCAGGGTGCCGAGGTGGCGGCGCGGTGGCTGATCGCCTTCTACGGCTCGACCCCCGCCTACCGGCCGGTGCTGCAGACCGAGGGCTTCGACGACCTCCACCCCGAATGGCGGCGCCTGAGCCGCGAGGGCCGCTGGGACGAGATGGCGGCCCAGGTGCCCGACGAGCTGATGGAGGCCGTCGTGCTGCGCGGCGACCCGGCGACCGTGGCGGAGCGCCTGAAGGCCCGGTTTGCCGGACGTGCCGATCGGGTGGCGATCAACAGCCCGGGCGGGATCGACCCGGAGACGCTCCGCGAGCTGCTCCGCCTGATGGACTGATGGGTGACCGGGCGCCCGCCACCCCGCTGCTGTCGGTGCGAGGCTTATCGGTGTGGCGGGGCGACCGACACCTGCTGCACGACGTCAGCTGGGAGGTGATGCCAGGGCAGCGTTGGGTGGTGTTGGGCGCCAACGGCTCGGGCAAGACCACGCTGGTGCGGGTGGCCACCTGGTGGGACCGCCCCTCGGCGGGCGAACTCACGCTGCTGGGCCGCACGCTGGGACACGCCGACGTCCGCACGGTGCGCACCGACGTCGGGTTCGTCAGCGTGGCCTTCGCCGACAAGGTGCGGCCGCAGATCACCGCCCACGACGTGGTGGTTTCGGCGCGCCACGGCGCACTGGAGACCTGGTGGCACCACTACACCGAGGCCGACCACGCCCGCGCCGACGAGGCCCTGGCCGACACCGGCGTCGCCCACTTCGGCGGCCGCACCTTCGGGTCGCTGAGTTCGGGCGAGCGGCAGCGGGTGTTGTTGGCCCGTGCGCTGATGGCCGACGCACCGCTGATCGTGCTCGACGAGCCGTCAGCGGGCCTGGACCTGGGCGGCCGCGAGGATCTGCTCGGCCGCCTCGACGCGCTGGCCGCCGACCCGGCCGGGCCCGCTCAGGTGCTGATCACGCACCACACCGAGGAGATCCCGCCCAACTTCACCCACGTGCTCCTGATCCGGGACGGCCGGGTGACCGCCGCCGGGCCGCTCGACGTCATCCTGACCGCCGAGGCGCTCGGCGACACCTTCGGCCTGGCGCTCAACCTGGAACGCCGCGACGGCCGTTTCACCGCCTGGGCCGCCACGTAGGCGTCCGGTCGGGCCTCGGTAGGATCGGCGGGGTGACGTCCCCCGTAGACACGCCGGAGCTGCCCGGCCGGCTCGTCGTACTGGGGGCGGCCCAGGGCATGGGCCGCTGGCTGGCCGAGCACCTGTTTGCCCGCGCCGAGCTGGAGCTGGTGTTGACCGACGTGTCCCACCACGTGTTCGACCACACCGACGACTGGCCGGGCGAGCGTCGTCCCACCCGGCTTCGGGTGGGCTACCCGGACGGCACGCCTGTGTTCACCGACGCCGACGGCGCCGAGGTGGCCTCCCCGCTGGAATCGCTGCCGGAGGGCCGGGTGGCGCTGTGCCTGGCCGTGCCGGCCGACGCGGTGGACACCGTGGCCGACACCGTGTTGCCCCGGCTGGCCCCGGGCAGCATCGTCTTCGACGTCACGTCGTCGAAGAACCGCCCGCTGGCCGCGTTGCGCGCCCGGCGAGACGACCTGGCGGTGTTCGGCACCCATCCCCTGTTCGGCCCACGGGTGCCGGGCCCGGCCGGCCAGACCGCGGTGGTGTGTCCCGACCCCGACGACCCGGCCGCGCACCGATGGCTGAGCCGGCTGTTCGCCGAGGCCGGCACCACGGTGCAGGAGGTGTCCGCCGCCGAGCACGACCAGGCGATGAGCTGGGTGCAGGCCCTGACCCATCAGGTGCTGATCGTGTTCGCCGGGCTGGTCAGCCGCTCGGAGCCCGGTATGGAGGAGCTGTGGCGGTTTCGGACCCCGGTGTTCGAGGCCCTGGCCGGGCTGGCGGGCCGGGTGTTGACGCCCAGCCAGGACGCCACGATCGCCGCCATCCAGGCCGGGGTGGACGGATCGGGTCGCGCCGACGACCTGGCCGAGGCGGTGGCCGCCCTGCAACAGGCGCTGGGAAGCGGCGACCCGTCCGACACCGCCGGCTTCATCGCCTGGGCCCGCGAGGGTCTGCGGGCGGTCGACCTGACCCGGCTGCAGGCGACCGCCGAGGATGCGGTCGCCGCCGTGCAGCGGCTGCGGGCCGACCTGGCCTCGGCGCGCAGCGCCGGACTGCTGGTCGGGCTGGTCCCCCGCGACGGCTCGCCCAGGCGCCCACACATCGGAACGGTGCTCGACGTCACCAGCACCGAGGTGACCCTGCTCGACGTCGTGCTGGGCCCCGACGACCAGGCGGTGCTGGTCACCGACGACTCCGGCCAGGCTCGCGCCGCCAAGCTGGGAATCGGCGGCAAGCCACGGCAGGTCACCCTGGCGCTCGCCGGGCATCGGCTGTTGGCCGAGGCCGAGCTGGAGCGGTGGCTGGCCGATCACCTGGCCACGCTGGAGCGGGACGTGCGGGTGCTGGTGCCGCCGTCGCTGAACGGCGAGGAGCTGGGCCGAATGCTGGCGGCGCTGGTGCCGGGCCTGAGCGGCGCCGAGGTGGTGGCCGACCGCTGGTACCGCGGCGACCGGGAGCTGATCCTGCGGCTGAACATTCGGGCCGACACCGACCCCGACGTCGCCCGGGACGCGGTGATCGAACGGGTGGAGGCGCTGGTCACCCCACCGGCGGCGGCCGGGGCCGAGGCGGTGGCCTACCTGGGCCCGCCCGGCACGTTCACCGAGCTGGCCGCCCGGGCGTTGGCCACCGAGGCGGCCGGCGACGGTGCGGCGCTGGTGGCGGCGTCCTCGGTGGGCGACGCGCTGGACCGACTCTCCGACGGGCGGGCGGACTGGGCGGTGGTGCCGGTGACCAACACGCTCTCCGGCGGCGTGCGCCCCGCCTTGGAGGCGCTGGCGGCACGCAGCGGTGAACTGGCGGTGGCCGGGTCGCACGTCGTCCCCGTGAACTTCACCGCCTGGGTGCACCCCGACGACCTCGAGGTGCCGCCCGCCGGGGTGGTCAGCCACGTGCAGGCGTTGGCCCAGTGCACCGGCTACCTCGCCTCGCTTGGCGCCGAGACCGAGATCGCCACCCAGACGGCCGACTCGACGGCCGAGGCCTGCCGGGTGGTCGCCGACCGGGTCAGGCCCGGGTGGGTGGCGCTGGCGGGCCCCTCCACCGGGACCCGTTACGGGCTGGTGGCGCGGGCCGAAGGTGTCGCCGACCGGACCGACAGCGCCACGACGTTTGTGCTGGTCCGCCGGGCGGGGGCGGGCCGCAGCGGCGCCCCGGTGGTGACGCTCAACCTGGAGGCCGCGACGATCGACCTGCCGGAGCTGTCACCGCACGAGCCGCCCGCCCGCCTGATCGTCGGGTAGCCCCAAGGCGCCGCCGCCCGATGAGGATCCGGCATGGATGGCGTGCGAGATCCTCCACAGGGCCGAGACTGCGGCGCCGGCGGAGCGTTACCCGGGTGGCGAGGCCGACTCGTCGAGTGCGGACAGCACCCGGGCGGTCTCGATGGCGGCCATGGCCGCGTCGAAGCCCTTGTTGCCCGCCTTGGTGCCGGCCCGCTCGATCGCCTGGTCGATGTTCTCGGTCATCAGCACCTCGAAGATCACCGGCACGCCGGTGTCGGCGGCCACGCGGGCGATGCCGGCGGCGGCCTGCCCGGCCACGTGCTCGTAGTGGTCGGTGGAGCCCTTGATGACCGCCCCAAGGGTGATGATCGCGTCGAACGCACCGGAGTCGGCGCAGCGGCGGGCGGCGACGGGGATCTCGAAGCGCCGGGCACCATGACGACGGTGATGTCGTCCTCGGAGGTGCCGGGCGCACCAGGCCGTCGGCGGGCGCCCTCGAGCAGGCGGGTGGTGATCAGGTCGTTGAAGCGACCGGCGACGATGCCGATGCGCAGGCCGGAGCCGTCCAGGTTGCCTTCGATGACGTTCATGGGGTGACTCCCGGTTCGTGTTCGTCGTCCAGGCCGGGGAGCAGGTGACCCATCTGCTCCCGCTTGGTCTGGAGGTATCGCAGGTTCTCGGGGTTGGGGATCGACTCGATCGGCACCCGCTCGGTGATCTCGAGGCCAAACCCGTCCAGCCCGCCGTACTTGGCCGGGTTGTTGGTCATCAGCCGCATCGTCGTGATGCCCAGGTCGTTGAGGATCTGCGAACCGATGCCGTACTCGCGGGAGTCGACCGGCAGGCCCAGCGCCTCGTTGGCCTGCACGGTGTCGAGCCCTTCGTCCTGGAGGGAGTAGGCCCGGATCTTGTGCCCGATGCCGATACCCCGGCCCTCGTGGCCCCGGAGGTATACGACGACACCCAGGCCGGCCTCGGCCACCTTGGCCATGGCGGCGTCGAGTTGCACGCCGCAGTCGCAGCGCAGGCTGCCGAACACGTCGCCGGTGAGGCATTCGGAGTGCACCCGCACCAGCACGTCCTGTTCGCCGGACACGGCCCCCGCACCAGGGCCACGTGCTGCTCGCCGTCGAGCACCGACTCGTAGGCGTAACAGGTGAAGTCGCCCCACAGCGTGGGGATGCGGGCCTCGGCGACCCGCCGCACCAGCTTCTCGTTCTGGCGGCGGTGCCGGATCAGCTGGGCGATCGACACCATCTTGAGCCCGTGATCGGCGCAGAACGTCTCCAGGTCGGGCACCCGTGCCATCGTGCCGTCGTCGTTGACGATCTCGCACAGCACCCCCGACGGGTACATGCCGGCCATGCGGGCCAGGTCGAGGGCCGCCTCGGTGTGACCGGCCCGCTTCAGCACGCCGCCCTCCGCGTACCGCAGGGGGAAGATGTGGCCGGGCCGCGACAGGTCGGCCGGGCGGGCGTCCGGGTCGATCAGGGTGCGGATCGTCTTGGAACGGTCGGCGGCGGAGATGCCGGTGGTGACGTCCTCGATCGCATCGACGGTGTAGGTGAACGCGGTGCGCTGCGACTCGGTGTTGTTGTCGCGCACCATCAGCGGGATCTGGAGCTCGTCGAGGCGCTCGCCGGTGAGCGACACGCAGATGACGCCCGAGGTGTAGCGGACAAAGAACGCCAGCGCCTCGGGGGTGGCCGCCTCGGACGCGATGATCAGGTCGCCCTCGTTCTCGCGGTCCTCGTCGTCGACGACCACCACGGGCTCGCCGCGGCCGATCGCCGCGATCGCCTCGGGAACCGAGCAGAACGCCGAGCCGGTGCTTGCCGCGGCTCCGGCGTGCTTCGCTTCGGTGTCACTCATGGGCTGCTCCTGGCTGGGGGGACGGTTGCGCGGACGCGCCGCGCATCATGGATTCGACGTACTTGGCGACGACGTCGACCTCCAGGTTCACGCGTTGGCCGACCCGGCGCCGACCCAGGTTGGTCACCTCGGAGGTGTGTGGGATGACCGCCACGGTGAAGGAGGGGGATCGTCGTCGAGGGCGAGCGAGGCGACGGTGAGGCTGACGCCGTCGACGGTGATCGAGCCCTTCTCGACCAGGTAGTGGCCGAGCCCCTCGGGGATGGACACCCGGAGGTCGGGGGTTGGGGCGAGCACCTCGGCGGTGCCGTCGACGTGGCCCTGCACCAGGTGGCCGCCCAGGCGGTCGGCGAGGCGCAGCGGGCGTTCGAGGTTGACGGGATCGCCGGCTGCCAGCTCGCCCAGGCTGGTGCGCTCGATCGTCTCGTCGGACAGGTCGGCCTCCCACCAGCCCTCGCCCTGGTCGACGACGGTCAGGCAGCAGCCGTTGACGGCGATCGAGTCGCCCAGGGAGGCGTCCTCGAGGACCGCTCGGGCGGCGATACGCACCCGGTGGCCGGTTCTGGCCTCCAGCGTGCCGAGCTCCTCGACGATTCCGGTGAACACGGCCTCAGGCCTCCTGCATGGATGGCGTGGCGTCGCCGGGGTCCGCCGCCGCCGGATTCGGCGCCAGCTCGATGCGGACGTCGCCGCCGAGTCGATCCACCGAGATCAGCTCGCCCCGCCACAGCTCGTCGATGCTCCAGGCGCCAGGCCCGGCGAAGAGGCTGCGGGCGTCGTCGCCGCCGAAGAGCGCCGGCGCCAGGTACAGCATGTAGCGGTCGACGAGGCCGGCCCGGTGAAAGTCGCCGGCCACCGCGGCGCCGCCCTCGATGAGCACCTGGATGATGCCCCGTTCGGCGAGGTCGGCCAGGATCTCGTCGGGAGCGCCCGTCAGCTCGAGGCAGGGGTGCACCAGTGCGCCCTCCGGGGCCTTGCCCAGCACGACGCGGGTCGGATTGTGATCCTCGGGGTGTGATCCGGTTGGGGGCTGCCAGTCCCGAACGGTCAGGTTGGGATTGTCGGCCCGCACGGTGCCGGCGCCGACGATGATCGCGTCGCTTTCGGCCCGCAGCCGGTGGCCGTCGCTGCGGGAGGCCGGGCCGGTGATCCACTTGGACGATCCGTCCGGGGCCGAGGTGTAGCCGTCGAGCGAGCAGGCCAGCTTGAGGACGACAAACGGGCGTCCGGTGCGGCGCTGGTGCAGGTACGGGGCCAGCTGCGCCTCCACCTTGTCGGCCACCACCCCCACCTCGACCTCGATGCCGGCGGCTCGAAGCGCCTCGATACCGGCGCCGTTGGTGCGGGGGTCGGGATCGATGACGCCGACGACCACTCTGGCCAGGCCGGCCTCGATGATCGCCTCGGTGCAGGGGCCGGTGCGTCCGTGGTGGGCGCACGGTTCGAGCGTGACGTACATCGTCGATCCGGCGGCCCGGGCTCCGGCGCGTTCGATGGCGACCACCTCGGCGTGGGCCTGGCCGGGCGCGCGGGTGGCGCCGGAGATCAGCTCGCCGTCGTCGGTGACCAGGATGGCGCCGACCCAGGGGTTGGGCGACGCCACCCAGCGGGCGTCGGCTCCCGCAGCGATCGCCCGCTGCATCAGCTCCCGGTCTCGCGGCGTGGTGGGGTCGCCGGGGCCGCTCATGACCGGACGGTCACGAGGTGGGATGCGGGTCGTGGGCGCCCGCCAGCAACGCCACCGCATGGGGCAACACGTCGATGACCGAGTCGATCGTCTCGATGGCGCCCTTGGGGGACCCCGGGAGGTTGAGGATGATCGCCCGACCGCGCACGCCCGCCACGCCGCGCGACAGCCGGTTGAGGGGCGTGGCTCCGGCCATGGCGTTGGTCAAGCCGGGCGCGGTCTTGTCCAGAATGCTTCGGGTGCCCTCGGGGGTCTCGTCGCGATGGCCGAATCCGGTGCCACCGGTGGTGGCGATGATGCCGACGAAGTTCAGCGCCATGTACGACAGCGTGTTGGACACACGGGAGACGCCGTCGGCGATCACGCGGTGTTCCAGCACCTCGAACCCGGCCGCCTCCAGGTGTTGCACCAACGCTGCGCCGGATGCGTCCTCACGTGTTCCGGCCACCACCCCGTCGGACACGGTGACCACCTTGGCCTGCGGTTTGGCGGCCTGGTCGTCGTGGGATACGTCGGTGGTCCCGGCGTGGTCGGTCATCGGTCTCCTTTGCGGTGCAGCTGGCGGGGTCGGCTTGTGGCGGGATCGGCGGGCGGCGGCCTCGGCGGTCGACCGGACGGTGCGTCGCCGCATGGCACGTACCGTCTCCGACCGGCGGGTCGATGCTAGCGCCGGGGGGCCCGATCGAGGGTAGCCAGCGCCATGCCGTCGGTGCCCGCCCGTTGCGGCAACAGCACCCCGACCGGCCCCACCTCAAGCCACGGACCCTCGGGTGGCGGCGTGGGGCTGAACTCCGGGTGTGCGTCGAGGAAGCGCTCGACGACGCCGGCCCCCTCGGCGCGGGTCAGCGTGCACACGCTGTAGGTGAGCGAACCGCCGGGCGTCACCAGCGGTGCGGCGGCCTCCAACAGGCGACCCTGCAGCTCGGCGAGGTCGTCGGGGGCGCCGGGCTCCACCCGCCAGCGCAGGTCGGCCCGGCGGTGCATGACGCCCAGGCCGGAACACGGCGCGTCCACCAGCACCCGCCGGGCGGATCCGGGCCGGAACGGTGTGGCGGTGCCGTCGGCCCGCACGGCGTGGACCGCGCTGTGTAGCCGGGCGGCGTTGTCGACGACCAGCTTCGCCCGGTGCGCCAGCAGATCGCCGGCGATCACGGTGGCGCCGGTGGCCGCCAGCCCGGTGGCCTTGCCCCCGGGTGCGGCGCAGACGTCGATGACCAGGTCGCCGGGCCCGGCGCCGACGGCCTCGACCACCCAGGTCGAGGCGCGATCCTGGGTGTAGCCGTCGGCCCGCTTCGTGGGCGCCACCGGCTGGTTCATCGCGATGAGCGCATCGTGGGCGGCCTCGGGGCCGAGGTCGGCGGTGAGGCGGTCGACGATCCAGTCGGGGTAGGACAGCTCCTCGCCCGGCGATCGCCATCGGGGCGGGTCGGATCGGACGATGTTGCGCAGCACCGCGTTGACCAGGCCCCGCCACTTCTTCGGGGCTGCGCCGACCGTGGTGCTGACCGCGGCGTGGTCGGGGAATCCGGCCTCGAGCTGGTAGGCGCCGAGGTGGAGCGCACGAACGGCCACCTCCGCCGGGCGCCGATCGAGAAACGGGTCGACGATCGCCGCCAAACGGCGACGCTGACGCACCGCCCCGTAGGTCAGCTCGGTCACCAGCCGCCGGTCGGCATCGCCGAGGTCGCACCGGTCCAGGGCCCGGGGAACGACGAGGTTGGCCCAGGCACCGTCCTCCTCGATCCGGCCCAGCAGGTCGAGGGCGAGACGGCGTGGGGCGACTCCGGCGGCCGCGGCGCCACGATCGACCGGCTCCGACCGGCGCCCGCCGCCCGAGCGGTGCGGCGGTTGGTTGGGCCTAGACACCCAGACGCTCCCCCGGCTCGGGCCGGAGGCCGCGCAGGAACTCCTCGGCGTCCTGTCGGGCGCGCCCGGCGAGGTGCACCTCGATCAGCCGCAGGCCCCCGGACGCGGTCCCGACGACCCCGTCGCTCAGCTCCCCCGGCGGCGGCACGTCGGCACCGGGCGGGATCGGCTCGGCCGTCCACACCTTCAGCCGGTCACCGCGCAGGCTGGTCCAGGCGCCGCCCACCCGCACGCGTCGGCCCAATTGTTCGGCGGGTTCCTCGGCGAAGCGAAGCTCGAGGTCGTCCGGGGTGATCTTCCGGGCGTAGGTGACCTCGCCCTGCTGCGGTCGGGGCGATCCCAGCCCGGCGGCCAACGCCTCCACCAGCAGGTCGGCGCCCAGGCGGCTCAAGTCGGACCGGAGGCCGGCGACCGTGTCGGTGGGGCCGATCGGCACCTCGACCTCGGCGTACACCGGCCCGGTGTCCAGCCCCTCCTCGACCCCCATGACCGCCACGCCGGTGCGGTCGTCCCCGGCCAGCACGGCCCGTTCGACCGGGGCGGCGCCACGCCACCGCGGTAGCAACGAGAAGTGGAGGTTGACCATGGCCAGCCGCTCCAACAGCGGCCGGCGGATGATCCGCCCGTACGCAACGACCACGCCCAGGTTGGCGCCGGCGTCCACCGCCGCCCCGACGTCGGCCAGGTCGTCGGACACGGGAAGCCCCAGCTGGAGCGCGGCCGCCTTGACCGGCGTGGGCGTCGGGCTGCCCCGTCGGCTGCGTCGCCGGTCGGGTGCGCTGATCACCAGGTCGATGCGATGCCCGGCATCGACGAGCGCCCGCAGCGCCGGCACGGCCTCGTCGGGCGACCCGAGAAAGACGATGCCCGACACCTCGGACGGGGGTTCGGGCAGGGGTGCCGAGTCGGTTGGGGTGGTCGCCGTGGCCGGACTCACCGACTCTGGCCGAAGAGCACGTCGGAGCCCAATCGCTTGCGAGACCGCTCCGGCAGTTCGTCCGGGCCGCGCTCGCCCATCATCATCCGACGGACCTCCTTCTTGGCCTGCTTGCGCTGATCTGCCTCCAGGTGGTCCAACAGGAGGACGCCGTCGAGGTGGTCGAGTTCGTGCTGGATCAGCCGGGCGGCGAATTCGTCGGCCTCCCAGTCGACCTCGTTGCCGTCCAGGTCGAGGCCGCGCACGTGCACCCGCTTCGGGCGAAGGATCTCGAAGTACAGGCCGGGAACCGACAGGCAGCCCTCGTCGTAGAGCCACTCGCCGTCGGACTCGACGATCTCGGGGTTGATCAGGGTCTTGGCCCCGGCGTCGTCCTGCAGGTCGTAGACGAAGAAGCGCGACTTGATGCCCACCTGCGGGGCCGCCAGGCCGGCGCCGGGTGCGGCGTACATCGTCTCGGCCATGTCCCGGGTGAGCCTGACCAGGCGCTCGTCGATGTCGTCGACCTCCTCGGCTCGCTGCCGAAGGACGGGGTCGCCGACGATGCGGATGCGTGAGGCGGTCATCGTGCCAGGGTACCGCCGACCGCCCCGATCTCGAAGCCCACCCGCCCGGGGGAAGCCGTGGCGCCCGGGCTCAGCGGAGCACCGAGATGAGCGCCTGGACCGACACCGCCATGGCGCCGGTGACCACCAGCGCCCGGCTGAGCGCGTCGCTGTGGCGAACCCGTTCGCGCCAGGCGAGGAACCACAGCGGCGCCGCGGCGGCGAGCGGTTCGATCAGGTAGCGGTAGCCGAAATAACCGGAGCCTCCGGCGAACCCCTCGGCCTTGTACTGGAACAGCACGTAGAGCACCCCGCCGATCGCCCCGCCACGCACCCAGGCCGGGGCGGCCCTCCAGGCGGCGGGCAGGCCGAACGCCAACACGACCAGAAACGGCGACCAGACGAGCAGGCCGCGTTCCGGGTCGATCAGCGCCCGGGTGAGGTTGCCGAGATACCAGCCGGGGTTGAGCTCGAGGGCGGTCTGGCGTTTCACGTCGCCGTAGCCGCCGCTGATCGAGGCGACCCCGAACAGCGCCCGGTTGAAGGCCATCAGCGCGCCGGCCCCGAGGCCGACGCCGACCGCCACCGGGACGGCCCGCCGCCACGACCGCTCGACGACGACCACGGTGGCGAACACCCCGAACGCGATCAGCGCCAGGGTGGGGCGGATCAGGATGCACCCGGCCCAGGCCGCTGCGGCCGGAACCCGCTGTTTCCGGGAGGTGAACCACATCGCCGCCGCCGTCCACGTCAGTCCCGGGCCGTGTTGCCACAGCTCGTCGGCGGCCACCGACCAGGCGCACGTGCCGAAGGCGGCCAACCCGGTGCCGACGAGCGCCTGGCGGGTGGTGCCGAACGAGGCGAACGTCAGCGCCAGAAAGCCCATCCCGATCGCCACGGTCAGGGCCGCGGTCAGCGACGCCTGCCACGACGACGGGTGGCGCACCAGCATCTCGATCGAGGAGCCGTCGGGCAGCTCGACGGTGGTCGGGACCTCGTCGACCGTTCCCGGGTCCAGCAGGTACAGCGGCACCGCGTGTAGGGCCGTGCCGGGCGTGTAGGTGGACACCGGGCCGTCGGCGCCGTCGGTGATCCACGAGACGTAGCCCTCCAGCTCCCGCTGGTTCTCCCGCTCGTAGTCGCGCAGCACGAAGGTGCCCTCGGTGGCCGCGGTGTGGGCGGTGATCACGTTGGTGTACGTGTCGATCGTGCCGATCTGGTGCTCCATCAGGCTGGCGGTCGGCACGTAGAACACGGCCGCCACCAGCGTGGCCAGGAGGAAGATCGATCGGGTGGACAGCCGCTCGACCCAGGCGAATCGCCCATCGGGATCACTCGGGCGATCAACCGGGATCGGAAGGGCCGTCTGCACCCCTCGACGATATCGGCCTGCCCGGAAAACGCACCCCTGTGCCACACTCCCCCGGTGGACCAGCAGTACTTCAGCGCCCGCCCCAGCTCGAAGCGGCGCCCCCGTCGGGTGGAGATCACACTGGACGGGGAGCGACTGGCCTTTGCCACCGACGCCGGGGTGTTCTCACCGGGGCGGCTCGACCTGGGCACCGCCACGCTGCTCGGGCTGGCCCCTCCCCCGCCGGACGACGCCAGGGTGTTGGTCGACCTCGGCGCCGGATGGGGACCGATCAGCGTGGCGATGGCCCGCCGTTGCCCCGCCGGCACCGTGTGGGCGGTGGAGCCCAACGACCGGGCCCGCGAGCTGTGCGCCGCCAACGCCCGCACCCACGCACCGGGTCGTGTCCGCACCGTGGGGCCCGACGGCGGCCCGGACGAGCCGATCGACCTGTTGTGGTCCAACCCGCCGGTGCGGATCGGGAAGGCCGAGCTCTACCCGTTGCTCGAGGGATGGCTGGACCGGCTCGCCCCGGACGGGCTGGCGGTGTTGGTGATGTCGAAGAACCTCGGTGGCGACTCCTTGCACCGGCACCTGGAGGTCCGGGGTCACCCGGTGGAGCGGCTGGGGTCGAAGTCCGGCTACCGGGTGCTGGCGGTGCGACCCGCGCAGCAGTCCGCCGAGGGCCACGGCGACGCCTGAGCGGCGCGGGCCGGGCTACAGGCGCATCGGGTCGACCCGCAGGCGCAACCGCCCCGGCGGTCGTTCCACCCGGGACAGCACTTCACAGAGCGTGTCCGGGTCGGGTGCGCGCACCAGCCATCGGTCGTCGGTCGGGTGGAGCACCTGCACGTCGTCGCTCAGCTCCGCGTGGTCGAGCACCCGGGTCAGCCGGTCGAGGTAGGCGGGGGCGGCCTGGCCGCCAATGTCGGCGACCGACCCGGCGGGCGGATGGGCCAGCAGCCGGCGCCGGCGGGCCTCGTCGCGACCGGCCGGCGCCGGGTCGGCGAGCAGCACCGAGCGCAACACGACGTGCTCGGGCATGCGCGTCGGCACGATGATCCGGCCGCCGTCGGTGCGCGGGCCCACCAGGCGGGACGCCCGCGCGAGCAGCGCCAGCGCCTGCTCGGCCGCCCGATAGCGGGGCGCCAGCAGCTCCTGGTCGAAGTCCAAGAAGACGACCAGGTCGGCCGAACCGGCCCGATGCAACACCGCCTCGGTGCCGACGAGCGCGCCGGTCGCCGGCACCCGTTCCCGCCCCTGGGCGCCCGAGACCTCGGCGACCTCGGTGCCGAGCAGCGCCGCCGCCTCCTCGGCCACCCGGGTGACCCCGACCCTGACGTTGGCGAACGCCGTGCCGCGACAGGCCAGGCACACCTCGGGGCGCTCGGCGGAACAGCGGGGGCAGGTGAAGCCGTGGTCCCCCTGCCGGATGGCGGCGGCATCGCAGCGCTCGCAGGTGGCGGTGGCGCCGCAGCTGCGACAGACCGACAGCCGCGACCTGCCGGTTCGGTTGAGGACAAAGACCGGCCGCTGCGCGGCGCGGGCCGCGGCGACCACCCGGCGGGGAAACAGGCCGGCGCGCGGGTCCTCGGTGCGGGCGTCGATGAGCTCGAGGGCCGCCCAGCCGTCGCGTTCGGCCGACCGCGACACGGTGACGATCGGGCCGGACGCCACCGCCTCCTGGCTGGGCGTGGGGCTGAACAGCAGCGCCGGTACCGCCCGTCGGCGGCACCGCTCGATGACGACCTCACGTGCATGCCAGCTGGGCGAGCCCTCCTCCTGGAGCGACTCGTCGTGCTCGTCGAGCACCACCGCCAGGCCGAGATCCGGCTGTGGCGAGAACGCGGCCGCCCGGGTACCGACCACGGTGACGTTGCCGGCGGCAGCCGCCGCCCAATCGCGATCGAGTCGCACTGCGTGCTCGCCGGCACGCCGCAGCGCCAGCGTGATGCGGGTCACGTCGGCCTGCGTGGGAACCACCACCAGGCCGGGTCCGGCGGCGCGTCGCCGGGTCAGCGCCTCGACGATCGCCGGCACCGGATCGGCCGCGGGCGGCAGCCGCACCGTGGCCACCGGGTGCCGGAGCGCCGCCGCCACGACCTCCTCGGTCTCGTCGGAGGCCGACCCGGGCCGGGCGGGCGGCCGAACTCCGGCGGCGTCACGCCCAGGGGGCTCCGGCAGCGCCCGGACGGCGCGATCGGGGCCGGCGGTACCCAGAAACGTCGCCAGCCGACCCGCCCACCGTCGCGCGGCCCAGCGACACAGGTCGATCACCTCGGCCGGGGGGCCGTACCCGCTGATCTTCCGGATGGGACGCGGCGTGACACCGGCCGGCGGCGTCACGTCACATTCGAGCACCCACCCCCCGACGGGACGGCCCGCCAGGTTGACGCGCACCATCGAGCCCACCCGAAGCGGGCCCACCAGGTGGTCGGGCACGACGTAGTCGAAGGCCCGGCCGATGCGCGCCGGTTCGGGCAGCACCCGAACGATCCGGCCCTCGACGGGCGGGGCGGAGGAAGGGGTGTGGGTGGCTGGTTCGTCCGCAGCCCGGCGTTCCGGCTGCTCGAAGGGCAGCTGGGGAACGTCCGGGTCGGGTGCGGACGCGGGGCTCAGAGCCCGAGCGCCGAGCGCAGGTCGTCCGCGCGGTTGGTCAGCTCCCAGGTGAAGCCGTCGCCGGTTCGACCGAAGTGGCCGTAGGCGGCGGTCTGCCGGAAGATTGGGCGGCGCAGGTCGAGGTCGCGCACGATGGCGGCCGGGCGGAGGTCGAAGATGTCGCGCACGGCGGCCTCGATCTTGGCGTTCTCCACCGTCTCGGTGCCGAAGGTCTCGACGAGGATCGAGATGGGCTTGGCCATGCCGATCGCGTACGCCACCTGCACCTCGCACCGGCTGGCGGCGCTGGAGGCGACCACGTCTCTTGGCGACCCACCGGGTGGCGTAGGCCGCCGAGCGGTCGACCTTGGAGGTCCTTGCCGGAGAACGCGCCGCCGTGGCGGGCGGAGCCGCCGTAGGTGTCGACGATGATCTTGCGGCCGGTCAGGGCCGGCGTCGCCCACCGGGCCGCCGATCACGAAGCGGCCGGTCGGGTTGACGAACACCTCGAAGTCGTCGTCGCGGAACTGCTTCCGGGATCGTCGGACGGATCACCGACTCGATCAGGTCGGGGCGGATGTCGGCGTCCCGGTCGACACCCTCGTTGTGCTGGGTGGAGATCAGCACGGTCTTGAGCGCAACCGCCTTGCCGTCCTCGTACTCGAAGGTCACCTGGGTCTTGGCGTCGGGGCGCAGGTACGGGATGGTGCCGGCCTTGCGGACCTCGGCCATGCGCTCGGCCAGCCGGTGGGCCGTGGCTTGATCGGCAGCGGCATCAGCTCGGGGGTTTCGTCGCAGGCGTAGCCGAACATCATGCCCTGGTCGCCCGCGCTTCCTGCTGGTCGAGCTGATCGTCCTCGCCGGCGGTGCCGGAACGCACCTCCTCGGAGTCGTCGACGCCCTGGGCGATGTCGGCCGACTGCTCGCCGATCGCCACCAGCACGCCGCAGGTGGAGCCGTCGTAGCCGACGTCCTCGCGGTCGTAACCGATGTCACGAATCGTCTGGCGCACGATCGACTGGATGTCGACGTAGGCCTTGGTGGAGATCTCGCCGGCGACGATGGCCAGGCCGGTGGTCACCATCGTCTCGCAGGCCACCCGCGATGCCGGGTCCTGCCGAGGAGGGCATCCAGTACGGAGTCTGAGATCTGGTCGGCCATCTTGTCGGGGTGACCTTCGGTCACCGACTCTGACGTGAATGTCCACTTGGCCACGTTGGGCTCCTTGGCTCGCTATCGGGGGCGGATTCGTCCGGGTGAATCGTAGGTGACGCCCGCCACCGGTGCCGAAGTCGCCGTCCTCCGCGGTCGGGCGGGGCGAGGTTCACCGGGCCCGTTTCGGTCAGGCGCCGGTGGATCGGCCGCGAGCGTTGCCGAGGCCGCGCCGAGCACCCGTCCCGCAACCTCGTGTTTGCCGGTCAACGGCACCCGGACCGGAGTTCCGCTGCGGCTGAGGATCAACACCTCGTTGGTGTCGTGTCCGAAGCCCACCCCGTCGGCGGAGACGTCGTTGACCACCAGTAGGTCCGCGCCCTTGCGCTTCAGCTTTGCGGCCGCATTGGTCTCGACGTCGTCGGTCTCCGCAGCGAACCCCACCAGCACCTGCCGGTCGGACCGGCGCCGGCCGAGTTCGGCCAGGATGTCGATGGTGGGCACCAGCTCGATCGTCGGCGTGCCGTCCGCCTTCTTGATCTTGGAGTCGGCCACGGTGGCCGGGGTGAAGTCGGCGACGGCCGCCGCCATGATCACGACGTCCATCGAGGGCGCCTCGCCCAGCACGACGTCGGCCATCTCGGCGGCGGAGGTGACCTGACGCCGGTCGATGGCGGCGGACGAGTCGATCGTCGAGGTGGTCACCAGGGTCACGTGCGCGCCCCGGCGGGCGGCCTCCTCGGCGAGCGCGTGCCCCTGCTTGCCGGTGGAACGGTTGCCGAGAAAGCGCACCGGGTCGATCGCCTCGCGGGTGCCCCCGGCCGAGACGAGCACCCGGCGTCCGGCCATCGACCGCCGATCGGACGAACCGCCGGCAAGCAGCTCGAGCGCGGCGTCGGCGATCACCTCGGGGGCCGCCAGGCGCCCTTCGCCGACGTCGCCGCCGGCCAGCCGGCCGGCCTCCGGGTCGACGACGTGCACGCCGCGACGCCGGAGCAGCGCCAGGTTGTCGACCACCGCCGGGTGGCGCCACATCTCGGTGTGCATCGCCGGCGCCACCATCACCGGGGCCTCGGTGGCCAGCAGGGTGCCCATGAGGAGATCGTCGGATCGGCCGGTGGCCAGGTCGGAGAGCAGCCGGGCCGTGGCGGGCGCGACGAGCACCAGGTCGGTGCGTTGACCCAACCGGGTGTGCGGGATGGGATGCGGGCCGTCGAAGAGCGACGTCTGGGCCGGTTCCGAGGCCAGCGCCGAGAACGTCGCTGCGCCGATGAACCGTTGGGCACCCTCGGTGAGCACCGGGGCGACGTACACCCCGGCGTCGATCAGCCGCCGGCAGACCTCGACCGCCTTGTAGGCGGCGATACCACCGGTGACGCCGAGCACGACGTGTCGTCCCTCCGGCGGTGTCCGGTGGGATGCAGCGGCGTCGGCACCCGTGTGGCCCGAGTCCGGGGTGGGCTCGGACATCGGCTCAGCGTCCCGGTTCGGCGTCAGCCGGCCGGGGTGTCGGCCAGTTCGGCGTCGCCGTCGGCGGGTGCGGCGCCGGGGTGCACCACGTGGCCCTCGTCGTCCAGCTCGACACCCTCGGGGTTGTCACGGCCGGGCGCGTTGACGGCCAGGATCTTGTCGGCCTGGATCTCCTCGAAGGCGATCGACAGGGGCTTGGCGGCGTTGGAGGCCACCTGCGGCGGAATGGAGCCACCGGCGGTGCGACCGAGCTGGTGCACGTAGTTGTTGATCTGCCGGGCCCGGCGGGCCGCCAGGGTGACCAGCGAGAACTTGGAACCGGTGCGGTCCAGCAATCCCTCCACCTGGGGCTCGATCATCGTGTCGTGGCGGTTGCTCATGTGGTTGGGGGCTCCTCGTGGTGTGCGCTTGGCCGGGCGGTGGCACGGCGGCCGACCGCCCATGCTAGCCCAGTTGGGGTGGTCCCCCGGGGCGGCGGATCACCCCGCGGCCGCCTTCTTCGCCCTCGCCTCGGCGATCAGGCGTTGCAACTCGGCCACCGTGGCGTCCAGGTCGTCGTTGATCACCACCTCACATCCCAGCTCGAAGGCGGCCGCCACCTCCTCGTCGGCCTTGAGGAGTCGTTGGGCGATGCGCTCGGGGCTGTCGCCCCGCCCTCGCAGGCGCGCCTCCTGCTCGATGCGGTTGGGCGTGTCGATGAACACGGTCACCGCGTCGCCCCACCGTTCGAGCACCGAGGCGGCTCCGGCCACGTCGATCTCGAAGATGACGTCGTGGCCCTCCGGGGGTGCAGGCATGGGCGAGCCCTGGCAGTAGTCGAGAAACTCGACCCATTCCAGGAATCCACCGGCGGCCGCGTGGGCCGCAAACTCCTCCGGGGTGGCCCACCGGTAGGCATCGGCCGGCTCGCCGTCGCGTCGGGCCCGCGTGGTCCAGGACCGGCTGAGCCACAGCCGGTCGTCCTCGTCCAACAGCCGCTGGACGATCGTGCCCTTGCCCACGCCGCCGGGGCCCGAGATGACGATGATGACGCCGTCGAACTCCGAGGCGGCCGGGTCGGGCGCCGCCGGGTCGGCGAACGTGGCGGCCAGCCGGTGCCGGGCCGGGCCGTCGAGTTGCCCGAGGGTGATCGATTGGGAGACGCCGAGCGCGTCCAGCGCCCGCCGGGTGAGCACCTTCTTGGCGCCCGGCCGGGCCTCGAGCGCCGTCAGCAGTTTCAACTCCGCCACGGCGGGGTCGTCCGCCACCCGCCGCCACAGCTCGTCGAGGTCGAGCGTGCCGTCGGCCAGTGCGTCGAGCACCTCACGCCAGGTGCCGCGGGTGGAGGCCGCCCACTCGAACGCTTCGGAGCGGTCAGGGTCCATCCGGGTGGCCTGCGCCGTGCTCACTTGGCGAGCGTCCGACCCACCTCGTCCGCAATCGTGGCAGCGGCGGCCTCGGGGTCGTCGGCCTGGGTGACCGCCCGGCCGACCACCAGCAGGTCGGCGCCCGCGGCGATCGCCTCGCCGGGGGTCGACGCCCGGGCCTGGTCGTGGCTGTCGCCCCCGGCCAACCGGATGCCCGGGACCACTCGGGTCATGCGGGGGGCCAGCGTGAAGGCGTCGTGCAGGTCGGCGGCGGCCAGCACCAGTCCGCCGCAGCCGGCCTCCATCGCCAGTCGCATGCGGGCCGGCGCCACGTGGGCGGGGGCGGTGTTGTCGCTGGTCAGCACGGTGACGGCCAACGCCTGCGGCGTGGTCTGGCCGGCGTTGGCGGCGCCCTCGGCCAGCCCCTCGACCCCGGCGCGCATCATGTCGACGCCGCCGTGGGCGTGCAGGGTGAGGTAGGTGGCGCCCATGCCGCCCAACACCCGGCTGGCCCGGCCGACGGTGGTGGGGATGTCGTGCAGCTTCAGATCGCAGAAGACGTCGAAGCCCAGGTCGGTCAGGTTGGCGATCGCGTTGGAGCCGGTCGCCGAGTACAGCTCGAGGCCCACCTTGACCACGCCGAAGTACGGCATCAGCCGGATGGCCGTGCGCTCGGCGGCGACCATGTCGTCGGTGTCGAGCACGAGGCACAGCCGGTTGCGAACCGACGGCGGGGCCCAGTGGTCCTCCTCCGGTGCGTCGGCACCGTCGGCGGCGCCCAGGTCCACCGAGCCGCCTCGGTTTCCGTCGGTCAGATCCACGATGACGTCCTCTCCGGTGGCCGAACCCCCTGCGGCGGGTGACGCAAGGTCGACGCCCGACGCTACACGTCGCTCATCGGTCGTCGAATCGGTCGGTGACGTGGCGCCGTCGGGTTGCTCGTTCATGTGGGGGGACCTCCAGTGGGCGGCGCATCGGGGACGCCGAGGTCGACCGTACTCGGTGAACACCATGGCGCTGTGGGGATCCCGATGGGACATGTTGCCCGAGTTGGCCGGCGTCGTACCCGGGTCGAAGGGCCCATCTCGCCGTCGGGCCGTGCCCGCCGGAAACCGACCGGCACGCTCACCGAGCCGCCCCGACCAGCTCGCCGATCGTGGCCACGCCGTGGCCCTCGCACCAGGAGGCGAGCTCGTCGAGCACCCGCACCGGGGCTCTCGGATCGGCGAACGTGGCGGTGCCCACCTGCACCGCCGAGGCGCCCGCCATCAGCAGCTGCAGGGCCGAGTCGGCGTCGTGCACGCCGCCGACGCCGACGATCGGCAGGTCGGGCAACGCACCGGCCACGTCCCACACCGCCCGAACGGCGATCGGCCCCATGCCCGCACCGGAGACCCCTCCCCCGCCGCCCCCGAGCGCCGGGCGGCGGCTGTCGGTGTCGATCACCAGGCCGAGCAGCGTGTTGGTCAGCGTCACCGCGTCGGCACCGGCGCCGGCGCAGGCCTCGGCCACCGACACCAGACGGTCGGTGTTGGGCGACAACTTGGCCCATCGGGGCAACCCGGCGACCGCGGTGCACGCCATCACCTCGGCGGCGGCCGCCGCATCGTGGGCGAACATCGACTTGCCGGCCAGGTTGGGGCACGACAGGTTGACCTCGACGGCGACGACACCCCCGATGACGGGGAGGTCGGCTGCGGGCCGACCAGGCCGCCGAGGGCCTCGGCCGCCGCCGCATAGTCCTCGACACTGCGGCCCCAGATCGAGACGACGACCCGCGCGTTGGCCCGCCGCAACGCCGGCAGCTCCTCGGCGGCCCAGGCCTCGAGCCCGGGCCCTCCAGCCCGACCGAGTTGATCATGCCCGTGCTCAGCGGGTGCACCCGTGGCGCCGGGTTGCCCGGCCAGGGGCCGACCGACAACGACTTCACCACGACGGCGCCCAGGCGGGCGAGGTCGACGAACGCGCCAGCCTCGGCGCCGTGGCGGCGGTGCCGGCGGCACACATCACCGGGTTGGGCAACTCGACCCCGCCGACCGAGGTCGACAGGTCAACCCCGGTGGTCATCCTCGGCCTCCCGGAAGATCCCGGCCTGATACTCCTGCAGGGTGCGCACGGCCAGCGGATGGGCCCGCTGGTCGGCCATACCCCGCACGGCGGCCGACGGCCGACACCGTCGTCATCAGGGGCACGTTGTGGCGCCCGGCCGCCTCGCGGATCTCGTGGCCGTCGGAGCGGGGCCACGGCCACGCGGCGTGTTGATCACCAGCCCGATGTCGCCGCCGGCGATCAGCTCGGGCGCAGTGGGCCCGTCGGCGCCCCCGAGGCTGTCGGCCACCTTGGTGATCCGGCTGGTGACGGCGATGCCGGCCTCCTCCAGCGCGGCGGCGGTACCGCCGGTGGCCATGAGCTCGAAGCCCAACCCCACCAGGCTGTGCGCCACCTCCATGCCGGCCGGTTTGTCCCGGTCGGCCAGCGACAGGAACACGCAGCCGTCGGTGGGCAGGTGGTCGCCGGCGGCCAGCTGGGCCTTGGCGAAGGCGAGGCCCGGGGTGAGGTCGATGCCCATCACCTCGCCGGTGGAACGCATCTCCGGCCCGGGCAGCGGATCGGCCTCGGGGAACCGGTTGAACGGCAGCACCGCCTCCTTGACCGCCGTGTGGTCGCCGATGGCGACGTCGCCGAGCAGGCCCTCGGTGCGCAGCTCGGCGAGGGAGGCGCCCGCCATGACCCGGCTGGCGATCTTCACCAGCGGGCGGCCGGTGGCCTTGGCCACGAACGGCACGGTGCGGCTGGCGCGGGGGTTGGCCTCGATGACAAACACCTGGGCCGCGTCGGGATGGTCACCGGTTCGTTTCACGGCGAACTGCACGTTGATCAGGCCCTTGACGTCCAGCGCCTCGGCGATGCGCCGCGTGGCGTCGCCCAACACGTCGATGACGCCGTCGCCCAGGGTGACCGGCGGGATGGTGCAGGCGGAGTCGCCCGAGTGCACCCCGGCCTCCTCGACGTGCTCCATGATGCCGCCGATGATCACCTCGCCGGTGGCGTCGCGGATGGCGTCGACGTCCACCTCGGTGGCGTCCTCGAGGAACCGGTCCACCAGCACCGGCCGGTCGGCCGACAGGCCGCCCTCGCGGCCCAGCGAACCCTCCTGGGTCAGCGCCGACCAGGCGCGGGTCAGGTCGTCGTCGTCGTAGACGATCTCCATCGCCCGGCCGCCGAGCACGTAGCTGGGGCGCACCAGCGCCGGGTAGCCGATCCGCCCGGTCACCTCGAGTGCGCCCTCGAGCGTGGTGGCGGTGCCGCCGGGGGGCTGCGGGATCTCCAGCCGGGCGCACAGGGCGCCCCAGCGGTCGCGATCCTCGGCCAGATCGATCGAGGCGGGCGAGGTGCCCAGGATCAGGTCCTCGGGCAGGTCGCCCGCCAGCTTCAGCGGGGTCTGCCCGCCGAGCGACACGATCACCCCGGCGATCGGCCCGGCCTCGGCCTCGGCGTCGATCACCGACTGCACGTCCTCCAGGGTCAGCGGCTCGAAGTACAGCCGGGTGGAGGTGTCGTAGTCGGTCGAGACGGTCTCGGGGTTGCAGTTGACCATGACGGTGTCGTAGCCGGCGTCGCGCAGGGCGAAGCTGGCGTGCACGCAGCAGTAGTCGAACTCGATGCCCTGGCCGATGCGGTTGGGGCCCGAGCCCAGGATGAGCACCCGCTCGTTGCCCGACGGGCGCACCTCGCTCTCGTCCTCCCAGGTGCTGTAGTGATACGGCGTGTCCGCCTCGAACTCGGCGGCGCAGGTGTCCACCGTCTTGTAGGTGGGCACCACCCCGGCGGCCAGGCGGGCGGCGCGCACCATCGCCTCGTCGACACCCCAGATGTGGGCCAGCTGGGCGTCGGAGTAACCCAGCCGTTTGGCCCGGCGCCACGCGGCCCTGCTCATCGTCTCGGCGGTCGCCTCGGCCAGTGCGGGGCGCTCCTCGTAGATCGTCGACATCTCGTCGAGAAACCACGGGTCGATCGATGTCAGCTCGGCCACCCGGTCGACGCCCCAGCCGCGCCGCAGCGCCTCGCCCACCTCGAAGATCCGCTCGGGCGAGCCGATGTCGACCCGCCGGGCCAGCTCGTCGTCGTCGACCTCCGACAGGGCGTCCTCGGTCGGGTCGGCGCCCAGGCCCAGGTGCCCGCTCTCCAGGCTGCGCATCGCCTTCTGGAGCGACTCGGGGAACGTGCGGCCGATCGCCATGACCTCGCCGACCGCCTGCATCTGCGTGCCGAGCACCGCCGGCACGCCGGGGAACTTCTCGAAGTTCCAGCGGGGGATCTTGGTGACGACGTAGTCGATCACCGGCTCGAAGCACGCCGGGGTCTTCTCGGTGATGTCGTTGGGGATCTCGTCCAGCGTGTAGCCGACCGCCAGGCGGGCGGCGATCTTGGCGATCGGAAACCCGGTGGCCTTGCTGGCCAGCGCCGAGGAGCGGCTGACCCGGGGGTTCATCTCGATGACCACCAGCTCGCCGTTGGCCGGGTTGACCGCGAACTGCACGTTGGAGCCGCCGGTCTCGACGCCCACCCGACGGATGCAGGCGAAGGCGGCGTTGCGCATCGTCTGGTACTCGACGTCGGAGAGGGTCTGGGCCGGTGCGACGGTGATCGAGTCGCCGGTGTGCACGCCCATCGGGTCGAAGTTCTCGATCGAGCAGACGATCACGCAGTTGTCGGCGGCGTCGCGCATCACCTCCAGCTCGTACTCCTTCCAACCCAGGATCGACTGCTCGATCAGGATCTCCGAGATCGGGCTGGCCTCCAGCCCCAGGCCGGCGAGCCGGGTGAACTCCTCCGGGGTCGAGGCGATGCCGGTGCCGCGACCGCCCAGGATGTAGGCCGGGCGGATGATCACCGGCAGGCCGAGTTCGGCGACGATCTCCTCGGCGGTGGGCAGGTCGTGGGCCACGCCCGAGTCGGGGACGCTCAGCCCGATCTCGATCATCGCGTCCTTGAACTGCGAGCGGTCCTCGGCGGTGGCGATCGACTCGGCGTTCGCGCCGATCAGCTCGATCCCCATCCGGTCGAGGGTGCCGGCCTCGTGCAACTCCATCGCCAGGTTCAGCGCGGTCTGCCCCCCCAGGGTGGGCAGCACGGCGTCGGGCTGCTCCCGTTCGAGGATCGCGGTCAGCACCTCGAGGTCGAGGGGCTCGACGTAGGTCGCATCGGCGAAGTCCGGATCGGTCATGATCGTCGCCGGGTTGGAGTTGGCCAGGATCACCCGGTAGCCCTCCTCCCGGAGCACCCGGCACGCCTGGGTGCCCGAGTAGTCGAACTCGCAGGCCTGACCGATCACGATCGGCCCGGAGCCGATCAGCAGAATCGACTCGATATCGTCACGACGGGGCATGTTCGCCTCCGGTAACGGTGGCTGCGAGGCTCACGGATCGGGCGGGGGCGCAGACGCACGCCGAGCGGATTCGGGGAGAGGCCATCGAAGCGAGCAACCTAGCAGCCTCGGGGCCGGGGCCCTCAGTCCCCGGCGGTCTCCGCTGGGTCGGTTGCGAGGGCCTCGATGTAGGCGATCACCTGGTCCATCTGGGTGTCGTCCAGCGGGACCGTCGGCATGATCGGTTTGAAGCCGTCGACGATCTCGGCCGACGGGTCGGTGATCGAACGCTCGAGGTAGGCGAGGTCGGCCGTCACGGTCGAGCCGTCCTCGAGGGTGACCTCCGATCCGGCCAGTCCGGCCCAGCTGGGACCCATGACGTTGACGCCCTCGACGGCGGAGTGGCACTGCGCACACCCCAGGTCTCGGGCGACGTTCTCGCCCTCGGCGGCCTCGCCGGTGAAGTTGGACGTGTCGGTGTCGCCGCACGCGCCGAGTGCGAGTCCACCGAGCAGCGCCACCAATGCCATCGTGAGGGTGCTTCGGCGTCGGTGGTTCCCGGGTGACTCGGGCCGGCGGTGTGGGGAGGGGTTGGGCCTGCTCATCGGTGCTCACCGTACCCCCACCAACGGGCCGGGCCGGGCCCGGCGGCCGGCGATCGCAACCTTCCACGCGTGGCACATGCCACATGGCAAGATGGCCCGATGCGGTTCTCCGTCACCCAGACCTACCCCACCGGCCGCGACGAGGTGCTCGAGCTGTACACGGGCACCGAGATGTGGCCGGAGCTGTCCGGGTTCACCAAGGTGTCGGCACCCGAGGTGGTCGACCGCACCGAGGCCGGCTCGCGCGTCACGGTGCGCCTGCGCTACCGCTTTGTGGCCGACCTCCCGGCGGCCGCCACGGCGGTGATCAACCCCCGCAAGCTCGCCTGGGTGGAGGAGACGGTGACCGACCTGGATCGGGCCACCGCCACCGTGGCGTTCCGTCCCGAGCACTACGCCGAGAAGCTGTCGGCCTCGGCCCGGGTGCAGTACCTCGAATCGGGCGGCTCGACCACCCGTCGGGTGCAGGGCGACCTCAAGGTGAACGTGTTCCTCGTCGGCCAACAGGTCGAGAAGGCGATCGTCTCGGGACTCAGCGAACACCTCGCCGAGGAGGAACGTTCGGTGCTCGAGCTGCTGGCTAGGTAGCCCGCCTGTCCATCATCTCGCCGAAGCGGTCGAACAGGTAGCGGCTGTCGTGGGGCCCCGGACCGGCCTCGGGGTGGTACTGGATGCCCAGCGCGGCCACGTCGGTCCCCACGAAGCCCTCCAACGTCTGGTCGTTGAGGTTGATGTGGGTGAGCTCGACGCCCTCGATGCCCTCGGGGTTCACGCAGTAGTTGTGGTTCTGGCTGGTGATCTCCACCTTGTTGGTCAGGCGGTCCTGCACGGGATGGTTGCCGCCGTGGTGCCCGAACGGCAGCTTGTAGGTGCTGGCGCCGAGTGCGGTGGCCAGCAGCTGATGACCCATGCAGATGCCGAACACCGGCACCTGTCCCAGCAGCGCCGTGATCGTCGCGGGCGCGTGGGCCACCGCGGCCGGGTCGCCGGGCCCGTTGGACAGAAACACGCCGTCGGGCTCCAGCGCCAGGATGTCGTCCGCGCTCGCTCCGGCCGGCACCACGGTGACGGCTGCCAGCGGCGCCAGGCAGTCGAGGATCGTGGTCTTGATGCCGTAGTCGATCGCCACCACCGGCGGCCTCCTCCGGGCCGGGTGTAGGGCTCGGACGTGGTCACCAGCCGAGTGAGGTCGCTGTTGTCGGTGCCGGTGGCGGCGGCGGCCGCCTCCCGGAGATCGGACTCCCCCGCTGTGCCGAACGCCGCAGGCACGGCGCCGCCCTCGCGTAGCCTCCGGGTAAGCCGACGGGTGTCGATCCCGGCGATCCCGGCAATGCCGTGGCGACGCAGCCAGCCGTCGAGGCTGTCATCGGCCCGATGGTTGCTGTGGCGCCGGGCCAGATCGCGCACGACGACACCGGCGCAGTGGGGTGCGCCGGCCTCGTTGTCGGCGTCGGTCGACCCGTAGTTGCCGATGTGGGGGTAGGTGAACGTGACGATCTGTCCGGCGTAGCTCGGGTCGGAGAGCACCTCCTGATAGCCGGAGAGCACGGTGTTGAACACCACCTCGCCGGTGCAGATGCCCCGCTCGGCCTCGGCACCGATGGCCTCGCCCTCAAAGAGTGATCCGTCGTTCAACACCAGTGCGGCCTCGTTCACGGCGCTCATGCTACCGACGCGGGGAATCCAGCCCGAAGTGGGGAGCGCAGCAGGCGCTCCAGCAGTCCTTTGGGCTCCCCACTTGCGGGGCCATCTTGTAGATGCTCCTATGGATGTCAAGGGGAGTGTTGGGGGTTGAGGTCGGTTTGGATCGCTGCGAAGACTTCGCGTGCGACGAAGCGTTTGAGACAGCGGATGATCTCTTTTTTGGTGAGGCCTTCTTGGGTTCGTCGTTCTACGTAGGCGCGGGTGGTGGGGTCCCATCGGAGTCGGCACAGGACGATGCGGTGGAGGGAGGCGTTGGCTTGGCGGTCACCGCCGCGGTTGAGGCGGTGTCGGTTGCCGGTTTTGCCTGATGATGCGGGGATCGGTGCGACACCGCAGAGGTGAGCGAATGCTGATTGGTTCCGGATCCGGGAGGGGTTGTCGCCGGTGGTGACGAGGAGCTGCCCGGCGGAGTCGGGGCCGACTCCTTGAAGGTCGAGCAGGGTTGGGGCGAGGGGGGCCAGGAGCGCTTCGAGGTCGGCGTCGAGGTCGGCGATCTCCGTGGTGAGGGCTTGGATCCGCGCGGCGATCGATGCCATGGAACGTTTGGTCGCGGCTGTGGTGTCGGCGAGGCGTCCGCCGTGGCGGGCCGGTCGCAGTCGGGCACACGTGGCGACGAGTTTGGTGTTGTTGAGGTCGGCCAGTTGGGCGCGGAGCGCGTCGGGTGCGCTCACACGAAGCGCTTTGAGCCGGGTGAGGGCTTTGGCTCTGTCGCGGATCGCGCTGGTGCGGGCCACTCGCAGCACCCGCACCGATTCGACGTCACCGGTGCGGGCCTTGGGGATCCCCGAAGCACGCCCTGACGCTGCGGCCCGGGCGGCGGCGTAGGCGTCGATCGGGTCGGACTTGCCTTCGGTCCGTCGGGTCTTTCGGTCAGGCCGGTCGACCTCGACGACCATCAGTTCCTTGGTGCCCAGGAACCTGGCCAGCCCGGCACCGTAGGCGCCGGTGCCCTCGACCCCGACCAGAGAAATCGTCCCGAACCTGGTCGCCCATTCCAGAAGCGACTCGTAACCGGCAACGGTGGTGCCGAAGCTGGCATGTGCGAGGTGACGGCCCAACGGGTCGATCACCGCAGCAACATGGGTGTCGGCGTGAGTGTCGACCCCGACGGTCACCTCCAGTGGGGTGTCGACGGGGGCGGGCGGGTCTGCGACGATGGTCATTGCTGTCCTCTCGTTGATGCTGAGCGTGTGGGCAGCACGCGCCGGCAACCGGTGGACAAGACAGTGATGGGCGCCTGTGAGCGCAGGCTCCTATGAGGTCACGTCGATCGCGAGCAGGTGCAACGTGGAGCCAGCGCCCTACCAGTCGACAAATCTTCGCAAAGACACAAAAGTCGGTGGGGAGCTGGGTCAAACCGGCGGTGCGCTGGCTCCACACCCAACCATTGTCACTGTGGGGAGCCGAGAGCGCCGCCGGAGCGCGTGCTGCACTCCCCGGTTGGGGTGGGGCTCAGCGCCGGGCCTCGCCGTCGACCACCACCGGCTCGCCCCCACAGATCGTGTGGCGCACCCGGCCGGTGACCCGGCGCCCCACATAGGGCACGTTGCGGCTGCGGGAGGCGCCGCCGGTGTCGTCGATCGTCCAGGCGGCGTTCGGGTCGATCACGCACAGGTTGGCCGGCTCCCCACCGCCACCGGGCGCCCCTGCTCGGGCATGCGGGCGATCGTCGCAGGCCGCAGCGACAACAGCTCGATCACGCGGTCCAGCGGCAGCTCCAGCTCGGTCAGGGCCAACGCCAGCGCGTACTCCAACCCCAGCATGCCGGGAGGGGCCTGATCGAAGGGCAGCTCCTTGCTGTCCAGGGTGTGCGGGGCGTGGTCGGTGGCGATCGCGTCGATCGTGCCGTCGGCCAGCCCCGCCTTCACGGCGGCGACGTCGTCGGCGGTACGCAGCGGAGGGTGCACCTTGAACAGCGGGCTGTAGCCGCCGCAGGCTTCGTCGGTCAGCGTGAAGTGGTGTGGCGCCGCCTCGGCGGTCACCGCCTGTCCGGCCGCCTTGGCCGCCCGCACCAGCTCCACCGAGCGGGCGGTCGACAGGTGCAGGAAGTGCACCGGCGTGCCGGTGAGCCGGCTGAGGGCGATGTCGCGCATCACCATCAACTCCTCGGCCTCCGCCGGCTGGCCGGGCAGCCCCAGCCGGGCGGAGGTGGCGCCCTCGTGCATGCAGGTGCCCTGCGACAGCGAGGTCACCTCGCAGTGCTGGGCGAGGATCACGCCCAGACCACCGGCGTACTCCAGGGCCCGGCGCATCAGTGCGTCGTCCTGCACGCCGGTGCCGTCGTCGGTGAACAGCGTGACGCCCAGCTGGGCCATCTCGGCCATCGGGGCCAGGGTCTCCCCCGCCCGGTCGATGGTGATCGCCCCCGAGGTGTGCACGGCGCACGGGGCGTCGCGGCCCAGCTCGAGCACCTCGCGCACCACCTCGGCCGAGTCGATCGCCGGCGTGGTGTTGGGCATGGCCAGCACCGCGGTGTAGCCGCCCAGCGCGGCGGCCCGGGCCCCGGTCTCGATCGTCTCGGCCTCCTCCTTGCCGGGTTGACGCAGGTGGGTGTGCAGGTCGACCAGGCCGGGAGCCACGACGGCGCCCGAGCAGTCCAGCGTGAGGTCGGCGTCGGCGTCGGTGGCCTCGGCCCCGAGCGCCACCACCTGCCCCTCCCGCACCAGCAGGTCGGCGGTCCCGCCGTCGCCCCCACCAGGGTGGCGACGCCCCACGGGCGTCCGCCCGCCAGCTTGACCGTCTGCGGCGGCGTGCTCGTGTGGGCGTCGGTCATGGGAGCTCCTCGGAGGTGGTGGTGGCAGCAGGCTCGAGTGTTGCATCGGCCTCGGGGGGCGCCGTCGGGTTGGCGGCCAGCGCCCAGAACAGCACGGCCATGCGGGTGGGCACGCCGGCCGCCACCTGGGCCGTGATCAGCGATCGGGGGTCGTCGGCGGCCTCGGGCGAGATCTCCAGGCCCTGCACCATCGGCCCGGGGTGCATGATGTGGGCGTTCGCCGGCAGCAGCGCCAGGCGCCGGGCGGTCAGGCCGTAGGTGCTGGTGTACTCCCGTAGCGTCGGGATCAGCGCCTCGGCCATGCGCTCGCGTTGGATCCGCAGCACGTACACGACGTCGGCGTCGGCCATCGCGGCGTCGAGGTCGTGGACGACCCGCACCGGGAAGGTCCCGACGGCGGGCGGGAGGAGGGTGGGCGGCGCCACCAGGGTGACCTCGGCGCCCAGCGCCACCATCGCCGCGATCTTGGACCGCGCCACCCGGCTGTGGCGGATGTCGCCCACCATCACCACGCCGACCCCCTCCAGCGAGGTGGTGTCCAGGCGTCGGGTCAGCGTGTAGGTGTCGAGCAGCGCCTGGGTGGGGTGGCCGTGTTGGCCGTCGCCGGCGTTGACCACCGAGGCCTCGGTCCAGCGGCTGATCTGGTGGGGCACGCCGGCGGAGCGGTGGCGGACGACGTAGGCGTCCACCCGCATCGCGTCGATCGTCTCGATCGTGTCGCGCACCGACTCGCCCTTGCTCATCGAGGAACTGCCCGCCGAGAACCCCATCACGTCGGCCGACAGGCGCCGGGCCGCGGCCTCGAAGCTCAATCGGGTGCGGGTGGAGTCCTCGAAGAAGCAGCTGACCACCGTGCGACCGCGCAGCGCCGGAAGCTCTTGGGGATGGGCCGGTTGCTGACCTCGACCATGCGGTCGGTCAAGGGTGCAGCTCCTCGATGCCGTCCCGACCGAGCGAGTCGATGTCCAGCAGATCCGTCAAGGTCTCCCTCCCGCCTCGGTGCGGTGCACGGTGGAACGCAACAGGTCCGTCAAGGTCTCCCTCCCGCCTCGGTGCGGTGCACGGTGGAACGCAACAGGTCCGTCAAGGTTGCACCCGCTACTTGACCAGTTCGCCCAGGTCGACACCGTCGCCGGCGACGTCGACCATCTCAACCCGTCGGGTGGGAACCACCCGGCCGACGTAGTCGGGAGCGATCGGGAGCTCCCGGTGGCCCCTGTCGACCATCACGGCCAGCTGGACGGCCCGGGGGCGCCCCAGTCGGCGAGCGCATCGAGCGCGGCGCGCACGGTTCGGCCGGTGAACAGCACGTCGTCGGTCAGCACCACGGTGGTGCCGTTGAGGTCGACCGGAATCGAGGCTGGCGCCTCGGGAAGCAGCGGGCGGATGCCGACGTCGTCGCGATGCATCACGACGTCGAGCGTGCCCACCGGCACCTCGGAGGGCCCCGCCTCGGGCGTCGGCGTCGGCGAGTCGGCCGGCGCTCCGCTCGGCGTCGACCAGGCGGGCCACGTCCGCCGCCAGGCTTCGGGCCAGCTCGACCCCACCGGTCTGCAGTCCGATCAGCACCAGCGATTCGGTGCCGCCGTTGCGCTCGAGGATTTCGCCGGCCATGCGAAGCCGGGCCCGGGCCATGTCGTCGGCATCCATCACCCGCACGCGCGGCTGAAAGGTGCCGCCGTAGGGCCGGGCCAGGCGGCGTTCGCGCTCAGCCACGCTCGTCCGGTGCGCGTTCGGGGTCGGCCTCCAGGGGCTCGGCGTCGCCCAACACCGCATCGGCGGGTGGGGCCGCCGGGGGCTTGGGCACGACGATCTGCGGCACGACCGTGCCGGGACGAACCTCCTTGGCCAGGTTGACCAGCACGCCGTTGACGAATCCGCCCGAGTCGTCGGTGCCGTAGGTCTTGGCCAGCTCGACCGCCTCGTTGAGCACGACCGCTGTGGGCACGTCGTCGCGCTCGATCAGCTCCCAGGCGGCGAGGTTCAACACCGCCCGGTCCATGGCGGCCAGCCGGTGCAGCGGCCAGTCGCCCGTGCGTCCCGTCAGCAGCCCGTCCAGCCGTTCCCGGTGCTCGGTGACCCCGGCCAACACCTCCAGGGTGTAGGTCTCGGGCTCGACGACCACCTCGTCGGCCATGGCGTCGGGCGCGAGCCCGCGAATCTCGGCCTCGTAGAGCAACAGCAGCGCCTGCTCCCGGGCCTCCCGCCTGCCGCCGAGGATCGGCGGCGACACCGGGTCGCCTCGACCCGGCTCAGGCACGGGTGAGGTACTCGCCCGTGCGGGTGTCGATCTTGACCGTGTCGGAGGAGTTGACGAACAGGGGCACCTGCACGACCTTGCCGGTGGACAGCGTGGCGGGCTTGGTGCCGCCGGAGGAGCGGTCGCCCTGGAGGCCGGGTTCGGTCTCGGCGATGTCGAGGTCCACCGAGGCGGGCAGGTCGATGCCGATGATCTCGTCGCCGTAGAACACGACGACAGCAGTCGAGTTGTCGGCCAGGTAGTCGGCCGCTTCGCCCACGGTCTCGGTCGGCACGTTGAGCTGCTCGTAGGTGTTGGAGTCCATGAACACGAAGTCGGTGCCGTCGCGGTAGAGCATCGACATCTCGCGCTTGTCGACGATCGCCCGTTCCATCTTTTCGCCGGCGCGCATCGTGCGGTCGAGGACGGCACCCGTGCGCACGTTCTTCAGCTTGGTGCGTACGAAGGCGCCGCCCTTGCCGGGCTTGACGTGCTGAAACTCCACCAGCGTGAACAACCCGTCGTCGAGGTCGATCGTCATGCCGTTCTTGAAGTCTGCGGTGGAGATCTGAGCCATGCGATACCTCGGTGAATCGTTGTTGGGTGGTGGGCCGGCGGGTGCCCTGGCGGCGAATCGAGGTTAGTTGATCGGGTGGGACGGTCCACCGATCGCAGGGTCGGCGCCTCGACTTCGGGTTGGAGGCCCGGGTCATCGCCGCGGTCGGGCCTCAGAGGAGGCGCGCCACCGCCTCGACGGCCAGTCGGTAGCCGTCGCCGCCGAACCCGGCGATCGTGCCGGTGGCGACGGGTGCCACCACCGAGGTGCGCCGCCACGGCTCGCGGGCGTCCGGGTTGGACAGGTGCAGCTCGATGACAGGCCCCTCGAAGGCGGCCAGCGCATCGTGAAGCGCCCACGAGTAGTGGGTGAAGGCGGCCGGGTTGATGATGATGGCGTCGTGCCGGCCCCGTGCCTGGTGAACCGCCTCCACCGCGTCGGCCTCGGCGTTGGTCGCCACCGACGTGACGGTCAGGCCGTGCGCGACGGCGGCCTCGGTGGCGGTCCGCACGTGATCGTCGAGGGTGGAGGTGCCGTAGATCTCGGGCTCCCGGCTGCCCAGCAGGTTGAGGTTGGGCCCGGACAGCAGCAGGACGGAGGAACGTTCGCTCATCGGGTGGCCTCCAGCGACTCGACGATCAGCTCGACCGGCACGTCGGTCACCGGCTCCACCCCGTCGGGGCCGTCGAGCACGAACGTGAGACCGTCGAGCGCTTTCTTGTCGCGGGCCATGGCGGCCAGCAGGTCGTCGTCGGCCAGCGCCGGGTCGAGCCGGTCGACCAGCTGGTATTCGGCGATCACCCGGCGGTGTTCGGCGACGGCGGAGGCGTCGATGCGCCCGAGGCGTTGGGCCAGCTCGGCGGCGAAGATCAGCCCGACCGCCACCGCCTCGCCGTGCGCCAGGGAGTGGTCGCCGACGGTCTCGATGGCGTGGGCCAGCGTGTGGCCGTAGTTGAGGATGGCCCGGCGGCCGCCCTCCCGCTCGTCGGAGGCGACCACCTCGGCCTTGATCCGCACGCAGCGGGCGACCCGCTCGACCAGGTCGAGATCGTCGAGGCGCCCTCCGCCCAGCCAGTGGTACTTGGCCACCTCGCCCATGCCGCAGCGCCACTCGCGCTCGGGCAGGGTGGTCAGCGTCTCGGTGTCGCAGACGACCCCCGACGGCTGCCAGTAGGCGCCGACCAGGTTCTTGCCCTCGGGCAGGTTGACCCCGGTCTTGCCGCCGATCGCGGCATCGACCTGGCCGAGCAGCGTGGTGGACACGTGCACGACCGGGAGGCCCCGGTGGTAGGACGCCGCGGCAAAGCCGGCGACGTCGGTCACCAGTCCCCCGCCGAGGCCGACGATGCAGTCGGCCCGGCTGATGCCCGCCCGGGCGAACGACGACGTGAGCGACTCGATCGTGGCCAGGTTCTTGTTGGCCTCGCCGCCTTCGATCGCGTGCACCGACACCGGCAGGTCGAGCGCCTCGATCGTGGACTCCAGCCAGGGATGGCCCTCCTCGGTGACGACGGCCACCCGGCGGGTGCCTGACGGAAGGATCGCCCCGAGTTGGGAGCGCACGCCCTCCCCCACGACCACCGGGTAGGACCGGTCCCCGAGCTCGACGAGCACCTCGATGGCGCCTGCGGTAGCGGTCGTGCTCATGGGGTCGAGGCTACCGGCGGGGCGAGCAACCGCTCCACGGCGTTGGCCACCTGCTCGGGGTCGCCCGAGGCGTCCACCCGGTGGGCCGCCACCTCCTCGTACAGCGGCCGGCGAACCAGGGCCAGCCCGGCCAGGGCGGCGGCGGGATCGTCGTCGTCGAGCAACGGGCGTTCGGTGGCGTCGGCGCGGAGGCGGTCGAGCAGCACCTCGACGGGCACGTCGAGCCAAACCACCGTCGACCGGGCGGTCAGCACCTCGCGGTTGCGCCCGATGGTGACGATGCCACCGCCGGTGGCCACCACCACCCCGGTGGGTACGGCCAGGACGCCCCGAAGCACCTCGGTCTCGACGGTGCGGAATCGATCCTCACCCTCGGCGAACAGCTCGGGGATCGAGCGGCCGGAGACCAACTCGATCCGATCGTCGAGGTCCACCCAACGCCGTTGCAGCAGTTGGGCCAGCAGTTGGGCCACCGTGGACTTTCCCGATCCGGGCAGGCCGACCAGCGAGATCGGAGTGGGAGCATCGGCCGGCTTGGGCGCAGCCGCACGCCCGAGCCCGGCCCCGGTCGAGGCTCGTCGTCGCTTCCGGGGAAGGGGCAGGGCGGTCGGGGCGGCGTCGGGGGAACTCACGACGACACGCTAGGCGAGGCGTCGCCGCCCCTGACCCGGACCGGCGCCGGAGGGTTACCCGACGTTGCCGCCCATGGCGTTGAGGATGGGGGCCAGCGCCGAGCGGACCGTCGCCGGTCGGCGCAGGCGGCACTCGAAGTAGAGGGTGCCGCCCTCGGTCTCGATGGCCAACGCCGCGCTGGAGAGGTCGATGCGCATGTTGGTGTGGAACATCAGCTCGTCGGAGCTCTCGACGTTCATCCCGACGACCTGTTCCCAGGGCAGCTCGATCTTCCAGGAGCCGAAGCCGCCGGCCTCGCTTCGGATGCCCTCGGGGCGGAAGAACATCGTGATGTTCTTGCGCTTCTTGGGCATCTCGGGATGGCCGCCCAGGTAGCTCATCGAGCGGAAGGCGTCGGGCCAGGTCGGCATCGTGTGCCACCAGCCGTCGTTGGCCTTGGAGACGCCCACCATCGCCGGCTGGGGCTGGGGCTGGGCCTCGTCGGGGTCGTCGAAGCTGGTCGCGCCGGCGGCGAGGTCGGCGAAGTCGTCCACCGAGGGGTCGTACTCCTCGTCGCCGTAGCCGGCGGGCGTGGCCAGATTGGGAGCGTCGGTCGGCCACGAGGTCCAGGCATCCTTGGACGGGTCGGTCTCCGGCGCAGGCGCCACGACCGGTTCCGGCATCTCCGGGACCGACACGGCATCGGTGGCGCCGGTGGGGGCGTCGGGGGAGGCCGGCTCGGGCGAGTCGAGAACCCACGAGCCGTCATCGGGTGCAGCGGCGGCCTCGGCGGGGACCTCGACCACCGGGGTGGCCTCGGTCTCCGGTGCGACGACGGGCGTCGAGTCGGTGATCCGGGTCGACACCTCCGGCACCTCCGAGGTGGCGGGGCCGAGTGCGATCGCACCCATGCCCTGGGTGGCGGGGGGTGCCTCGCTGTCGGAGACCGCATCGGTGCCGGGACCGTCGGTCGAGTCGGATTCGTCGAAGGCGGTGGTGAACGAGGCGCCGGGTGCGTGCCAGGAGGGCAGGGGCGGCGGCGGGGCCGGAGCCGCTGGCAGGAGTGAGCCGGCGTCCTCGGCGGTGGCCGACGGTCCGGTCGCCTCCTCGGCGAGATCCGCCATCGGTTCCGGCGTCATCGGCGTCGGCTCGATCGGCGCCGGCTGCGGTGCGGGGGGCACCACCGAGTCGGCCTCGGAGCCGGCGGCGGTCAGGTTGCGCTCGGCCTCGAGGCCCACGTTGTAGGCGCGTCCCTTGTTGCGGGTCGGCAGGGGCGGCTCGACCACGTCGTCGGTGGCGGGCGCCGGTGCCTCGGCAATCGATCCGCCCATCGGTGGGGGCGGGGGCGGGGAGCCTTCGAGCGACTCGGCCCCGGGGGGCTGGGGCGGCGCCCAGTCGGCGGGTGGGGTCCAGGCCGGGGGCTGTGCGCCGGCGGTGGTCTCGCCGGCGACTTCGGCGGTGGGCTCGGTGCCGCCGGCGGAGGGGAGTTCGGGGGTGGACTCGGTGCCGGGCTCGGTGGCGAGTTCGGTGGCGGCCTCGGTGGCGGCCTCGATGGTGGTCTCGGTGCCGGTCTCGGCGGAGCCTTGGTCGGGGGCAAAGAGCCCCTGTGCGGCCGGCACTCCGGCGACGTCCGGGTCCGCACTCGGGAACATCGGCGGTTCGGCATCGTCGCCGGTTCCGGCCGCCTGGGTCTGATCGCCGGACTCGAGCGGTTCGGCCAGGTTGGGGACGGGCCCCTCACGCAGGGGCGTGTCGTCCAGGTCGGCCAGCTGGGACGGGTCGTCGTCGACCTCACCGATGGCGTCGGCCAACTGGGCGGCGCCGGTGGTGGGACGGGTCGTCGCGCCGGTGTCGGGGGTGCGGGAGGGATGGCGCCGACGCGACTCGAGCTCGCCGGCGGTGTCGCGCTCGGGTTCGTCGTCGTCGGTGTCGGCGGGGTCGGGCCGCTCCTCGGCCGTGCGGCGCAACGACTCGACCAGCGACTCGACGAAGGGGTCGGAGCATTTCACGCCCAGGCCGAGGCCACCCTGCAGGAACAACTCCAGGCGGAGCCGTGCGCCGGTGGTCTCATCGTCGACGGCGTCCATGCGCTCGACCGACGACAGCGTCAGCCACCGGAGTCCGCCCCGGCCGGTGGCGGTCTGCCCGACCACCAATCGATCCTGCGTGAGGATCAGCAGGGTCGGGAGGGCCGTGCTCTCGCCCTCCTCGAGCAGCCAGAGCGCCCCCGATTCGATCGAGCTGACCGGCGTGTCCAGGCTGACCTGGTCGCCGAGACCGGCCAGCGCGGTGCGCGGCCACTCGTCGCTGGGGGAAAAGGTCGACCGAAAGGCCTCACCGAGTGTTCGCATGCCACTCCTTTGCTGCATCATCACGCCCTCCCTACGGCCGGACGGTGCAGTTTGTGAGGGGTTCGGAGAGATCTCACCCTCTGCGCGCAAGGACGCACCGTCCGGGTGATCCGTTGCTACTCCAGGGAATCGAGGTGGGTCAACGCCGCCCGCGACATCACGTCGATCGGCGCCGTCACCCCCGTCCACCAGGCGAACACCTCGGCGGACACGCCCACCAGCAACTCGACCCCACCCATCGTGTCCAGGCCACGCTCGCGAGCGGCCTTGAGCAGCGGGGTGACCAGCGGGTGATACACGGCGTCGATCACGCGACATTCGGGGGACAACGCCTCCACCGGCACCGGCAACCCGTCGGGGTCCGGCCCACCGGCCATGCCCACCGGCGTCGTGTTGGCCACCAGGTCGGCCCGCTCCCACTCCGCCCGGGGCAGCTCCGCCAGCGGGCTCGGCGACACCCCGGGGCCCACCAGATCGGCGACCTCCCGAGCGGCCTCGACGCGCCGGGCCGCCACCACCACGCGCGAGGCACCCGCAGCCACGAGGGCGGCGCTGAGCGCCCTGGCGGTGCCGCCGGCACCGACCACCACCACGCTGCGTCCCTCCGGGCGCCAACCCGCGTTGGCCAAGGCGACGAGAAATCCGCTGCCGTCGGTGTTGTGCCCGATCACCTCGCCCTCCGACAACCGGACGGCGTTGACCACCCCGAGCCGCGTTGCCGACTCGGTCAACCGGTCGCAGTGTCGGGCGACGGTCGCCTTGTGCGGCATCGTGACCGACAACCCCTCCACGCCCAGCGCCGCCGCGCCCGCGAGGGCGGCCTCCACCCGACCCTCGGTAACCGGGAGGGCGACGTACACCCAGTCCAGCCCGGTGGCCGCATAGGCCGCGTTGTGGATCACGGGCGACATCGAATGGCGCACCGGGTCGCCGATGACGCCCGCCAGCCTCGTCGCGCCGGTGATCACCCCCGTGGCGGGGCGGCGCCGTCGCTCACCCGATCACGCCGTTGGCGCGGGCCTCCGCCACGGCCGCATCGAACTCGGCCTTGGTCTCGAAGAAGCTGTGCACGCCGGGCTCGGTCAGCACGTAGTACAGCCACGAACCCTGCTCGGGTGCGATCGCCGCCTTCAGCGACGCCTGCGAGGGCAGCGCGATCGGCGTGGGCGGCAGGCCCTGCTTGCTGCGGGTGTTGAACGGGTCGGCCGGATCCCGCAACTCGTCGGTGGTGAGTTCGCTGTCGGCCTTCCCCTTGGAGTACACGGCGGTGGCGTCGATGCCGAGAATCTCGGGGGCCTCCAGCCGGTTGTAGATCACCCGGGCGATCTGCGAACGCTCCTCGGGCGGCGTACCGGTTTCCTCCTCGACCAGCGAGGCGACAATCACGGTCTCGTACGGCGTTCTCCCCACCTTGGCCGGGGCGTTCTCGTACCCGAGCTCGTCCAGCTCCGCCGTCATCTGGTCGGCCAGCTTCTGGAGGATGCTCTCGGGCGTGGCGTCGTCGGAGAACTCGTAGGTGTCGGGGAACAGCATCCCCTCCCACTTGTTGAGCTTCGCCGGAGCGACCTCGCCCTCGTCGAGCGGGGGCAGTTCGGCCGGCACGTACTTGGACGTGACCGCACCCGAGCCGAGGGCGGCGTACAGGTCGTCCTTGGTGACCTCGGGGAACTCCGCCGCCAGCAGATCCAGCGCCTCGTCGAGCTCGACGCCCTCCGGAATGGTCACCCGCGAGGTGCCCACGGCCACCGGGCCGTCGTCCAGCTCCTGGGTCACCTCGGCGAAGCTGGAGTTTCGCTGCAGCCCGGGGTACTCACCGGCCGCCCAGTTTCCTCCGGTGAAGCGCACGTACCAACCGAACACGCCCGCGTCGGTGATCACGCCCTCGGCCTCCAGCAGTTGGCCGACGTCCGCGTCGGTGGCGCCGTCGGGGATGACGACGTTGACCGTTTCGCCGGGCTCCCCCGGCGGGTCCACCTTGCGCAGCACCCAGAACACCGCACCGGCGCCGACCAGCATGACGACGCCCAGCACGACGACGAAGCCGACGATCGCCCGGCGTCCGCACCCGTCGTTGGTGGCGAGGTCCTCGTAACGCTGCTTGCCGCCGCGCCGCTTGGGCGCGGAGGGCGCCACCTCCATCGGGGCCACCTCGAGGTCGTCCCATCCCTGCGACAGCGGCAGGCCGTCGCGGTCCATCCACCCGCCGGCGCCGTCATCGAAGACCGGCTCGCCGCGTTCGTCCACATAACCACCGGCCCCGTCCTCGTACACGAGGATCTCCCCCGGGGGATCCACCGCCTCCGAGGGGTGGTCGGGATCGGCGACCAGCACGGCCGTGCCGTCGGCGTACACGAAGCCACCGGCGCCGTCGTCAAAGACCTCGTTGTCGGCCTCGTCGGTGAACGAGCCGTCGGGGTTCTGGTAGACGATGACCGGCGAGTCGATCCAGCCCTCGCCCAACGCCGTGGTCTCCCAGTCGTCGGCGATATCGCTCACTGTTCGCCCCCCGGATGCGGCGTGCCACCTTGGAGCTGTGCGTCCAGATCGGCGACGGTGTCGACCATGGCGCGCCCGTCCAGCCAGCCCTGAAGGATGACCGACGCGGCAACTTTATCGACGACGGCTCGCCGTTTTGGCCCCGTGAGGGTCATGTGCTCCAACGATCGCTCCGCGGTAACGGTGGTCAGGCGTTCATCGTAGGTCGTCACGGGCACGCTCAGGAGGCGACTGAGCAATTCAACCTCACTCAGCGCGCGGTTGGCCGCTTTGCGTCGCTGTCCGTCGAGCGAGATCGGCAGGCCCACCACGACGACGTCCACCTCGTACTCCTCGACCAGCGCCGCCAGCTTGCGGAAGTCGCCCGGCACGTCGTTGGTGCGGTGCACCGTCGTCAGCGGTGTGGCCACGCCGGCCGCCCCCACCGCCACCCCGATGCGTTTCGTGCCGGGGTCGATGCCGAGCGCCCGCAGGCGTTCAATCGGTGGAAGCGCCTCCAGCTCGCTCGTCGATGCCCCCGGCGGTGCGGTGAACCCGGAGCTCACGAGCCGACCAGCGCCGACCGCAACAGCTCCAGCGCCTCGTCGAGGCCGTCGGCGTTCCGGCCCCCGGCGATCGCCAGGTCGGCACCCTTGCCGCCCCCGCCCTGGATCGCCTTGGCCGCCGGGGCCATCAGCTCGCCTGCGTTCAGCGACCCCTCGGGTTGGGTGGCGAGCACCAGCGTGACGCCCTTGCCGCCGGGCACCGCGCCGAGCGCGACCGCACGGATGCCGGGCCGGTCGCGGAGCGCCAGGGCCTGGTCGCGCACCTCATCACGGCTGTCGGCCTCCACCCTGGCGACGATCACGCCGTCCACCGCCTCGTCGGCCAGCGACAACGCTCGACCCCGTGCCGCCTCCGAACGCAGCTGGGCCACCTCGGCCCGAAGCGCCTTGTTCTCGTCGTTGCGCTTTCGAATCGAGGCCGCCAGCTCGTCCGGTCCCGTGCCGAGTTCGGTGGCGAGTTCGGCGATCGTCTCCTCGTAGCGTCGAAGCCGTTCGACGGTGTTGAAACCGGTCGTGGCCTCGATGCGGCGGATGTTCGAGCCGATCGACGCCTCGGAGCTGACCTTGAACGCACCGATCTGGCCCAACGCCGACACGTGGGTGCCGCCGCACAACTCGACCGACGGGCCGGCCTCGAGGACCCGAACCCGGTCGCCGTACTTCTCGCCGAAGAACGCGATCGCCCCCCGCTGGTTGGCCTCGTCACGGGTCATCTCCTCGTGCGCCACCGGTTCGCCGGTGAGCACCACGCTGTTGACCAGGTGCTCGATGCGGGTGATCTCGTCAGCGCTCAGCGCCTGGAAGTGGCTGAAATCGAACCGAAGGCGGGCGTCGTCCACCAACGAGCCCTGCTGCTTGACGTGGTCGCCAAGCACCTCCCGCAGCGCCCAGTGCACCAGGTGGGTGGCGGTGTGGTTGCGGCGGATGGCGTTTCGGCGCTCGACGTCGATCTCGGCGATCACGGTGTCACCGACCGACGGCCGGGCGCCGTCGCCGTCGTTGGCCAGCTCGTGGCGGCTGAGCCCCGGCAGGGCGTGGTTGGTGTCGGCCACGACCGCGGTGCCCCCGGACCAGGTCAGGGTGCCGGTGTCGCCCACCTGACCGCCGGACTCGGCGTAGAACGGGGTTCGGTCGAGCACCACCCAGTTGCCGACCACGCCCAGCACGGTCGCCTCGCTCCGGTCGGTCTCGCGTCCGACGAACTCGGTGGGCCCGTGCTCGGAGATCAGGGATCGATAGGCGTCGGCCTCGTCGCCGACCTCGACCGATGAGCCCTTGGCCGCCGCCTTGGCCCGGGCCCGCTGCTGTGCCATCTCGGCATCGAAACCGGGGCGGTCCACCTCGTGACCCCGCAGCTGGGCCATCTCCTCGGTGACCTCCAGCGGAAAACCGAAGGTGTCGTGCAGCTTGAACGCCACCGAACCGGGCAGGGCGTCGCCGTCGTCGAGTCCGTCCAGCTCGCCGTCGAGCAGCGCCGAGCCCTTGGCCAGGGTCGTGCGGAACTGGCCCTCCTCGCGCTCTGCAACCCCGAGGATCAGCTCGCTGTTGGCCACCAGGTCGGGGTAGGCCTCCCCCATCAGGTCGGTGCAGCGCTCGATCATCGGCACGAGCACGGCGTCGGCGACGTCGAGCAGGTAGGCGAAGCGGACCGCCCGGCGCATGATGCGGCGCAGCACGTAGCCGCGATCCTCGTTGGACGGGATGACCCCGTCGGCGATCAGGAAGGCGGCGCTGCGGGTGTGGTCGGCCAGCAGGCGCAGGGCGATGTCGCCCAGGTCGCTCTCGCCCAGTCGGTGGCCGGTGACCTCCTGTGCGCCCACCACCAGCTGCGAGATCCCGTCGGCGTCGTAGAGCGACGAGCTGCCGACGGTGAGGGCCAACGTGCGCTCGAACCCCAGGCCGGTGTCGACGTTGGTGTTGGGCAGGTCGCTCAGCTCGCCGTCCGCACCACGGAAGTACTGGGTGAACACCAGGTTCCAGAACTCGATGTAGCGCCACTCCGATCCGTGCGCAGGGCCCCCTTCGGCGCCGAACTCGGGACCGAAGTCGTAGAACAACTCCGACGAGGGGCCACACGGGCCGGTCTCGCCCATCTCCCAGAAGTTGTCGGCGTCCAGGCGCTGGATCCGGTCGGTCGGCAGCCCCACCACGTCGGCCCAGATCGCCTCGGCCTCGTCGTCGGTGGTGTGCACGGTGGCCCACACCCGGTCGCCGTCGATGCCCAGGCCGCCCTCCGCCACCGAGGTGGTGACGAACTCCCACGCCCAGGGGATCATCTCGGCCTTGAAGTAGTCGCCGAAGCTGAAGTTGCCGGCCATCTCGAAGAACGACAGATGCCGCGTGCTGCGGCCGATGGCGTCGAGGTCGTTGTGTTTGCCCCCGGCACGGACGCACTTCTGGATCGAGGCGGCCCGCGGCGGATCGTAGGGAACCGCCTCCTCGCCGAGGAAGTAGGGAACGAAGGGCATCATGCCCGAGTTGGTGAACATCGGCGCCGACGGATGGTGCGGGATCAGCCCGGCCGACGGCACCAGGGTGTGGCCCCGTGCCTCGAAGAATCGGTCCCAGGCGGATCGCAGTTCGTGAGCGCGCATACGCCTCGCAGCCTACCGATCCTCCCGTCGGGTCCCCTCAGCGGTTCCGTCGGCGACCTGCCCGATCGCTCCGCCGGACCGAGCGACGGTGGGCGCGCTATCCTGCGAACGCATGTTCGCCGAATCCGTCGCCGTGGGCCCCGGCGCACCCGAACTCAATCCCGAACAGCTCCGGGCGGTGCACCACCGCGACGGCCACCTGCTGATCGTCGCCGGCGCCGGCACCGGAAAAACCCGCACCCTGGTCGCCCGGGTGACGTCGTTGATCGCCGGTGGCGCCGACCCCGGCCGGATCCTGTTGTTGACCTTCACCCGGCGCAGTGCGTCGGAGATGCTGGGCCGGGTTGCCGCCGCCGACGGGTCGACCTCCAGCGCCCACGGGCCGGCCTCCCGCGTGTGGGGCGGCACCTTTCACTCGGTGGCCAACCGGCTGCTGCGGATGTACGGCAACGCCGCCGGCCTGCCACCCAACTTCACCGTGCTCGACCAGGGGGACAGCACCGATCTGATGGCCATGGTCCGCACCGAGGAGGGCTTCGGCGAACGGGCGAAACGCTTTCCCAAGGCCTCCACCGTCGCCGGGATCTACAGCAGGGTCGTCAACAGCCAGGCCAAGCTGAGCGACGTCCTCGAGGTCGACTACCCGTGGTGCGCCGACCACCTCGACGACCTGAAGACGATCTTCGCCGCCTACACCACGGCGAAACGCACCCACCACGTGCTCGACTACGACGACCTGCTGATGTTCTGGCGGGGGGTGTTGGCCTCCCCGGTCGGCGCGTCGATGGCCGAGATGTTCGACCACGTACTGGTGGACGAGTACCAGGACACCAACCCGATCCAGTCCGACATCCTGCGGGGCATGACCCGCGCCGAGGTGCCCGGCCGACCGGGCACCCGGGTGTGCGCGGTCGGCGACGACGCCCAGGCCATCTACGGGTTCCGGTCGGCGTCCGTCGAGAACATGTGGGCCTTCACCGAGCACTTCCCCGGGGCCGACGTGGTCACGTTGGAACGCAACTACCGCTCGACCAGCCCCATTCTCGAGGTGGCCAACACGATCCTGGCGGAGAACCAACGCGCCGACGAGCCCGGGGAGGCCTCCGCTGAGGACGACGCCGCCCCGTCGGCTCCGGGGGCCCACTACGCCAAGGAGCTGTGGACCACCCGCACCGAGGGCCCCCGCCCGGTGCTGGCCACCCACCACGACGAGGGCGCACAAAGCCGGGCGGTGGCCGACGCGGTGCTCGAGGCCCGCGAGCGGGGCGTCGACCTGCGTGCCCAGGCGGTCCTGTTTCGCTCCGGCCACCACGGCGACTCGCTGGAGCTCGAACTCACGCGACGTGACATCCCCTACGTGAAGTACGGGGGCCTCAAGTACCTCGAGGCCGCACACGTCAAGGACCTGCTGGCGATGCTGCGCATCCTCGAGAACCCGGCCGACACGCTGGCCTGGCACCGGGTGCTCGGCTCGATGGACGGCGTCGGCCCGGCCACGATCCGGCGGGTGATGGACGAGCTGGGCCTGGGCGACGGTCCGCCGCCCGCCGACACCACGCCGCACGCGGCCGGAGCGCCGAGTGAGGCCGACACACCACCGGCCGGCGACGCCCTCCGTCGCTTCGTCGACGGCGAGGCGAGCTTCCCCCCGGCGGCCGCGGTCCAGTCGGTGGAGTTGCGCGAGGCGTATGCCGACTGCCGGGGCGACACGATGCCGCCGGCGGACCAGGTCGATCGGCTGACCGCCTTCTGTGCGTTGGTGTTTCCCAACCGTTACGACAACGCCGCCGCCCGGCTGGCCGACGTCGGTCAGCTGGGCGCCACGGCCGCGGGTTACCGAAGCCGGTCCCGATTCCTGGCCGAGCTCACCCTGGATCCGCCCGGCAAGACGTCCGATCAGGCGGGGCCCCCGCATCTGGACGACGACTGGCTCACGCTGAGCACGATCCACTCGGCCAAGGGCGGCGAGTGGCGCGTGGTGCACCTGCTGCACGCCTCCGACGGCAACATCCCATCCGACATGGCCATCGGCGACGCCGACGGCATGGCCGAAGAGCTGCGGCTGCTGTACGTGGCGTTGACCCGGGCCAAGGACGAGCTGACGGTGCACGTGCCGTTGCGCTACCACGTCAATCGCCACAGCTACGACGACCGCCACCTGTACGCCCAGGTCAGCCGGTTCGTGGAACCGGCGCGCCACCTGTTCGAGGAGACCACGACCGATCGTGATCGCACGATCGACCAGGTGGTGGGCACCGAGGGCAAGGTGGGCGTCGCCGACGAGGTTGACGCCATGCTCGCCTCGCTCTGGGACTGACCCCACCGCAGCGCACCACGCGTCGCCGGTTGGCACCGCTCGGCCGGATTGGCATGAAAACCCTGGAATAACGCCAGAACTGCGCGCTCCGAGTGAGGTCCACACACGCAGAGTGATAGTTCTCAAGCTGCGGCGTTGCCCGTCCGAACGAGTTGGCACCAGCGCACCGGCACAGCGGCCGGGCGTCCACGACGACTCGATCCGCGGGAGGATTGATGAGCGATCACGCTTCGCCGGGTTTGACGCCGGGCCCAACCGGTGGACACGACACGGAGGACGCCCGGGCGTCGGTGCACCGCGACACGGCCGCAGGACCGCTTCCGGTCGCCGGCCGCCGCCTCATCAGGCATTTGTTGGGTCTCCGAGCCGCTCAGGCGGCGCCTGGACACAACAAATGCAGCCGGGCCGATCTCAGCCGTCACCGGGAGCAGGCCGGTCGCCGACCCGGCGCACGGCGGCCTCGGGCCCTGGCACCGGCCGTCGCGCTGGCCTTCGGCCTGACCGCCGCCGCCTGTGAGGCCCCGGCCGCACCGGTGCCGACGACGACGTCACGCCCGACGCCGACGACCGCCAGGCCGACCACGACCACCTCGAAGCCGGCCACGACCACCGCCAGGCCGGCCACGACCACCTCGTCGCCGACGACCGTCCCGGCCGGCGGCGCGCCGTCCGGCACCGAGGCCACCATCGGCGACCGGGTGTGGGACGACGCCAACGCCAACGGCGTCCAGGATGACGGTGAGCCGGGCATCGACGGCGTTCGCGTGGACCTCTACCGGCAGACCGGCGGCGCGCTCGATCGGGTGGCCACCAAGACCACCGTGCGGGGCTGGTACCGATTCAAGGAGACTAAGCCCGGCGAGTGCTACCGGGTGGAGGTGGCCGCGCCGCCCGGGTGGGGGTTCTCCCCCGCCGACCGGGGCTCGGACGAGCAGGCGGACAGCGACGTGTCGGCGGGCGGCCGGTCACCGACGGTCTGCCTGGACGCCGCCTGGGAGTCGGGGCTGGACGCCGGGCTGGTCGAGGGTGGATCGCCCACCCCGCCGACGACCGTCCCCAGCACCACCGCTCCGTCCACGACCGCGCCGGCCACCACCGCGCCGGCCACCACCACCCCGACCGCCCCCACGCCCGAGCCCACCGGATGGGACCTCACGTTTGCCGACGAGTTCAACGGATCCACCCTGGACACCTCCAAGTGGACCCCGGAGCACAGCACCTACGGCGACGGTGGCGGCTCGATCCACTGCAACACGCCGGACAATCTCGAGGTCGTCGGGGGCGCCCTGGTGATCGAGGGGCGCAAGGAGGCGGTCCGCTGCCCGAACAACGGCGGCCGGGACCGGGACTACTCCACCGGCCTGGTGCGCACCCGAGGCAAGTTCTCCCAGGCCTACGGCCGCTACGAGGTTCGGGCGCAGATGCCCACCGGCAAGGGTCTCTGGACCGGCCTGTGGATGGTGTCGGAGACGTACCCCTTCGGCCACAACGGCCAGTCGGGCGAGATCGACATCGTCGAGACGCTCGGCGACCGCCCCGACCAGGCGCACACCACCGCCCACTGGAGCTACAACGGCTGCGGCTGGGGGTGCGCCAACTCGGGCAAGAGCCACGCGCTGACCGGCGGGGACATCTCGGCCTGGCACACCTATGCGGTGGAGTGGGATCCGGGGTCGATCACCTGGTTCATCGACGGTCGGCAGGTGTACCGACTGGGCGAGGGCGGCGCCTACAAATGGGGGGATGCGGGCGCCAAGGCCGACAACTGGCCCAGCTCGGGGGGCGCACAGAACCCGTTCCCCAGGCCGTTCACCGGCGACAACCCGATGAACCTCATCCTCAACCTGCAGATCGGCGGCACCTGGCCCGGCTACCCCGACAGCACCACGGTGTTCCCCGCCCAGATGCGGGTCGACTACGTGCGGGTGTACCAGCGCTCGTAGCGCCCGGCTGTCAGCAGCCCACCTCGACGACGGCGCCCGACGGATCGCGTTGACCGCCGACACGCCAGTCGTCGAGGAACGGTTGGGGGGCGGTCAGGCCGCGCCGGTTCTCCCAGCCGGTTCGACACGCCGGCGACAGCCCGTAGTGCAGGTGGCACCCGGTGCCGGCGGCGTTGCCGGTGTCGCCCACCGTTCCCAGCAGGTCGCCTGCTGCCACCCGGGCGCCGGGCTCCACGGTGACCGACTCCAGGTGGCTGCCGTAGTAGCGCACGCCGCGGTCGTCGACCAGCGACACGAGCAGGCCGCTGCGCAGCGCCGGGTCGTCGATGCCGGACTCCCATTCGTCGCTGGTGGCGACCTCCTCGATCGTGCCGTCGGTGGTCGCCAGCACCGGGGTGCCACAGTCGGCGAACATGTCGGCAGCCGGGTAGTCGTGGTGGGTCGGGTCGTAGCGGACCGATTGCGACGCCACCGGAAACACGAACCTCACCGGGTCGGCCGACGCGGCAGGCTGAGCGGCAACCTCGTCGGTGGGCGCCGACTCGGTCGGGGCCTCGGCCTGGGCGCCCCCGCAACCGGACACGGCCGTCGCTACGCCGGCTGCCAGGCCGACCCCGATCTGTGCCAACCCTGTGCGAAACCGTGGCCTAGGGCTGCCCGCCACCGGTCCAGTCCCGCTGTTGCCAGGGTTGCCGGGCCGTCGACCCGTTGCTCGAACGCTGGGCCATGCGGTCCTTCACCTTGTTGGTGACCCTGCCCGGAGCGTCGGCCGCCACGTCGGCAAGCTTCCCGGCGGCCACCTTGGTGAGGTTGGCGGGCGTCAGCTGCTCGCGACGGGCCTCCAGCTCGGCCTCAGCCCGCTTTAGGCCCGCGGCCCCCGCCGCCGCGCCGGCGACAAACCAGAACACTCGCTTGGGAATCACGTGGTCTCCTCACTGGTGGGTTGCGTCGATGCCTGTTCGCCGGTGGCCTCGGCGGTTTCCGGTGGGGTCGGCCCCGGTGTCGGCGCCTCGTCCGAGGGTACCGCCTCTCGAGCGGCGAGACGCGCCGCCACGTGGGCCTCGTAGCCGTGCCCCGACGGGCGGTAGTAGGTGCGATCGGCCACGACGTCGGGCAGGTACTGCTGCTCGACCCAACCCGACGGGTCGTCGTGTGGGTAGCGGTAGCCGGCGCCGTGCCCGAGCCGCTTGGAGGCCTGCCCGGAGGTGTCGCGAAGCGGGGGCGGCACCTCGCCCACCAGGCCACGCCCCACGTCGCCGATCGCCTCGCCGATCCCGAGATAGGCCCGGTTGCTCTTGGGGGCCTGGGCCAGGTGCACCACCACCTGGGCCAGGTTGATGCGGGCCTCGGGCAGGCCGACGAACTCGACCGCCTGCGCACCGGCGGTGGCCACCACCAGGGCCATCGGGTCGGCCTCGCCGATGTCCTCGGAGGCCGAGATCACCAGGCGCCGTGCGATGAACCTGGGGTCCTCCCCCGCCTCCAGCATTCGGGCGAGCCAATAGAGGCCGGCGTCGGGGTCCGAGCCTCGGATCGACTTGATGAACGCCGAGGCGACGTCGTAGTGCGCGTCCACCCCGTAGCGGACCGCCTTGGCGCCCATCGCGCCCTCGACGTCGGGGATGCCGAGCACGATCTGCTCGCCGCTCACCCCGGTGCCGTGGCGGGAGCGGGCCAGGCTGATCGCCACCTCGAGGGTGGTCAGCAGATGCCGGCCGTCGCCGGTCGCCGCCACCGCCAACACCTCGAGGGCCTCCTCGAACTCGGCCTTCGCCGCAGCGTCGGGACCCTCCTCGGTCGTGCCGTCGCCTCCCGAGAACAGCCCCTCGGCGACGAGCCCGCGTCGGGCCAGGGCGACCAGCGCCTCGTCGCTCAGCGGCTCGAGGCGGAACAGCACCGACCGACTGAGCAGCGCCGAGTTGACGCTGAACCCGGGGTTCTCGGTGGTGGCGCCGATCAGGATCACCAGGCCGGTCTCCACCGCCGGCAACAGTGCGTCCTGCTGGGCCTTGTTGAACCGGTGGACCTCGTCGAGAAAGAGGATGGTGCGCCGCCCCCGCTCCCCCAGCCGGGCCTGGGCGCCCGCAAGCACCTCCCGCACGTCCTTGACCGTCGAGGTGACCGCCGAGCGGGCCTCGAGGTGCGCCGACGACGCCCCCGCAATCAGCCGGGCCAGCGTGGTCTTGCCGGTGCCGGGCGGCCCCCACAGCACGACCGAGCTGAGCTTGTCCGATTCGACGAGCACCCGCATCGGCCGGCCGGGTCCCAGGAGATGTTCCTGGCCGACCACCTCGTCGAGCGACCTGGGGCGCAACCGGTCGGCCAGCGGGGCCGACGCGGCGGCCAACTCGTCGGCGGCCGCGCTGAACAGGTCGCTCACGGCGCCTGCGGGCCCACGACCTCGGCCTGTTGCCGGTTCCAGGCGACGCACTCCTCGTAGGAGGCGCCGGTGCCGCCGAACAGGTCGAGCGCCGAGCCGATGGTGAGGTCCACCCGGCCGTCGGATCGATCGGCCACCAGGTCGAGGTCCTCGACCGACCGGGCCCCGCCCGCGTAGGTGACGGGCCGACCGCCCCAGGCGCCCAGCAGATCGACCAACTCGGCGTCGATGCCCTCCTGGCGGCCTTCGACGTCGGCGGCGTGCACGAGCAGTTCGCCGGCGTGCTCGGCGACGTCGTCCAGCGCCGACGGGGTGATCTCCAGGTTGGTCAGGCGCTGCCAGCGGTCCATGGCGACCACCCAACGGGGGCCCTCGGTCGCCGCCTCGTCGTCGACCGGAACGCGGCGGGCCGACAGGTCGACGACCAGCCGGTCGGGACCCACCTCGGCGGCCAGCCGCGCCAGCGCCTGCGGGTGAAACCGGGCGCGGTCGTCGAAGAGCGACGACGTGACGATGACGGCCGAGGCGCCGGCCTCCAGCCACATCGACGCGTTGGTGACGTTGATGCCGCCGCCCAGCTGTAGCCCGCCGGGCCAGGCCGCCAGCGCCTTGCGGGCCGACGAGTCGTTCTCGGGACCCAGCTTGATGACGTGGCCGCCGGTCAGGCCGTCCTCGCGGTAGCGCTCGGCGAAGTACGAGGCGGGACGTTCGCTGCGGTGGTTGGTGACCGTCGAGGTCCCGTCGTCGGAGTAGGTGCCGCCCACCAGCTGCACGACCGCGCCACCGGCCAGGTCGATACAGGGTCGGAAGCGGGTCATGTGGTGGGCGGCAACAGGCGCAGACCCAGCTCGTCGAGTTGGGCGGCCTCGATCGGGCCGGGGGACCCGGTCAGCGGGTCGGCACCGCTCTGGGTCTTGGGGAACGCGATGACCTCCCGGATGTTCTCCTCCCCGGCCAGGATCGCCACCAGCCGGTCGATGCCGTAGGCGAACCCGGCGTGCGGCGGCGCCCCGTAGCGAAGCGCCTCGAGCAGGAAGCCGAAGTTGCGTTCGGCCTGCTCCTCGGAGATGCCCAACAGCGCAAACACGGTCTGTTGCACCTCGCTGCGGTGAATTCGAACGCCGCCCGAGCCCAGCTCCCAGCCGTTGATCACCAGGTCGTAGCTCTGGCTGCGCACCTCGAGCAGGTCGCGAGGGTCGTCCAGGTCGCCGGCGACCGCCGCCTCGAGCAGGTGCAGATCCTCCTCGTGACACATCGTGAACGGGTTGTGGGCGGAGGTCGGGCGGCCGGTGGCCTCGTCGATCTCCTCGAAGAGCGGGAAGTCGATCACCCATCGCACCTGGACGCCGCCCTCGGAGATCGGCGGTCGCCCCAGCTCCAGCCGCAGCAGACCGAGGACGTGGGTGGTCCGGCGCCACTCGTCGGCGACGATCAGCAACAGGTCGCCCTCGGCGGCGCCGGTGCGCTCGGTGAGCGCCGCCATCTCGGCGTCGGAGAGAAACTTGGCCACCGGCGAGTCGAGCCCGTCGGCCTTCACCCGCATCCACACGAGGCCCTTGGCGCCCCACCGCTTCGCCGAGTCGGTGAGCTCGTCGAGCCGCTTGCGGGTGAGCTCCGCCCCACCGGGCACGCAGATCGCCTTGATCGACGGTGCTTTGAACGCGTTGAACCCGGTGTCGGCGAACACGTCGGTGACCTCGTTCAGCAACATGCCGAAGCGCACGTCGGGCTTGTCCGAGCCGTAGGTGTCCATGGCGTCGTGCCAGCTGATCCGCTCGATCTCACCGACCGGTTCGCCGGTGACCGCCTCGATCGCGCTCGACACGGTGGCCCCGATCACCTCGAGCACCTCGTCCTGGCTGACGAAGGCCATCTCGGCGTCGAGCTGGACGAACTCGTACTGCCGATCGGCGCGCAGGTCCTCGTCGCGCATGCAGCGGGCGATCTGGTAGTAGCGGTCGATGCCCCCGTACATGCACAGCTGCTTGTACATCTGCGGCGACTGTGGCAGCGCGTAGAACGTGCCGGGGTGTTGGCGGGAGGGCACGACGAAGTCGCGGGCGCCCTCCGGCGTCGAGGCGATCAGCATCGGGGTTTCGATCTCGACGAACCCGGCGCCGTCCATCGCCGAGCGGATCGAGGCGTTGACCTTGGAGCGCAGGCGCAGGTTGGCCTGCATCCGCTCGCGGCGAAGGTCGACGTAGCGGTGCCGAAGGCGGATCGTCTCGTCGACCGCATCGGCGCGCTCGTCGACGGGGAACGGCGGGGGCTTGGCCTGGCTGAGCACCTCGACGTGGGCCTCGCCGATTTCGATCTCGCCGGTGGCCAGGTCGGGGTTGACCGTGCCGTCGGGACGCGGCCGGACCGTGCCGGTGATCTTCACCACCCACTCCGAACGCACGTCGACGTCGTGGTCGACTGACCACACTGAACGATGCCGGTGTGGTCGCGCAGGTCGATGAACGCCAGATGTTCGCCGTGTTCGCGCCGCCGGGCCACCCACCCCGACACGGTGACGGATGCGCCGACGTCGGCCGACCTCAGCTCACCGCAACGATGTGTCCGATACGGCGAGCCGAGGGAGGCTGTCGGCGGCTGGGTGGATGATGTTGGCTGAGAGCTTGGCACGAGGGTCGATCCTACCGATGGACCTCCTGTACGAGCAGCCGGTAGGACTCAGTCCTTCCCGGTTGTCCTGCGGCGCCGGATGATGAGGCCTGCGCCGAGCAGCGTGAAGCCGACCAGAGCCAGGTTGAGGGTGAGGCCGGTGGCGGCCAGGCGATCGCCGACTCCAAGGTTCGAGCCACTCGCCCGATCGGTCCCGGCGCTGGTGCTGGGCAACCGGTCGGGCGTCGCCGACTCGGTCGTGGTGCCGGTGCCGCTGTCGGTCGACTCCGTCGGATCCATCGGATTCGTTGGATCGGTCGGATCGGTCGGATCGGTCGGATCCTCGATCACCGTCACGGAGCGATCATCGCTGTTGTTGGACACGATGGCCTCGCCTTCCGCCGCCGACACGCCGGCGTTGTTGGTCAGCTCGGCGTCGATGTCGGTGGAGCTCACCGTCACCAGGTAGGTGATGACCAGCCGCTCCCCCGCTCCCAACGTTCCCACCTTCCAGGTGAGCTCGTTGGTGGCGAGGTCGTAGCCGTGGAGGGCCAGGTCGCCGGGGCGATCTGCTCCTCGAAGCGAAGGCCGCTCCCCAACGTGTCGGTCACCACGACGTCGGTGGCGTCGCCGGGGCCCTCGTTGGTGATCACCAGCGAGTAGCGCACCCTGATCTCCGGTGCGAACCTCGTCGAACTCCACCGACTTCCTCGATGGACAACTCCGGCCCGGCGCCCGCCGTCGCCTCATCGTCGTCGGTCACGGTCTCGCCAAACGGCGGCGTACCGGTGGCGGTGGCGAGGTTGACGAGGCTCTCGGTGAGTTCGCCGGTGGAACACCTCACCGTCGCCGACTCCTGGGGGGCCAGGTCGCCAACCTCGGTGTCGCAGTCGCCAACCTTGGGGTCGTCGACGACCACGTCGGTCAACGGCGTCTCGCCGGTGTTGGTGACGATGATGCGCCAGTCGGCGTTGCTCCCGGGCGTGACGGTGGTTGCATCCACCCAGCCCTCGGCCTCGGCGGCCTCGCAGCCGTCGGGGTTGTCACACACCTGCTTGGTGACACCGATGCCCGGCTGCAGGACGTCCACGGGGGCGTCGTCGGAGTCGGTCACCCGGGGCGGCTCGCCGCCGCCACCGATCGGTTCGGGGTCGGCGGTCACCGTGGCGACGTTGACGAAGTCGGCCTCGGGGGCGTCCATCGTGCAGTCGTAGGTGTGCTGTTCGCCGACGCCCAGGGAGTCGACGGTGACGTCGCAGGCCTCGGCCAGCGGATCGTCCACCTTGACGTCGTTCAGCACCACGTCGCCGGTGTTGGTGACGACGATGGTGAACGTCACCGGGCCACCGGCGGCCACCGGCGAGTCCTCGGTGGACTTGTCGATGGACACCGAGGTCACCTTGACCTCCTCGTCGTCGGTGTCGGTCACCGGCTCGCCCACGGGGGGCGTGCCGGCCACGTCGGCGGTGTTGACGAACCCGGGGTTCACGCCGGGGGCGGTGCAGCTGTAGGTGTGCTGCTCGCCGGCGGTCAACGTGCCGATGCCCTTGTCGCAGGCCGATACCAGGGGGTCGGTGACGGTGACGTTGGTCAATGTGGTCGGCCCGGTGTTGGTCACCGTGAGCTCGTAGGTCACGTCGGTGCCCGGTTCCACGATGGCGCCGGTGGTGTTGACCTTGGTGATGTCGATCGAACCGGCCGGCACGTAACCGAAGTCGGCGGTTTCCAGGTCTTCGTCGGAGCCCAACGTGACCGTGGTCTGGTGATCGACCGCGTCGTCCGGGTCGCCGGTCTGGATCGACCCCTCGGGCAGCGAGCCCGAGACGATCCGCACGGTGTAGTCGCCGGGGACAAGACCCTCGAAGACGTAGGCACCGTTGTCGGTGGTCGTCGTGGCCACGACGTGGCCGTCGACGACCAACTCCACCTCGACGCCGTCCAGGCCGGGCTCACCCGGGTCCTGCACGCCGTCGCCGTCGAGGTCGGTCCACACCCGGTCGCCGATCGACCCCAGCGGGGTCACGCCGGCATCGATGTCCGTGCGCTGCTCGCCGGGTCCGAGGTTGATGAGGGCCGTGCGCCCGGTGCCGGCATCGGCGTCCGAGTCCTTGGCCGGGTCCTGACCGGCGCCCTGAGGCGACAGCCGGTGATCCTCGGGCAGGCCCGAGAACACCACCGTGTAGTCGCCGGGAATCAGGGTGTCGAAGCGGTAGCCGCCGTCGGCGCCGGTGGTGGTGGATCCCACCTCGTCGCCCCCGGCGTTCAGCAGCTTGACGGTGATGCCACCCAATCCGGGCTCGCCGTCGTCCTGAACACCGTCGCCGTCACGGTCCAGCCAGACCTGGTCGCCGATGGAGCCGTAGGCGATGATGCCCGCGTCCACGTCGGTGCGGTCCTCGGCCGCCTCCAACGTGATGGGGCCGGTGCGGCCGGCGGCAGCGCCGTTGAAGGAGAAGGCAAGTGCGTCGGAGTCGGCACCCTCGTCATCACCCTTGTCCGCCGGGGTGAACGAGAAGCCCTCGGGCAGGTCGCGGAACTCCACCCGGTAGGTGCCCGGGGCCAGGTCGGTGAAGCTGTAGTGGCCGTCGTCGCCGGTCAGCGTGCTCTCGAGCGGGTTGCCCAACAGGTCGGTCAACACGACGGTGATTCCCTTGACGCCGCTCTCGCCCTGATCCTGAACGCCGTTGCCGTTGACATCGCCCCAGACGCGGTCGCCCAGCGAGGCCGGCGGGATGTAGGTGCCCACCGAGGCGGTGTTCTCGTCGGTCACGGGCGGACCAAACGGGCCCTTGCCCGACACCTTGGCGGTGTTGGTCAAGCCCTGGGTGACCGCATCGGAGGTGCACGTGAGCACCCGGAGGTCGCCCGTGGCCAGGTCTCCGATGGTGGACTCGCAGTCAGCGGCCAGCGCATCGGTGACGGCCACGCCGGTGAGGTCGAGCTCGCCGGTGTTGACCACGGTCAGGCGCCAGTCGACATCGGAGCCCGATGCCAACGAGGCGTTCTCCGCCCAGCCTGCACCGTCGGCCTCACAGCCGCCGGGCAGGGTGCACACCTCCTTCTCGATGGAGATGCCCGGGATGAGCACCCGAACCGGCGCGTCGTCGGTGTCGGCCACGTTGGGACCGTCGGCCGTGTCGGCCATCACCGTGGCCACGTTGGTGAAGTCACCAGCGACGTCGGCGAGCGAGCACTGGAAGGTCTCGTTGGCGCCCACGCCGAGCACGGCGAAGGTTCGGTCGCAGTCGGGTGCGATCACGTCGGTAAGTTCCAGGTTGGTCAGCTCGACGTCCCCGGTGTTGGTGACGCTGATCTCGAAGGTCGCAGCGTCGCCGGCCGCCACCGGACTGTTGGTGGCGGTCTTCACCAGGTCGATCGAGGTGACCTTCACCTCCTCGTCGTCGGTGTCGTTCACCTTCGGGCCGGCCGGGGGCGTGCCTTCGACCGATGCGGTGTTGACGAACCCCTTGTCCACGTTGTTGACCGTGCACGAGTACCTCGTGCTCTGGCCCGACGGCAGCGTTCCCAGACTGCGGGCGCAGCCGGCGGCCAGCGGATCGGTCACCGTGACGTTGGTGAGCGTCGTCGGGCCGGTGTTGGTGACGATGATGTCGTAGCCCACCGAGCCGCCGTCGACGATGACCGGACCGGTGGTGTTCACCTTGGTGATGTCGATGGCTCCGGCTGGGATGTAGCCGAAGTCGACGTTCCGGGGGTTCGTTCCCGCCGAGAGGTCACGGGTGTGTTGCCCGTCGATGGTGGCGTCCGGGTCGGCGGTTTGCGTGAGCCCGGAAGGCAGCGTGTCCGCCTTGACCCGCACGGTGTAGGTGCCGGCCACCAGCCCGTCGAACAGGTAGTTGCCGTTCGAGTCGGTCTCGTCGATGGCGACGACGTCGCCGCCCGCGTTCAGCAGCTCGACGGTGACCCCGTCGATGCCGGACTCACCCGAGTCCTGGACACCGTCGCCGTCGAGGTCGATCCACAGGCGGTCGCCGACCGACACGGCTCGGAACACGCCGGCGTCCAGGTCGGTGCGGTCCTCGCCCGGGGCCAGGGTGACGACGGCGCTGCTGCCGCTGGTGGGAGACACGTCGGAATCCTTGGTGAGGTCGCTGCCCTGCGCCCGGGGCGACAGCCCGTAGCCCGCAGGCGGCGTGACGACGATGCGGTAGCCGCCGGGCACCAGGTTCTCGAACAGATAGGCGCCGTCGGCCTCGGTCAGCTGGGTGGCGACAACCTGGCCGTTGCTGTTGAGCAGGGCGACGCCGGCGCCTTCCACGCCCGGCTCACCCTGATCCTGGATGCCGTTTCCGTTGAGGTCGTTCCAGATGAGGTCGCCCAGCGACGCCGGCGGGACGTAGGTCTCCACCGATGCGGGGTCCTCGGCTCGCACGGTGCCGCCGGTGGTCGTCGTGCCGGTCGCCTCGGCCAGATTGGTCAGGTCGTCGGTGACGCCGTCGGACTGGCAGGTGATCACGTGCGACTCGCCCGGCTTGAGCGTGCCGATGGCGTCGTCGCCGCAGGCCGCCACGATCGCATCGCCGACCTCAACGTCGGTCAGGGTCGAACCGCCGGTGTTGGTGACGGTGATGCGCCAAGGCACGTCGCTGCCCTCGGGCACCCGCGCGGTCTCGCCCCAATGGGAGTCGTCGTTCTCGTCGCACGTGGCCGGGTCGGCCTGGGTGCACACCTGGGTGACGATGCCGATCTTGGCCGGCGGAACCAGCGCGAGGTCGACGGTGAGGTTGGAGAAGTCGTCGCCGGCCACCAACGTCTTGCCGGTGACGTTGTCGCCGAGGGGCTCGTCACCCTTGGGCTGTTCGCCGGGCCCGGGCGCCGTGGCGCTGAGGGTGACGGCATGGGTGCTGATGGCTCCCTGCTCCACCGAGTCGGCGAACGTCGAGTGATCGGTGTCCTCGTTCTTGTCGTCGTTCGGCGCCTTCGGCGACGCGGAGCGGGTCCAGCCCTCCAGCGGCCCGCCGGAGGCGAACATCGAGGCGGGGATCTTCACCGTGTAGTCGCCGGAGGACAGCTTGTCGAAGAACCAGCGGCCGTTGGCGTCGGTGGTGGTGCTGTCCACCAGATCTCCGCCGGCGTCGTACAGCTCGATTCGGACGCCCTCGGGCACGCCGTGGTCGCCGTCGGCGGCCGAGTACCTGCCGTCGCCGTTGACGTCGGCGTAGGCCAGGTCGCCGAGGGCGTAGGCGGCCACCCGCACCGACACGTTGTTGGAGCGTAGGAACTGCTCCGACGGCAGGGAGGCGCTGTCCAGGGTGAAGCGGTTGGTGTAGAGATCACCGGCGGCGTTGCCGTCGGGTCCGCTCGGGTCGCCGGGGTCGCCGGCGTTCATCGTGTAGTTCACCTTCATGCCCTGACGGGGGTTGCCGTCGACGGCCAGGTCATAGTTCGAGACGAACTTCACGGCCGTGACGTCCTCAAACGAACCCGGGCACCCGGTGGCCGCGCCGGAGACGGGCAGGAAGGCACCGCCGGACTCGGTGCACCACTTGGAGGTGTTGACGTCGGGGTTGGCGTCCACGGTCCAGGGCGCATCCGCGGTGTACTCCCAATGCCCGAGGGTCGGGTGGGCGTCGCCCGAACCCGGCGTGGAGTCGTCCAACCAACTCACCGTGGGCGGACCGTCCAGGGCGAAGGCCCCGTGGAAGTCGGACTCCGGGTCGCGGGCCGACAGCGACCCGAACCCGTCGTGTTCGTTCACCGTGTCGTCGTCGTAGCTGAACACGTCGATGACCGTGGGCGCTGCGATGGTGAAGCTGGAGGCGAAGTTGGCCCAGGAGAGGGTGTAGCGCTGGTCCTCGTTGCGGTTGTCCAGCGTTCGGTCCACCTTCTTGGACAGCTGGATGCTGCCGGTCTGCTCGAGGGTGATCGTGTGATCGTCGTCCTGGGTCGATGCCGAGGTGGGCACGTTGTCGGCCCGCACCTGCGATCGGTTGATCACCGCGGTGCCGTCGGGCGCCAAGGCGTCGGTGTTCGTGCAGAAGTACAGCTCGCGCAGGTCCCGGGTGGGATCGGCGTGGTTGGGCTGCACGTCGCCGAAGAACCAGGTGAGGCGGGTGTACCCGGTGGCGTTGCCGTCGAAGTCCTTGTCGGGCTCCACCAGGTCGGGGGGCGTGCCGTTGGCCAACGCCGTGGTGCAGGCTGCGTCGTAGGTGGCCTGTGGCGGCAACACGTCGACCACCCGGGTGTTCTTGGCGGGGCTGGGCTCGGCCAGCGTGGACTGGGCCACCGGGTTGAGGTGCCACACGATGTTGTTGCCGCCACGGTGGAGCCGCCTGGCCGACGTTGGTGGCCGGTTCGACGGTGTTCTTCTCGATGCGCAGCTGGGTGCGCACCAACGTCACCCGGTCGCCGTCGGTGTGGGTGCTCTCCGGCGAGGCCTCGTAGTTCCGCACGGTCCAGGTGGGGCCCCACTGATCGGAGCGGACCGAACCGAAGTCGGGCAGCACGGTGGCCGCGGGCACCTCCGTGCCGTCTCGGGGGCCGCCGTGAAACAGATCGCGGGCTTCGAGGGGGACGAGGAACCGGATCGACTGGCCGGGCTCCAACGCCTTGGCGCTGGGGTCCTTCAGGCGTGCCCGCACGGCGTTGACGCCGTCGATGCCACCGGGCACGTCGGTCGGGTCGCTGACCCACTTGTCGCCGGCGATGTCGTCGCCGGCGCCGCTGTCGCCGGCGGTCGGGGCGAAGGCCGTAGGTGTTGCCGCCAACGGTGGCCGTGGCGTCGTTGTCGCAGCGGAAGGCCCGGGCGACGTCCCAGTTGCCGTCGTAGCGACCGGTGCCCGGGTTTACCGAGCCGGTGCTGATCGGAGTGTCCGGACCGAAGTCCGTGCTGGCGTACTGGATCTGGTAGTCGTCGGCGTTGAAGCCCGCCAGGTTGTACGTGCCCATCCAGGCGTGCACGCCGGCGGTCGGCGTACCCGAATAGACCACGCCGGGCGCATCCTGGGTGCTCAGTCGCTGGGTGGTGTTATCGAACACGTCGCACACCATCGGGTTGGTCAACGGGGAGGTGCCGTTGTTGGTGAACGGCACGTACCCCACGTAGGTGCGGCCGGGCTCGACGCTGGCGTCCCCGGAGTGGGTGGAGGCCTGATCCGGGAAGTGCGGCAGGCCGGTGCCCAGGATGTTCGCGGCGTCGCGGGTGTACTTGCTCCACGACCCGGCCACCCGGAGCTCGTAGGTGGTGGGGCCGACCACGTTGTTCGAGCGGGCGCCGTTGTCCATGGGCACGGTCTTGGTGCCGTCCCAGCCCGGCTCGAAGCCGGCGCCGTAGTTGGAGGTGCCCGAGGCCGACGAGGGGTCGAACCCAGTGAACTCGTTGGAGAGCTTGAGTGCCCCGACCCCGTTGGAGTCGTTGTTGTCGGTGGGCTCGATCGCGCGGAACGGGATGAACACCTGCACCCGCTGCTCGATGGCGATGTAGGGGCCGGCGCTCAGGTCGGCACCACCGATCGTGCGTGTCGGATAGTCCAGGCCAGAGAAGTCGGCACCGGTCAGGGTGAAGTTGTAGGTCGACGTGGGGTCGTTGCTGTCGGTGCGGCTGTAGGCGCAGCTGCCGGAGTTCTTGATCTGGGCGCCGTCCGGGTAGGAGGCATGGGTCTTGCCGTACACCATGTCGCTCCACCCCGACGGGTTGGGCTGGCAGTCGGTGATGTAGTACTCGAACCCGTCCGCCTCGGTGTAGTCCACCTGTCCGGCGCCGGACGGGTTGTTTCGGGTGGCGGTGATGTTGTCGGTCAGCGTGATCGGGTTGGCGGCGGTGGCCTCCAGGGCCTCGACGCCGGCCTTACGGTCGGTCTGGACCCGGATGTTGAAGTAGGTGTGATAACCCGGCTCGTCGCCGTGTCCGACGTCGCGCACCGCAACGTCGGCGTTGCGGAAGAAGCCCTTGAACAGGTCGTAGCGGGGTGCGGCCGACACCATGGTGGGGCCGACCGGCGCCTCGGCGTCGCTCACGGCGTTCTCGGCCCCGGAGGAGTCGACGGCGTACACCCGCTGCTCCGAAGAGAAACTGGATTCGTTGGCCGACTTGCCGGACACGTCCGCGAACGTGGAGAAGCTCACCTGCGCGCCCTCGGAGAAGGCACCCAGGTTGCAGGTCAGGCGCACCGCGCCGACCACCGGCACGTCTTGCTCGATCTTCGAGGCCGGCGCGGTACCGCCGCCGGCGGCCGGGGTACAGCGCACCGGCACACGGGAGAAGTCGATCACGGCCGTATGGGGGTCGCCCGGGGTCGGCAGCAGGGTCTGCTCGAACACGACGTTGGAGAGGTCGGCCGCGCCGGGAGCGAAGTTGTCGGCGGTGATCGACCACACGTACTGCACCTGCTGCTGCGTGCGAACCACGTCGTTGCCCGGACCGCAGTCGTCGCCCGGCGAGTGTCCCGGATCGGCGAAGTCGTCGCCGGGATTGGTTCCAGCGCAGTTGCCGTCGGTGTTGAAGGGAGCCGCACCGGTGAGAACACCTGGCCCGAACGGCCCGAGGTCCAGCTCGGCGCGGGGCCGGATGGCACCGTTCATGTTCTCGATGTCGGCGCCCGCACCGACCACGATCGGCTCGGTCTGGCCCTGTTCCCCGTTGGCGGGGTTCACCGTCAGCCGGTTGTCATCGGTGACGTCATCGTCGACCAGGTAGTTCGACGGCGCCTGGACCTTGACCCGATAGGTGCCGGTCGGCAGGCTCTCGAACAGGTAGCTCCCGTCCGGCCCGGTGGTCACCGGTGCGGGCGGATTGACCGCGGCACCGGTGGAAGCATCCACCAGCGACACGACCACGCCGGCCATCGGTGACTCCGACGGGCCACGCAGGCCGTCGGCGTTGGCGTCCCGGAACATCACGCCCGAGATGGCGGGAGGAATCCCCCCGGAGGCGGCCGTGGCGACTCCACCGGTGGACACGGACAGCACCGACACCAGGAGGGCCAGTACCGAGAAGAACGCGGCCTGTGGGCGGCGGCGCGTGAACCTGTGCGATTTACTCAAGGAAGGACCTCTCATAGCGGGGCAACTCGCTCTCCATCGGCCGGGCCGAGGCGAGACTTAAGCCGAATGGCCCACAGGGACCACGCGTTGGGTGAACTCCCCGACGGGACGCGGGAAGGAGACCACTCATGGGTAGGTAGGGATCGCAGCCGCGACCTGCTCAACCGCCGACCCTCGAAGACCGGCGCTCCCGACGTGTACGCCGGCCGACGGGGTACCGTGCCCTGAGGGGGAATCACATGAGCCGCAGCGTCCCGCCCGCCGTTGGCGCCGAGCCTGAACCGTCCGCACGCCCGCTGGAGCTACGCGTTCACGGCGTGGGCAATCCGCCGGACGAGACCATCCTGCCTCCTCCGGGCGGGCCCGAGCCGGAGACCGACGTGCGGATCGTCCGGTGGGGCGACCTGATCTCCGGCAACTGGTGGTTGCCGTTCTGGGTGCTGCTGGCACCGTTCACCCTCGCCAACGTCGCCGGCTGGATGCACCCGGCCAACGCCCCACGGCGGGCGGCCTGGTGCCGGAGGATCGCCCACCTCATCGGCATCAGCCTCACGGTGACCACCACGGCCTGGGTGACCCACCTGGTGGTCGACGTCGTGGCCTGGCAGGGCCTCGTCGGCCTCGATCTCTGGGTGTTCCATCCGGTGCGGCGCCTGGCGCTGGGCGTCGCCGTCACGCTCCTGGGGATTCTCGGCGCCTTCTCGCTGGCCGGACGCACCCGGGCGGCCGCCGAGGCGGTCGCCCCCTACACCGCCCCGCCGGAGAGCCGTGGCGGGGTCGACGACGACGAGCGCATCTTCAACCCGGCGTTCTTTGCCCACGAGCCCGACCTGGCGTTTCTGGCGGTGGTGCACCAGCTCGCCGCCCTCGGCACCCTGGCCTGCATGGCGGTGCTGGCGGCGCTGCGGGCCAACTCGCTGCCGGCGCCGTCCCCCGGGGCCGTTTTGCCGCTCAACCTGGGCGACGTGTTCACCACGGTCGGGGCCGTGCAATGGGGCGGCGTTGCGGTGCTGGCGATCGCCGGGCTGGAGCGGCCGGGCCTGTGGGCCCGACGCTGGCGCATCTCGGGCCCGGCGGTGGCGATGGGTCTTGCCATCCTCGCCTCCAACGCCGGCTGGTCGGGCGTCGTCCTCGTCGCCCGGCGGCTCCTCAGCGCCCTCGGCGAGGCCCAGGTCACCCTGGGCTCGGAGGTGGCGCTGCTCGAGGGATTCTCCGCCGGGGTCCTCGCGGCCGCCGTTGCGGCCCTGGTCGTCTCGATGGCCGCCGTGCTGCGGCCCCCCGACGGCTCGATGAAGGTGGCCGACGAGGTAACGGTCCCCCGTCGGATGTGGGCGCTGCGAGCGGCGGTCCGCAACGTCGACGTGATCGCCTCGATCGGCGTGGCGGTTGCCTTCCTCGTCGGGCTGGCGCTCTTCGCCGCCCGGTTCCAGCCGCCGTCGGACTGGCTCGCGCCCTGGCCGGTGCGTATCCAAGGCCCCGATGCCGGTTGGCTCACCCGGGTGACCGCCGCCGTGCCGCTGGTGTTGGCGGTCGCCGCCGGGCTGGCTGCGCTCGCCACGCGCTACGTGCCCGGCCTGCGGCCCTGGGTGGCGTCGATTTGGGAGGTCCTGACCTTCTGGCCCCGCCGGTTCCACCCGTTGGCGATCATGCCCTACTCCGAGATCGTGGTGCCGCAACTGCAGCTTCAGGTGGTCGACGGGTTGAAGGACGGCCGCAAGGTGGTCGTGTCGGCCCACAGCCAGGGGTCGGTGCTGGCGGTCAGCGCCCTCGCCGGGCTGGCCGGCGGCGGGCTCGACCTGGACGGCACCTCGCTGGTGACCCACGCCTGCCCGCTGGGGCCGCTCTACGGCCGGTTCTTTCCGCATCAGTTCGCCCCCCAGGCCCTGGTGCCGCTCGCCCAGCACCTGGCCACGAACGCGGGCACGGGCGCGGCCTGGATCAACGCCTGGCGCCGGGGCGACCCGGTGGGCGGGCCGATCGGCGACGTCGCCGCCACCGGCCACACCGCCCAGGGTTCCCCAGCCACCGCACCTCGAGGTCCCGTCGAGATGCCCCTTGGCGGGGTGGGACACGCGCCGGCCTTCGACGACGTCGAGGTCCGCCGAGGCATCGAGTTGCTGTTGCTGGGGACACCAACACCGACGCCCGGCGGGGTGTTGCCCCGCCTCGGTCGCATCCGGTTCTCCCCGAAACCGATGGTCGGATGGTTCGACCCGTCGGTGCTGTTTCGGGCCGGATCCAGCCTGAGCGTCACCGAGGCGGTGCGACCCTTCGCCGACCGCCGCGAGGTACTCGGGGCACTCGACCCGACCGGCGGCGTGATCGACCTGGCCGAGGCGCTCGGCAGCCCCGCCCCCACCGAGGGCCGCCAACCCGCGCCCGCCGACGCCGCCCGGCGGGCAGCGACGGGATCATCGGCGGAACCCTCCGAGGAGCCGGCGGCGGTGTGGATCGACTACGTGGCCGACACCGGCGACGGGCACGTCCCCACCATGGCCGTCGCCTGGCACCTGGCACGCGGCCTCATCCGACGACGCCAGGACGACCGGCCCGAGGTTCAACCCGCAGACATCACCACCGCGATCGAGCTGGCCGACCCTGCGGACCTGACCGATGCGGTGGGCCTGACCGCTCGACCGCGCCCCGACGGCCCCGACGTGGCGCTGCCACGCGGCTCGATGCTGATCATCGGCGGCGACCTCGCCTACCCGGTGGGCACCTCCGCCACCTACCGCGACCGGTTGGCCGGCCCGTATCAGCAGGCGTGCGACGGGCTGGGGCCCTCGACCGACGGCGTCGACCCGGTGGTCGTCGCCATTCCGGGGAATCACGACTGGTACGACGGGCTGGACGGCTTCACGGCGCTGATGTGCGACCAGGGTCGGCTCGGGGTCTGGCGCACGGTGCAGCGTCGCAGCTATGCGGCGGTGCAGATCGCGCCGGGCTGGATGCTGTGGACCGTGGACGGTGGCGCGTCGGGAAGCGATCTCGACCCCACCCAGCTGGACTACTTCACCCGCATCGGCGCGGGTCTCGACCCCGACGTCCGGCTGATCCTCGCCTGGCCCACGCCGGCCTGGGCCGACGGGCATCGCCACGTCGAGGCCCAGATCGCGCTCGACCGGTTTGTGCTCAACACGTTGGGCGACCCCCGCCGGGTGGCGTTGTACCTCAGCGGCGACAGCCACCACTACGCCCACCTCACCGATCGCGACAGCGGGGTGCACTACCTCACCGCCGGCGGCGGAGGGGCCTTCACCCACCCCACCCACCAGCTGCGACGCCGTCGCTCGATCGAGCGTTCCTCGGGGGTCTGGCCACTGGGCGTCGAACGGCCGACCCGGGCCGAGGCCGCCCGCGAGGAGGACGTGCCCGTCGTCAACGACCCCGGTGCCGAGCCCGCCACCGCCGGCCGGTCCGAGCCCGACCTGGACACGGCGTTCGCCCTCACCGACGCCACGGGACGCTTCGGGCCCCGCACGCTGCACCTGACGTCGGTGTTTCCCAGCTTCTCCGACTCCCGACGGGCCCTGTGGCGACACCTGGCGTTTCCCTTTACCAATCCCGGGTTTCTCATCGTGACCGGCGTGATCAACGCGGTGTTCGCACTCATCGCCGTGTTCACCGTCCCCGACGAGCGATCGATCCTCGACGGGCTGGGCGACCTCTCCGGCCACCTGATGGCCGAGTACTGGGCGAACCCGATGTCGTGGCTGCCCCTGGCCGTCGTGTTGGTCGGGGCAACCCTGTTCGCACGCCCGGAGGCGGCCGATCAGGCGAGCACGTTCATCGCCCGCTCCGCCGGGCTGGCCCACGGGGTCGCCCAGCTGATCGCGATCGGGTTCGTGCTCGGCGTCGCCGCGTCGTTGGGCGAGCGGGTCGGCGGGCTGGTCACCGGACGCGATCCCGCCAGCCTGTTCGGCGTCACCCTGTGGGCCCCCTCGATCGTCGGCGGGGCGGTCACCGTCGTCGTCGCCACCTGCCTCGGCGCCCTCGTGTCGGCCTGGGTGCTGGCCGGCTATCTGGTGGCCACCAACCTCGGCCTCGGCATGCACGCCAACGAGGTGTTCTCGGCGCTCCGGCTGACGACCCACAAGAACTTCCTGCGCATTCGGGTCGAGCCCAACGGCGACCTCACCGTCTATCCGGTGGGGCTCGCACGCACCCGCCGACCCCTCCGCTGGGCCGCCCCGGAGGCCGGTGTGGGCATCGACGCCCACCCGGCGGTGTTCGCCAGCGACCCGCGGCTGATCGAGGCGCCGTTCGTCATCTCGCCGCGACGCACCGCGTCGGCCACGCGTCCGTCGACGGAACGGCCCGACCCGGTCAGCGACCCAGCTCGGCAAGCACCTCGGCCGTCACCCGCTCCAGCGGCACCCGGCGCTGAGCCGCAGCCGCCTGATCGGGGCCTCCCCGCAACGGACGAATCGTCGCCGCTCCAGCCTCCAGTTCGTCAGGTCCCACCAGCACCGCCAGCGCCGCACCCGACCGATCCGCCGCCTTCATCTGGGCCTTCATCGAGCGGGGACGCCCCAGACCCTCGTCGGTGAGCTCGCCGGCCCAGGAGCGGTCGGCCGCCACCCCGGCTCGTCGCAGGCCCTCGGTGATCTCATACCCGCTGAGTCCGCCCGTCGTGTCGACGACAAAGCAGTCCACCGTCGGCTCCTCCGCCCCGAAGACGCCCTCGGCGTCGCAGGCCAGCAGCGTGCGGTCCACCCCGAGCGAAGCCGATACCCGGCGTCGGCTTCCCACCCAGCGCCTCGACCAGGCCGTCGTAGCGGCCACCGCCCCCGACCGCGTTCTGGGCCGCATCCAGGCTCTCCGCGGCAAACTCGAACGTGGTGCGGCGGTAGTAGTCCAGGCCACGAACCAGGCGGGGGGCCACCTCGGCCTCGATCCCCAGCGCGTCGAGCCCGGACAGCACCCGCTCGAAATGGGTGACCGACGCCAGACCCAGGAAGTCCGACAGCTGCGGGGCCGCCGCGATCACGGGGGCATCCTGGGGCCGCTTCGAGTCGAGCACCCGCAGCGGGTTGCGTCCGAGCGTCTCCACCGCAGGCTCCGACAGCTCGTCGGCGTGCTCGCCCAGGTAGGCCGCCAACGCCTCGACGTACCGGGTGCGCTCGTCGGCCTCGCCCAGCGAGTTCACCAGCACCCGCACCCGCCGCAGGCCGAGATCCTCGAAGAACCGCCAGGCGAGCGCGATCGTCTCGGTGTCCAGGTCGGGGTCCTCCGACCCGAGCGCCTCGACGCCCACCTGGTCGAACTGCCGATAGCGACCCTTCTGCGGCTTCTCGTGGCGGAACTGCGGACCGGAGTACCACACCTTCCAGGGCAGCACTGCCGGGTGGTGCTCGGTGAAGGCACGACACACCGACGCGGTCAGCTCGGGACGCAACGCCAGGCGGCGCCCACCCTTGTCGGTGAAGTCGTACATCTCCTTGGTGACCACGTCGGTCGCCTCGCCAAGGCGCGTGAACACGCCGAGGTCCTCGAACATCGGCGTGACCAGGTGCCGGTAGCCGGCCAGTCGGGCGTGTTCGGCGAAGCGATCCACCAGCGCCCGACGACGCTCCGAATCGGGGCTGAGCAGGTCCCGGGTGCCCACCGGCGCTTGAAACCGTTCGGGTTTGGCCGAACGGCCGGCGGGGGTTGACTCGGCTGGCTGCGCTGGGGCGGACACGACGCCGGATCGTAGTGGCCCGAAGCGCCGGCTCCCCTGCCGGTTCGGTCAGCCGACGGCCTGGGCGCGCGTGGCGTCGTAGACCGCATCCACCCCGTACAGGTTGCCCAGCAGGCGATCGAGATGGGTGGGGTCGCCCATCTCGAGCTCGAAGCGCAGCACGGTCACCCGGTCGTCGCCGGTTCGGGCCTGCACCGAGCGAACCCCCACCTGGGCCTCGGCGATCACCGACGCCACGTCCACCAGCAGCCGGGGCCGGTCCAGACCCCGAACCTCGATGGCCACCAACCAGCTGCCGCGGCTCTCCAGCTCCCACTCGACGTCGACGACGCGATCGGTGTGCGACGACAGCGACATGGCGTTGGTGCAGTCGGTGCGGTGCACCGCGATGCCCCGGCCCCGGGTGAGGAACCCCATGATCTCGTCGGGCGGCACCGGCGAACAGCAGCGGGCGAGACGCACCAGTTCCTCGCGGAACCCCTCGACGTGCACGCCGCTGCCGTTGGGGCGCTTGGCCCGTCGGCGTTCGCCCATCACGTGGGCGGCCAACATGGGCGAACCGTCGCCGGTCGGGTGCTGCAGCTGACGCACCAGGCGTCCCGCCACGGTGGCGGCCCGCACCTTCTCCTCCCCGACGGCCTGAATCAGGGCGTCGCCACCCGAGTAGCCCATCTGCGAGGCCACCTCGTCGATCGTCTCGCCTTCGATCAACTCGGCCGGCAGCCGTTCGCGCCGTAGCGCCCGCTCCAGTTCGTCGTGGCCGCGTTCGACGATGTCGTCGCGGCGCTCCCGGCTGAACCACTGACGGATCTTGGCCTGGGCCGAGCGGCTCTTGACGAACGCCAGCCAGTCCTCCGACGGACGGTGGCCGTCGTTGGCGGTCATGATCTCGACGGTGTCGCCGGAGCCGAGCTCGTGGTCGAGCGGCACCAGCCGCCCGTTGACCCTGGCGCCGATGCAACGGTGTCCCACCTCGGTGTGCACCCCGTAGGCGAAGTCGACCGGCGTGGCCCCCACCGGCAGCGTGACCAACCGACCCTTCGGTGTGAACACGTACACCTCGTCCTGGCCGAGGTCGGTCTTGAGGTTGACCATGAACTCGTCGGGATCGGTGAGGTGCTGTTGCCAGTCGACGATGCGGTCCAGCCAGTCGGCCCGCTCCTCGCCGTCCGTGCCGGGTGTCTGGGTGGTGCGGTTTCGGGACCTGCCCGTGCTCTTGTAGTTCCAGTGGGCGGCGACGCCGAACTCGGCCTCGCGGTGCATGTCGTTGGTGCGGATCTGCATCTCGACCGTCTTGCCCCCCGGCCCGACCACCGTGGTGTGCAGCGACCGGTACAGGTTGAACTTCGGCATCGCGATGTAGTCCTTGAAGCGCCCGGGGATGGGACGCCACAGGGCGTGGATGGCGCCGAGCGCCGCGTAGGTCTCGGACTCCTTCTCGACGATGATGCGCACGCCGACCAGATCGTGGATCTCGTCGAAGCTGCGGCCCCGGATCACCATCTTTTCGTAGAGGCTCCAGAGGTGTTTGGGGCGCCCGATGATCTCGGCCTCGATGCCGAGGGCGCCGAGCCGACCCCTGATCTCCTCGATGATCTGCATCAGGTACAGGTCCCGCTCGGGGGCCCGATCGGCCACCATGTGGTCGATCTCGGCGAACACCTGGGGATGCAGCGAGGCGAAGGACAGGTCCTCGAGCTGCTGGCGCAGGTCGGTCATGCCCAGCCGATGTGCCAGCGGGGCGTACACGTCCAGCGTCTCCTGGGCCTGCTTCTGTTGATGGGCCAGCGACATGGCGGCAACCGTTCGCAGGTTGTGCAGCCGGTCGGCCAGCTTGATCACGATGACCCGCAGGTCGTTGGCCATCGACAGGATGATCTTGCGGATCGTCTCGGCCTTCTGGTGGGCCTTCGAGTCCACCTCGACACGCTCCAGCTTGGTGCAGCCGTCCACGAGCGCGGCCACGCTGGGGCCGAACGCCTCGTCGATCTCGGCGAGCGTGACGTCGCAGTCCTCGACGGTGTCGTGCAGCAACGCCGCGCAGATCGTGGCGTCGTCCACGCCGTACTTGGCGACGATGGTGGCCACCGCCAACGGGTGCGTGATGTAGGGCTCGCCCGAGGCCCGCAGCTGGCCTTCGTGGGCGGCGCGGGCGACTTCGTAGGCCCGGCCGACCAGTTCGACGTCGGGCTGGTCACGGGCCCGTCGCATCGCCTCGATCAGCGGCTCGAGCTCGTCGGCCCGCGGCTCGGTGTGGCGTCGCCAGGGAAGAACTCGCGTCACCACCGTCGGCATCGGCTGACCTCCTGTTTCCCCGAGTCTACCGGCGCCTGCCGAGACATCTCACGGCAGCCGGGGCCGCCGGAATCGCGCCCAGGCTGGTTCTGGGCGCGATTCCGGCTCCAGCCCGCCACTTTCGCGCCCAGAGTTCGCTTGGGCGCGAAAGTGGCGGGCAGCCGGCCGACCGGCACCGCCAACCGGGACGAGCCCCGGGCGGCCCCACCGGGTCGCGCGACCCGATGACAATCCCCGTCCTCTTCCATACGGTCGCCGAATGGAGGAGTTGAAGGACGCGATCGACCGCCTGGCCGGCCCCCAGCACGGGGTGGTCGCCCGCCGCCAGCTGCTGGCACACGGCGTCGCCGGCCGAGCGGTGCGGACCGCCGCCGAGGCGGGTCGCCTGGAGCGGGTTGCCCAGGGCCTGTATCGCGTGCCTGGGTCGCCCCGGACCCACACCCAGGCCCTGTGGATGGCGCACCTGGCGGCCGGGCCGGCATCGGTGGTGTCGCACGGGTCGGCCGCGCGGGTCTGGAGGCTCCAGGCGATCGAGCACTGCGAGCCGACCGTGTCGGTGCCCCACCGGCTGTCGCCCGACACCGCCGGCCTTGCCATCGTGCATCGATCCCGTCACCTGGAGCCGGTCGACGTCACCACCCGGCTCGGCCTTCCGGTGACGACCCGGGCTCGGACCCTGGTGGACGTCGCCCGGTCGTGCGGGCGTTCCCGGCTGCGCTCGGCCCTGGATTCGGCCAGGTTCGACTGCAAGGTGCCGATCGCCGAGATCGGCGAGGCGGCGCTTCGACTGAGTGGACCGGGGTGGCGTGGTGCCGGGCTGCTCTGCGAACTGCTCGACGAAGGCGACGACTCCGACGCCATGTCGCAGTCGGCGCTGGAGGATCTCCTGGGCCAGGTGCTTCGAGGCGCCGGAATCACCCGGTTTCAGCGCCAGCACCCGCTTCCGTCGCTGGGTGGGATCAGCGGGTTCGTCGACGTCTATGTCGACGAACTCGAGCTGATCGCCGAGGGGGACGGGCGTCGCTGGCACGTCCGCCAGGCGGCGCTGCGCCGGGATCACCAACGCGACTTTGCCGCCCAACAGCTCGGCATCGTCACCGTGCGATTCCTCCATGAACACCTGACGACCGACCTGGAGGGTTGCATCGCCGGCATGCGGCGCATCGCCGACGCGCGGAGGTCCGTGGTGAGTGCCCTCCGCGCCGACGAGGACCGGTGAGGGGGCCTCAGGGCTTGGACTTCTTGCGGGGCCGGGGCGGATGCGGCCGCTCGTAGAGCTCGGCGCGGTCGGCGGTGGCGGCCACGGTGGCCATCCCGCCGTCTCGGGCCGAGGCCTGAGCGCCGGGCTTGGCCCGACGCCGCCGGGCATGCTCGATCCAGCGGGTGTCGTTGGGGTCACCGCCGCGGTCGATGATGCGCTTGTGGATCTTGACGAACTGGGGCTCGCGCTCCTTGAGCCACTCGAGCACGGTGGTGGCCACCACGATCGAGCTGTAGGCACCGGTGAGCAGGCCGACCAGCAGGGCGATCGAGAACTCGGCCAGCGTGGCCTGGCCGTAGATCAGGGCACCGATCACCAGCATGGCAACCACCGGCATCAGTGCGGTGACCGTGGTGTTGATCGACCGCATGAACACCTGGTTGAGGCTGCGCCGTGACAGTTGGCGGAACGTGTAGTTGCCCGTGTTGGCGTAGCGGGCCTGGTTCTCCTGGGCGCGGTCGAAGACGACGATCGTGTCGTACAGCGAGTAGCCGAGGATCGTGAGGATGGCGATGACCGTCGGCGGGGTCACGTCGAACTGGAACAGCGAGTACACGCCGACGGTGATGATCACGTCGTGGATCAACGCGGTGATCGCACCAACCGCCATGCGCCACTCCAGCCGGGCCGAGATGAAGATCGACACCAGGATCAGGAAGATCACAAACGCCTTCGCCGCCTGGCGGGTGACCGTGCGCCCCCAGGTGGGGCCGACGAAGTTGGTCTCCACCTCGGTAACCTCGAGCCCGCCGGCCTCGGCCAGGCCCTTGGTGATGTCGGTGGACTCCTGCTGATCGGTGACGTCGCTCTGCACCCGTACGATGCGGACGTCGTTGGCGTCGGTGGCCACCTGCACCTTCGAGCCGGAGTCGGCATCGAACTTGGCCAGCTCGGCCAGCGCCTCGTCCTGGGTGAGCGTGTCGGAGGGAACCTCCCACACCGTGCCACCGACGAAGTCGACCGAGAGGTTCAGGCCCTGCACGAACAGCGCCCCGATCGACACGATGATCAACACCGCCGAGGCGATCAACACCCGCCGGTTGGCACGGGGGAAGTCGAAGTCGATCTGTCCCCGGTAGATGCGGCCCGTCAGGCTCATGATGCTCCCCCGCCGCTCGTCGCCACATCGGCGGTCGGATCAATTCCGGGAATCACCGGCATGCCGGGCCCCCGTTCGTCGGCCAGTTCGGCCTCGGTGTAGGGCACCGGCACCCCAAAGCGTGACTGCTTGTCGCCCAGCTTGGATCGGGTGAGGTAGGCGACCGCCGGCCGCATGAAGAAGTAGCTGGCCACCAGGTCGAGCAGTACCGAGAGGCCCAGGTAGAAGGCAAAGCCGCGCACGCTGCCCGCGGTGAGGAAGTACAACACCGCGGCGCCGATCAGGCTGGAGGTGTCCGCCTTCACGATCGTGCTGAAGGCCTTCGAGAAGCTCTTTTCGCCGGCGGACCGCAGGCTCTGACCCGCCTCGACGTCCTCCTTGAGGTGTTCGTAGAACACCACGTTGGAGTCGAGCGACACACCGATCGAGACGACGATGCCCACCAGGCCGGCCAACGTCAGCGTGGCGCCCAGCATCGAGATGATCACCCACAGCAGCGAGCCGGACAGCGCCAGGCTGACCAGGGCGACCACGCCCAGCAGGCGGTAGTAGGCGATGAAGTAGAGGGCGACCACGCCCAGGCCGACCAGGCCGGCGATCAGCACGGCGCGCAGCGCGCCCTGGCCCAGCGTGGCCGTCACCGTCTGAGTCTGGCTGGGGCGCAGCTCGAGCGGCAGGGCGCCGTAGCGGAGGGCGGTGGCGACGTCTTTCGCCTCGCCCTCGGTGAAGCTGCCCGAGATGCGGATCTGATCGGCCGCGAACTCGGGCTCGTTGATCGACGGGGCGGTCAGCACCTCGCCGTCGAGCACGATGCCCAGCTGGCCACGGGCGGCCCCGGTGCTGGAGTCCTGGGCCAGCGGCGGGCAGAGCGCGTCGCCGTTGTAACACAGCGTCGCCGCCTCGTTGAACAGATCGATGCCGTCCTCGCCGCCCTTGAACGACGGGCTCACCTGCCACTGGCCCTGCTGGTCGAGCCCCGCCGTGGCGCCCGAGAGGGCGTCGCCGGTGAGCAACACCGGGCCCAGCGTGTACTGCTGCTCGCCGTCGCTGCCGGGGAGGGTGACCTCCTGATCGGTCATCGTGGCCAGCTCGTCGGGATCGGTGAACTGGGTCTCGGCGGCCTGTTCCAGCTGAAGCAGTTCGGCGAACTCGGCGCTGGACACGTCGATGCCGTCCGGATTCTGGGGCACGAACTCGGTGGTCGTGGTCGGTTCGGCCTCGGTCGTCGAGGTGGCGTCGTCGGCCGGCACGGTGGTCGAGGCGGGCTCGTCGCCCTCGTCGACGGCCTGCGTGGTGGTCGTGTCCTGCCTGGGGGCCGACGGTGACCGGTGCGCACCGCCGAAGCCCTGGGCCGGTGCGGCGGTGGTGGCCGCCGGGGTCGACTCGTCGGTTGCCGCATCGACGGTCGTCTCGGTGGCGCCGTCGGCGGCGGTCGTTTCGGGATCGGTCTCGGCGGCCGGATCCTCCTCCACCACCGGCGCCTCGGCGCCCTCCTCGGGCACCTCGATGCCCCGGGCCTCGAGCTCCTCGTTCTGGATGTCGGCGGCCGTCTTGCCCTCGGGAATCTCCAGCTCGGCGCGCAGCTCGGCCTCGCGCTCCGGGTCGGGCGCCAGCATCGCCGAGCTGGACAGCACCGGGCGGAACTCCAACTTGGCGGTGCGGCCCACCAGCTCGAGCGCCCGCTCCTGGTCGTCGATACCGGGGAGCTGGATCAGGATGTTGTTGCCCTGCGAGCTGATCTCCGGCTCGGAGACGCCGAGTGCGTCGATCCGGTTGCGGATGATGGCGATCGCCTGCTCGACCTGCTCGTCGGTGACGTCGTCGTCGGTCGCCGGTTGTCCGTCCACGTAGGGTTCGAGCACCACCGAGATGCCGCCCTGGAGGTCGAGCCCCAACACCGGCTCGGTGTTGGTGGCCAGCACGGCGCCAAGCGACGCGACGGTGACCACCACCATCAGCAGCATCTGGATGACCGACGAGCGCTTCATCGCTTGGGACGCTGCTTGCCCTTGCCGCCTTCGCCGTCTCCGGTTCGACCGGTCGGTTTGGTGTCCGACCCGCTGAGGTCCTCGATCTCGCCGGCCGACACGTTGTTGTCCGACCCTCCGCCCAGCAATCCGCTGAGCATGCCGCCGCGGGCCGGCTCGGCCGGGGTGTCCTGCGAGCGCATGATCGCGGCCTTGGCCACCCGGATGACGACGTCGCGGTCGACCTCGAGGTGCACCGAGTCGTCGTCGACGTGGTTGATCGTGCCGTAGATGCCGGCGGACGTCACGACCCGGTCGCCCACCTGGACGCTGCTGGTGAACGAAGCCTGCTCACGCTGCTTCTTCTGCTGCGGTCGAATGAGCACCAGGTACATGACGCCCATCATCCCGACGAGCAGGAGGATGGAGAACGCGCCGCTACCACCGGAGTTTTCTTGGGCGAAGATCAAGAGGGTTTCCACGAAGGGTCGATCTTATGGGTGGATCGGGTCGAGTCCCAACCGCCGGGCGCCGTGGCGCGGGGAAAGCCGACAGCCGCCCTGCAACCCGTTCGGCCGGGCCCCGGTGCCCGCTACTCGCCCCACACCTCGGCGACGTGGCGGCGCATCGCGTCGAATGTGCCCGACCCGATCGCCGCCCGCATGTCGTCGACGAACCCCAGCATCCAGGCCAGGTTGTGGAGGGTGCACAGGGTCTTGCCCGACGTTTCGCCGACGACCAGCAGGTGCCGGAGGTATCCGGCCGAGTAGGTGCGGCAGACGTCGCAGGCGCACGACGGGTCGATCGGCTGGTCGGAGCCGGCGAACTCCGCCCGCTTGGCGTTGACCCGCCCGCGCCCGGTGAGCAGGGTGCCGTGTCGGCCCAATCGGGTCGGGAGGACGCAGTCGAACATGTCGACGCCGCGGGCGACCGCCTCCACCATCGACAGCGGGTCGCCGACGCCCATCAGGTAGCGGGGCTGGTCCTCGGGAAGCTCGGCGATCGCCGCTTCGAGGCCGTGCATCATCGCGCCCCGTTCCTCGCCGACCGAGAGCCCCCCGACGGCGTAGCCGTCGAAGTCGAGTGCCACGGTCCGTTGGGCCGACTCCCGGCGCAAAGTTGCGTCGACGCCGCCCTGGGCGATGCCGAACAGCGCCTGGGAGTCGCGTCGGGAGTGTGCCGAGCGAGCTCGTGCGGCCCAGTCGGCGGTGCGTCGAACGGCGCGGGCCAGGTCGCTGCGCTCGGCCGGGAGCGGCAGGCACACGTCGAGCACCATCTGGATGTCGGCGCCGAGCTGTTCCTGGGTGGCGACGATGCTCTCGGGGGTGCAGTGCACCTTCGAACCGTCGTAGACGCTCGAGAACGTGACCCCCTCGTCGCTGACCTTGGGCGACAGGGAGAACACCTGGAAACCCCCGGAGTCGGTCAGCAGGTGGCCGCCCCAACCGGTGAACCGGGCGAGTCCGCCGAGGCCGGCCACCGTCTCGGCGCCGGGACGCAGCATCAGGTGGTAGGTGTTGGCCAGCATGAACTCGGCGCCGAGTTCGGCCAGCTGCAGCGTGGTGGCCGCGCGAATCGTTCCCCGTGTGCCGACCGGCATGAAGACCGGCGTCTGAAACCCGCCCTTGGGCGTGTCGACGGCCCCACGCCGGGCGGCGCCGTCGGTTGCAATGACGTCCACGGTGAGCTTCACGCCTCGGCTCCCCCGTCGCTCCCGGGCCGCGCCTCCAACTGCCGCGCCTCCAACAGCATCGCATCGCCGAAGGAGAGGAAGCGGTAGTTGCGTGCGAGTGCGGTCTCGTAAAGCGACCGCCAGCGCGGCCCGACGACGGCATCGATCAACACCAGCAGGCTGGAGCAGGGCAGATGGAAGTTGGTCATCAGCCGGTCGACCACCAGTAGCTTCGCCCCACGGTGCAGAAACAGCTCGGTCGAACCGGACAGGTCGCCGGTACGCGCCGCCGACTCGAGCGCCCGCAACGACGTGGTGCCCACCGCCAACACCGACCCGGGCGTCGTCGGGTCGTGGGCACGTTCGACCGCCGCCCAGGCCTCCGGCGAGATTCGATAGCGCTCGGCGTGCATGCGGTGGTCCTCCACCCGGTCGGCGGTCATCGGCCGAAACGTGCCCAGCCCGACCTCCAGGTCCACCTCGACCACCTCCGCGCCGGCGTCGCGCACCCGGGCGAGCACCTCGGGGGTGAGATGCAGGCCCGCCGTGGGGGCGGCCGCCGAGCCGGGCCGATCGGCAAACACAGTCTGGTAGCGACCGGGGTCGCGCGTGCGATCGTCCAGATAGGGCGGCAACGGCATCACGCCGTGGCGATCGAGCGCCTCCTCGAGGGCCTCGCCGGCCAGCGTCGAGCCGTCGAGCAGCAGGGTGACGCGGCGCCGTCCCTCCCCGCGATCCTCACCGACCCGAACCGCAAACCCCGTACCCTCCTGCCCCGGCGGGCGCAGCAGGTCCCCAGGGGCCACCTTGCGCGACGGACGCACCAGCGCCTCCCAGGCGTTCGAGTCGTCGATCGGCGACAACAGCAGCACCTCGGTGGCGCCTCCGGTGCGCCGCAGCCGCAATCGGGCCGGCCGCACCTGGTGCTGTTGACGACGACCACGTCGCCCGGACCGACCTGGTCGCCGAGTGCGCCCACCGTCGAGTCGAGTGGCTGCTCGACGGGACCGCGGTCGATGAGCAGCCGGGCGGCGTCGCGCGGTTCGACCGGCACCTGGGCGATCGACCCGGGAGGCAGGTCGTAGTCGAACTCGCTGAGCTGCACGCACGGCTCCTGGGTGGTTGGCGGTTCCTGGGCAGAATTCGGCCGGGCCGGGAAGGCCATCGGACCGCCTGGAGACTACGCTCGGACATTCTGCGCTTCGACGACCCACGCACGCCGTGCCGGTCGTCACGCACCGACGGGTTGTCGTTCCGACTGCCCCGTCCGCCCTGCTCCCCCGGACACCCTTGAGGACCTCAGCCCACATGGACGACTCCCGCCCCAACCTCGCACCAGACGACGCCGACCTGATCGGGACCGACGCCGGCGAGGTCGTGGTGATCGGCGCCGGCCCGGCCGGCCTCACCGCGGCGTACCAACTGCACAAGTACGGCATCGCCTCGACGATCCTCGAATCCTCCGACACCGTCGGCGGCATCTCCCGCACCGAGGTGCGCGACGGGTGGCGCTTCGACATCGGCGGCCACCGGTTCTTCACCAAGGTTCCCGAGGTGGAGGCGCTCTGGCACGAGATCCTGCCCGACGAGGACTTCATGATGCGGCCTCGCAAGAGCCGCATCTTCTACGACGGCAAGTTCTACGACTACCCGCTGCGGGCCACCAACGCCCTGCGCAACCTGGGCATCATCGAGGCGATCCGCTGCGTGCTCAGCTACGTCTGGGTTCGGATCCGGCCCCCAAGGACCAGAGCAACTTCGAGGGCTGGGTGGCCGCCCGGTTCGGTTGGCGCCTGTACGGCACCTTCTTCAAGGCCTACACCGAGAAGGTGTGGGGCGTGCCCGCCGACCAGATCGAGGCCGACTGGGCGGCCCAGCGGATCAAGAACCTCCTCGCTGTTCAGCGCGGTGGTCAACGCGTTGTTGCCGAACCGCAACCAGAAGGACATCGCCTCGTTGATCGAGGAGTTCCAGTACCCCAAGTACGGCCCCGGCATGATGTGGGAGGTCTGTCGGGACAAGGTCGAGGCCGACGGGTCGACCATGCACTACGACACCGAGGTCACCGGCGTGCGCCACGCCGACGGCAAGGCCACCCACGTCATCGCCACCCGGCCCGACGGCACGGTCGAGGAGCACGAGGCCGATCACGTCGTGTCGTCGATGCCGATCTCGGCGCTGCTCGCCGGCATGGACCCGCCGGTGCCCGACTCGGTCATGGCCGCCGCCAACGGGCTGAGCTACCGCGACTTCATCACCGTGGCGCTCATCGTCCCCGAGTCGAAGGTGGACTGGACCGACAACTGGATCTACATCCACGACCCGGCGGTCAAGACGATGCGCATCCAGAACTTCGGGTCGTGGTCGCCGCACCTGGTGAAGGACGGCCGCAACGTGCTGGGGCTCGAGTACACCGTGTTCGAGACCGACGCCGCATGGACCGCACCCGACGACGAGCTGATCGAGCAGGGCAAGCGAGAGCTGGTGCACCTGGGCCTGGTCGAGCCGGGAGACGTCGAGGGCGGCTACGTCGTCCGCCAGAAGAAGCCTATCCCACCTACGACGAGACCTACAAGGCCAACGTCGAGGTGCTTCGGAGTGGCTGGACGCCAACACGTCCAACGTGCACCCGATCGGGCGCAACGGCATGTTCCGGTACAACAACCAGGACCACTCGATGTACACGGCCATGCTGACCGCCGAGAACATCGCCACCGGCTCCACCCACGACGTCTGGACGGTCAACGTCGAGGAGGAGTACCACGAGGAGGGTCCCGCCGACGGCTCCAAGTCGTCCGGCAGCACCGGCCGCGACGCACCGATCATCCCGAGGTCCGCGCCCCGCCTGGAGGGCTGAGCCCGACCGCTAGTCCCGAGGGTCGAACAACGACGCCGTCGACGGAACACCCTCTGGCGGCGCCAGGCCCAGGTGCTCCCAGGCCGCCGGGGTGGCCACGCGGCCCCGCGGGGTGCGCATCAGCAGGCCCTGCTGGATGAGAAACGGTTCGTGCACGTCCTCGACGGTCTCGGTGGGTTCGGCGACCGCGATCGCCAGCGTCGAGAGGCCGACCGGGCCGCCGGCAAAGCGGCGGGTGATCGAGTCGAGGATGGCGCGGTCCACCTTGTCCAGCCCGAGGCCGTCGATGCCGAACACGGCCAGGCCCCGCCGGGCGACGTCGGCGTCGATGCGGCCGTCGGCCTCGACGTCGGCGTAGTCCTGCACCCGTCGAAGCAGTCGGTTGGCGATGCGGGGCGTGCCCCGTGATCGCCGGGCGATCTCGTTGGCGCCGTCGGAGGTCAGCGGTGCCTCGATGATCGTGGCGGTGCGCTCGACGATCGACTTGAGGTCGGCCGGGTCGTAGTAGTCGAGCCGGGCGACCAGGCCGAAACGATCGCGCAACGGGCCGGTGATCAGCCCGGTACGGGTGGTGGCACCGACCAGCGTGAACTCGGGCAGATCGAGCCGGATCGACCGGGCGGCCGGGCCCTTGCCGAGCACGATGTCGAGCTGGAAGTCCTCGATCGCCGGATAGAGCACCTCCTCGACCGCCCGGGGCAGGCGGTGGATCTCGTCGATGAACAGCACGTCGCCGGCGCCGATCTTCGTGAGGATCGCCGCCAGGTCCCCCGCACGCTCGAGGGCCGGGCCGCTGGTGATCTGCATCGAGGAGCCCACCTCGGTGGCCACGATGCCCGCCAGCGTGGTCTTGCCCAGGCCCGGCGGGCCGGCAAACAACAGGTGATCGGCGGCCGCACCACGTCGGCGCGCCGCCTCGAGAATGATGCGGAGCCGTTCCTTCAGCTCCCGCTGGCCGACAAACTCCTCCAACGTCCGCGGCCGAAGCCCCGGTTCCAGCGGCAGATCGTCGTCGGATGCGACCGGATCGGCACCATGGTCGGCCTCGGTCAGCTGTGGGTCGAGCAACTCGTCGCGGGCCATCTATCCTCCCGCCAGGAGCGCTGAGGTCGGACGCAACCGGAACGTCGGCAGGTCGCCTCCCGCCAGGAGCGCTGAAGTCGGACGCAACGGGAACGTCGGCACGCTATCCCCCTGCCAGGTGGGCGAGGGCCGAGCGCAGCAGCTCGGCCGAGTCGCTTCCGTCCGGGAGCGTGGCGACGGCTCGGTTGGCCTCCTCCGCCGAATAGCCAAGCTCGCCCAGCGCCGAGCGCACGTCGGCACGCGCCGCCGCGATCGGGTCGCCCGCCGGCGCTCCTCGTTGGCGTCGACCGAGGCCGGCACGCCGTCGAACGTGCCGACGTCCAACCGGCTCTTCAGCTCCACCAACAACCGGGCCGCGGTCTTCTTGCCGACGCCGGGCACCAGGCACAATGCCTGCACGTCGTCCGCGGCCACCGCGCGGGCCAGGTCGACCGGCGAATGGACCCCCAGGATCGACATGGCCAGGGCCGGGCCGACCCCGTGGGCGCCGATGAGGGCCTCGAAGAGCTGTCGCTCGTCCTCGGAGACGAACGCATACAGCGTCTGGGCGTCCTCGCGGATGTGGTGGTGCACCCAGCAGAACAGCTCGGCACCCTCCTCGCCGGCCGAACCCGCCAGGCCGGGTGAGGCGGCGCACCGGTAGCCGATGCCGCCCACCTCCACGGTGAGCTCGGCACCCCGGCGGGCCAGGAGGGTGCCGCGTAGCGAGCCGATCATCGGTGCTCACCCAGGCGAACCGGCTCGGACACGCCGGCGATGGCGAGGTGGCACAGGGCGATCGCCGCCGCGTCGGCAGCGTCGGCGGGATGGGGTGGCCGACTGAGCCCCAGCAACCACTGCACCATGAGGGCCACCTCGTTCTTGTCAGCGGCACCGTGCCCGGCAACCGCGCCCTTGATCTGGTTGGGCGAATACTCGACGACCTCACAACCGCGGCCGGCGGCCTCCGCCAGCACCAGACCGCTGGCCTGACCCACCGAGATGGCGGTGCGCACGTTCACCTGAAACAGCACCCGCTCGACCGCCACCGCCTGCGGTTGGAGCTCGTCGAAGAGGCCACGCAGGTCCTCGGCCAGTTCGGCCAGCCGCTCCGGCACCGGCGCCGACGGCGGCGTGGTCAGCACCCCGATGGCCACCGTGGTGTGCGAGCGCCCGTCGGAGTCCAAACAGCAGTAGCCACACCGGGACAAACCCGGGTCGATCCCAAGGACGAACACGCGTACGACTCTAGCACCGGGGCTGTGACGTTGGCGGGATCCGCCTCAACCGGTGGATTCGGCTCGGCACGGCTCGCCGCCACAGGGGTCGATGATCGTGCCGGTCTCGAAGAACGCCTGTTTCTGGGAGACGAAGCCGATCGCCCGGCGGGGATCCTCGTGCGGATCGGCACAGGCGGGGTCGGCGTCCACCTCGTCCTCGCTCAGGTCGCCGCAGGTGTCGTTCCAGGTCTCCCCCATCGTCGGATTGATGTTGCCGGGCGGCGGGGCGACGGCGCCCGAGTCCCAATAGAACAGCGCCGACCCGTCCGCCGGGTAGTTGGCGATCGGGTCGAGATCCCACAGGGGTTCCTCCCGGGGGTCTCGGTCCTCGGCCAGCGCCGGCTGGTGGTAGGGGATGTCGAGCGTCCGTGCCATGTTCTCGACGGTCACCGGCGCCACCTGATGGTCGCCGAACGCCACCTCGAAGATCACCTGGTGCTTGGGGGTCTTCGGGTAGGGGTCGTCGGTCAGGTGCTGGACGTAGCCGCCGGTCTCACCCCGATCCCACAGCATCTGGAGCAGGCCGAAGATCAGCTGGCGGTCGGCGTCGCTCGGGTAGGCGGGGTCCATCACCTGGGCGTAGGTCGTCCAGTCGGTCGAGCGTTGCAGCAGGGTGGAGTAGTTCATGCCCGGCACCCCCAACGTGGCCCGCTTCCAGTCGGTGGCGACGGCGGTGGCCGCCCCACCCATGATGCCGCCCTGGCTGTTGCCGTCGAAGTACACCTCGTCGGTGAAGTAGCTGACCTCCCCGGCGGTGTTGTGGAACTGCGACAGCTGCGGGAACGACCGAGGGTCGATCAGCGCCCGGGCCAGCACCAGTTGGGCCAGGATCCCCTGCTGCATCCGGTCGGCCATCGCCGGAAACTTCGACAGGTCCCCGAGCGCCTCGATGGCATACGCGATGTCGCCCTCGCTCATGCCCAGCCAGTCGGTGGCGCAGTACATCTGGTTGCCCGACGCCGCATTGACCCCGAGGTCGTTGCCGGCCACCTCGTTGCGGCTGCCGAGCAGGCCGTGGCCGTACACGACCGCCCGGGCCTTGCCGCCCAGCTCGTTGCCGAGTTGGGCGTTGGTCAGCATGCAGGTGAACCCGGCCTCCAGGTCCTTTCCGGTGGCCTTCGGCGCGGTCTCCTCCTCGTTGTAGGTCATCTCCGAACCCGGCGCTCCGTCCCCCTCGAGGAACAGCGGCAGCGTGAACGTGCCGCTGACCTTGCGCCCCATGCCCTCCGGCAGCTCGTCCGGGTTCTCCTCCATGGCGAGGACCCGCACCTGCACCGGATCGGACTCGAGGTGTTTGAGGGTGGCGTCTCGCATGGCGAGGAGGCGGCCCGACAGGTTGTCCGTGCCCGCCACGGTGAAGTCCCAGGCGACGACGAGGTCGCCGGTGTCGACGCCGCGGTCGGCGAGGGTACTCAGCACCGGGTCGAGGCGATCCGCCCGGCGGTCCAGCCGCTCCCGGGTGCCGGCCGACACGTCGGCGTCGGCCAGATCGAGGCCGTCCCGGATCGCCCGGAATCCTGCGGAGGGCGGGATGGTGCGCCCCCGTTCGTCGAGCATCTCGCGATAGGCCACGGCGAAGTGGTGGCCCTCCGGAAGCGAGACGGCCGGCCGCATGATCGTCAGCCGCTCGGCCGGATCGTCGGCCCGCTCGTCGACCTCGACCCAGTGAGGCACCTGGGTGCCGTCGGTCAGGTCGATCAACAGGCTGGGGCTGTCCGACGACATCGAGGCGCTCAGCCGCCCCTCGGTGGGGGTGCCGCTGCGCTCGAGGTCGACGTTGGGCAGGTAGGTGAGGATGGGGGTGTTGGGGCTGAACCCGTCGTTGCGGTTCCACTCGGTCGGGTCGATCTGGACGCCATCGGCGTTGGTGGGCATGCCGGACTCTGGAAGGGCCACCAGGCGGCCGGTGGCCTCCGAGGAGGACTCCGCCGAGGTGCCCGAATCGTCGGACACGGTGTAGACGTCGGAGGGGAACGGCAACAGGCACCTGGTGGTGTCCAGCGCGTCGCAGGCGTCGGGCTCGTCGTCGAGGCGGGACAGCGCCTGCAGCTCGGCGGTGCTCAGCTCCGGGCCCCGGGCCGACTCGGCCGACACCCGGTCGGAGGCCTGCTGGTCGGCCTGGTCGAGGTCGCTGCACGCCGCAGCGAGGATCACGAACGCGCCGACGAGTGCGGCCCCCGCCCTGAGCGACCCGCCGGGGCTCCTCCGCCTGGTTGAAACCCGCCGCGTCGGCCAAAGGCTGTCGTGCCGAACCACTGCTTCTCCCCCGCTTCGTCCCGGTGTGCGCTGCACGGTTCCTCACGGGGTGTGGTCCTCGGAGTCCCCTGCCCGGCGGTCGAACATCCGATTCGACCGCCGGTCCTCACCGTACCGCCGGGTCGGTGTAGGCCGTTGGACCCTCCGTGTCCCCGACCGATGGTCCGCCCTCAAATTCCCCAATGCACCACCGATGGTGGGGGGTGATCCCACCCTCCGTGACCGAATCCGATCCCAGCGAAGTGCACGGGACGGCACGTCCGTCGCCGACCGAACCGCCCGCCGTTGAGCTCAGCGGCGTGTGTCGCAACTTCGGCGACCGTCCCGCCCTGCGCGACCTCAACTTCACCGCGCCGACCGGGCGCATCACCGTGCTGCTGGGCCCCAACGGCGCCGGCAAGACCACCGCCGTACGCGTGATCACCGGGGCGCTCGCCGCCGGATCCGGCGTGGTGCGAACCCTGGGGAAGGACCCGGTGCCCGAGAACAGCGGCGTTCGCGAGCGCTGCGGCGTCGTGTCGGCCAAGCCGGCGCTCTACGACCGGCTCACCGGCTGGGACAACCTGCGGTACGCCGCGGCGCTGTACCAACTTCAGGGCGACGTCGACGCGCTGGCCCGCGACGCCGCGGGACGCTTCGGCATCGCCGAGGCGCTCGACGAGCGGGTCGGCGGCTACTCGACCGGCATGAAGACCCGCCTGGCCCTGTCACGGGCACTGCTGGGCGACCCGGACCTGCTGATCCTCGACGAGCCCACCTCCGGCCTCGACCCCGAGTCCGCCCACGCGGTGCTCCGGCTGATCCGACAGCTCACCGACGCCGGCCGCACCGTGATCATGTGCACCCACCTGCTGTCCGAGGCCCAGGGACTCGCCGACCACATGGTGGTGATGGAACACGGCGCCGCCGAGATCAGCGGCAGCTTCGCCGAGTTGACCGAACGCTACTGGCCGGAGGCGGTGGTGGAGCTGGAGGCCGAAAGCCCCGACCAGCTCGACCGCATGGCCACCTGGCACGGCGTGCTCAGCTACGAACGCGACCCGGTGTCGGTCGACGGGGACGATGCAGACCCGAGCCGCTTCGGCGTCGCCCGGGTGGAGATCGACGGATTCGGACGCATCCCCGACCTGGTCGCCTCGTTGGTACGCGACGGGGTTCGCCTGAGGCGGGTGTCCCCACGGATCGCCACGGTGGAGGACGTGTACTTCGCCATCCGCCGCTCGGTTGCGGGCGGCGGGTCGCTGGGGCATCCCGCCCCGGTGGGATCGCCGGCCGAGCCCGGCGTGGCCACCCACCCGCTCGCCACCCACTCGGGCGTTGGCGCCTCGGCGTCCGACTCCGAGCCGATCTCAGTTCCGACCAACCGCGAGGAAACCCGATGACCGTCACGGACCCGACGACGATGGCCGCCACGATGGAGCCCCAACCGGCCGTCGCTGGGCGGCGCTCCCGGCAGCGCCCCGCCACCGGGCGGTTCAACTACGCCCGATCCAGGGCGGTGGCGATGACCGAACTCCGTCAGTTCGCCACCAGCAAGGACCATTGGATTCCGATGGTGTTTCTCGGCGTGTTGTTCTTCGTGTTCATCCCGGGTGTGCTGCTGGCCAGCATCGCCTCGCTTGGGGAATCGGCCACCGTGCAGTCGATCGCCGAAACGATCGACGCGATGCCGGGCCAGGCCGGAGACGCCGTGGCCGGGATGGGCCCGCAGGCCCGGGCCAGCTACATCCTGTCGGTGGTGCTGTTTGCGCCGGTGTCGGTGGTCGTCCCCCTGACGATCAGCTCGGCCATCGGCGCCGCCACCATCGTCGGCGAGCGGGAGAAGGGCACCGGCGAGTTTCTCGCACACTCCCCCGCCGGGGTCCGCGAGCTGTTCGTGGGCAAGCTCATCGCCTCGTTCATCCCCGGCTACACGACCGCGCTGGTCGGGTTCGGGATGTACTCGTTGATGGTCAACCTGATCGCCGGACCCGCCGTCGGCCGTTGGTTCTTCCCCACCTCCACCTGGTTGGTGCTGATCGGCCTGACGATCCCCGCCTTCCTCATGATCGGCCTGGCCATCGTCGTGCGGGTGTCGGCACGGGTGTCGAGCACCGCCGCCGCCCAGCAGATCGCCGGCATCATCTCGATCCCGCTGATCGGCCTGGCCTACAGCCAGGCCAACGGCTCGATCTCCGGCGGCATCACCCCCAGCCTGATCACCGCCGCAATCGCCTGGGTGGTTGCGGCGTTCACGATGTGGCGGGGCGTGCGCTCGGTGAAGCGGTCCCGGCTGCTGACCGTGCTGGACGACGGCTGAGGCCCTGTCCGCTCCGCTGAGGCCGTTCACGCCACGGAGGCCGCGCCGCCGCTCCGCTGAGGCCCTGTTTCCGCTCCGCTGAGGCCGTTCACGCCACGGAGGCCGTCAGTCCTCGTTTGCGAGCGCCTCGGCGACCTCGTCGGGCACATCGACGTTGGCGAAGGTGTCGGCCACGTCGTCGTGGTCCTCCAACGCATCGATCAGGGCCAACACGCCGCGGGCCTCGCCGACGGTCGACAGCTCGACCGTGTTGGTCGGGATCATCGTCAGGTCGGCCGACTTCGTCTCGACGCCCGCCTCCTCGAGTGCGTCGCGCACCGCCATCAGCTCGTGGGGGTCGGTCATCACCGACCAGAACTCGTCGCCGGGCAGCACGTCCTCGGCCCCCGCCTCGATAGCGGTCATCATCAGCTCCTCCTCCTCAACCGCCAGGGCCACGTGAATCTCGCCCTTGCGCTCGAACTGCCAGGCGACGGCCCCGGGCTCGGCCAACGACCCGCCCGCCTTGGAGAAGATCGAGCGGATCTCGGCCCCGGTGCGGTTGCGGTTGTCGGTCGAGCCGTCGACGAAGATCGCCACGCCGTGGGGGCCGTAGCCCTCGTAGGTGACCTCCTCGTAGGTGACGCCCTCCAGCTCGCCGGTGCCCCGCTGGATCGCCCGATCGATCGTGTCCACCGGCACCGAGGCGCTGCGGGCCTTCTGGTACATCGTCCGCAGGGTCGGATTGGAGTCCAGGTCGCCGCCGCCCGCACGGGCGGCGATCTCGAGCTGGCGGATGAGCTTGGCGAAGAGCTTGCCGCGCTTGGCGTCGGCGGCCCCCTTCTTGTGCTTGATGGTCGCCCATTTGGAGTGACCCGACATACGGTGAGTCTTTCTGTTGAAGTGGCTGCTGGGAGGCCGGTCGAGATGCCGGATGCAGCGATCGTGAGCTGGTCAACCGAGCATAGGTGCCCTTCGGCGCACCGTCTCCAGCCACGCCCGGTGCAGGCGGAGGTCGTCGGTCAGCTCCGGGTGGAAGGTGGTCGCCCAGACCGCCCCCTGCAGCACCGCCACCGGCTCCTCGCCCAGACGTGCCGCCACCTTCACGCCCGGGCCCACCCGTTCGATGCGGGGGGCGCGGATGAACACGGCCCGATAGGGCCTCGGCGGGCCGGTCGACCCGTCCGTCGGCCCGTCGGCGTCCGACCCACCGGTCGTCGGTGAAGCGCCGCACCTGCGGTCCACGTCGAGGTCGGCCTCGAAGCTGGCCAGCTGGCGGCCGAATCCGTTGCGGCGCACCGTGATGTCCAGCAGGCCGAACCCGCGTTGATCCTCCCGGCCGTCGAGCACCTCGCCCGCCAGCAGGATGGCGCCGGCGCACGTGCCCAGCGCCGGCATGCCGGCGTCGAGGCGCTCGCTCAGTGGGGCGCGCAGGCCGCTGCGATCGAGCGACATCGACATCGTCGTCGACTCCCCGCCGGGGATCACCAACGCGTCGACGCCGTCGAGGTGGTCCGGGCGCCGTACCTCCCGTACGGGGGCTCCGAGGCGCTCGAGCAACTCCCGGTGGGCCCGAAAGGCCCCCTGAAGCGCCAACACGCCGACGGTGGGTTCCGGCCCGTCGGTGCGTAGCGCCGCGGCCGACGGGAGGCGCTCGATGGGCTTCACCAACCTCGTTGTGCGAAGTTCAGTTCCTCCGCAGCCGAATCGAGGCCCCGCATGGCGGCGCCGAGCCCCCGGCTCACGCGCACGACGGTGTCCGGATCGTCGAAGTTGGTCGCCGCGGCGACGATCGCCTGGGCCATCACCGACGGGGTCTCCGACTTGAAGATGCCCGAGCCCACAAACACCGACTCGGCGCCGAGCTGCATGACGAGTGCGGCGTCGGCGGGCGTGGCCACACCGGCGCAGAACAGCGGAACGGGCAGCCAACCGGTGCGGGCCACCTCCTGCACCAGCGCCAGCGGCGCCGCCAGGTCCTTCGCCCAGCCGAAGAGCTCCGCCTCGTCGGCCTGGCCGATCGCCCGGATCGCCGAGGTGATCGAGCGCATGTGGCGCACCGCCTGCACGATGTCGCCGGTGCCCGCCTCGCCCTTGGAGCGGATCATCGCCGCACCCTCGGAGATGCGCCGCAGCGCCTCGCCCAGGTTGGTGGCGCCGCAGACGAAGGGCACGTCGAAGGCGAACTTGTCGATGTGAAAGGCCTCGTCGGCCGGCGTCAACACCTCGGACTCGTCGACGAAGTCGACGTCGAGCGCCTGCAGCACCTGCGCCTCGGCGAAGTGGCCGATGCGGGCCTTCGCCATCACCGGGATACTGACCGCGGCCTGGATTCCCTCGATCAGGGCGGGGTCCGACATGCGGGCCACCCCGCCGTCGCGACGGATGTCGGCGGGTACGCGCTCGAGCGCCATGACGGCGACGGCGCCCGCATCCTCGGCCACCTTGGCCTGCTCGGCGTCGATCACGTCCATGATGACGCCGCCCTTGAGCATCTCGGCGAGGCCGCGTTTCACGGTCGCCGTGGCCACGGTGGGGTTCTCGGAACTGGAGGCTGCGGGGTTGCCCGGCTGCGCCGAACGTCCGTTGGGGGTGCTGTCACTCATCGCCGGCAGTGTACCGACCGGGGCCTCCGACCCAGAAGCCGGTTGAGCGCACCCGGGGCGCCGCAGCGGCCCGCTACAGCTCGGCGAGCAGTGCGACGCGTCGGGCCAACGGCACCTGGGCGGCGTTGTTCACCTGGAACTCGTCAGGGGCGGCCATCCACAGGTGCGCCACCGAGTCGTCGGCGGCGGACACCGAGGTGCCCAGCTCCGCCATCAGCTCGAGGGCGGCGATCATGCCGGGCGGATACCGGGTGAAGTCGAGTGCGTTGAGGTCGCACAGCTCCTCGCGGCGGGCCGGCAACAGCCGGTCCAGCCCGTGGCGCCAACCAACCGTGGTGCGGAAGGCGTGGGCCGCCGTGGCGGCCTGGGCGTCGCCACCGGCCAGGTGGGCCACCTGTTGGGCCAACACCGCCTCGAGGCGCATGCGGTCGGCGGCGTCGAGCAGGCCGGAGGTGACCACCACACACGCCTCGTCGCCCAAGGCCACGGTGGCGGCGTTGGCCGAGGGGTCGTCGACGACGTAGAGGCGTGGCTCGGCTACGCCGGAGGCCATCGCCAGGCCCTCGATCAGGTTTGCGTAACGCGGGTGCTCGCCGTCGCGCAGCCGCCGCGCCCCCATGGCGTTCAACACCGCGGTGACCGCCCCGGCCCGCCGCCAGGCGACGATCCCGACGACCGCCCCGGCGCCCAGGATCAGCACGAGGAGCCCCAGCCACCACCTGACCAGACCGAAGAGCACGGCGATGACGACGGCCGGCACCGCCAGCACCCCGGCCGTGGAGCGGTACATCGACGCCAGCTCCGCCTCGAGCAGCGCCCGGCGATCGGAGGCGTCCAGCGGAACGGTTTGCAGGGAACGCTGCGGCGCGGGTTCGGGCGCCTGCGGCCCGGCCTGTTCGGATTGGGGGGTGCTCGACGAGACGGCCATCGTGCTCAGAACTCCACCTGGACGTTGGCCCGGGTGGCGTCGTCGGCCTGGAAGTAGGCGCGTTCGGTGAAGCCCATCTGCTTGGCGATCAGGTTCTGGGGAAACGACTGGATCTTCGTGTTGTAGGTGCGCACGTTGTCGTTGAAGTACTGCCGCGAATAGGCGATGCGATCCTCGGTCTCCGACAGCTGCCGCTGCAGGTCGAGAAACTGGCTGTTGGCCTTCAGGTCCGGGTACGCCTCCGACAGGGCGAACACCTGCTTCAGCATGCCGCTCAGCACGCCCTCCGCCTCGGCCTGTTCCTCGGGGCCGGTGGCCGCCACCGCCGCGTTGCGCGCCGCGATGACGTTCTCGAGCGTCTCCTGCTCGTGGGAGGCGTAGCCCTTGACCGTCTCCACCAGGTTGGGGATCAGGTCGTGGCGCCGATTGAGCTGCACGTCGATCTGGGCAAAGGCCGACTCGATCTTGTTGCGCAGCTTGACGAGGCCGTTGTACGCGCCCATGAGGTACAGGCCAACGCCCACCGCCAGCACGACGAGTATCACGAGGACGATGATGACGATCATGGGGTGTCTCCTGGTCGAGAACCGCCCATACTAGTGGCGCTTCGGCCTCGGCAGACCGCTCAGCCCGGGCCACCCACCGGGATGCCGTGCAGCGCCTCCCAAACGCCGTCGGCGACGGCGTTCGGCAGCCAGCTGAACGCCCGCAGCTCCTCCGGATCGGCCGCCCGCAGCCTGGTGATGCCGCCGGCCTCGGCGAGGAGGCGCTTCTTGCGCGTGGGCCCCAGGCCCGGCACGTCGTCGAGCACCGAGGCGGTCGAGCGCTTCTCACGCAGCGTCCGGTGGTAGTTGATCGCAAACCGGTGCGACTCGTCCCGGATGCGCTGGAGCATGAACAACGCGTCCGACCCCCTCGGCACCTCGACCGGGGTCTCGGAGTCCGGCACGAACACCTCCTCGAAGCGTTTGGCCAGGGCGGCCACGGGGATCTCGGCGTCCAGCCCCACCGACTCGAGGGCCCGGACCGCCGCCGCCAGCTGTCCCTTGCCGCCGTCGACCAGCAGCAGCTGCGGCGGATACTGGAACCGGCCCCGCTCGGCGAGTGGCAGGTCGCGGTCGGCGACGTAGGCCTTGAGGCGGCGGGTGACCACCTCCTCCATCGCCGCAAAGTCGTCGGAGTCGCCCGCATAGCGGCCCCCGACGGTCTGCACCTTGAACCGCCGGTACTCGCTCTTCTTCGGCAGCCCGTCCTCGAGCACCACCATCGAACCGACGTAGTCGGTGCCCTGCAGGTGGCTCATGTCGAAGCACTCGATGCGCAGCGGCGCCTCCGGCAGGTCGAGCGCCTCCTGGAGCTGGTTGAGCGCCTTCGCCCGGCTGTTGTGGTCCGAACCACGCTTCAGGCGATGGCGGTTGAAGGTGTCGGTGGCGTTGCGGGTGACCGTCTCGAGCAGTTCCCGCTTGTCGCCCCGCTGCGGCACCCGGATCTCCACCTTGGTCTCCCGGCGGTCGCTCAACCAGCGGGTGAACAGGTCGGCGTCGGCCGGCTCGGCCGGCACGACCACCGTCTTGGGCAGGCCGACCACCGGGTCCTCGGCGTAGAGCTGCTCGATCACCTCGGCCATCGTCTCGGCGGTGTCGAGGTCGAGCGCCTTGTCCAGGATGAAGCCGTTGCGACCCACCACCCGCCCGTGACGCACGTGAAACACCTGGGCCGCGGCCTCCAGCTCGTCCTCGGCCAGGCCGATCACGTCGAAGCTTTCGTTGGTCGGAGCCACCATCTGCTGGCGCTCGATCGCCTTTTCGACGCTGGCCAGCCGGTCCCGAAGGCGGGCGGCGGCCTCGAACTCCAGCTCCTTGGCGGCCTCGTTCATGCGGGCGCGGAGGTCGTCGAGCACCGGCTGGGTGTTGCCCTCGAGGAACGACGACAGGTTGGCCAGCATGGCGTCGTAGTCGGACCTGCTCACCTCGCCGACGCACGGCCCGGAACATTTCTCGATGTGGAACAACAGGCACGGCCGTCCGCTGGCGGCGTAGCGCTTGAACTTGCCGTCGGTGCAGGTGCGGATCGGGAACGTGCGCAACAACAGGTCGAGCGTCTCCCGGATGGCGTACGCGTGGGCGAACGGGCCGAAGTAGCGGTTGGGTTTCCTGCGCTGGCCTCGCATGACCATCGCCCTCGGCCAGTCGTCGCCCAGGGTCAGGGCCAGGTACGGGTAGGACTTGTCGTCGACCAGCCGCACGTTGAACCGCGGGCGGTGGGTCTTGATCAGGTTGTACTCCAGCATCAAGGCCTCGACCTCGTTGCGGACCGTGATCCACTCGACCGACTCGGCGGACGCCACCATCTGGGCGGTGCGCACGTGGAGGGTGCGGGGGTCGCCGAAGTAGTTGGAGAGCCGCTGACGAAGCGACTTGGCCTTGCCGACGTAGATGATGCGGCCGTCGGCGTCCCGAAACTGATAGCTGCCGGGAAGGTCCGGGATCGTTCCGGCGGGGGGACGCTCAACCATCGCGGCGCAGCCTACGACGTCCCCCGTGGAGACCGGTCCGGAAGCGGGGAGTCGAGAACGCGGGTTGTGCGCGCTCCGGGCTCCCCAGTTCGGGAACACTCCGCAAGCGGGGAGTCGAGAACGTGAGCGGGTTGTGCGCTCCGGGCTCCCCACTTCGGGGTGGGTGCCGGGTCAGGGAGTCGCCGGGGTGCGGCGACGCCGCCTCGACCAGCTCGAGTGCCGCCGACAGCCGCTCGGAGTCGTCGGCGGCGGCCGGATCGGGGTCGCCCTCCCCCGGGGCCAGCGCGTCGGTGGCCAGACGCGGGCCGACGACGATGCCCTCCTTGCCGAGGCCGAGGCGGCTGAGCCACGGCGAGGGGTCGGGCAGGGAGGCGAACTCGTCCCCGTCGAGGAACTCCGCCGCACGGTCGTGCCCGGCCTTGATCAGCTCGTCGGTACGGCTGAAATCGTCGTAGCGCAGCTCGGGCCGGGTGCCGGTGGGCAGGATGACCACCTGCGCGCCGTTGGGGATGTTGGACAGGTCCCGCATAAACCGGTGGTTGCGGGCGATCCAATAGCCGAGCAGAGCGCCGTCCACCGGCCGGCGGATCGTCGCCTCCGGGCGGCCGTGGAGCCCGACGTGCAGCACGTAGATGCGTTCGGCGCCCAGCTCGACGGCACGCGAGATCGGCACGTTGTCGATGACGCCGCCGTCGACGTAGCGGCGCCCCTCGAGGGTGACCGGCGGGTAGACCGCCGGCAGCGCCGCCGAGGCGAGGATCGGCTCGACCAGCTCGCCGGATCCGAACCACCGGGCGACGCCTGCGACCAGGTCGGTGGCCACGCACTCGAAGCGCACCTTGAGCGACTCGAACGTGTCGTGGGTGCCGAGGATCGTCGTGATCAACTCACGCAGGCCGTCGTTGGAGTGCACCGATTCGCCCTTGCGGAGCAGCTGCACCAGGCCCGGCATGCGGCTGGTGGGCATCAGGTTCTCGCCGGTGATCTCCAGCCACTGCGCCTCCATGCGACGAACCCCGGCAAGGGTCGGGTCGGCCGCATACGTCGCCCCGTTGAGTGCGCCCACCGAGCAGCCCAACACGACATCGGGCCGAATCGAGCGTTCGGCCAGGGCCCGCAGCATGCCGACCTGCACCGAGCCGAGGTTGCCGCCACCCGAGAGGACGAACGCCACCCGGGGCTCGCGGCGTCGGCGGGGCCTCGGCGGGGCACCCGATCCGTCGGCGGCGACCGCCGGCTCGGCCTCCGGGCGCTCGGAGGAGCCCTTCGGGCGGGGAAACCAGGTGGGGAGCTTCATGGTGTTGGCACCTCGGGCCGCAACGGGGACCGACGCCCCGCGGTGATCGGAGAAACGACGGTCACGGCACGCGGAGCAGACGGACGGTGTCGGTCTTGCGTACGCCCGACCCGGAACCCCAGACGACTGCGACGAGGTCGCCGGAGCGAACGTGCCCGCTGTCGCGCACGCGCATGGCCAGATCGTCGACGGCCAGTTCGTCGTCGCGGGGAGGGGCCCCCAATGGGGTGACGCCCCAGCTGAGCGACAGCTGGCTGACCGTGCGCTGGGAGGGCGACAGGCCGATGATGCCCATCGACGGGCGGAACCGGGCGATCGAGCGCACGGTGAAGCCGGTGTCGGAGACGCAGACGATGGCGGCGACGCCGAGCTCGGTCGCCGCCCGCCAGGCGGCGCCGCTGATCGCGTCGGTGATCGAGCTTTCCGTCGACGTCGCGGTGTTTCGCCGCAGGTCGCGGATGCCCCGGGGCCACGCGTCGTAGTCGAACTCGGCGTCGGCCCGCTCGGCGATGCGGCTCATCGTGGCAACCACCTCGACCGGGTCGTGACCGACCGCGGTCTCGCCGGACAGCATCACCGCGGACGTGCCGTCGAAGATGGCGTTGGCCACGTCGGTGATCTCCGCCCTGGTCGGGGCGGCGGACACCACCATCGACTCCAACATCTGGGTGGCGGTGATCACCGGCAACCCCGAGGCGATGCAGCTGCGGATGATGCGCTTCTGCAGGTGGGGCAGTTCCTCGATGCCGCACTCGATGCCCAGGTCGCCGCGGGCGACCATGACCGCGCCGGCCACCTCGAGGATGCCCTCGAGGTTCTCGACCGCCGCACGGGTCTCGATCTTGGCGACGATCAGCGGTCCGCGCGGCGGCGGCTCCACGCCCACCCGGCGGATGTCGTGGGCCGAGCGAACGAAGCTCATGCCGATCATGTCGACGCCCTCCTCGACCAGTGCGTCGAGGTAGTAGAGGTCCTCCGCGGTCGGGGACGACATCGTCAGCCGGTCGGACGGGATGTGGAGGCCCGGACGGCCCTGCATCAGCCCGTCGCCGTTGACCGTGGCCTTCAGCCGTGCGCCGTCGTTGCCGGTGACGTGGAGGGACACGCCGCCGTCGCCCAGCGTGAGCACGTCGCCGGGACCCACGTCGTTGACCAGCAGGGGATAGTCGACCCACAGCCCATCGGGGCCGGAGGGCTCCTCGCCGGAGGCGACGACCACGGTGTCGCCGTCGTGCAGCGCCAGCCCCCCGTCGCAGAACTCGGTCAGCCGGACCTTCGGGCCCGGCAGGTCGGCGAGCACGCCGACCGCCCGACCGGCCTCGGCGGCCAGCCGTCGCACCATGCGCATGCGTTCGATCGCCTGGCTGACCGTGCCGTGGGCCAGGTTGAGCCGAACCACGTCGCAACCCGCCTCGATCATGGCCCGTACCGTGTCCTCAGACTCCGATGCGGGCCCGAGGGTGGCGATGATCTTGGTCCGGCGAGGCATGAGCGCAGCCTACCGACCTGCCCTCCCGCTCAGGGCCCGGTGGTGGACCGGCCGGGAACGGTGATCAACACCTCGCCGTGCGGCACGAGAAACCAACCGTCCGGGTTGGTCGCCCACGCTCGAAACCCGTCGGCGATCCGAGACAGCTCCTCGCGGTCGCTCAGCCGTCGCTCCAGCGCCTGCCGGGCCAGGTCGGAGCGAACCACGCGCTCCGCCCACTGGCCCGCCCACCACGCTCGATCGCCCTCGTCGGCAAAACACCACGCCGAGGCGGAGACGGCGACCTCGACAAACCCGGCGGCATGACACCAGGACAGCAGTCGGCGGGCGGCATCGGGTTCGGCGTCGTTGGCGCGCGCCACCGCCTGGTAGAGCTCCATCCACCGGTCGAGACGCGGGTCGGCCGGGTACCAGCACATGGCGCCGTAGTCGGCGTCGCGGACGGCGACGACTCCCCCGGCCCGGGCGACCCGCCCCATCTCGACCAGGGCGCCGACCGGGTCGGACAGGTGCTGGAGCACCTGGTGGGCGTGCACCACGTCGAAGGTGCCGTCGTCGAAGTCGAGCGAGGCGACGTCGCCCACCGCGCCGACGACGTTGGTCAGGCCCCTCGACCGCGCCGAGGCAACCGCCTCGTCGACGACCCCCGGGTCGCGGTCCAGCGCGGTGATCCGTCCGGGCGACACCCGTTCGGCCAGGTCGGACGTGATCGAGCCGGGTCCACAGCCGACGTCGAGCACCGAGTCTCCCGGCGACAGGCGGTGCAGCAGGTAACCGGCGGAGTTCTCGGCCGTTCGCCATCGATGTCCTCGGAGCACCGATTCGTCGTGGCCGTGGGTGTAGGTGTCGCCGGCTCGAGGCTGGTCGCCGTGGTCGTTCAGTGGATCGCTTGGGGGGAGCGTGCTCATGGCGACACCCTCGCACGCCGCGGGCGGGCTGCTCACACCGATTTCCTGGTTGCGTCTCCCCACCGCGGGGCCGGGCGTGGATCAGTTGAGCAGTGCGCCGAGCCGTCGGGACTCGGCCAGCCAGCGCTCCGAGCGGGCCGGGTCGTCGCTGCTGCGGGCGAGCGTGGCGCACACCCGGGAGGCCTCGCCCCAGCGGCCCAGCCGGGTCAGCACCACCGCCAGCTCCTGTCGCGCCTCGGTGCCCGAATCGCAGCACTCGGCCAGCAGTGGCAGCACCCAGGCCAACCCCTCGAGCTGATGATGACGGCCGTACGCGATGCGCAGGTTGGCCAGCGTGCGTACCAACATCGCCCGGTGATCGACCGGGTCGAGCGAGTTGGGCGGCAGCGGGCGGCCCAACAGCCTGGTGTGCAGCGCACCGACGGCGCCGGCGGTCAGTTCGCGGCCGCCGTCGAACGGGTCGAAGAACCGACCCGACACCCCGCCGTCGTCATCGGTCGCCGCCAGCAGGAAGTGGCCGGGCATACCCACGCCGGCCAGCGGTGACCGGCACCGCTCCGCAACCGACAGCGCCAGGCCGGCCAGCGACAACGGAATGCCGACTCGCCGGGCGAGCACGCGGTCGACCAGGGAGTTGTGAGGGTCGTAGTAGTTGTGCAGGTTGGGTTGGAAGCCCCCGTCGCCGAACAGCGCTGCGCAGAGTCTCGCCGGGTCGTCGGAGCCGTGCGTGGCGGCCAACCCGTCGAGCTCCCCACTGATCGACTCGGCCTCGACCGACGGGTCGGCCAGGGTCGAGATGGCGATCAGACCCCGCTCCAGGCGCCCGTGCCCGGGCGCTCCGATCATCTCGTCCAACAGCTGGTGCGACGCATCCACCCGGCCAACCTACGGCGCGACGCCGTCATCTCCGACTCGCAGCCCGGCCGACGTCCGGGGCGCGAGCCGTTGGCCAGGCCCGCCGTCATCGGTCCCCTCGCGACCGACCAACCTGGACCTCGCGGCGATCATCCCCGCGGCGCCGACGCAGGCCAGCCCCGCTGCAAGCGACCAGGTGACCTGATACCCGGCCCGCTCGGACACCGCCCCCAGCACGAGGGGGCCAACGGTGGTGCCCACGTAGATGCCGGTCTGGCTGACCCCGGTGGCGCGACCGGGCTGATCGGGTCGGGCCCGAACCACCGCCAGATTGAACACCCCCGGCCAGGCCCAACCCGCGCCGTAGGCAAGCGGCAACGCCAGCCATTGCGCCCACGGGGCTCGAACGCCACACAGCAGCAGCGCTGCGGAGCCGGTCACCAGCATCGCCGCGATCCAGCCGAGGATGCGGCGCGGATCGGCCTGCACGCGGTCGGCCCGCACCCCGACGACCAGCCGACCGGCGATGGCGGTCGCCGAGCCCAACGAGGCCGCCAACCCGGCGGCGCCCAGGCCGACGCCGGCGTCGCGGGCCGACTCGACGAAGAACCCGCCGAGGGCCACCGCGCTGGCCGACCCGAAGGCGGCCGACGCCGCAACCAACAGCAGGGCACGGTCGCGTCGACCACCCGAGGACGCGTCGATCGTCGGGTTCGGATCCGACGATGAACCGCCGGTGTCGGGAGGGCTCGGAGGTCCTCCGGACCCGGGCACGACCGGCCAGGACCGAGCGCTGGCCAGCGCCCAGGCCGATCCACCCGAACCCACGGCAGCCACGACGAACGCCGACCTCCAGCCGAGGTTCAGGACCAGCGACGGCAGCAGCACGCCGGCCACCATGGCCCCGCCGGGGTTCGCCGACTGCTTCACGGCAAAGGCGACGCCGTGGCGGTGCACCGGCAGGTAGCGGGCCAGATACACGTTGGCGGCCACCTGGGTGAGGGCGTTGCAACCACCGCCGATCATCATCGTCGCACCCAGCAGGACGGCCGAGTCGGCGGCCACCGCGATCACGGCGGCGACGACGGCCGAACCGGCCAGGCCCAGCTGCAACGCCGTGATCGGTCCGATCGAGTCGGCGATCGAACCGGCCCGGCGGGCCACCAGCGCCGAGACGGCGAAGAACGCGGCCATCAGGACGCCGGCGGTCGTCTCCCGGTAGCCGAGTTCGTCGCCCATCGGCCCGACCAACGCTCCGACGAGGAACACCGGCAGGATCGACGAGACGATCGCCGGCAGCAGCGGTGCCAGCCGGCCGGCCACCGGGGCGTGTGGGGCCATCCCGGCCGTCGCCGGATCGTCGGGCGTCATCGGATCAGGTTGACAGCCGCGCTCCCTCGACTCGAATCGTTTGCGGCATCCTCCCGGCCCGTCGTCCGCCCGGCGCCGCGGTTGGGCAGGTACCCGGCGGGCTCTGGGAGACTGCCGCCGTGCCGAGAACGACCGACCGCAAGACCCACCCCTACCTCGAGGGTCCACGCCCCCACGCCATCGCCCATCGGGGCGGCGCCTCCGAGGCTCCCGAAAACACGCTGGCGGCCTTCGAGCATGCCGCGCGCTCCAACTACCGCTACCTGGAGACCGACACCCACGCCACCGCCGACGGCGTGCTCGTGGCGTTTCACGACGAACGGCTCGACCGGGTGACCGACCGCGCCGGGGCGATCGCCGAGCTGCCCTACGCCGAGGTGGCGAAGGCCCGGGTCGAGGGCCGACCGATCCCGTTGCTGGAGGAGCTCCTCGAGACGTTTCCGACCCATCGGTTCAACATCGATGCCAAGTCGGACGCCGCAGCAGCCCATCTCCCGGCGCTGCTGCGCCGGATGAAGGCGCTCGACCGGGTCTGCCTGGCCTCCTTCGACAACGATCGGCTGTACCGCCTTCGCCGCGACCTGGGCGACAAGGTGTGTTCCGCAGCGAGCCCCCGGGAGATCGGGCGCTGGCGTGCCGGCGTGGTCGGCCGCAACTTCGACGTGCTGCAGGTACCGACCACCCACAAAAACGTCGAGCTGGTCACGGCGGCGACCGTCGCCCGGGCCCACAAGGCCGGGGTTCCGGTGCACGTGTGGACGATCGACGAACCGGCCGAGATCGAGCGGTTGCTCGACCTGGGCGTCGACGGCATCATCACCGACAGCCTGGAGAACCTGACCGGGGTGCTCGAGCGGCGGGGACAGTGGCACCCCGCAACCTGACCGGCACGCTGGTGGTGATCGCCACGCCGATCGGCAACGTCGACCACCTGACCCCGCAGGCTCGACGCGAGCTCGAGCTGGTCGACGATCTCGCCTGCGAGGACACCCGCCGCACCGGCCGTCTGCTGGCGGCCGCCGGCATTCCGGCGCCACGCCTGCGCTCGGTTCGACGAGAGAACGAGGCCGCGGCCGTCGACTGGGCGCTCGACCGCCTGGAGGCCGGACGCCGGGTGGGGCTGGTCAGCGACGCCGGGCTGCCCGGCATCTCCGACCCGGGCCGCCGCGTGGTGGCGGGCGTTCGGGACGCCGACGGCGAGGTGGTCGTCGTTCCGGGACGCTCCGCCGTGTCGGAGGCGGTCGCACGGGTGCCCTGGACGGCGGACGGGTTCGTCATGGAGGGGTTCCCCCCTCGTTCCGGCGCGGATCGGCGGCGGGTCCTCGAGCGGGTGGCCGGCAGCCCGCTGCCCACCGTGCTCTTCGAGAGCCCGCGGCGGGTGGAGGCCACCCTGGCCGACCTGGCCGAGGTGTGTGGCGACCAACGTCGCACGATGGTGGCCAAGGAGCTGACGAAGACCCACGAGCGCGTGGTTCTGGGGACGCCGCTGACGCCGATCGGCGAGCCGCTCGGGGAGTTTGTCGTGCTGGTCGACCGTCGCCCGGGCGATCGGTGACCGATCGTTTCCGCCGCCGCGTTCCACTCCGTGTTGCGGTGGTCGGGATGCTCTAAGGTGTCGCCGCGCTTGTGGTGGAGGTCACACGTCGTGATCTTTCGCTCCGCAGCGCGACTGCTCGGTCCGCACGACGAGCAGCATCCGGGGAGGGAGTCCAGCACGTGAATTTGGGTCGTTGGAGAACACGAGGTGAGCGCCCGCCGGGCCGCCGAACGGCGCTGGGGGCTGCCCTGTTCGGCATGGCGGTGCTGGCCGGTCCGCTGGCGGCGTGCACCCCGCCGCCCGCAGAAAACGTCGTGGTCTACGGCCTGGAGGCCGAGAACGACGGCGGGTGGTGTCTCCCCGAATCGCAGATGTCGATCGCGGGGCTCCAGAGCACCCGTGCGATGTTCGACCCGCTCACGGTGCCCGACGAGAACGGCGAGTACGTGCCGTTCCTCGCCAAGGACATCACCGCCAACGACGACTTCACCGAGTGGACGATCACGCTGCGCGAGGGCGTCACCTTTCACGACGGCACCGAGCTGAACTCGCAGGTCCTCAAGAACAACCTGGATGCCTACCGCGGCCAGTACGAGGGTCGGTCCCCGCTGCTGGCGATCTTCACCTACCAGCAGATCGGCACCGTGGAGCTCGACGGCGAGTACGCGGTGAAGGTGACGACGCTGGTGCCGTGGCGGGCCTTCCCGGCCTTCCTCAACAACAGCAACCGGTTTGGCATCCTCGCCCAGAGCCAGCTGGACGATCCCGACACCTGCGACTCCCAGCCCGTCGGCACCGGCCCGTTCATGTTCGAGAGCTGGAGCGTCGGCGAGAAGCTGGTGCTGAAGAAGAACCCCGACTACTGGATCAAGGGCTACCCCCTGCTCGACGGCATGGAGTTCCGCCCGCTCCCCGACCCCGAGGCGCGCATCAACGCGATCCTCGGCAACGAGATCGATGCGATGCACACCTCCGACGACCTGACGGTCGACGACTTCGTGCCCGAGGTCGAGACCGGCAACCTCAACATGTACGACACGTTGGCCTTCACCGAGTTGAGCTACGTCATGTTGAACACGTCCAAGCTGCCCTTCTCCAACAAGAACGCCCGCCTCGCGCTGGCCTACGGCGGCAACCGTCCGGCGATCAACCAGGCGACCTACGCCGGCCTGGCCGAGCAACGCAGCGGACCGTTCCCCGAGGGCACCGCCGGCTATCTCGAGGATCCGGGGTTCCCGGAGTACGACCCGGAGAAGGCGCTGGAGTTCGCGGCGAAGTACACCGAGGAGACCGGCGAGCCGCTCGAGTTCGAGTTGTCGGTGATCCCGTCGGTGGTCGGCCTGGGTCAGCTACTCCAGGAGCTCGGAAAGGAGAACGGCGCAACGATCAACCTCAAGACGATCGACCAAGCCCAGCTGATCAGCGACGCGATCGACGGCAACTTCGACGCCACGGTGTTTCGGCTGCATCCCGGCACCGAGCCCGACCTTCAGTCGGTGTGGTGGTCGGACAGCCCGGTCAACTTCGCCCGGTTCAACGCCAAGGACGACCAGGGCGAGTTCCTCCACCCCGGGGGCAAGAAGATCATCGACCTGATGGCCGAGGCCCGCTCCGAACCCGACCAGGACAAGCGCACCGAGCTGTACGAGGAGGTCAACCGCACGTTCTCCGAGGAGGCCTTCAACATCTGGGCCTACTCGTCGCGCTGGGGGATCGTGACGCAGACCGACGTCAAGGGCATCCTCGGCACCAACAACCCGGACGGCTCCGCTCCGTTCCCCGGCCTGGCGATCGGGCACCCGGTGCACGCACTCTGCCGCGAGGACGTGTCGTGTCCGCCCGAGGCGGAGGTCAACTCGATCCCCGCCGACATCGAGACGGTGGACGACCAGTGACCCCGCCACCCGTCCCCCCGCACGCAACGATCCCGACCGACAACCACCACCCCGGAGACGCGAACTGATGGCCAAGTTCATTCTGACCCGCCTCGGCCAACTCGTCATCGTGGTCATCGTGGTCACCTTCGTGACCGCCCTGGTCATGAGTTTCATTCCGGGCGACCCCGTGTCGGTGATCGCGCCCACCGCCGACGACGCCCAGCGCGAGGTCATCCGCAACGACCTGGGCCTGGACGACCCGGTTCCGGTCCGCTACGCGTCGTGGCTCGGCGGGCTGGTCACCGGCGACCTCGGCAACTACTACACCGTCTCGTCGGTGCGCCCGGTGGCCGACCAGTTCTGGCCGGCGATCCGCACCTCGGCCATCCTCATGCTCTGGGCCCAGTTCCTGGCGTTGGCCATGGCGATCCCCGCCGCGGTGTGGTCGGCCTCCCACGAGGGCGGCTTCACCGACAAGATGATCTCCAACTCCGCCTACGCCGCGCTGTCGATCCCCGGCTTCGCGCTCACGCTGATCCTCGCCTACGTGCTCGGCGTGAAACTTCAGTGGTTACCCCCGTCGGGGTGGCGGGACCCGTGGTTCGACACGGTGGGCCACCTGAAGCGGGTCATCATCCCGGCGTTTGCCCTGTCGCTCGGCCCGGCGGCGATCTACATGCGCCTGCTGCGCACCGACCTGATCGCCACGCTGCGGCAGGACTTCATCACGATGGCCAGGGCGAAGGGCCTCTCACCCCGCCGCATCATGTGGCGCCACGCGCTGCGATCGTCGTCGATCACCCTGTTGACCGTCGCCGGCATCTCGGTGGGGACGATGATCGGTTCCGCACTGGTCGTCGAGGTGATCTTCGGCATCCCCGGCCTGGGGTCGCTGACGTCCAAGGCCATCCTGTCCCGCCAGTACGGCGCGTTGCAGACGTTCGTGGCCGCCATGGCCATCCTCTTCGTACTGGTGAACATCGCCGTGGACATCCTCTACGGCATCGTCGACCCAAGGATTCGAAATGCCTGAGACGACCTTGCCGCTGGAGGCGGCGACCACCCGGACCTCGCCCGCAGCGCCCGCCGCGGTCACGCTCGACGACCTGCCACCCGCCGAAAAGAAGTCGTCCCTGAGCGTCGGAGCCTGGTTGTCGATCGGCTGGCTGGCCACGATCACGCTTGCGTCCGTCCTGGCCCCGTTGTTCCTGGCCGACCCGCTGGCCGCAGATCCCTTCAAGGCCCGATCGGGCCCGGAGGGCATGGCGCTGCTCGGATACGACGAGCTGGGACGGGACCTGTTCAGCCGCATGGTCAACGGCGCCAAGTGGACGCTGCTGATCGCCGTCGGCGCCGTCGCCATCGGCGTGCTGGTCGGGGGGCTCCTCGGGCTGATCGCCGGCTACTTCCGAGGCAGGATCGACGCCGTGCTGTCGCCCAGCTTCAACATCCTGCTGGCGTTTCCGCAGTTGGTGCTGGCCCTGCTCCTCGTCTCGGTCTTCGCCAACGGGGCCCAGGACTCGGTGGGCAAGCGCGTCTTCGTGCTGATCATCGCCCTGGGCATCATCGCGATCCCGCTGCTGGCCCGCATCACCCGGGCGAACACGCTGGCCTGGGCCGAGCGCGACTTCGTCATGGCGGCCAAGGCCATGGGCGCCAAACCCGGCCGGGTGCTGTTCCGGGACGTGCTGCCCAACGTGTTGCCCGCCATGATGGCGATCACGTTGTTGGCGGTCGGTATCGCCATCGTCGCCGAGGCCGGGCTGGCCTTCCTCGACCTGGGCGTCAAGCTGCCCACGCCCTCCTGGGGCAACATCATGGCGCAGGGAAAGAAGGAGCTGCGACGGGTGCCGATGATGGTCATCGCCCCCACGATCTTCATCTTCCTGACCGTCATGTCGCTGAACTACCTGGGCGACGTCATTCAAAAACGATTCAACGTGAGGGAGAGCCTGCTGTGAGCACCGCCACCGATCAGCCGACCACCGGGAAGGCCGGCGACGAGCACCACCTGCTGGAGGTCACCGACCTACGCACCTCGTTCAAGACCGGCCGTGGGATGGTTCGGGCCGTCGACGGCCTCAGCCTCAGCGTCGAACGGGGCAAGACGCTCGGACTGGTCGGCGAGTCGGGGTCCGGCAAGTCGGTCACCAGCCGCTCGATCATGGGCCTGACGCCGCGTCGCAACGTCGAACGCTCCGGCACGGTCCGCCTGGGCGGTCGGGACATCACCGACCTGTCCGAGGCCGAATACCGCGAGCTGTGGGCCACCGAGATGGCGATGATCTTCCAGGACCCGATGACGGCGCTCAACCCGGTGACCAAGGTGGGCAACCAGATCGCCGAAAGCATGCGGGTGCACCTCGATCTCTCCAAGAGCGAGGCCCGGGAACGAACGCTGGCGCTGCTCGAGGCGGTGCGGATCCCCGAGGCGCACAAGCGCATCGACGTGTATCCCCACGAGATGTCGGGCGGCATGCGCCAACGGGTGGTGATCGCCATCGCGCTGGCCTGCGGTCCAAAGCTGCTCTTCGCCGACGAGCCGACGACCGCCCTCGACGTGACCGTGCAGGCCCAGGTGCTCGACCTGCTCGCCGAGCAGCAGCGCGAGCGCTACATGGGCATGATCCTGGTGACCCACGACCTGGGCGTCGTCGCCTCCCGGGCCGACGAGATCGCCGTGATGTACGCCGGTCGGATCGTGGAGCGGGCCCCCACCCGGGTGCTGTTCCGCGAGATGAAGATGCCCTACACCGAGGCGTTGCTGGCGGCGATCCCCAAGCTGGAGATGGCCCCGCACACCCGGCTGGTGGCCATCGGCGGACGGCCCCCCGACCTGGTCAACCCTCCGGAGGGCTGCAGCTTCAGCCCCCGCTGCCCCTACGTGCAGGACCGCTGCCGCACCGAGCAGCCCGAACTGGTGGAGAGCCCGACCACCGCCGGGCACTTCTACGCCTGCCACTTCCCGGTGGGCTCGCCCGAGAACGACGAGATCCGGGTTCAGCTGCGCAAGAGCGGAGTGTCGCTTCCCGGCGACGAGGTGGCCGTGACCGCGGCGCCCGGCGGGGCACAACCGTCGGTTCGGGCGCAGCTCGCCGACACCGCCGACGAGGCGCAACAGCAGCGCCAATCCACCCAAGCCAACGATTCTTCGACCAGCACCAAGGAGGCCTGACATGGCCGGTTCCGGTACCGCACACCTGCGACCCGCCGACGAGGTGCTGCTCCGGGTGGAGAACCTGGTGATGGAGTTCCCGGCCAAGGGCGGCCGCAAGGTGAACGCCGTCTCCAACATCAGCTTCGACGTCGCCGCCGGCGAGACCCTCGGCCTGGTCGGCGAGTCGGGCTGCGGCAAGTCGACCACCGGCAAGGCGATCATGCAGCTGCCGCCGCCGACACGCGGCTCGGTCACGCTCGACGGCGTCGACCTGACCTCCCTGAAGGGCGAGGCGTTGCGGGCCACCCGCCCGACGATGCAGATGATCTTCCAGGACCCGATCTCGTCGCTCAACCCCCGGCGAACGGTGACCGACATCGTCGCCGAGCCGCTCAACATCTGGAACACCGGCACCGACGAGGAACGCAAGGCCAAGGCGTCGGCCACGCTGGCCGACGTCGGCGTCGACCCGGAGGCGGCCGGCGAACGCAAGCCGCACGAGTTCTCCGGCGGGCAGTGCCAGCGCATCTCGATCGCCCGGGCGGTCATCACCGACCCCAAGCTGATCATCTGCGACGAACCGGTGTCCGCCCTCGACGTGTCGGTGCAGGCCCAGATCCTCAACCTGCTCGAGGAGATGAAGCAGCGCTACGGCCTCACGCTGGTGTTCATCGCCCACGACCTGGCCGTCGTCAAGAACATCTCCCGACCGTGTGGCGGTGATGTACCTGGGCAAGATGCCAGATCGGCCCTCGAGTCGCTCTTACGACAACCCGGCGCACCCGTACACGCGAGCGCTGATCTCCTCGATCCCGGCCCTGACCCCGAGGTTCCCCAGACATCGAGCACCGGCTGGAGGGCGAGCTGCCGTCGCCGATCACTCCCCCGTCGGGTTGCCGGTTCCGCACCCGGTGCCCGCTGGCCCAGGAGATTCGCAGCCAGGCCGAGCTGCAGATGGCCCAGGTGGACGGCGATCACTGGGTGGCGTGCCACTTCCCGCTGACCGAGACCAAGGTGGACGCACCCACGGTCAAGGGCGCTTCCAAGGTCACGCCCACGGTCGACGTCCGCCTCCTGCTGTATGGCCGGCACGACGACGCTGCGCAGCACGTCGCCGCGCCTATCCTGGCGAACGCCTCCTCGACGCCGTCGATGCCGATGCAGCTCGGTGACGAACGCGCCCAGCGGGAAGCATTCCGGAGGCAGGTCGGATGGAGTTCGTGAAGTCCTGGCTGGCAGGCAGTCGCCGTACCACGACGGTTTGAAGGCGCCCCTCGGCCGAAGAAGTCGATCATCGGCAGCTCGGGCATCATGTCCGGCGGGACGTCACCCGCATGATTCGTGCCGGCCAGGTCACGAGCGTAGAAGGCCTGCTTCAGCACCTCGCGACCGACCGCCCGGACAAGAGACGACGTCGGCGCTCAGCCTGCCGGTGGCCTGCCGCACGCCTTCCACGGCGCCGCGGCCTGGGACGCGCCGACGGTGTGGGTGGCGCTGAACCCTTCGCCCACTCCAGCTTGCCGCGTCCCGGTCGACGGCGACGATCGTGGTGGCCTCGCCAGGCCGCCGGGCGATTGCGGCGTCGCCGACACCGCCGCAGCCGAACACCGCCACGGAGTCGCCCCGGCCCACCCCGCCGGTGTTGACCGCCGCCGAAGCCGCCATGACCCCACACCCCAACAGCCCGGCGAACGCAGGATCCACGTCCGGGTTCACCTGGGTGCACTGCCCGGCCGCCACCAGCGTGGCCTCGGCGAACGCCCTGATGCCTGTGGCCGGCGAGAGTGGTGCCAGCCGGCGAATACCGGCTGGTGGCGTTGGAAAAGTAAGAGTACCGCTGGCTCCGGCGCGGTACCCGGCACTCGCCACAGACCGCCCGCCAGCTGAGCACGACGTCGCTGGGCCCACCTCGGTGACCCCTCTCCCACCGACTCGACCACTCCCGGCGGCCTGTGCCGAGAACGGGAACTCGTCGGAGATTCCCCTCCCGGTAGTGCAGGTCGGTGTGGCACACCCGCACGCCTGCACGGTCACCTGGCCTCAAGCGGGGCCCGTCGGCACGACGACGTCGGCGACCTCAACCGGCACCCTGGCTGCGAGCGATCACTCCACGGACGTCATCGACATTGGTTCCCTGTCTCCGTTGTTTGCGCCGACGACATTTTCGGCCTTCTCCGATCCCCGCACCACGGCGGTCGGTCATGAAGCTCAGCGCCCGGCGGGCGGGGTGTCGGCGCACCGCCGCAGTACCAGGCGACCAGCGAGCGGTACGGCCTGAACGGCTCGCCGAGACGCGGCATCTCGAGCGCGGTCGGCGGGTCGGCCCCGGGTGGGCCCTGCCCCACCCGGTCCGCACACCGACGTCGCCGCACGGCCACACGCCGCGGCGGAGGGCGCCGATCAGAAACATCTGGGCGGACCACTCGCCGACTCCACGCACCGAGACGAGACGGTCGATCACCCTCGTCGGACAACGTGCTCAGACGTTCCAACCGCAGGCGCCCATCATCGACGCGCCGCCAGGTCGCAGCGCCGCCAATTGAGCGCGACAAACCGGCCGACCTGAGAACCTCTGGACCGGCTGCCAGCAGCGGCCTGGGCCGACCGGGCCGCCGCCGACCGCGGACTCGACCCGCCCACACGAGCGGTGGCGGCGTCGCCGGACAACTGCTGGGATGCGTGATCAACCTGGCGAGCGTGCCGAAACCGCTCCGCTGCGGATCGCCGGCCCCACGGCGGAACGCCGTACCGATCGATCAGGCCGTCGATCTGTGGCGAGATGCCACCGATGGCGTCGACCCCCTGTAGACCCAGCGCGAACCGCGCAAGCACCGGGCGAGCCTGTCACGCCCGATGGGCACTCACCGAGGGCGGATTCACCCCACCGCCGCCCCGATACGCTCGCAGCATCGTGGACGAGCTGCACCTGCCGACACTGTTCGACGCCATCGCCTGGCAGCGACCCCGGGCGGCAGCCATCCGGACCTCGACCGAAACCACCTCCTGGGCCGAACTGGCCGCCCGGCACCGACTCGCTGGCCGCAGCGTTGGTCCGTGCGGGCGTCGTGGTCCACCGACGGCTCCACCGAGGTACGGGAAACCAACGACCGCGTGGCCTCTACCTCCACAACCACCTGGCCTACCCCGAGTCGGATGGTGGCGGCCTGAAGGCCTGGGGCACCGGTGATGAACGTCAACCGGTACCGCCGCGGAGCTGACCGAACTGCTCGAGGACGCCGCGCCGCGAGCGATCGTGTACCACCGGTGTTTCACGCCGGATGCTGAGCGAGGCAAGCGTGGGGCCGATCGAGCGATCCGCCCGACCTGCTGATCTGCGTCGCGGACGAGAGCGAGCACTGGCTGCTGCCCGGCGCCGTCGACTACGAGGAGCTGTCGACCTGGGCGGAGCACCGCCGAGGAACAGCCCGGGACGCCCGAGCCCCGACGACCGCTACCTGGTGTACACCGGCGGGCAAAATTCTGGCCGGCACCCGAAGGGCGCCAGGCGCCAGGCAGCACTCGCCTCGGCGTTGCTCGATCCCGAGGCGGTCGAGCACGCCGGTGGTCCGGCGGCGCGGGCCGCCGCCCGCCCACGCCGGGTCCCGTGACGCTGCCGGCGCCGCCGTCCGGCACGGCGCCGCCCACTGGAATGCGCTGGCCGCCTGGCCGAAGGGCGGCACGCAGTGGTCCTGCCCGGAGCATCCGGAGCGCTCGACGCCGATTCGTTGCTGGACGCGGTCGAGTGGAGCGGGGCATCGGCGCTGACCACCGTCGGCGACGCGCTCGCGCGCTTCCGCCCCTGGCCGGGCCGCCGACGAGGCCTGTCACTGGGCCTCCCTACCCTGCGGCACCTGCTGACGGCGGGGTGATCCTGTCGCCGTCGGTCAAGGCCGAGCTGATTCGGCGATGGCCACACGTCACCGTCGCCGACGTGCTGGGCAGTTCGGAGTCCGGGAGGCAAGCCGCACCGGCATCGCAGTGACAGCCGTGCCCGGTCCCAGCAAAGGCGGCGGTGCCCGGTCCCGATGGAGACGGCGGTGACCGCCGAACCCACGCCCGGACGTTTCGGCCCGACGACGACACGGTGACGTCGACGATGCGGTCGCCCGCTCGCCGAGCCGCCAACCTCCCATGACGGCGACTCGTCGGCTGGTTGGCGCGGCGGCCGGGTGCCGCTGGGTTATCTGGGCTACCCCGACCAAACCCGGGCCACCTTCCTGGGTGCCTTCGACGGTCGACGGTTACCGTCACCGGCGACCGCGCCAGGTACCGCTGCGCAGGGTGACGGGGCGCCGCTCGTCATCGAGCTGCTGGGACGGGCGTCCGCGGTGACCAACACCGGCGGGGAGAAGGTCTTTGCCGAGGAGGTCGAGGAGCGGCTGCGCCATCACCCGGCGATCGCCGACCTGGTCGTCGCCCCCGCCGCCGACGACCGGTTCGGGCGCTCGGTCGCCGCCGTGGCCTGCTCAACCCTGGGCGTCGCTGACCTCGACGAGTTGCGCTCGTTCGGTCGAGGGCTGCTGGCCGACTACAAGCTGCCGCGCCGTTCTCGGAGACCGTCGTCCGCTCCCCGCGGCAACCGGACATTCGTGGGGCTCGCTGGGCTCGAAGGCCCCGCAACGGTACGCTCGTCGCCATGAGGGCCCTGAGCACGATGCCACTGGCCCTGATGACGAGGGCTGGCGAAGACGCGGTCGTTGCGCCATCCCCGAGCGGATCCTGTGCCAACTGGAGGCCGAGCACGGTGAGCCGGTGCTCGGCATGTTCAAACGATCCGGCAGCCGAGGTTCCGGCGTTCCTCCGACGTGCTGGTGGAGCCCAAGCAATACGTCGGCTGCGGGCCGCCGCCATTGCCGCTGAGTTGGCCACCGGGCGCCACGAGGAGACCGATGCGGCGCGCCGGAAGCGTGCTGGTTCGGCTATGTCGGATGGCGCTGGGGTTCACGGTCATGTGTTGGTCAGTGTCGTCATGTTGGTGATCCTCGACCTGAGCGGCTGAGCATCGCCGCCGCCTGGCGATCCTGTCAGGCTGACGTCGTGCGGCCGTAGAGCATGCAGCTGTGACCTCATCCGCGAGAAGATCCTCGGCGTGCCCGCCGACGACGTGATGACCCTGCTCGACCTGGCTGGTGATCGCACTGTTGACCGCCTCGGCGTCGCCGTCGGGATCTACCTGCAAACCGGCGCCTGATCCGGGCGGTGGTTGCAATGGCCCGCCCGGCCTGTGACAGTTCCGGCCGCTGGATCGGCCGCTGAACCTCCGAAGACCCTCGGTCATCGGGCGGTTCGGATCCACCCGGTGGTCGGTACCCACCGTGCGTGGTTGTGGCCGGGCGATGGCCGACGGAGGCCACCATCGGGCTGCTGGCCGGCAGGATGCTCGATCGTCGGCGCCACCGGTGCCGGCGGACGAGGCGCTGGCCACCGCCCCGCTTGGTGGGGCCGACGACGATCACGCCCGCCGCAAGGCTGCGCGATGGGCAGCCGCCGGCGTTGTCCCGAAGCCATTCGTCGCAAATTGTGCCGACCCGGCGCCACCGGCGACCTGGTGGGAGCGCTGCTTCCCGCCGTGCTCGGCCAGCGGGTGACCGCCGGCGAGGCACATCACCGTGGAGCCGGTTGTGGGTTTCGACCTCGGCAGCCTGGCGCCGACGGACCATGCGGTGCTGGCGCTCGTCGGCATCGGTGAGGGCGGTGCCGACGCACCCGGGCCGGATGCTTCCACCGGACGCTCGGGCGCTCGCAGGGCTCACCGCCCACCGGCTGCACCGGCAGAGCGCCGGGTCGAGCGATGCGGCGACCTGTTGATCGGGATCGCCTGCCGGGCCCGATCGGCTGAACGTTACCTGCCCACCCGCCCGCCGAGGTCCGCCGTCGGCTGGGAAACGCCGTTCGGGTGGGGCCGACGTCCTCGATCGCCGCTCTCAGCGTGGCGCAGTGGCGATGCTGACGCCGCGCTGATCGGCGACCTGCACGTGCCCTCGATGGTGGCCTGGCCTCGCCGGTGAGGAGCGTTGACGACGGACCGAATGCTCGAGCTGCTGGCCCCCTACGCAGGCCACCGTGCCGGTGCAGCAGTTGATCAGAAGGTGGTTCGGCGCCCCGCGGCTCTCAAGTATCGCCCGCTGCCGATCGCACGCATGTAGGTCCGGCGACCGCCTCGCGCTCGTCGCTCGTCGCACGGTCGCACGTCGCACGTCGCCCACAGGTGATCCACTCGATCTCCCCAGAACGATGCCGCCAACTCACAACGTTGTCCTCTTCCTCCACAGGGTGCTCGCTCAGGTCCCCCTGGATGGCCACCTACGAGGTTCACCCTCCGCGACGGATCCACCCACCAGGTCGACGGCGCCGACGCCTACCAGCCTGAGCGCGCGCACGATGACGACCTTCTTCCGGTCGAACAACTCCCGCCGGGCCAACATCGATCGCTGGTCCGAGCGGGTGGCCAGCTCGGAACTGACGAGTTGCTGGTGATCCGTTTTCGCCGAGGGAGCGGGATCGGCTGCCGGGACTCGTGAGCTGACCGCGCCCGGCGACCCGGGTCGAACCGGTGGTGCTCGTCTCGGCCTGATCCGGCTCGAGGTGAAGGTAGGGTGCACCTGATGGAGGGGCAGCCGACCGCGACACGGCCGCGGATCCTGGTGATCGTTCCCGCATTCAACGAGGAGGCGTCGATCGGCGCAATTTCGACCGGGTGAAGCGCCTCGACGTCGAGGCGCACCGCCCTGGACGCCGGTGGTCGATGACGGGTCGATCGACGACACGGTCAACGCCGCACGGGCGGCCGCGGCGTCGCCCCCCTGCCGATCCACCTCGATCGGTGCGCACCGAGCCCGCCACGCCGTGGACGGCGGCTACGACGGGGCGATCCAACTCGACGCCGACGGCCAACACGACCCCGAGGAGATCTCGAGGATCCCCGCCGGTCTCGGGATGACGGCGCCGACCTGGTGATCGGCACCTGCTTCGGTCACGATCCGGGCGAACCGGGAACGCCCGGCTACCGCCCATCGGCCCCGCGCCTTGGCGATGCGCTGCGCCCGGGGCCTGGCTTCACACCGGCGCCAGGCAGCGCCGATTCCTCCAGCGGGTTTCGCGGGTTTCCCTGGCGATGCCGCTCGTTCGCCCACGAGTACCCGCTGGACTACCCTGAGGCCGGTCGAGGCGCTGATCTCGGCCCACCTGCTCGGCTTCCGCGGCCGAGGCGCCGATCACCGGCTGGCCTGCGGGTCGGGCAGCGTGCCCTCGCACCGGGGCCACCGCTTGGGTTTCACCACCTGCGAATGTGGTTGGCGCTGATGCTGTTGGTGACGAAGGAGGCCCTGACGTGTGGCGGATTCTGCGCCCGCCGGGCGGTGGCGTCGCATCGGCACCGTCGTGTGGTTCGTTCGCCTGGGACGGCTTCGCATCAAGCGCGGTACCCACCCTGGGCGTCGGCGCGTATCGTCGGCGTGCTGGCACGTGCCGGACGGGCAACGTCGATCTCGGAGGGTCTCGGGCTGGAGACCCTGGGTCTGATCACCCTGCTGGTGTTGGCCTCGCGCCGGGCATGTCGCTGGTGGCGGTCCGGGAGCTGAGCCGCCCGAGGCGCAGCCGTTCGCTGGCCGAGGCGATCGCCCTGCGCCTGACGCTGCACCAACCAGGATCGCCGACCTCGCCCGGCCGCCTCGGCAACCCCCACCCAACCGCCCGGATCGACCCTGAGGAGACGAGGCGGTCGAGCGGCAGCGGGTTCGCTCGCAGCAGGTTTGGTCGCCGGCGGAACTATCATCGCCTGGTCAAGCAGACGCCTCGGCAGCTGGCGAGTTCGGCCTGTCGCTGCGCTGGCCCTCGTCTCCTACCTGCCGCTGCTGCTGACCCACCGCGGCCAGGTGGCGCCGACACGAAGAGCTACCTGTACCTCGATCCCGGCAAGCTGCTCGCCGACGCTTTCCGGCTGCGGAGACCGGCGTGGGGCTCGGCACGGTCACCCACCAGAACATCGGAATGGCACTCTGGCTCGCCGGGCCGTTCTACTGTTCTTCGACACCGTCAGCCTCGATCGCGGCGCAGCGCCCGTGGCTGGAACGATCATCCTCGCCGCCGCATGGGCGCACCGGTTCATGCTGCGCACCCCTCAGGTGGGAGCCGCCCGGCACCACGGTGGCGGCGTTCGCCTACGCCCTCAGCCCGTACCCTGCTGCACTACGGGGCCCGGATCTCCATCATCCTGTTGCCCTTTGCCGGACTCCCCTGGCTGATCGGCTTCACCGTGCGGGCGCTGCGCCGCGGCGGCTGGCGCGACCCGGCCGCCTTTGCGTTGATCACCCTGACCGTCGGCGGCATCAACGCCACCTCGCTGATCCTGGTGCTGGTCGGACCGGCGATGTGGGTGTTCTACGCCCTCCTGGCCGAACGCGAGGTCACGTGGGGCCGCGTGGTCGCGGTCGGGGCCCGCATCGGTTCGCTCACCCTGATCAGCTCGTTGTGGTGGATGGCCGGCCTGATGCTGCAGGGCAACTACGGCATCCCGATCCTCGACTACACCGAGACCTACAAGGTGGTCGCCACCGCCTCGACGGCACCGGAGGTGATGCGCGGGCTCGGCTACTGGTTCTTCTACGGAAGCGACTCGCTGGGCCCCTGGATCTCCGGGGCGGTCACGATGGTCCAGAACCCGCTCGTGCTGATCGTGAGCTTCGTGCTTCCGGGCCTGGTCGTCGTGTCGGCCCTGACCACGCGCTTTCGCTATCGGGCCTACTTCGTGTTGATGGTGGTGGTCGGCGCGTTGATCTCGATCGCCTCGCACCCCTACGACGCACCGTCCCCGGCGGGCGCACTCTTCAAGGCGGCGACGACCACCGACGCCGGACTGGCGTTCCGGTCGACCCCGAGGGCCATTCCGCTACTGGCGCTCGGCGGTGCGGTCCTGCTTGCGGCCGGCATCTCGGCGATCGCCACGCTGCGGCCCCGCCTCAAGGTGCCGGTGGCGCTCACGGTGATCGTCCTGATCGGGATCAATCAGGCGCCGCTGTTCCTCGGCCGCATGGTCGACGACAACCTGCAACGCGACGAGAACATCCCCGAGTACTGGAACGAGGTGGCCGAGCGCCTCGACGCCGGCGACCACGACACCCGCGTGCTGGCGCTCCCCGGGATCGATTTCGCCAGCTACACGTGGGGGAACACGGTCGACCCGGTGACGCCCGGCCTGATCGATCGCGACTTCGCCGCCCGCGAGCTGATCCCCTACGGCTCCTTTGCGTCGTCGCAGTTGATGATGGCCGTCGACCTGCCCTACCAGGAGGGCACCGCCAACCCGGACGCGCTCGGCCCCATGTTGCAGCTGATGTCGGTGGGCGATCTGGTCGCCCGCAACGACCTGCGCTACGGCCGGTACCGGTCGCCGCGGCCCCGCAAGTTCTGGGATCAGCTGGCCGACGTCGCCGGCCTGGGCACGCCCGAGGCGTTCGGTCCGACCGTGTCCGACGATCCCGACCCGGTCGTGCCGCTGATCGACGAGATCGAGCTGGGCATGGAGCCCGACGTCGCAGATCCGCCGTCGGTGGGCGTCATCCCGGTCGAGGACCCCAGGCCGATGCTGCGCACCGAATCGGCCGACGCCCCGCTGCTGCTGGCCGGCGACGCCCACGGCCTGGTCTCCGCTGCGGGTGCCGGGCTGGTCGACCCCGACCGTCCCGTCTTCTACTCGGCCTCCTTCGCCGACGATCCGGAGGCACTGGCGGCCCTGGCCGAGGAACCCGGGGCGACGCTGGTCGTCACCGACTCGAACCGCAAGCAGGGGCTTCGGTGGGGCTCGGTGCGCGAGAACCGCGGCTACACCGAGACCGCCGAGCGCGAGCCGATCGTCACCGACGTCACCGACAACCGCCTCGAGGTGTTCCCCGATGCCGGCACCGACACCCAGACCGTCGTCGAGACCCGGGGCGGGGCCACGGTCAACTCGACCACCTACGGCAACGGCGTCAGCTACACGCCGGGCGACAAGCCCATGTTCGCCATGGACGGCTCGCTGCGCACCGCCTGGCGCACCGGAGCCTTCGGCAAGCTGACCGACGACGCCCTCGAGATCAGCTGGGACGCCCCGGTCACCACCGACACGGTCACGCTGGTTCAGAGCCAGCGCAAGGTGAACCGCTACATGACCCAGGTGGAGCTGAGCTTCGACGACGGCTCCGGCGAGTACCGCGATCCGCTCGTCGTCGACCTCGACGAACGGTCGCTGTCGCCCGACGGCCAGAAGATCGACTTTCCCCAGCGGAGCTTCGACCGACTGCGGGTGGAGATCCTCGACACCAACGTCGGCGAGCTGGCCGACTACGGCAAGGTGTCCGAGGTGGGCATCGCCGAGCTGAAGGTGGCCGACACCACCCTCGAGGACGTCGTGCGGCCGCCGCAGGACCTGTTGGACACCCTCGGGGAGGACAGCACCGACCGGCCGCTGGCCTTCGTCCTGCGACGGCCTCGGCCAACCCCGAGGAGGTCGTGCTCGACGACGAGGAACCTCGATCGTCCGGACCCTCTCCGTCCCCGAGACGCGCACCTTCGGCATCGACGGTCTGGCCCGGATCCCGCTGGAGCAGCCCGACGAGGCGATCGACGCGCTGCTCGGTGTCCCCGATGCGGACGAAGGAGGCGTGACCTCCACCTCGAGGGCCCGGCTGCCCAGCCTGCGGGCCCGATCCTCGTCGGCCAACGACGGCGATCTCACCACCGCATGGCAGAGCCCGGGCAATCCCGGTGGGGGGCTGTGGCTCAACTACGCCTACCCCGAACCGGTGTCGATCGACCGCCTGGAGTTCACCTACCTCAACGACGGCCGCCACTCGACCCCGTCGATCATCCACCTCGAGGGTGAGGACGGCCCCGGTGCTGCGATCGAGATCCCGGAGGAGGCGCCGGGCGACGAACGGCCGACGACCACCGTCGAGCTCGACCTGCCCCAGACGATCAGCGGCACCTCGATCCGCCTGGTCATCGACGAGCTTCGTCCCACGACACCCGGGAGTGGTTCAGCCACTCGACGGTGAACCTGCCGATCGGCATCGCCGAGGTGGGCTGGGGCGGCCCGACGGCGGCCCAGCCGAAGGCGACGGTGGCCACCGGGTGCCGCGACGACCTGCTCAGCCTCGACGGGCGGCCGATCGGCCTCGAGATCGAGGCCTCGACCGAGGATCTGCTCGACCGGCGGCCCGTGGCGATCCGCAGCTGCGATCCCGGTGGGGACGGCACGGGCGACGAGACCACGATCGAGCTGGGCCCGGAGCCGTCCCTGCTGCGCACCGGCCGGGGCCTCTCGGTCGGCGTCGACATCGACGAGCTGTGGTTGCGGTCCGCAGCGGGCGGCCGGGCGGTCGACCCCGACGCCGCCGACCGGAACGACGCCGCACCGTCGGCGCCCGAGACGACCACCAGGCGCACGTCTCGGCTGACCTACGAGGCGTCGGTGAACGGTGCCACCGAGCCGTACTGGGTGGTGATGGGCCAGTCGTTCAACGCCGGCTGGTCGCTGCGCACCGCCGACGGCACCGACCTCGGCCCGCCCACGCTGGTCAACGGCTACGCCAACGGATGGTTGGTCGACCCGTCCGAGGTGGGCGCCGACGCCGGGTTCATCGTCGAATGGACGCCCCAGCGGACCGTGTGGATCGCCCTCGTGCTGTCGCTGATCGGGGTGCTGGCCACGATCGCCATGGCCCTGTTCGATCCGGCCTGGCTGGGCGGGCACCGCAATCTGGCCGCCGCGCGGGTGTCGCGGGTGACGCCGTTGGGACCGCTCGACCGGTTCGGTGCCGCACGGCCGGTGCCGAGGGCGGCGATGGTCGGGCTCGCCGCCGCCCTCGCCGGGGTTGGCGCCTTCGGGCTGCCGGTCGGCCTGCTCGCCGGCGTGGTCACCTTCGCCGTGTTGGCGCGGCCGGCGGCCTGGCCGCTCGTCCGAGTGCTGGGCATCGGCGGCTATGCGCTCGGATCGCTCTTCGTGGTGGGCAAGCAGCTGCGCAACTCCTACGAGCTGGGCTTCGAATGGCCCAACCTGTTTGCACCGGCGCACGTCCTTGTGCTGATCTCCCTCGCCATGTTGGCCGTCGACGTGCTGGTGGAGGGACTGTTGGGCGGCTGGCGGCGAACGGTCGACGGCGAGCTTCCTCCCGGCGACGAACGGTGAGCGGCCCGTCGGTCAATCCCGGATCGCTGAGCGACGCGGGCCGGGATCGCATGGTGGAGCTGGCGACCGCGGCCGGCGTCCGGCGCATTCACATGCTGGGCTGGCGCGACCTCGACGACGACGAGGCCGGCGGTTCCGAGGTGCACGCCTCGACGATCGCGGCGCTGTGGGCGGAGGCCGGCCTCGAGGTCACCATGCGATCGTCGGCCTCGCCGGGCCGCAGCGCCGAGGCCTTTCGGGACGGCTACCGGGTGCTGCGGCGAGGGTCCCGCTACGGCGTCTTCCCCCGGGCGGTCGCCGCGGAGGTCACCGGCCGCCACGGGCCGGCGGATGCGCTCGTCGAGATCTGGAACGGCGTGCCCTTCGGGTCGCCCCTGTGGTGGCGGGGCCCGCACGCGGTGTGGCTCCATCACGTCCACGGACCGATGTGGAACATGGCCCTGGGCGACCGGCTCGGGGCCCTCGGGCGGATCCTGGAGGAGCGACTGGCGCCGCCGCTGTACCGCAGGACCCCGATCGTCACGCTGTCGGCCTCCTCCGAGCATGAGCTGATCGATGAGCTCGGCTTCAACCCGGCCCGGGTCGGGGTGATCGAGCCCGGCATCGACGCCCGCTACGGTCCGGGCGGCGATCGTGCCGCGACCCCCCTGGTGGTCGCCGTCGGCCGGCTGGCGCCGGTGAAGCGGTTTCCCATGCTGGTCCGGGCGGCCGCCGCGGCCCGGGAGCGGACCGGCCAACTCGACCTGGTGATCGTCGGTGAGGGATACAAACGCCCCGAGGTGCTCGACGCCATCGCCGAGGTCGGCGGCGAGGGGTGGATCCGCCTGGCGGGCCACGTCACCGACTCCGAGTTGATCGACCTGTATCGATCGGCGTGGTGCGTCGCCTCGGCGTCCGAGCGCGAAGGGTGGGGCATGACCCTCACCGAGGCGGCCGCATGCGGCACGCCGGCGGTGGCAACCGACATCGCCGGACATTCCGACGCCGTGCGGGCCGACGACAGCGGCCTGTTGTGCACCGGGGAGACCGGCCTCGCCGACGGGCTGGCCAGGCTGATCGACGACGCCGGGCTGCGCACCCGATTGCAGGCGGGAGCGCTCCGCCGGGGCGGCGAGCTGACCTGGGAGCGGGCGGCGATCGCCAACCTCGAGGTGCTGTGCACCGGCTCGGTCGCCTCGGCCCGCCCTACCGGCTGACGCTCAGTAGTCGCCGGGCGGCGGGCCGTGGCGCCGCCGCATGGTCCCGGATCCCGGCCCACCTGGCCGCTGCGTCGAACACCAACGGCCGGCGCGACGGCACCGCCCAGCCGCCGAGCAGCTGATAGATCGAGATGCACAGCCGGATGAAGGCGTGGTAGCGACCCGAGTGGACCCGGACGAGCAGCAGGGTGTTGCGGTGCTGGAGGTAGTCGACCAGCGCGACGCTGGAGCCGAGGTGGGTGTTGGTGACCCTCGCCCCCCGCACCAGCCCGACCCGCCAGCCGAGTTCGCGGGCGCGGACGCCGAGGTCGGCCTCCTCGCAGTAGGCGAAGTACCGCTCGTCGAACAGCCCGATCTGTCCGAGGGCCTCGCGCCCGGCGAACATCAGGGTGCCGTGGGGGTAGTCCACCTCCTCCCAGCCGTCGTCGGCCACGGGGCCCGTCGGCGCCTCGGGCAGGGTCACCAACCCGCCGAAGTACGGGTCCATCACCGGGATCGTGCCGTCGCCCACGTCGGCGCAGGCCAGGGCCGCACGGGGTCGACGATCGAGGGCCGCTCCGGTGCGCAGCAGGCAGTCGTCGGCGGGAAGGGCGTCGTGCGGGGCCAACGCCACCCAGTCGGTGTCGTGGTTGGCCAGCCAGTGACGCAGCCCCACGTTGCCGCCGGGCCCGAAGCCCAGGTTCTCCCCCGTCTCCAGCAACTCGACCCGGTCGTCGTCGCCGAGCGCGCCCCGCAGGAGGTCGAGTTGCTGCTGCGTCGAGCCGTTGTCGACGACGATCAGCCGCTCCAGACCGTGCTGGGCGAGCCAGGCCGGCAGCACCCCGGCCAGCTGACCGGCGGCGTTGCGATGGATGAGGAGCCCGGTGAATCGTGCCACGCGCTCAGCCTCCCCCGGGCTGGTACGGTCCCGCCAAACGACCCGGCCAGCGCCGGTGGGAGGCGTCACCATCAACACCGCACAACTCAACGACGACCTCAGCGCCGAGCAGCGGGCGCTGGACGAGATCCTGGCCCCTCTCGACGCCGACCGCTGGTCCCGGCCCACCCCGAGCGCCCGATGGACCGTCGCCGATCAGGTGGCCCACCTGACGTTCTTCGACCAGGCGGCGACCGTGGCGATCGAACGACCGGACGACTTCGACGCACTGGTCGAGGAGCTGCTCCGTGCGGCGCTCGGCGGGGACGAGGCCATGGACGATCACACCCTGGGGCGGTATCGGAAGATGGCGCCCGGCGACCTGCTCGAGGCCTGGCGGGCCGGGCGCGAGGCGCTGCGGCGGGCGGCCGGGTCGTTGGACGACGACGACCGGGTGACGTGGTTTGGCCCCTCGATGAGCGCACGGTCGTTTCTCACCGCCCGCCTGATGGAGGTGTGGGCGCACGGACAGGACGTCTGCGACGCGGTCGGCGCCTCGCGGGTTCCCACGGCCCGCCTGGCCCACATCGCCCGGTTGGGTTTCCTCACCCGCGGCTGGACGTACGTCAATCGGGGGGCCGTGGCACCGACCACCGAGGTTCGGGTCGACCTGACCGGTCCGGACGGCCAGGTCTGGAGTTTCGGGCCAGATGACGCCGACGAACGGGTGGCGGGCTCGGCCGAGGAGTTCTGCCTGGTGGTCACCCAGCGTCGCCACGTCGACGACACCTCCCTCGAGGTCACCGGCGACGACGCCCTGACGTGGATGACCCAGGCCCAGGCGTTTGCGGGCCCGCCGACCGACCCGCCCGTACCCTCGACCTAAACCCACGTCGGCCCGGCGGGCCGGCCGCGTCCGACGGTCAGCTGACCGCGCGGGTCAGGGCGTGTTGGACGAGCTGCAGCAGCGTGTTCTTCGTTGCGTCGTTCATGCGGGCGTCGGTGTAGAAGATCGGCACGTCGGCGTCGATCGCCAACGCCTCGCGCACCTCCTCCAACGCGTGGTAGGCGTTGCCGTAGAAGCAGTTGACCGCCACGACAAACGGGATGCCCCGCCGTTCGAAGTAGTCGACCGCCAGGAACGAATCCGACAGCCGCCCGGTGTCGACGAGCACGACGGCGCCGATGGCGCCCCGGATCAGGTCGTCCCACATGAACAGGAACCGGTCCTGGCCGGGCGTGCCGAACAGGTAGAGGATGAGGTCGTCACCCAGGGTGATCCGGCCGAAGTCCATGGCGACCGTGGTCGTCTTCTTCTCGGTGGCGACCCCGGTGTCGTCCACCCCCTCCGAGGCGCGGGTCATCACGGCCTCGGTGGTCAGCGGTTCGATCTCCGAGATCGACTTCACGAAGGTGGACTTGCCGACGGCAAATCCGCCCGCCACCACGATCTTCACCGGAAGCGGGGTTCGTTCGTCGTTCGTTTCGTCGACGGGTTCGTTGGTCAGCACTGTTGCAACCGCCTGATCAGAGGGATTGGAGGCCATTGAGCACCCTTTCGAGCAGCTCTCGGTGAGAATGGGGGGCAGGGGTGGGCACGGAATCGGTCGGGGCGGCGATCCGCTCGGTCGGTGAACGGGACCAGCTTTCGGAGGTCTCGACCATGCCGGAGGACACCAGGTCGGCGACGAGCACCCGGACCACGCCGAGCACCAGTCCCCGACGGGCGGCGATCTCGGCGAGCGAGATCGGCCGATCGACCAGCGCGAGGATCGAACGTTCCTCCGCGCCCAGGTTGGGCGGATTGGAACTGGTCCGCGACCGCACCAGTGTTTCGATCGGGATGTCCCGGGTGGGTCGGGTGCGGCCCTTCGTCACCAGTAAGGACGGATCAGCCGACAAACGAAGTCGTCGTCGGCCTCCTCGTCGGAGCCGATCTGGGGTGGCTCGGACATGCTCAGCGGACGAGTGCGTTCTGCAGCTCACTGCGGAGCTCCGGGGTGAGGACCGGGCTGGCCTTCTCGACCAGGCGGGCCATCTCGTAGGCGACCAGGCCCGGGTCGCAGTTGGCGTCGGCGAGGACCGCCAGGCTCGAGCCGTCCGAGATCCCGGTGACGAACAGGAACGCTCGCTCCATCTCGACGATGACCTCGTTGACCTTGCCGCCGTCGAAGGGCGCCGCGGCGCCGAGGCCAGGGCCGATCAGCCCGAAGGCGACCGCTCGAAAGCGGTCGCGCCGGCTGAAGCCTCGGGACATCGCCATGAGGAGACCGTCGGATGAGACGACGATGGCCTGGCGGACGCCGGGAACTCGGGTGGCGAAGTTGTCCACCAGAAAGGTGATGTTGGCGGCCTCGCTGCTCAGGTGTTCACGGTGACTCCTCTGTCCGTTGTGGAACTGATTGGGTGATCGGCGCGGCGGGAGTGGCTGTCCCGGTGATGGTCGGTCGGGTGCGGCGACGGCATGTCAGCGCCCCCGTCGTCGTGGAAACCGCGCTCGGCGGCCTGGGTCTCCTCAGCCGCGGCCGTAGTCCCAGCCTCCGAGCGGATCGAACTCACCCGACGGGGCCGATGCGGCCGACGGCGGCGCCGGCGACTCCTCGGCGGCGTCGCGCCGACCCTGATCGCGGGCGGACCGGTAGTTGGAGGAGCAGGCTGCGAACCTGGTCGGGGCTGCGGGTGGAGGCTCCGGCCACCACCGCGTCGGGGTCGATGCGTCTCCTGGCCCAGCGTCTCGCCCTGTGCCCGGGTGGGCAGGAGGACGACCGGCGGACCAGCGGGCGGCCGCCCGCTGCGGGCGTGGCGCCCGGCGCCGGTGACTCGTCGTCGAGCAGGGAGTACAGCCCCATCTCGAAGGCCTCGCCCAGGGGGACGGCGTCGCCGAGCGACCCCGGATCCGGCGCGGCCTCCGCTCCGTCCGCCGGGGGGCGGTCGTCGGCGAAGAGGTGCGGCGGGGTCGGGCCCCCGGCCGGCGCTCCGCCGTGGTCGGCGAGGATCGAGGGTGGTTGGTCTGGCCCGGGAAGGAGGTTCCCCAGCCGACCGGCTCGGCCGGACCCGCCGACAGGGCGCCGCCGGGGAGGCGGCAGCCGCCGTGTCGTCGGACCGGGGCGTTCCGGCGGGCGGAGGCCCGGCCACCGGCATCCCGGGGCCGCCATCGGCCACCAGGCGGCCATCACGGTGCGTCGAGTCGTATGCCGGCGCCTCGGCGGGTTGCGCCTGGGCGGGCGGCGGGGTCACCCGGCGCCGACCCCCGGGCAGGAAGGGGCCCAACCGACGGCGCTCAAGAGGGGGGAGGTCTCTTCGGCGAAGGACGCCTGCGCGTAGTCGAGGCGCCCACAACGGCCTCCTGCGGGGCGGTCGGGTGCGACTCGGCCGGGACGCCACTGGTCTCGGCCTGCTCGGCCCACGACGACGGGGTTGGTGCGTCCGAGATCGCTCCGGTGTGCCGAGGTCCTCGGTGCCCCGGTTCCCCGCCGAGCGCCTGGTCGGGCGCCTGGTCGAGGGCTGGGAGGGCCCCGGCGGTGGCGTACATGCTCGGTGCGGCAGCCGCCGCCGGGATCAGGTCGATCAGGTTCTGGGGCAGCGTCACCGCTGCGGCGGCGCGCGTTGGCGCGGCGGAGAGCCGGACGGAGATCTGGTGACGGGCCGCCAGGGCGGCGACCACGACGAAGCCCAGCGAACGTCCGGCACCCAGGCCCAGTGCGGGCGCCACGGCGAGATGTTCGTTGGCCTCGGCGAGTTGCTCCTCGGACATGCCCATGCCCCGGTCGGTGAGCACGACGGCGTAGGCGCCGTCGGGCGCAGCGTGGCCCACCACGTCCACCGTGGTCTCCGGCGGTGAGTATTGGGTGCCGTTCTCCATCAACTCGGACAGCAGGTGGGCGAGGTCCACCGCGGCGTCGCCGCGCAGGTTGACGTCGCCGATCTCGAGGATGTCGAGGCGCTGGTAGTCCTCGACCTCGCCGATGGCCACCCGCACCACGTCGGAGAGGGGGACCGCCTTGGTGCGGCGCTTGCCCTGCTCGGCGCCGGCCAGCACCAGCAGCGATTCCGCATTGCGGCGCATCCGGGTGGCCAGGTGGTCCAGCCGGAACAGCCGCTCGAGCTGATCGGGGTCCTGCTCGGTGGACTCCAGCGAGTCGATGTACTGGATCTGGCGGTCGAGCAGGCTCTGGTTGCGGCGGGCCAGGTTGATGTACATGTCCGAGATGCCCCGGGTGACCACCTCGCTCTGGCGGTTCGACACGTCGATGATCGACTGCTGCACGTCGTTGAACGCCGCCGCCAGCTGGCCGATCTCGTCGGTGCCCTTCACGCCGAGGTCGGTCAGCTCGGGCGCCTCGACGGCGGGGTTGACCAGCGAGTCGACCAGGCGGGGCAGCGTGTCGGTGGCCAGGCCCTCGGCGGCGTCGGACAGCTTGCGCAGCGGCCGGATGACCGAACGGACCACGATCGAGGCGATCAGGGCGGTGAAGATGAACGCCACGGCGGCGATGGCGATCGCCACCAACACCTGACGGTTGGCCACCTCCACCCGCTCGCTCGAGGCCTGCAGGCTGGACTGGAGGATGTCGGTCTTGGCCTGGTCGTAGACACCGATCGTGCCGACCGCGGCGGGGGCGAACTCGGCCGGGCTGGTGCCCAGGTCCTCGGCCGACACGCCCGAGGCGAGCGCCTGCATGTCGGCACCGGCCTGGCGGGCCGCCTCGTCGCGACGGGCCGCGTCGACGATCGCCCGCTCGGCCGCATCGGCCAGCGTGGTGCGGTAGGTCAGGTAGAGGGAGTCGGTGCGGGCACTGGCGGCGTCGAATCGGCCCTCGACCACCGCGTCGATGTCGCCCGGCTGGGTCAGCATCGTGGCGTAGGCCAGCTGCCGCCCGGTTGCCGACATCGTCTGGTCCAGCACCAGGTCGGCGCTCAGGTCGGTCGCCGGGCTGGTCGCGCCGACGAGGGTGGTGTTCATCTCCGCAGCGATGTCCGAACGGGCGTCGTAGTCGTCGAGGCGGTCGAGACCCCGGCCTCGGTGGAGTCGACCTGCGACCGAAGGTCGAGCAGGCCAGACACCATGTCCTCGTGGCACGACACCAGCCGGGCGACGTTGCCCGTGGGATCGTCCACCCGCACCGTCCCCAGGGCGGCTGCGGCCTCGGCGAACGCTGCGTCGGTCTCGGCCCGTGCACCGGAGAGCTGATCCCGGACACGGCGGTGTCGCCGGTCAGCATGAATCCGGCCGACAACACCTGCTCGGCGAGCGCTGCCATCGCCTGCCCGTTCTCAGCGAGCGCGCTGGTCAGCGCACGGTCGTTGGTGGCCTCGGACCGCTATAGACGAAACTGACCGTCGAAGAGACGGCGGTCAGGCCACCCAGCGCAATGAGCGGCACGGCCACGACGATGAGCAGTCGTGTGCGGACGCTGAGTCGAGTAATCATCGGCACCTTTCCCGATTCGGAGGGGGAACGGCCCGCAGGTGGGCCATCCACGATCCATCGGACGGTGTCGGTGAGTCTTAAGGCTTGGCGCCGTGAGGCTTAGAGCGGTCGGTCACGTTCGGCGACACCGGGGCCGGCAGCTCGGACGAGCCCATCAGCGCCTCGTCGACCGCCGCAGCGCAGGCGCGACCCTCCGCGATCGCCCACACGATCAGGCTTTGGCCTCGGCCCATGTCGCCGCAAACGTAGACGTTCTCGACGTTGGTGTCGTAGGACGGGCCGCGCGCCACGTTCGACCGGGCGTCACGTTCGACGCCGAGATCGGCGAGCAGCGGCGAGTCGTCCGGCCCGGTGAAGCCCATGGCCAAAAGACCAGGTCGGCGGGCAGTTCGGTTTGGGTGCCCGGCGCGCACCTCCTCGAAGGTCGGGCGGCCGTCGACCATCCGCTGTTCGACCTCGACGTAGCTCAGCGCCCGCAGGTACCCGTCGTCGTCGGCGAGGAACTCCTTGGTCGACACCGAGTAGGCACGCTCGCCGCCCTCCTCGTGGGCCGACGTGACCTTGTAGGTGAGGCCACGTCGGCCAGGGATGCTCGTCGGTACGGACGTCGGATGGCCGGCCCATGATCTCGAACTGGTGCACCGAGGCGCCCTGACGGTGGGCGGTGCCCAGGCAGTCGGCCCGGTGTCGCCGCCGCCGATGATGACGACGTGCTTGCCCTCGGCCGAGATCGGGGATTCCGCCAGGTCGCCCTGCTGCACCCGGTTGGCCGGCGTCAGGTACTCCATCGCCTGGTGGACCCCCTCCGCCTCCCGTCCCGGAATCGGCGGGTCGCGCCACGCGGTGGCACCGCCGGCGAGGACCTGCGTCGAAGCTGCGCAGGCGTCGGCGGAGATGTCGACGCCGATGTCGGTGTTGGGCACGAGCCGGGTGCCCTCGGCACGCATCTGGGCCAGGCGGCGGTCCAGCACCCGCTTCTCCATCTTGAACTCCGGGATGCCGTAGCGCAGCAGCCCGCCGATGCGGTCGGCCCGCTCGTACACGGTGACCGAGTGGCCCGCCCGGGTGAGCTGCTGGGCGGCGGCCAGCCCGGCCGGACCGGAGCCGACGACGGCGACCGTCCTGCCGGTGAGTCGGCTCGGCGGAACCGGGCGCACCCAACCCTCGACCCAGGCCCGGTCGATGATCTCGACCTCGACCTGTTTGATCGTCACCGGGTCGGCGTTGATGCCCAGCACGCACGCCGCCTCGCACGGGGCGGGGCACAGCCGCCCGGTGAACTCCGGGAAGTTGTTGGTGGCGTGCAGCGCCTCGATCGCCTCCCGCCACCGGTTGCGGTAGATCAGGTCGTTCCAGTCCGGGATCAGGTTGCCCAGCGGGCACCCCTGGTTGCAGAACGGGATGCCGCAGTCCATGCAGCGGCTTGCCTGCGCCTCCAACTCCTCGGGTGCGAAGTCCTCGTAGACCTCACGCCAGTCCTTGAGCCGAACCGGGACGGCCCGCCGCTCGGGAAGGTGACGATCCAGTTCCAAAAATCCTCGTGGGTTACCCATCAGCAGCTCCTAGATCCGTGCGGCGGCCATGACCGCCTCCATCGTGGCGTCCTCGTCCAGGCCGTCGGCCTGCGCCTTGGCGCCGTGACCTCCAGCACCCGCTGGTAGTCGGTGGGCATCACCTTGGTGAACTCGCCGACGGCGGCCTCCCACCGGCCGAGCAGGTCGGTGCCCACCGCCGAGCCGGTCACCTCGACGTGCGCCTCGATCGCGCCCCGCAGAAACTCGGCGTCGGCCTCGTCGAGGGCCTCCAGTTCCACCATGCCCGGGTTGTGGTCCGCCTCGAGCGCGCCGTGCGGGTTGTGCACGTAGGCGATGCCACCGGACATGCCGGCACCGAAGTTGCGGCCGGTCTCGCCCAGGATCACCGCCCGCCCGCCGGTCATGTACTCGCAGCCGTGATCGCCGACACCCTCGGTGACGACGAGCGCACCGGAATTGCGCACGCAGCAGCGCTCGCCGACCACCCCACGGACGAAGATCTCACCACCGGTGGCCCCGGCTACGACCGCGGAAACCGTTGCCGGCGATGATGTTGTGCTCCGCCACGAAGTCGGGATGGCACTCCTCCGGCGGGCGCACCACCAGCCGGCCGCCGGAGAGGCCCTTGCCGACGTAGTCGTTGGCGTCGCCGCTGAGCGTCATCGTGACCCCGGCTTGACAGGAAGGCGCCGAAGCTGTTGCCCGCCGAGCCGGTGAAGTCGACGTGCACGGTGTCGTCGGGCAGGCCGGCGGCGCCCCAGACCTTGGTGATCTCGTGGCCGAGCATCGTGCCGACCGTGCGGTTGACGTTTCGGATCGGCAGTTCGAGGCGCACCGAAGCGGTGCCCTCGGCGATCGCCCCCTCCGACAGCTGGATCAGCGTGTGGTCGAGCGCCTGGGCCAGGCCGTGATCACCACTCGCGTGTGATGCGCCGCCGTGCCCATGTTGGGTTCCGCCCGGAAGAGGATCGGCGACAGGTCGAGCCCGGAGGCCTTCCAGTGGTCGACCGCCTCCCTGGTCCGGATCAGCTCGGCGTGGCCGACCGCCTCCTCGATCGAGGCGAATCCCAGCTCGGCGAGCAGCTCGCGCACCTCCTCGGCGATGAACTCCATGAAGTTGACGACGTGGTCGGCCTGGCCGTTGTAGCGGGCCCGCAGCTCGGGGTTCTGCGTTGCGATGCCCACCGGGCAGGTGTCGAGGTGACACACCCGCATCATCACGCAGCCCGACACCACCAGCGGCGCCGTGGCGAAGCCGAACTCCCTCGGCGCCCAGCAGTGCGGCGACCACGACTTGTCGCGGCCGGTCTTCAGCTGCCCGTCCACCTGGACGACGATGCGATCCGCAGCCCGTTGATCAACAGGGTCTGTTGCGTCTCGGCCAGGCCCCGCCCAGCTCCCACGAGGCACCCGGCGGCGTGCTTGAGCGACGTCAGCGGGCTGGCGCCGGTGCCGCCGTCGTGGCCGAAAGTCCAGCGACGTCGGACTTGGCCTTGGCCACCCCGGCCGCCACGGTGCCGACTCCCTCGGACACCAGCTTCACGTGGACCCGTGCCGACGGGTTGGCGTTCTTCAGGTCGTGGATCAGCTGGGCCAGATCCTCGTCGAGTAGATGTCGTGGTGGGGCGGCGGGCTGATCAGCCCGACGCCGGGCGTGAAGTGCCGGGTGCCGTGTCCACGGATACACCTTGTGGCCGGGCAGCTGGCCGCCCTCCCCGGCTTGGCGCCCTGGGCCATCTTGATCTGGATGTCGTCGGCGTTGGTCAGGTAGTGCGAGGTGACGCCGAAGCGGCCCGACGCCACCTGCTTGATCGACGATCGGCGCAGGTCGCCGTTGTCGTCGGGCGTGAAGCGATCGGCGTCCTCGCCGCCTTCACCGGTGTTCGACTTGGCGCCCAGCCGGTTCATGGCGATCGCCAGGGTCTCGTGGGCCTCGGCGGAGATCGAGCCGTAGCTCATCGCCCCGGTGGAGAACCGCTTGACGATCTCGGACACCGGCTCGACGTCCTCGAGCGGAATCGACGGCCGTGCCTCGGTGTCCAGCTCGAAGAGCCCCCGCAGGGTGGCCAGCTGCTGGGACTGGTCGTTCACCAGCGAGGTGTACTCCTTGAAGATGTCGTAGCTCTTGGCACGGGTGGCGTGCTGCAGCTTGAACACCGTCTTCGGGTTGAACAGGTGGTACTCGCCCTCCCGGCGCCACTGGTATTCGCCACCCGCCTCCAGCGGGCGGTGGGCCAGCTCCTCGGGGCGGTCCGGCCAGGCACGGGCGTGGCGCCGGCGAACCGACTCGGCCACCTGGTCCAGGCCGACGCCGCCGAGGCGGCTGACCGTACCGGTGAAGTACTCGTCGACCAGCTCCTGGCCGAGGCCGATCGCCTCGAAGATCTGGGCACCGGTGTAGGACGCCACCGTGGAGATGCCCATCTTGGACATCACCTTGAGGATGCCCTGGCCGGCGGCCTTGACGTAGTTCGCCTGGGCGGCCTCGAAGCCGAGGTCGCCCAGCTTGCCCTCGGCGACCAGGTTCTCGATCGTGTCGAAGGCGGTGTAGGTTGACCGCCGCCCCATAGCCGATCAGCGTGGCGAAGTGATGCACCTCGCGGCACTCGCCGCTCTCGACGATCAGCCTCACCCGGGTGCGCTGCTTGGTGCGCACGAGGTGGTGGTGCACCGCGGAGGTGGCCAGCAGCATCGGGATCGGCGCACGGTCCTCGGTGGAGAACCGGTCGGGAGGATCACGACGTTGACCCCCTCGTCGACGGCGGCCGAGACCTCGTTCCGCAGCCGGTCGAGGTCGGCGGCGAGCCCCGCCCCGCCCTCGGCGACGCCGAAGTGGGTGTAGAGCACCCGGCTGTGAAAGCCGTGCGGGTGGGTGTCGTCGAGGTCGCGCAGCTTGCGCAGCTGGTCGTTGTGCAGCACCGGATACGGCAGCTCGATCAGCTCGGCGTCCTGCGGCGACAGGTCCAGGATGTTGCCCTCCGGACCAAACACCTTGCCGAGGCTGGTCACCAGCTCCTCGCGGATGGCGTCCAACGGTGGGTTGGTCACCTGGGCGAACAGCTGGGTGAAGTAGTCGTAACAGCAGCTCTGGCTCCGGTTGGAGAGCACGGCGACTGGCGTGTCGGTGCCCATCGACCCCAGTGCCTCCTTGCTGTCGCGAGCCACGGCGGCGAGGAGGATGCGGATCTCCTCCTGGGTGTAGCCGAACACCTGCTGGGCGCGCAGCGCCTCCAGCGGCGGCTCGGTGACGTGGGGCTTCGCCGGCAGCGCCTCCAGGTCGATCAGCCCATCGTCCAACCACTGTTGGTAGGGGTGGGCCTCGGCCAGTTGCGCCTTGATCTCGATGTCCTCGACGATGCGGCCGTCGGTGTCGATCAGGAACATGCGGCCGGGCTGCAGGCGGCCCTTGCGCACGACCGTCGCCGGATCGATGTCGAGCGTGCCCACCTCCGAGGCCATCACCACCAGGCCGTCCTCGGTCACCCAGTAGCGGCTGGGGCGCAGGCCGTTGCGGTCGAGCACCCGCCCTGCACCAGGGTGTCGTAGAAGGTGATCGAGGCCGACCGTCCCACGGCTCCATCAGGCACGAGTGGTACTTGTAGAAGGCCCGAAGCTTCGGGTCCATCGAGGTGTGGTTCTCCCAGGCCTCCGGGATCATCATCAGCACGGCATGGGGCAGGCTGTAGCCGCCGAGGTGCAACAGCTCGAGGGCCTCGTCGAAGCGGGCGGTGTCGGAGGCGCCGGGCGTGCAGATGGGGAACAGGCGGTCGAGGTCGCCCTCGATCAGGTTGGGTCCGCAGCATCGCCTCGCGGGCGCGCATCCAGTTCTGGTTGCCCTGCACGGTGTTGATCTCGCCGTTGTGGGCCACGTACCGGTACGGGTGCGCCAGCGGCCACGAGGGGAACGTGTTGGTGGAGAACCGGCTGTGCACCAGGCCCAGGGCCGACTCACACCGCTCGTCGCGCAGATCGGCGAAGAACGCGCTCAGCTGCGGGGTGGTCAGCATGCCCTTGTACACCATCGTGCGCGACGACAGGCTGGCGAAGTACACGCTGTCGGCGGCCGCCGGGTCGGCGTGTTCGCCCATCTCCTGGGAGAGCTCGTGCTCGATGCGCTTGCGCAGCGGGTAGACCGCCCGATCGAGATCGATGCCGCTGCGCGGTCCGCCCTCCCGGTCGGTCCGGTCGGCCACGATCAACATGCGGAACGGGGCAGCAGGCCGCCACAAGAAGTCCGGCATGACGCGTCGCGGGCCTGCGCTGCCGATCATCGAGCTGCTCGGTCGGCACACGTTTCAGGTGACTGTTCAGGCTCCTCGTCGACGACGAGGGTCTCGATGTGCTCGGTAGCGGCTCGCCGTGTCCTGGGGCAGGAAGCCCAGGCCGACGGCGTAAGTACCCCTCGGGGAAGGTCGTCGCCGACGACCTCCCCGCAGCAGGCGGTCAGCACCTGGATCAGATGGCTGGCGCCGTCGCCGGAGTCGGGCTCGGCTCCGGGTGGCCCTGCAGGCTCCAGGTTCTCCAGGGAGTACAACGCCTGTTGCACCAGCCGGTGCGAGCGACGACCGTGCAGGTCGACCACAAAGCTGACGCCGCAGGCGTCGTGTTCGAATTCAGGGGCATACAGTCCGCTCGATGCGGCCGCGCGTCGGTCCATGGGGAGCCTTCCAGGCGAGAAGCGTGCGTGGGGGTGGCTCGGGACGACGTTGGCCCGGCCCGGACACTTTACCGGTTCTGGCCCCGGCCACCCCAGCCGAATCGTCCACCTCGACCCGCCTCCCATCGATCTCGGCGGGTCCCGTCGCTCGGTAGGCTTGGAGATGACGACGTTCGGTTTCCGGCGCGGCCACCCCCCGCCCATGACGAGCGGGGGGCGCTCGCAACCGCAACGGGTTCGCGTGGCGCTCGCCGCCGGCTGTCTGGTCGCACTGGGGGCGGGGTTGTCGGCCTGTGGAGGGGCGACGTCCTCCGACGTCACCGCCAAGGGCGCCGCCACGACCGCACCCGCGGAAGGGTCGGAGCCGCCGTCCGACGACCAGGCCAACAACGACCAGGCCACCAACGACCAGGCCACCGGCGGGTCGGGTGAACTGTCGATCACCACCGAACCCGAGGAGGTTCGCGACCCGGTGCTCGGCACCGGCGAAGCGGTCACGTTCGCCTTCGCCGGCGACATGAACTTCGAGGGCGCCAACGCCACCCGCCTGGCCGCCGATCCGGCCTCGGTCTTCGGTCCGATCACAGCGGTGCTCTCCGAGGCCGACCTGGCCGTCGCCAACCTGGAGACCGCCGTGACCAAGGGCGGCGGCTCGCCGGTGGGCAAGCAGTTCACCTTCCGCACCGGGCCCGAGGCCTTCGAGGCCATCGGCGCAGCGGGCATCGACGTCGTGTCGATGGCCAACAACCACGGCATGGACTACGGCGAGTCCGGATTCGCCGAGTCGCTCCAGGTGAAAGCGGAGACCGGGTTCCCCATCGTCGGCATCGGCGCCGACGAGGACGAGGCGTTTGCGCCCCACATCGCCGAGGTCAACGGTCAGCGCATCGCCATCATCGGGGCCACCCAGGTGCTCGACGGCTCGTTCATCGAGAGCTGGACCGCCACCGCCGACCATGCGGGGCTCGCTTCGGCCAAACGGGAGGATCGCCTGGTTCAGGCCGTGAGCGATTCGCGGCTGGTTGCCGACACGGTGGTCGTGTTCCTGCACTGGGGCACCGAAACCGAGACCTGCCCGAACGAGGCCCAGCTGGGCCTGACGCCCAAGCTGGTCGAGGCCGGCGCCGACATCATCGTCGGCGGGCACCAACACCGGGTGGCCTCGGGAGGCTTCTCCGGGGCGGCGCTGGTGCACTACGGCCTCGGCAACTTCCTGTTTCGCGCCAACTCCGAACCCGGCAGCCGGTCCGGGGTGCTCAAGGTGACCGCCACGGGGCGACGCATCGACAGCTACGAGTGGGTGCCGGCCCGCATCAACGGGGCCAACCAGCCGATCCCCGCCGAGGGGGCCGCCAAGGACAACCTGTTGGCCTCCTGGAACGAACTGCGCGGCTGCACGGGGCTCTCCGATGCCGCCACCGCGGAACCCCAACCGACCTGATGAGCCGAACCGACCCGAAGCGACCAACGATGGAAACCACGTGAGCGACGACCTGCCCGGCGACGACACCTCCGCCGATGCCACGAGCACCGCCCGGGCGGGCGACTCCCCCGCCGACGCCTCCGCCGATCGTGACGGCCCCGCCGTCGATGACCTGTGCCGGTTCATCGAGGCGTCGCCGTCGCCGTACCACGCCGCATCCGAGGCCACGCGGCGGCTGACGGACGCCGGGTTCACCGAACTCTCGTTGGGCGAGGCGGTACCCGCCGAGGGCGACGTCGTCCTCCGTCACGAGGGGTTTGTGCTCGCCTGGTCCCGGCGCGGCCAGGCGCCGGCGACGCCGATGCGCCTGGTCGGCGCCCACACCGACAGCCCCAACCTGCGGGTGCGCCCCCGACCCGACCGGGTGTCGGCCGGCTGGCGGCAGCTGGGCGTGGAGGTCTACGGCGGGGCCCTGCTCAACAGCTGGCTGGACCGTGATCTGGGCTTGTCCGGCCGGGTGGCCATCGACGGGCGGGCGGGCGGTGAGCCGTCGCTTGCGCTGCGTGAGGTGCGCTGGGACCGCCCGCTGCTGCGCGTGCCGCAGTTGGCGATCCACCTCGACCGGGAGATCCACACCGAGGGCCTCACGCTCAACAAGCAACAGCACCTGTCCCCCGTGTGGGGCATCGACCAGCGGGTCCGGCCCGGCACCGAGCCGGGCGGGTTCCGGGGGTGGCTGGCCGACGAGCTCCAGGTCGATCCGGCGGCGATTCTGGCCTGGGACCTGATGACCCACGACCTCACGCCGCCCGCCCGGCTGGGCCAATCCAACGAGCTGCTGGCCGCACCCCGGTTGGACAACCTGTGTTCGTCGTGGGCGGGCGTCACCGCGTTGGTCGAGGCGGCGCAGTCCGACGGGAGTGGGGCCGTGCCGGTGCTGGTGCTGTCCGACCACGAGGAGGTGGGCTCCACCAGCGGGGTCGGCGCGGCGTCCGGGCAGATCCGCCGGGTGCTCGAGGACTCGATCCGGGCCGCCTGCCCGGAGCCCGCAGCGGCCGAGCCGGCGATCGCCGCCGCCTGGGCCGGCACGGTCGTCGCCTCGGCGGACATGGCCCACGCCACCCACCCCAACTACGTCGATCGGCACGAGGGCGGTCACCTCATCGCCCCCGGCGCCGGGCCGGCGGTCAAGGTCAACTCCAACCAGCGCTACGCCTCCGACGCCCGAACCACGGCGCTGCTCCACCAGGCCGCCGAACGGGCCGGCCTGTCGCTGCAGACCTACTCCCATCGGGGGGACCTGCCGTGCGGCTCGACGATCGGCCCCACGCTCGCCGCCTCGCTCGGAGTGGGCGTCGTCGACCTCGGTGCGCCGCAACTGTCGATGCACTCGGCGCGGGAGCTGATGGCTGTCCCCGACGTGGAGCCCTCGCCCGGCTGTTGGCCTTCCTGGTTCGACGCTTGACCGCCCGCAACCCCGGCCCACGCCCGGCCACGCCTCGCGAGCGCCGCTTCCGGCGCCTCGGCCTGTCCTCCTGATCGCGGCGCTGGCCGGAGTGCTCGCAACCGCCTGCGGGGGCGGGGAGTCCGCCGAGGACGCCCGGACGCCAACCACCTGCTCGGCGGCTGCGTCGGACGAGCCAACGCTTCGGCTCGGGCCGGCCGGTCACGATCGTGTTCGGCGGCGACACGGCCATCCGGGGTCCCAGCGTCGAGCTGCTGGCGGCCGATCCGTCGTCGGTCTTCGGACCGATCGACGACCTGCTCGCCGGCGCCGACCTGGCGTTGCTCAACCTCGAAACTTCGCGGTGCTTCACCGGCCGCCGAGCCGAGGACAAGAAGTTCGCTCGACCGGCCCCGAGGTCTTCGATGCGCTGCGGGCCGCCCGGCGTCGACGGGGTGTCGATGGCCAACAACCACGGGGTCGACTTCGGCGCCGACGGGCTCGACCAGAGCCTCGAGGCGATCGAGTCCGACGGCTTCCCCGTCGTCGGCATCGGAGCCGACGAGACGGCCGCCTACGCACCCCACCTCTTCGAGGTCGACGGGCAGCGCATCGCCGTGCTGGGCACCACCGAGGTGATCGACTCGGAGCTCGTCGACTCCTGGACCGCCACCGACGAGCGGCCGGGCCTCGCCTCGGCCAAGCGCGTCGACCGGCTGGTCGAGGCGGTCGAGGCGGCGCGGGCGCAGGCCGACACCGTCGTGGTGCTCATCCACTGGGGCAAGCAGTACGTGTCCTGCCCGACCGACACACAGCTCGAGCTGGCCGAGGTGCTGACCGAGGCCGGGGCCGCGACCTCGTCGTCGGCGGGCCGCTTCAACACCGGTGGCCGGCGCCGCCATCACGGATCGGCCCCGGTCAGCTACGGGCTGGGCAACTTCCTGTTCTCCTCCAGCACCCCGGCGGCGAGCCACAGCGGGCTGCTGGAGGTGACGGTCACCGGGCGGCGCATCGACGACTACCGCTGGATCCCGGCCCTCGTCAACGACGACTCCCAGCCGATCCCGGTGCCCGAGGACGACAACCTGTACCACGGGTTGATGCAGGAGTGGGAGGCGCTGCGGTCGTGCACCGACCTCACCGCCGAGCCCGGCTGATCACCGCAACCTGCTGTTGGCCGTTCAGCGGCTCGGCCGCTCGGTGCTCGGCCGTTCCGCGGTCCAGTAGCTCGGCGGTTCAGCGGTCCAGTAGCTCAGCCGTTCAGCGGCTCGGCCTTCGGTCATTCAGAGCCGCATCCGCAGATCGCTGGCCAAAATCGCCTTTGGCGCCCAGCTCGGCCAGCCGGTCCATCACCACGTTGGCCTCCGCCTTCCCACCATCACCCGGATCGCCACCCAACCGTCGCGACAACGGGGCCATTGTTGGCCTCCTCCATGCCGGAGGCGATCGCCGTCGCCCGGTCGAGCAGGTCCTCGGGCAGGTCGTACTCCACCATCACGTACCCAGCGGCCACGACGACCCCGCGGAGCCGCTCGATCAGCACTACGGCCTCTTGGCTCGCGACCCGTTTCCGATCAACACCGCCTCGGAGGCCAACAGCGGCTCGCCGATCAGCTCCAGTCCGGCGTCGGCCATCGTTCGCCCGGACTGCACCACGTCGGCGACGGCGTCGGCCACGCCCAGGCTGGGCGCAAGCTCGACGGCTCCGTCCAGGTGGATCACCGACGCCTCGACCCCGACGCGGTCGAGGTGGCGCTGCAGCAGCCCGTCGTAGGAGGTGGCGATTCGCACCCCGTCGGCCAGCACGAAGCCCGATCGGCCGGGGCGGCCAGGCGAAACTCGGCCCGGCCGAAACCCAGCGGCAGCACCTCGCTCACCGGGGCGCCGCTGTCGGTGGTCAGGTCCCGGCCGGTGATCCCCAGGTCGATCACGCCACTGCCGACGTAGATGGCGATGTCGCGGGGCCGAAGGAACAGGAACTCGACGCCCCGCCGCGGTCGACCACCCTGCAGGTGGCCTTGCTCGTCGCGTCGCCGCGACGAAACACGGAAACATTTCTGCCGATTCAGGTATGCCGCTGCACATTTCGAGAGAGGATGCCGGTTCGCGATTCCGACTTCGTCGATACTCCGAAAGACGTTAACCATCACTGATGCATGATACATTGCTTCGATTCTTCACGATTTCACCGCGATCCCGCGCCGGACACCATCACCCGGCCGCCTCCACCAGCTGCCCACCTCGTAGCCCGGCGGCCACGGGCCGCGATGGTGCCGACTGAGGCGCCGCCCGCCGACCTTCTTGGCCTGCAGCTCATCGAAGAATGTCAATCGCTTTCAATGCCGTCCTGAAACCGTCGAATGAACCCGCCGAACCTACTGGTGCCGACCCGATCCTCTGCGCCGATGCCGTGATCGACGCAGTCGCTACGGTTCGACGGTGGAACCGCGCCGAGGACCGATGTCGCCGACGGAGGCCCGCGCCGTGCTGGGCGTCTCCGGCGAGGCGAGCCTCGACGACGTCCGGGCCGCCTTTCGTCGCCAGATCGGCCGACACCACCCGGATGTCAGCTCGGCGGGGAGGCACGCCGAACCGGGCGATCCGGCTGATCGAGGCCTGGGAGGTGCTGCGGGCCACGCCCGACGGGGAGCAGGCGCCGGCGAGCCCCGGAGAATCGGGTGATGACGCCGCTCGGCCGCCAAGCGGGGACGCGTCGGGGCCCGGCACCACGACGAGCGGGCCTGCGACCCCACCGGGGGCGGCCACCGACGCACCGGCATCCGGGATGCCCGCGGCCTGGGCCACCGGGGCCTCGGTCATGGCCGCAGCACCGGCCGACGAGACGATGCTGTGGCTGATCGACGCCGCGCACCGCATCGGCGACGTCACCTTTCTGGACGCCTCGGCCGGGCTGGTGGAGGCGCTGGTCGAGTTCGTCGACGGCCCCACGGTGACCCTGACGATGTCGCTCCAGGGCCGGGCGCCCGCCGGAACGGAGGTGTTCGTGTCGATGGAGCCGTGGAGCACCCTGCCCTGCCCCGGATCTGCCCGACGACGCGCCGGTCGCCCGGCTGTTGGCCCATCACCTCAACGAGGCGGCGCGGCCGAGCTGGACCCGCAGCCCGATGCGCCTGACGATCGAACTGACCGGGGTCGCCTGCTACCGCTGAGCGGTCGCCGAGGCGCGCCGCTCCCGCTCCCACTCGGCGATCGCCTCGCCCATCGGCGTCGACGGCGGGCCGTGCACGCTGGGCCACAGCTCCTCGGAGATCAGCCGCCAGTTGGCGGTGGAACCCAGCTCGCCCAGCAACGCAAACAGGCCCAGGTTGATCCGCTGCACGATCACCCAGTCGCCGGGGAGGTTGGCCGCCTTCATGATGTCGGCGTACGGGCCGGTGAGGTCGAAGCGTAGCGACGCACCGCCCTCGGCCGACCACTCCGGGCCGATGCGGTGCACGCCCTCCTCGGCGATGTGGTCGTAGAAGTGCCCGAAGTAGGAGGCGACCTGGTCGGTGGAGAACGGTGGCAACCGTCAGGCAGCAGGCCGATCCGTTCGATCTCGCTGCGGAAGCGGTCGAGGTGGTCGTGCTCGATCACCATCGCCACGATCAGGGTCTCGAAGTCGGCCACCGTGTCGGCGTCGAAGTGTTTCACCAGGCCGTAGTCGAGGAAGCTGACCCGGCCAAGCCCTCAAAGAGATAGTTGCCGGTGCGGGTCACCATTGAAGGCACCCATGCCGTAGATCGACCCGAACACGTAACGAAAGATCGTCTCGCCCGCCAGCGGGTCGCCGGCCTGGGGGCATCGACCATCTCGGCCCAGCGCCGCCGCAGCACGAAGTCGGAGCACAGCACCCGCCCGGTGCAGAACTCGTCGACCACACCGGGGATCGAGATGGTGGGGTGCCCGGCGTAGTACTCCCCGAAGCGCCGCTGGCTATTGCCTCCTGGCGGTAGTCCAACTCCTCGGTGAGCTGCTCACGCAGTTCGGCCACGATCGGCTTGGGGTCCATGCCGGGGAACATCATCCCCAGCGCGTTGAACACCAGGTCGGAGCTTTCGAGGTCGTGGCGGATGGCGTCGTCGACGCCGGGATACTGCACCTTGACGGCCACCCTTCGCCGTCGTGGGTGACCGCCCGGTGCACCTGCCCGATGCTGGCCGCGCCATCGGTCGGGCCTCCCAGGTGGCGAAGAGCTCTCGGCGGGGCGCCCAGCTCGTCGAGGACCACCTGGGCCGCTGCCAGCTCCGGCGCCATCGGCGGCGCGTCTGACTGGAGCTGCACCAGTGGGCCTCCCGCATCGGCTCGGGCAGGCCGGTCTCCAGATAGCTGGCCATCTGGCCCAGCTTCATCATGGCGCCCTTCATGTCGCCCAGGCCTCGGCGACCGCCTCGGCGGATCGCAGCTCGGCGTCCGCGCGCAGCTCGCCGCCTGGCTCCGGGTGGCGCCCACCGACCGCACCCGGCCGGGCCGCCATCGCCCCGCCCGCCTTGGCGCCCACCTTCGCCAGCTGCATGCGACGGGCCATCCGGTCCGTCATCAGCCGCCTGGCTGCCCGCCGAGCCGGCCGACCCGGCATCGGGCGCTGCACCGTCGCCCAGGCGCTTCGAGGCGAGCTCACGGCGGCGGCCAGGGCGGCCGCAGCGGTCAGGGCGGGCACGACTCGGCGGACCCGCCGGCGCCGGGGGAGGGCGATGATGGGCCGGCACCGTACCGCCGGGATCGGCCCGGCGGTGGAACCGCCGCCGCGTCCGGGCATCCTGGTCCGATGGCCCTCACCACCCGGTCCCCGTCGGGGTTCGACGCGGTACCGCCGACAGCCGAACCGCGGTCGCCCGGCACGCGCACTGGTGGGACGCCCACAACCGGCGCACGATCGCACGGCTGTCGACGGCGGGCGGCGGAGCGCCGGGGTGGATGCTGGCCCTGGCGATTCGGCCGCCCAGGGGGTCGGTATGCCATCCCAGCCTGGGGTGGGTCGGTCAGCTGGCCGCCCGCCCTCGGCGACCGGACCGACCGCGTGGTCAAACCTGTCGGTGTCCGGCGCGCCAGGGTTGGCGACCTGGTCGATGCCCAGCCGCCTATGGGCCGAGGAGCTGCTCGACCTGCTGGGCCCGCCCGAGGCCACGGTCATCCACATCGGTGGCAACGACCTGTTTCGGCCCGGCAACCCGCCGTCGTTCGGCCGCGGCCTTCGGTCGCTCGGCGGCTGGCTGGGTTCCTCAGACACCGGCGAGGCCACCGTCCTGGGGCTGATCCCCTGCACCGCCCTCGGGCTGACGGCCGCCGAGGCCAACTGGCGGCTGCGGCGCACGGTCAGGGCCGCCGCGCCACCACCGCCGATGTCAACACCCACGCCCGGGGCTCGGTGGGGTCACGGGTGGCTGCCGACATGTTCCACCCCAACGAGCGCATACGCCGCCTGGGCGTGGGGATTCGCCGACGCGCCGGCTACGGGCGCTCCGACGGACCTCCGGCGAACGACGGCCGCTCGGACGGACCCGGTCGCTCCACCAAGCGACTTCGAGCTTATCCGAGCCGTGGGGCGAACCCCTCGCCGGTAGTCTCTGAGAGGCGCTCAGCCCTGAATCGTCACCGACTCGATGACGACGTCGGTCTTGGGCGGTCGCCGCGGCCGGTTCCACCGACTGGATCTTGTCCAGCACGTCGAGCCCGTCCAGCACCTTGCCAAAAAGCGAGAAGTTTGGCGGCAGGTTGATGCCGCCCGGGCCGGAGACCACGCGAAGAACTGGCTGCCGTTGGTGTCGGGCCGGCGTTGGCCATCACCAGCGAGCCCAACTGGTACTCGCCGGGTTTGGGCAGTTCGTCGGGGAAGCGATAGCCGGGGCCGCCGCGACCGGTGCCCTCCGGGTCGCCGCCCTGGATCACGAAGTCCTTGATGATCCGGTGGAAGATGATGCCGCTCAGGTTAGGTGGTAGCGGGCGAGGAACACGAAGTTGTTCACCGTCTTGGGGGCCCGGCTTTGGGCTGTGCAGCCGTACCTTAGAACATCGTGCCCATCGAGGTGACGATCTCGGCGTGGTAGGCCACCTCGGGGTCGATGCACATCGGGGGCGGGGCATCAAACTTGGTGGTGCGCGGGCTGGAGCCGTCGGGGTTTGGGCAGTCGGCCATGAGGGGGTTGCCTTTCCTGGGCGAGCACCTTCGGCCCGCCTCGGTCCCCAGCGTAGGCGCCTCGCCCGACCGACCTGCTCCATGGGCGGCGTCCGGGGGATCCGGTCCGCGTCTGGGTGGACTTCGGCACGGTTTCCGAGCCCGATCCCACCCAGACGCGAAATCGGGCCCTCTGGGTGGACTTCGGCACCCCTGCGCGCCGGCCGACCGGGTCGCGGTCCCCGCAGACGCAGCCCCGATCGACTCGTACCGTCGACGTGTGGCATCCCTCGCGCAGACCGTCGAGCGCCTGGCCGCCGACCAGGCCGGCACGGTGGCACGGCGCCAGCTACTCGCCGAGGGCGTAGGCCGGGCCTCGGTCAACCGGGCGCTGAACGGCGGCCGCCTGCTTCAGGTCCACCGGGGCGTCTACCGCGTGCCCGGAGCTCCCACCGACGACCGGCAACACCTGTGGGCGGCCCTGCTGCTGGCCGGCGACGGGGCGGTCGTCTCCCACGGCTCGGCCGCCCGACTGTGGCGGTTCCAGGCGGTCGAGCCCTGCCCGGGATCACCGTGACGATCCCCACCGCCGCACCATCGTCGGCGACGGCGGGCCGATCATCCACCGAAGCCGGCAGCTGGACGAGGCCGACCGGTCGACCCGCTCCGGCTTCCGGTCACCTCCCCCGCCCGCACGATCGTGGACCTGGCCGGCGCGTACAGCCGTGCGCGCCTGCGGAAGCTGGTCGAGGAGGCACTTCGACGGCACGGTCCGGTACAGCGAGGTCGGGCAGGCGATGCTTCGCCTGGCCCGCCCAGGCCGGACGGGTGCCCGCCTCCTCGGCGAGCTGTTGGACGAGTTCACCGGCGGGCGGGAGCTGGAACAGTCGGCCCTGGAGACGCTGCTCGCCGAGCTGCTCGAGCGCGCCGACGTTGGCCCGTGGTGCTACATCCGCTGCCGTCCCTGGGTGGGATCGCGGGCGTCGTGGACGCCTACCCGGAGGACTCCGCCGTGATCCCCGGGAGGCCGACGGCCGCAGGTGCACGCCCGCCAGGCCGACCTCAGGCGGGACCGCGACCGGGACTTCGCCGCAGCGCAGTGCGGGGTACAGACGGTGCGCTTCCTCCACGAGCACCTCAGAACCGACCTGGACGGTTGCGTCGCCGGTCTGCGGCGGGTGGTGGCGATGCGGGCGGGCTTCGGACGGCTGGTGCGCACCACGTAATCCGGCCGTGATCGACCCTCAGCGCAGCTGGTCGAGGATTGGGACCGCCGCCTCCTGTTGCAGGTAGAGCACCGACTGGGATCCCTCCCGGCCCGGCACGGTGGGCAGGATCAGCGTCTCCGGGCTGGTTCCCGCCAGGCCCCGGGCCAGGCCCAGCGCCCCGAACGCGGTGAGGTCGTCGTCGATCGTCAGATCCTCCCCCAGCGCACGGGCCACCTTGGTGAGACCCACCGGGTTGCGGGTCGCCCCCACCTTGCCCATGACCGCCTTCATGAACGTCTGTTGCCGCTGCTGTCGCCCGAGGTCGGCGGTGGGGTCCTTCACCGGTTGGCCGTCGATCACCTCGGTGTAGTTGCGGGAGCGCACGTAGGCCAGCGCCTGGTCGCCGTCCAGCGTGACCGGGCCCGCCTGGTCGACCGACAGACCGCTGCCGGAGTCGAAGGCCGGATGGGGGAAGTCGATCTCGACGCCGCCCACCGCGTCGACCAACGACCCGAACGTGACGAAGTCGACCTCGACGTAGTGGTGAATCGGTAGGCCCAGGGAGTCCTGCACGGTGGCGACCAGGCGTGAGGGGCCCCCGTTGTAGGCGGCGTTGATCTTGGCCGATCCGTCGGTGCCGGAGATCGGCACCCAGAGGTCCCGGGGGATCGACGTCATCTTCGGTGGACCGTCGCCGACGCGCAGCACGATCAGGGTGTCGGCACGCTCCCCCGACACCGAGCCGTCGGCCCGCTTGTCCGAACCGGCGATCAGGTAGTTGACGCCCGGCCCGGTCTCGGGCGTGAGCACCCCGGTGAGGTCCACCCGGTTGATGCCGGCGAACAGGCTGTACAGGTAGAGCCCGAAGCCCAGGGCGATCAGCAGCGGCACCAGCGGAATCACCAGGAACAGCCACCGCTTGCGCGGCAACCGCAGCAGGCGGCGCCGCGTTCGCCGTCGGGCGGGGCGAGGGGCCCGTGCCGGTGGGGCCGCCGGGCCCGGAATCGGGGCCACGGTGGTCGGTGGCCCGGCCGACGGGGGCCGGGGCGTCGGGGCGGGGGCCTGGTCCGGTACGTACACCTGCTTGGGTGCGGCAGGCCGCGCCGGTTCCGGCGGCCGCGGCGTTGGGGCCGGCGGGCGGACGGGAGTCGGCGGTGCCGGCCCGGACCCGGCGCCGGGCGAGCCGTCGGGGGCCAGGTCGTCGGGCGGCGCCGGCGGCGAGCCGCCGGCCTCCCCGGGCGCCGGCACGAAGTAGTTCCTGGGGCGATCCTCGGTCATCGTGCACCTCCTGTCGGTCATCGGCGCCGGTGGGACAGTGTGCCGGCCTCGTCGCCTCGATCAGGGAATCCTCCGGCCACCGCTCAGCTGAGGTGGTGTTCGTGCCGATGGACCAACCGAGGACCTACTCAGGCCACCCTGGAGCCATCGATGACGGAGAGCGATCGCATGACCGACGCTGCGGTACGACCGCTGGGCCAACGCACGCCCAGCCTCGCCCGGGAAGAGGCCCGTTGGCAGGCACCGACGGTTGACTCCGACCGGCTGAACCACCTGGCGCTGCCGGCGCCGGAACCGCAGAGCTTCCAGCCGGTCATGTTGAGCGAGGACGAGAGCCCGGACCATGCCGAGTCGGCTGCGCCCAAGGGGCCGAGCGGGATCGACACGGTGGAGGGCGACTGGACGTTGCCCGACCGCTCCACCCTGGATCCGACCAACGCAGCCCATCGGGTGGCGTTTCGCCTGGTGGGCGTGGCGGGCGCGGCGAAGAGCCTGGTGGCCGGGCTGGGGGCGAACGCGGCGTCGACCCACGTGGGTTCACGCAGCCAGGCCGACGTTGAGGCGGTCAGCGGGGCGGTCGCCGGCGCCCTGCACTGGCACGAGACCAACGAGGTGGCGGGACGCCGACGGATGGAGGACCCCCACTTCGAGCATCGGGTGCGCCTCACCCGCGAGCTCCGGCGCTGGCCGGAACCCGACCGCACCGTGCTGGCCCTGCGGTTCCTGGCCGAGTGGTCGGTGGAGCAGATCGCCGAGGTGACCGGGTCCGGCGAGGGCGCCGTTCGGGACATCACCCGATGGTGGGACGAGTCGGAGGGCGGCAACGACGGCGGGTTGCTGCACGCCCTCGACCAGTGGACCGAGCAGCCGGACGACCCCAGCGACGGGGCGTTCGCACCGCCGGGTGCCCTCGCTCACCTCGACGACCTGTACGAGACCGCACCGAGCAGCTGAGCGTGTCCTGAGAACGCCGACAGCCCGAGCCGGATTGCGCCAGGACGACACTACGATCGTCGCCTGTGACGGCTCGCTCCCAGCCCGACCGAGGCACCCCCTGCGCATCGCAGCGCTCCGCTCGGTTCGGCACCCTCCCGGCCGGGCGCCGGATGTCGGCCCTCGTGCTGCTGGCGCCCGTCGTGGCGATCTGCGGCGCGTGCGGCCCCTCGATCGACCAGCCCACGACCCAGGCCGCAGCCTCGTCCACCGCCTCCTCCTCCACCGCCGCCGCCGAGGGGACGGAGGCCACCCCCGACTCGTCGCCCACCGCTGAGGCCCCTTCCTCCTCCACCTCGGATCCCGCCCCCGGCGCTGCGCCGACGTCCAGCACCGCACTCGCTTCCGGCGGGGCGAACGAGCTGTTCCCGCCCGAGGTGGAGAACGCCGCCGCCGAGTCGGGGTCCGGCGCCCGGGCACCCGAGCAACTCACAGTGTTGTGGGATCGGGCCGGAGAGGGCCGCACGGTCCGCTCGGCCGACTGCCTGGCCATGAAGGTCGGCCTGGAGGTCGCCGAGACCGGGGCGCCGGTCGGTGACAGCGACGACCCGATGGTCGTCGCCTCCGACGATCCTCACGTGATCCCCGGCTTGCTGCAGGGCACCGACGACATGCGCGTGGGAGGCAGCCGCCGGTTGCTGATTCCGTCCGAGTTGGCCTACGGCTCCGCCGGATGGGGCGACGGCGCGATTCAGCCCGGGGATTCGCTGCGCGCCGACGTGTCGATCACGTGGGCCGGCGACGCCCCGACCTGGTCGGCGGACGAGGTGAGCGAGGCCGTCGGCTCCGGCGCCGGACACCTCGATCTTGGCCAGGCCGACCGCAGCACCACCGGCGAGACGCTCACCGCCGACGGTCACGGGATGGCGCTGGTTGCATCGGTCGACCTCGAGTCGGGCTCGGTCATCAAGTCGGGATGGAGAAGCTGCAAGGCCCAACCCCTCGACCTGACCGCAACCCGCCCCGCCGACTGGTTTGCCGACGAGGTCGTGGGCATGCGCCCCGGCGACAGCCGCATGGTGCTCGCACAGGGGCACGAGAGCGACGCCGAGGCGGCGCCGACCGGCTGGATCATCACCTTGGTCAGCGTGGACGGCTGAGCCGTCCCGTCACCCGGCGCTGAAGTCGGCCAGCGGACCCACCGGTGGGTGGCGGCGACCCCGTGCCGGACCGGCGACGTTGTCCCGGTGGCGTTGGCGCATCAGCAGCGTGCCCCCCGGACCCGTTCCGATCAGCACGCCGGTGTGCGGCACCACCAGCCGACCGGCCAGTTGCCCGCCGACCCGCCGGAGGTGCGCCGCCGGCTCCTCGAGCTCGCGAAGCTCCCGGTTGACCCGGGCCGGCGAGACCCGCATGCACTCGCTGATCACGGCCTGTTCCTGGTTGCCCACCGAGAGGCCGTCGACGCCGCGCAGCAGCCGCCGAACCGCCAGATAGCGAACCGCCAGCTCGAGCGGCCCGTGCACCGGTTCGTCGGCGACCACCGCCACCGCCAGCCGGGCATAGGGATCGTCCGGGAAGGTCCTGGAGGTGTCTAGCACCGGGATCCACAGCTCGGGGTCGAAGCGTCGCGGCCCGATCCGATACAGGGCGACCGCCGCCTCCACCGCCCCGTCCGTCAGCTGCGCCTCGCCCAGTTCATAGCCGATGAGTCGCTCCGCGGTGAACCCGGACGTCGTCGGGCCGGACGTTGCGGCCCCTGCGGGATTCCCGATGGCGGCGGCCACCCGTTGGGGCGCCGAGGCGGCCAACTCCTCGGCCGAGAGCCCAAGCGCACCGCGGGCGGCGGCCAGCGCCGAACCGAATCGGTGCCGAGACACCAGTGGGGGAAGTGCGCCGTCCAGCATCGTCACCGGCACCCATCGGTGGGTGGAGCATGCGCATTGAGGCGAAGCGCACCGAATGGACCGGTTGCACTACCCCGGCGCACCAAAGGGTCGGACGCGTCAGCGAAACGGTGGGCCGGCCACCCAGGCGACCAACGACCGACGACGGCCCGAGCGCAGCGGTGTCACCCGGTGGTATTCGAACGCGGGAAACAACACCGCGGAACCCTGCGCCCGGTACCGGTCGTCCGTGGCGGGGTCGTCGTCGGGGAACTCCAGCCCGGCGCCGGTGTACTCCGCCGGGTCGGTCAGTTGCACGACCACCGAGATCTTGCGGGTGGAGACGTCGCCGTCGAGGCCGTCACGGTGCCAGGTGTAGTGGTCGCCGGGCCCGTCGTAGCGGGTGTATTGGAGTTCCTCCTCGAATCCCACCAGGTCGAAGCCCCACCGCTCGTTCGCCTCGGCGACCAGCTCGCCGAGCCGTTCATAGATCCACCAGGTGGTGTCGTCGGAGACCAACCAACTCACGCTCGAGGAGCGGACGCGGTCGACGGCGTCGTCGCCCTCGAGCGAGGCCGGCTCGGCCTCCTCGGGCTCGGCCAGCGCCACGATCCGTTCGCATTCCGCCCGGTCGAACGCCTCGGGCACCGCGTGGCGGTCGGCCTGATGACGGGGCCGAGGTGCGATCATCGGCAACAGCTGCAACGACGACTCCGCGTCCGAGTCCTCCTGGGCGGGCTCCCCAACCCGGGCGTCGTCGTGGTCCACGACCGCGAACGTCCCGTCCTGGGTGGTCAGGGGGTTGTATCGACGGCCGGATCGGCGGCGGCGCCGTCCGTGGCGGCGGCACCGTCGGCCGGTGCCAGTTCGTTGTCCGGGAAGTAGTAGGTCGTGGTCACCAGCACTGTGGTGGTGGGGAACGTGCTCGGGGTGCCGATCGACGCGTCCTTGTCGCCGGTGTACACCACCTGGGCGGCCGGGTCCTCGAGGTTGGGATCGTCGTCCCCGCAGGCCGCCAGCGTGCCGCCGGCCAACAGCGCCACCGCGCTCCAGCCGACACAGCGAAGCAGCGTGGGGCGTCGGCGAGGCGTCATGTCTGTGCTCATCTGGCGTGCTCCTTGGGACGGATCAGAACCACATCACTGTGGTCTGGCAACGGGGGTGCCCGCAAGCCGGGCGCCCCGGGGTGAACGCGGTCACCGCTCGGCGAAGAACACCATCTTCGACTCGGTGTAGTGATCGAGGGCCGCCATGCCCAGTTCCCGGCCCATGCCGGAGTGTTTGAACCCGCCGAACGGGGCCTCGTAGCGCACCGAGGAGTTGGAGTTGACCGACAGCACGCCGGTGCGGATCGAGCGGGACACCCGCAGCGCCCGGCCGACGTCGGCGGTCCACAACGAGCCGGACAGGCCGTAGGGGCTGTCGTTGGCCAGCCGGATCGCCTCGTCCTCGTCGTCGAAACCGATCACCGCGGCCACCGGGCCAAAGATCTCCTCCTGGCCCACCCGCGAATCGTTGGCGACCCCGGTGAGCACGGCGGGGTTCATGAAGAACCCGGGGTCGGCGGTGTCGCCGCCGGTGGCCAGCGTCGCCCCCTCCGAGGCGCCGATCGACAGGTAGTCGACCGCCTGGGACCGCTGCCCGGCGGAGATCATCGGGCCGATCTCGGTCTCGGGATCGGTCGGGTCTCCCACACGAAGCGCCCGGGTGCGCTCCACCATCGCCTCGGTGAAGTCGGCCAGCGCCGAGCGCTGCACCAGCACGCGGGAGCGGGCGCAGCAGTCCTGGCCGGCGTTGGCAAACACCGACATCGGGATCTCGGCCGCAGCGGTGGCCACGTCGGCGTCAGCGAACACGACCGCCGCCGACTTGCCGCCCAGCTCCAGCGACACCCGGGAGATGTTGGATGCGGCCGACGTGAGGATCGAGGTGCCGGTGGAGGTGTCGCCGGTGAAGGAGATCTTGTCGACGCGGGGATCGGACACCAGCGCGGAGCCCAGGCTGGAGCCGGGACCGGGCAGCACGGACACGCACCCGGAGGGCACGCCGGCGTCGACGAGCACCTGGCCCAGCAGCAGCGCACCCAACGGGGTGAGCGAGGCGGGCTTGACGATCACCGAGTTGCCGGCCGCTAGGGCCGGGCCCAGCTTCCAGGTGGCGATGTAGCTGGGGAAGTTCCAGGGCACGACCAGGGCGCACACGCCCACCGGGACGCGGGAGACCGTCATCAGGCCGGGGTCGCGCACGGGGATCACATCGCCGAAGTGCTTGTTGGCGGCACCCGCGTAGTACTCGAACACGTCGGCCATCGCGCCCGCCTCCCAGCGGGCGTCGGTGATCGTGTGGCCGGCGTCGGCCACCTCGGTGTCGGCGAACTCGTCGGCCCGCTCACGGATCAGTCGGGCGGCGTTGTTGAGCACCTTGCCCCGCTCGGTGGCCGAGGTGGACGCCCACTCCCCCGTGCCGTCGGCGAAGGAGGCGCGGGCCGCGTCGAGCGCGGCGTCCAGGTCCGCGGTGCCCGCCTGGGCCACCTCGCCGACGGGTTCCCCCGTGGCGGGGTTGTAGGTGGTGAAGGTGGCGCCGTCGGCGGCCGGCCGGCGTCGGCCGGCGAGGATCAGGTCGTGGTGGGGAGCAGCCATCCGCCGGACACTACTTGCGCGCACGGCCCCGGCCGATCGGCCGGCCGGCCTCTGCGGCGCAGCATCTACGATGCCCGCCCAATGAGCGCAGCACGAGACACCACCGCCGCAGACCGCCCGTCAACCGCCGACGCCCCGGGCGATCCGGTACCCGACGAGGACATCCAACCGGCGCCGGAGCGCGACCCCGCGGCGGGCCGCCTGGAGGGGAAGGTGGCCATGGTCACCGGCGCCGCCACCGGCCTGGGCCGGGTGGGGGCCGAGCGGTTCGCCGCCGAGGGCGCGGCGGTGGTCGTCGCCGACGTCGCGGATCCCACCTCGACGGTTGCCGCCATCGAGGCCGCAGGCGGCAAGGCGATCGGCGTGTACTGCGACGTGACCGACGCCGAGGCGGTGCAGGCGGCGGTCGACGCGGCCGAGGAACACTTCGGCAAGCTCGACGTGATGTACAACAACGCCGGCATCTCGATGGCCGACGACGACGGGCCCACCTCGACGCCCCGCGAGGTGTGGGAGCGCACCTTGCAGGTCAACGTCATCGGCGTCGCCGAGTGCTGCTCGGCGGGCATCCCGGCGCTGAAGCGGGCCGGTGGCGGCTCGATCATCAACGTCGCCAGCTTCGTCGCCCACCTGGGGGCCGCCACCCCGCAAATCGCCTACACGGCCTCCAAGGGCGCCGTGCTGTCGATGACTCGGGAGATCGCCACGGTGCACGCCCGCGAGAACATCCGGGCCAACGCCCTGTGCCCCGGGCCGGTGCTGACCCCGCTGCTCGCCAAGTACATGGCCGACGAGGCCGCCCGTCAGCGCCGCCTGGTGCAGATCCCGATGGGCCGCTTCGGCCAGCCTGAGGAGATCGTCTCCGGCGCGTTGTTCCTCGCCTCGGACGAGAGCAGCTTCATGACCGGCCAGTCCCTCCTCATCGACGGAGGCATCACGGCGGCCTACACGACGCCTGAATAGCTTGACCCGACCCTCGGTTCGTGGTGTTCGAGCGCTCACCGATCGGGCGGTCGGTCTCGGATGACGACCCTCCCCGGTGACCAGGAAGGCGGCGAGGCCGTCGCACAGCCACAGCCCGAAGGTCGGGTGCCCCATGTCACAACACACTTTGCGCGGTCGCGATCTTTCCACTTGACCCATTTTCGTAATACACTAAACGGGTGTGGAGATCTACAAGTCGGCCCACCGCCACGACGTTCGAGACAACGACATGTTGCACGCGGTCGACAACTCGCTGCTGGTCGACGATCTCGGAGAGGACCTGATCGATGGCTCGTCATTGGACCTGACCGCGCAGGGAACCTTCTGGAAGTCATCGTGCTCATCACCGATGGAGGGACCCAAATGATCATCCACGCGATGCCGTTACGCCCGATCTATCGGAGATTGCTCGACTCATGACGAACCGAACCTCTGGAACAACCCCTTCGGGTAGACCCATCACCGACCAGCTCGTTGAGAAGCTGGCGGACGAGGCCGAGGCCGGGTACGACCCCGACGTGATCCTCGCCCGGCGAGGCAAGCGAGGTCGCCCCATGCTTGGGGCGGCGCCGTCTGTGGTCGAGTCGGTTCGGCTCGACCCTGAGCTCAAGCAGCAGCTGGTCCTGCGAGCAGACCACGACGGCCTACCCGTCTCCGAAGTCATCCGTGAAGCCTTGCGGCAGCACCTCGCAGCCGGGTAGCCCGGCCTCCAGGCGAGGACACAGCCGCCTCTGACCGCCACCCTCGTTCGAAGTGGGAGTTGGAGAGGCGGTGGCCGGGTAGGAATCGCTGGTATGGGGTTCGCCCTGCCACTGAGTTGGCCGGCAGCCGGTTGGTCAGGTTGCTGGGTCGTAGATCCAGGGAATCGGGCCGCGCGGGGCCACGTCGGCGAGGGTGACGAGGGCGTCGTGAGTGGCGCGCACGGCCATCCAGCGCAGCAGTTCCACCTGTGCCACCCGGCGTGGATCGTCGTGGGCGGCCATCGGGACGGTGCCGGTCGCGGCGGCGACCACGGCGTCGCCGTCCACCCGACCGTGCGGCGGGGTGATCGCCCGGGCGTAGCCGTCGTGGGCGCCCTGCGCCAGCAGCAGGCACTCGGTCTTGGACAGCGCCGCATCGGTGACGAGCAACCCGAGCGTGGTGTTGGTGCCCTCGGGCGCGGTCTCCCCGCCGAACGGGCTCAAGTCCTCCTCGGGCGGCACCAGGCTGGGCCACGGTTCGTTGGCCGGTCCGTGGCCGACGACGTCGCCGAACGCGTTGACGGCGATCAGCGCGGTCACCGTGAACTCACCCTCGACGAGGGTCGAGCCGACCAGAGCGCGGCGGCGGGTGTTCGCGCCCTCGCCACTTCGAGACGGTGGCGCCCGCCCCGGCCCCGACCGCACCCACGCCCGCCTCGTGCGATTCCGCGGGCCCGGCGCCGGTCCGGTGCCGACCGCACCGGCGCCGCCGTCGACGGCGCACCCGAGACCCCGGCAGGCCCCAGCGCCGCTTCGGCGGCCAGTCGGCCCTCGGTGGCGCCGGGGCGCACCTCGGGCGAACCGACGGCCAGGTCGAACAGCGACATCCCGGCGACGATCGGCACCACTCCCCCGGCGGTCGGAAACCCGCGCTCGGCGTCGCTCAGCGCCGACAACGCGCCGTCGACGGCGGCCAGGCCGAAGGCGGATCCGCCCGACAACACGACTGCGTCCAGCCGCTGCACGGTGGCGGTGGGCGCCAGGACGTCGAACTCGCGGGTGGCCGGAGCGCCGCCCCGCACCTCGGCCGAGCCGATCGTGCCCTCGGGCAGCACCACCACCGTGCAGCCGGTTCGGGCCACCGGGTCGGTCCAGTGCCCCACCGCGACCAGGCCGGGACCGGTCCGATCGAAGCCTGACAATGCCCCGGCGGTCACCCGGACGGTGCCCGGCGAGTGCGACGCGGCTGGATGCTCTGGCATGGGCGCTCCCTCGGTGCTCGGCCTCCAGAATGCCTCAGCCGCTATCGTCGGCGTGTCCCCGGGCACGCTTTCTCCAGCGACCCGCAGCCGCCAGGCCCGGGCGCCGGAAGGAACCCCCACATGACCACCGACGGTCCGCTCGATCTTGAAACCCTGGCCCTCGAGGCCGCCGAAGGCACGCTCGACACCGTGGTGGTGGCGTTCTCCGACATGACCGGCCGCCTGCTGGGCAAACGGGTCACCGCCCGGTTCTTCCTCGATCATGTCGTCGATCGCGGCGGCCACGCCGGCGAGGGCATCGAGGCCTGCAACTACCTGCTGACCACCGACGTCGAGATGGACGTCGTGCCCGGCTACCGGTTCGCCACCTGGGAGGCGGGCTACGGCGACTTTCGGGCCATCCCCGACCTCAACACGCTGCGGCGCGTCCCGTGGCTGGAGGCCACCGCCCTGGTGCTGTGCGACCTCACCGATCACGACGGCAACACAGTGCCGGTGTCGCCCCGGCAGATCCTCAAGGACCAGCTGAAACGGGCCGAGGCCGCCGGCTTCTCGGTGAAGATGGGCTCGGAGCTCGAGTTCTTCCTGTCGCCGGACACCTACGAGCAGCTGGCCGAGGCCGGGTTCCGTCGGCCGAGCACCACCGGCTGGTACAACCTCGACTACCACATCCTCCAAACCAGCAAGGACGAGCCGATCATCCGGCGGATCCGCAACGAGATGCTGGGCGCCAACATCCCGATCGAGTTCTCCAAGGGCGAGGCCGCGCCGGGCCAGCACGAGATCAACCTGCGCTACTCCGACGCCTTGACGATGGCCGACAACCACACCGTGTACAAGAACGGCGTGAAGGAGATCGCCCACCTCGAGGGCCAGTCGGCCACGTTCATGGCCAAGCCCTATGCCGACCAGCCGGGGTCGTCCTGTCACATCCACACGTCGTTGTGGTCGACCGACGGCGACACGCCGCTCAGCGGCGGCGAGGCCGGCGACGGGATGAGCGCCGACATGCGGGCGTTCGTGGCCGGGCTGCAGACCCACCTGGCCGACCTCACCCTGCTGGGGGCGCCCAACCTCAACAGCTACAAGCGCTACCAGCCCGAGTCGTGGGCCCCGACCGCCACCGTGTGGGCGCTCGACAACCGCACCGCCGGCCTGCGCCTGGTGGGCCACGGTGCCGGCCTTCGCATCGAGAGCCGCATCCCCGGCGCCGACGCCAACCCGTACCTGGCCTTCGCCGGGGTGATCGCCGCCGGGCTGGCCGGCATCGAGGCGGGCCTGGACTGCGGCGACCCCTACAACGGCAACGCCTACACCGCCGAGGGCCTCACCCACGTCCCCTGGAACCTGCCGGATGCGACCACGGCATTCCGCGACTCCGACGTCGCCAACGCCGCCTTCGGGGAGGACGTCATGTTCCACCTCGTGCACGGGGCGGAGGCCGAGTGGAAGGCGTTCCACCGGTCGGTCAGCGACTGGGAGTACCGCCGGGGCTACGAACGCCTGTGAGCGCGTCGGTTCCCTCCGGCTGCGGTGCCCACATGCCAGGTGACGACAGGTGATCGTCGATTGCGCCGTCTATCGCGACGGCGTGCGCCTGGCGGGCGACCGCACGCCGGAGTCGGTGGCGGCCGAGCTGGCGACGCCGCCGCCCGAGGAGCACGAACCCGGAGGGGCCGACCACGACCACGACGAGGACGAACGCCCGGTGCCCCGCGAGTTCGCCTGGGTCGGGCTGGCCAACCCGCTGTCCTCGGAGTTGGCGCAGGTACGGCGCGCCTTCGACATCCACCCGCTGACGATCGAGGACGCCCTGTCACCCCGGGAGCGCCCCAAGGTGGAGCGCATCGAGGGCACCCTGTCGGTCGTGTTGCGCTCGGCCCGCTACCTCGACGCCTCCGAGGAGGTGGACTTCGGGCAGATCACCGTGCTGTTGGGCGACGACTTCGTCGTCGTCGTGCGCATCGGCGACGCGGTGCGGCTCGAGGGGGTGCGCCGACGGCTCGAGTCCCACCCCGAGCGGCTGCACTACGGGCCCGCCGCCGTGCTGGTCAGCATCCTCGACGAGGTGGTCGACGCCTACGGACCGGTCCTCGACGGCCTCGAGAACGACATCGACGAGGTGGAGACGCAGGTGTTCGCCCAGGGCGTACGACCCGGCCAGCCCACCGAGCGCCTGTACTACCTGCTGCGCGAGGTGCTCCAGACCCAGCGGGCGACCAGCCCGGTGCGCGAACAGGTGAACGCCCTGATGGAGGGCGACGAGCTACCCGAGGGCACCAAGCCCTACCTACGCGACGTGGCCGACCACCTGGCCGACGTGGTCGACCGGGCCGGCAACGCGCGTGCGCTGCTCAGTTCGGCGCTGGAGGCCAACCTCACCCAGGTGTCGCTTCGTCAGAACGAG